>NZ_CP031243.1:412500-1105000 GCF_003352385.1 Haemophilus haemolyticus | reverse complement strand
TCTTTTGAAGTTGCTGAAATTTCACCAGGTGCAACACCAGTAATTTTCGCACCATTCACACTTAATTCAGCAGGCTGAGCTGGTGTAGCTGGGCTAGTCGCTGTTGCTGGTTTTGCAGGTTGTGCTGCTTTACCTGTAATCTTCGGCCCTTCTTTACCAAATTGGACACTATCAAATTGAGGGTTCATTGAAGTTGCAATCGCAATATCACGACCATTACGTGTAATCTCAATATTGTTACCTGCATCAACATTAACCGTCTCATCCATTTTAACTTTAGTTGGCGAAGTATGAGCGGAAATCACTTTACCAGTAGAACCTTCAACCTTACTAGAATGAATATTAATACCACTATTCTGTAATTGATCAACATTCACTGCATCACTTGGTTTCGTACCCCATGCAACATTAGAGATAACTGTACCGCCAGTACCTTTATCTAAACCTTTATCTTTTAGATATTGTACTTTAGCTTCTTCTTTCGCAGCTTTTACTGCGGCTTCAGACGCTGCAGCAATTACATCATCTGGCTGTCCCTTCAATAATTCTTTAATCTTAGTTTTTGCGGCTTCTGCAGCAGCTTCTTGTTTACCTGTCAATTCACCAAGCTGAGTTGGAGTTAAACCTTCTTCACGACTTGTTGTTGAGGTATATTTATCTCCTAAGCCATCAGGATCCATTGAAGCTGATGTACGAACGTTACTTGGTTCTAAGGCTTCTTTGGTTGTATCAGGTTTACCCTCTTTAACTGGGTACCATTTACCATCCGCAGCTTTAGCAACCTTATTACCATCCTTATCTTCAGAGGTAATTTGACTAATTGGTAAATCAACATTAAATCTCACATAAGTATTTGTGATTTTTTTACCATCTTTATTCACCTCATCCATAGTTGCAGCTTGAACTTTGGTATTTTTACCATCGGCAAAACGAACATTGTCATCTGGATTTACTTTCTCAAGTTTATCTGCTGATAAGGCTTTACTGTCACCCTTAAATGCGTCATTAGCTTTAGATGAATCAGCCAAACCAACATTCCAACCAGATTTTTCAATTGCATCACCAACTTGGTTACCCGTTACAAAACCAGCACCTTTATTTATAGTTACTGGATTTGTAGTTACATCAACTGCATCGGCACCAGTTTTAGGTTTACCATCAACACCTAAATCAGACTCTTTATACCATTTATTATCATCACCTTTCACAACATCCACTTTACCCTCAGGTGTTGTGATTGTGCCCCGTTTGCCCTCTTTATTAGTAGAAACCACATCACCAGATTTCATAGAGACTGTAATTTCTCGAGTTCCATCAGCAGTAGTTTTTCCAGTGACTTCAATACCATTTCCACCTTTAAAGTCTACTTTGTTAGCATTACGTACTTGGTCTGAATACCCATTATCACTAGTGGATACAACAAATCCTAAGTTTTGTAAATCTCCAACAGTAGCCGCATTGTTAGGATTAGAATTGCTGAAATCAACAAGACCTGATTTACCAATATTATTTGGCAGATCTGCATCTGCTATTGGAGTAGCATTTTCTTTTGGTTTGCCATTAGCCTCTACTTGAGATGCTAGATACCATTTACCATCATTAGCCACTTTCACAGGATCTTTCGCATCTGCTATTGCATCTGTACCAGGTTTTAAAATACCGTTTTCTACTTTGTCTGCAGGGTAGAACTTGTCCCCTACTTGTACAAGTTTTGTGCCATCAGCAGCTACAGGTTCAAATGTTTTTGCTCCATTTGCTACATTTGTTAATGTACTTGGTGTTCCTACTTTACCACCTTCCGCATCATTTGGATTAACCAAACTAGATACTATATTATCTTTTGCTTCTGGTTGTTTATCTAAATCTGCTCCATCAGAATTTTTAAATTTCTTAGTTGTTGGATCATACACTTTTCCTTCTAAATCTTTAGGATTGTAATATTTTCCATCTTCACCTTTTTTAACAATGTTTCCATCTGCATCTGTATATTTTACAGGTAAGTCTACAACATCAACTTTTACAGTTGTTACTGTTTTAACTTTTCCAGAAGCATCTAACTCTTCCTTAGTTGCAAGTTTCACATTGGTATTATCACCATCTGCAAATCTTAATTCATCATTAGGATTTACTTTCTCATCTTCATTTTTGAAATCTGATGCTGATAATGCTTTATTATTTTTACCTACAACAAATCCTGATTTTTCAATAGCATCTGCAACTTGGTTCCCAGTTACAAACTTAGATCCATTATTTGGAGTTACAGTTATGCCATCTATAGGATTTGCCCCATTATTTGGAGCTCCGTTTGTCACATCTCCATTGTTATAAACTTTTCCATCATTTGCTATAGTTCCAACTGGGTCTTTTCCTTGTTTAGGTTGTCCATCTGTTCCTATATCTTCAGGCTTATAAACTTTATCTCCTACTTTAACAAGTTTAGTTCCATCAGCTTTTGTTATTTCAGTTGGAGTGACTTCTCCAGCTTCCATTTCAAATGTTAATGTTCTTACACCTTTATCATCAGTTTTTCCACTTACTTGTATTCCATTTTTGCCAACGAATTTCACTTCATCAGCATTTTTTACCGTTTCAGAATATGGATTGCCCAAATCACCAGTCGTTTTATTAGAAGATACTACCCAACCCATGTTACGTAAATCACCTACAGTAGCGGCTGTATTGTCGCTTACTTTAGGTTCCCCTGTAGTAGGCTTAGACAAATCAACTAAACCACGGTTTTTATCCGTTGTACCCGGTACGTCAGCACCATTTACTTGATCACCATATTTGTTCAAGCCAGATTTCACATTAGTGACTTTCACTGGATCTGTACCATTAGGGCCAGATACTTTCAAGTCTCCATCATCTGTTTTAGATAATTTAGGGCCTTGATCTCCACCGACTTGTATAGTTGTAAACGTTACATTATCTTTCGTAGCAAATGTAAATTTGCCAGCATTTTGTGTAATCTTGATGTTTTTATCTGCTTCAAAAGTTACTGTATCGCCTGCTTTGACTTCTTGCTCTGTCTTGCCGCTATTTTCGCCATCGGTCGTTGCATCAGAAGTAGCCTTCCAAGCAGCCGCTTTAATGGCATCTGCCACGTTGCCTACAGTAGCGATTTTGTTTGCATCGCCCTTAGTTACTGTCGGCACGGCTGTAGTGCTGATGTTGCCCGTGTTGACTTTCACACCCTCATTAGTTACGGTGATTGTGTTATTTGCTGCCTTTACATCAAATTTGACGTTCGCGCCTTTCGGGGTTTTGATTTTTTCAACCTGTTTGCCGTTTTCGGTAACGGTTTCTTTTACCTCGTCCTGCACCGTCACGCTTACCGTCGTGCCGTTGCCGTTGGTGAAGTTGACCTGATCGTCCGAACCTATGCCGGCAACCTTGGCTTTCTCATCGCCGGCCACCTGCCAGCCAGATGCCACTTTGCGCGCCACGGGTTTAACTGTGAGCCGTTGATGGCATCTGTTGAATCATCTGCCACGCGACCGGCTGCCACGTTTTTCAACTGGCGTTCCGCGCCTGCGCTGCCGAAGGATACCACGTCGCCGGCGGAAGTATCGACACCGCCCGCCCATTTGAAGGTATAGGCAACATCAGGCGAATCAGAAGAGACAATTGAGCCGGCGGCATTGTAGGATACGTCGGTTTGGCGCGTGCCTTGCAACTCGGTTGTCGAACCGGTGCCGATTGCCACGGCATTTTGACGGTTTGCCACTGCCCCTGCGCCGAGCGCGATTGAACCGAGGCTGTCGGCGCGTGCGCCCGTACCGATTGCCGTGCCCAAATTCCCTTGAGACAGGGCGTGGATACCGAGGGAAATGGAGGAATGACCATTTGTTACCTTGGAGTAATCCAAACTAGTCGTGTTCATTGGCTTGCGGGTTATCTCCTCATAAGCGTCGGCGAGCGTGCCGCTTTTGTCAACCGTACCGACAACCTTGTAATGACGTTTTACCTTTTCGCCGTTGATAGTTTCCTCCACGGTAACGTCTGTTACATTATTATGGTCTTCTTTGACATAATTGACGGTTTGCTTTGCTGCCTCCGAAATATCTGAGCCGCCAATCATAATGGAGGAATGCCCTACGGCTCTCGTACCGAGACCGGCTGCTATAGCCCCTTGCAAACCAACCGATTTGGCACCTTTACCAATCGCTATGCCTGCTATATTCCCTGTCCATGACCCTGAACCAATCGCTACCGAATTATCTGCAGCAATCGCTCCATATCCAGCAGATACTGCATCCTGTCCCGCATAAGAACTAGTCCCTAACGCTAAGGCATTTTGTTTAGCTGCATTTGCCTGCGTACCTAAGGCAATAGCATTTGTTTCTCTCGCAACAGAACTAGAACCTACAGCAATTGAGTGTTCTGCCTGAGCCTGCGCATGATCACCAAGAGTTGCACTTTCTTTTCCAGTTGCTTTTGAAGTCCAACCAATGGAAATAGAATTTAAGCCATCAGCAACCGCTTCATTGGCAATGGCCACAGACCGGTATGCATTAGACTTACTGTTGTACCCAATTGCCACTGAGTCAGAACCAGTTGCTGCTGCAAGCGGTCCTACTGCAATATCGTGATTCGCTGTGGCTTTCGATTCTTCCCCTAAGGCAACTGATCCGCCACCAGAGGATACAGACGCACGTCCCATGGCAATCGCATCTGTTTTAGTACTGGATGCACCATAACCCTGTGCAATACCATATTCTGCCACTACATTTGCGTTATAGCCGATTGCAATACCTTTACTACCTACCTTAGCATTATTCCCTAAAGCAACAGATTGTTGTTTCGCCACCGTATTGCTACCAATAGCAATGGCCTCAGAACCATCTTTTGTTACCGCTGTATTACCGATAGCAATCGAGTTATTACCTGCATTGCTAGCAGATATACCAAGGGCAATAGACTCTTTTGCGCCATTTACTGCACTCTTACCAATAGCGATTGATCCCGTAGCCGCCGCTCCATTAACTGCACTTGCACCAATGGAGATACCGTCTTGATTATTAGCTCTCGCACCATTCCCAAGAGCTACTGATGTTGCTGTATTAGCACTTGATCCAGTCCCCAAAGCCACTGCTGTCGCTGGTCCAACACCTGCCGTATTGACTGCATAGGCCGTATTCGCGCCTGATAACAACCCTAACGCGACGACGGAGGATTTGAAAATTCTTCCTGAAAAATTAACCGCACTTCCTTGAGAATTTGATGAACTTTGTTTTTTGTGTGCCTTAGTTAATTCGGATACCGCCACCCAAGATTGGGTTGCTTGGCTCCATACAATACGGAAAATTTTATTCATAAATGCCTCACTAATCATATAAAAAACAAATTCCCACTTCTTTTTTCTATTTATAAAGAAGTGAGAAATAAAATCGCAGAGAGTATATGAGTATGCAGATAAAACTCAATAAAAGCGCGAACAATTGCTTTTTTTTTAAACAGAATTTGTATATTATTTATACAAACATGTTTATATTTACAGTCTTTCAGCGAGAAAAAAGTTAAAAAGTGCGGTTAATTTTGGGGATATTTTTGGGGGTAAAGTTTCAGCGACTTGCCAATAAAAATCTGCCCTTAATCAGTGAGAGTCAAACTCACTTTTCAGGGCAGATGATAAAAGTGCGGTATTTTTTTATGAAGTTTTTAATTATTCTTCGATAGAACGTAATAATTCGTTAATACCTACTTTACCTAAAGTTTTTGCATCCACTTTTTTCACGATCACGGCGCAATATAAGCTATATTTTCCACATTTTGATGGAAGGCTACCTGATACCACTACAGAACCTGCTGGTACACGGCCGTAGTGAATTTCACCGGTTTCACGATCATAAATTTTGGTTGATTGACCGATGAATACGCCCATTGAGATAACACAGCCATCTTCAACAATCACGCCTTCCACCACTTCTGAACGTGCACCGATAAAGCAGTTATCACCGATAATGGTTGGGTTAGCTTGCAATGGTTCTAATACGCCGCCGATGCCCACACCACCCGATAAATGCACATTTTTACCAATTTGTGCGCATGAACCTACCGTTGCCCAAGTATCTACCATGGTGCCTTCGCCAACGTAAGCACCAATGTTTACATAAGATGGCATTAATACGCAGTTTTTAGAAATGTATGCTCCTTTACGCACCGTTGCTGAAGGCACAACGCGGAAACCTTCTTCAGCAAAACGTGCTTCAGTGTAATCCGCAAATTTTAATGCCACTTTGTCGTAATATTTTGTTTCTGCGCCGTCAATGATTTGGTTGTCATTAATACGGAATGAAAGTAAAACCGCTTTTTTTAACCATTGATGTGTTACCCATTCGCCATCAATTTTTTCGGCAACACGATATTTTCCAGAATCTAATCCTTCGATCACTTCTTCAATTGCCGCACGCGTTTTTGCATCAACAGTTTTCGGTGTAATTTCTGCACGTTTCTCAAATGCAGCTTCAATAATTGCTTGTAAATTTGACATAGAACTTCCTATATATGTTGTGAATAAAACGGCGTTAGTTTTACCATATTTTAAACGGGCAAGCAAAACACCGAAAAAAATCACCGCACTTTGTAGAAACAAAACTGCGGTGATAATAAAAAGTTGGTTTGATTAAAAGATTGAAAGTGCAAGCCCCACGACAACAGACATACTAAAAACAACCATAATCATTGCATAACCAAAATCGCTCATTTTGTTCTCCTCATAAAAAATAACGCAGACATTCTAGCAAGAATAATACGAAAAAATCACTTCTTTTTATAAAAAATTTGCAATAAAGATGACTAAATTCTCAACAAACCTTTATAATAGGAAAAATTTTTTAGGGATTTAAATATATGGCAACAATTAAAGATGTGGCAAAAATGGCTGGCGTGTCCACCACAACCGTATCTCATGTTATTAATAAAACCCGCTTCGTTGCAAAAGATACGGAAGAAGCGGTGTTATCCGCAATTAAACAACTTAATTATTCCCCTAGTGCTGTGGCGCGCAGTTTGAAAGTCAATACCACCAAATCCATCGGAATGATTGTGACGACCAGTGAAGCACCGTATTTTGCGGAGATTATTCATTCAGTCGAAGAACATTGCTATCGACAAGGTTATTCTTTATTTTTGTGTAACACACAAAATGATCCTGAAAAAGTCAAAAACCATTTGGAAATGTTGGCGAAAAAACGGGTTGATGGTTTGCTGGTGATGTGTTCTGAATATACGCAAGACTCCTTGGATTTGCTTTCATCATTTTCCACTATTCCAATGGTTGTAATGGATTGGGGCCCAAATGCTAATACCGATGTGATTGATGATCATAGTTTTGATGGCGGATATTTAGCAACCAAACACCTCATTGAGTGCGGTCATAAAAAAATCGGGATTATCTGCGGTGAACTCAATAAAACTACGGCAAAAACGCGTTATGAAGGCTTTTTAAAAGCGATGGCAGATGCGAATCTTGAGGTGCGTGAATCTTGGATTTTCGAAGGTGCATTTGAGCCTGAAGATGGTTATGAATGTATGAATCGCTTGCTGGCGCAAGAGGAATTACCAACTGCCCTATTCTGTTGTAACGATGTGATGGCGCTCGGTGCAATTTCTGCACTGACAGAAAAAGGCTTACGCGTGCCAGATGATATATCCATTATCGGCTATGATGATATTCATGCTTCACGTTTCTATGCGCCACCATTAACCACCATTCACCAATCGAAGCTACGGTTAGGCAGACAGGCGGTGAATATTTTATTAGAGCGTATTAGTCAAAAAGATCAAGGCGTTCAGCAATATAGTCGTATTGACATTGGCCCTGAGCTTATTATTCGAAAATCCGTTAAATCAATTTTATAAAACTTATTAAAAATAAACCGCACTTTTTAAACAATCCATAAAAAGTGCGGTTCTTTTTTATCTATTTTTTAGCTTTTCTTGATTATTTTCAAGGTTTCCTTGAATAGCATTTGCCCTCCACCCTATTTTTAGTTATATCTATCGCCAACTGACAAATTTTATTTTTTAATTTTAGGAGTTCCTATGACACAAGAGTACCGCACTCTGCGCAATAACATTAGTATGTTAGGGCGTTTTCTCGGAGAAACAATCAATGATGCCCAAGGTGCCGATATTCTCGAATTAATCGAAAATATTCGTAAACTTTCTCGTAATTCTCGTGCGGGTGATGATAAAGCAAGACAAGAATTGCTCGACACGCTCGGTAGTATTTCTAATGAAAATATTATTCCTGTCGCACGTGCTTTCAGCCAATTTTTAAACCTCACGAATATTGCGGAACAATATCAAACGATTTCGCGTGAACATTCTCTTGCTCAAAGTTCTTCTCAATCCCTAAGTGAACTTTTCAAACGCTTAAAAGAACAAAATGCTTCTGTGGAAGATGTGCATAAAACCGTCGAAAAATTATTAATTGAGCTTGTTCTGACTGCACATCCAACAGAAACAACACGTCGTTCACTCATTCATAAACATATTGAAATCAATAAATGTTTAAGCAAGCTAGAACATCATGATTTAACAGAGAAAGAACGCAATATTATTGAGCGTCTCTTGCTTCGCTTAATCGCTGAAGCATGGCATACCAACGAAATTCGTACTGTTCGTCCAACACCATTTGATGAAGCAAAATGGGGCTTTGCGATGTTGGAAAATAGTTTGTGGCAAGCTGTGCCAGAGTTTTTACGCCAACTCAACGAAACCGCTCGTGAATTTTTAGGTTACGATTTGCCAGTAGGATTAAAACCTGTGCGTATTTCCTCTTGGATGGGTGGCGACCGTGATGGAAATCCATTTGTCACCGCACAAATCACCAAAAAAGTGCTTTATTTTGCCCGTTGGAAAGCGGCG
The DNA here is from genome assembly GCF_003352385.1 of Haemophilus haemolyticus. Classification (NCBI taxonomy): domain Bacteria; kingdom Pseudomonadati; phylum Pseudomonadota; class Gammaproteobacteria; order Pasteurellales; family Pasteurellaceae; genus Haemophilus; species Haemophilus haemolyticus. The sequence continues at coordinate 1,096,126 of NZ_CP031243.1, read as the reverse complement.
GATTTATTCTTACAAGACATCAGCAAATTAGCTGATGAACTTTCAATGGTGAAATGTAGCGATGAATTTCGTGCTAAATACGGTGATCATTTAGAACCCTATCGCTTTGTGGTGAAAAATTTACGCAATCAGCTTACGGCAACATTAGCTTATTTTGATGATCATCTATCAGATCGCACACCGCGCGTATCCGAAAGCGAAATTATTTTGGAAGATAATCAACTTTGGGAACCGCTTTACGATTGTTATCAATCTTTAATTCAATGCGGTATGCGCATTATTGCAAATGGTTCATTGTTGGATATTTTGCACCGTATTAGTTGTTTTGGCGTGACACTTTCTCAAATGGATATTCGCCAAGAAAGCACACGTCACACCGATGCGATTGCTGAAATCACGCGCTATATTGGTTTAGGTGATTACTCTCAATGGACAGAAGACGATAAACAAGCTTTCTTAATTCGGGAATTAAGCTCACGCCGTCCATTAATTCCGCAAAACTGGACGCCATCGCCTGAAACCAAAGAAATTTTAGATACTTGCAAAGTCATTGCTCAACAAAAACAAGGTGTCATTGCGTGTTATGTTATTTCGATGGCACGTAGCGCATCTGATGTTTTAGCCGTTCATTTACTCTTAAAAGAAGCGGGCGTGCCATATCATATTCCTGTCGTGCCATTATTTGAAACCTTAGACGATTTAGATGCAGCCGAAAAAGTGATGACTCAACTTTTCAATGTGGGTTGGTACCGTGGCGTGATCAATAATCGTCAAATGGTGATGATTGGCTATTCAGATTCCGCCAAAGATGCGGGAATGATGGCTGCCTCTTGGGCGCAATACCGTGCACAAGAAGCCTTAGTGAATTTAACAGAAAAACTTGGCATTGAACTCACTTTATTCCACGGACGTGGTGGCACAATTGGTCGTGGCGGTGCGCCAGCACATGCGGCATTACTTTCTCAACCACCTCGTTCACTAAAAAATGGTTTACGTGTAACAGAACAAGGCGAAATGATTCGCTTCAAACTGGGTTTACCGGCTGTGGCGGTAGAAACCTTTGATCTCTACGCCAGTGCCATTTTAGAAGCAAATCTGTTACCACCACCAGAACCGAAACCAGAATGGCGCACTATAATGGACGAGCTTTCCACGATTTCTTGCGATATTTATCGTGGCGTGGTTTGTGGTGATAAAGATTTTGTTCCTTATTTCCGTAGTGCGACACCCGAACAGGAACTCTCCAAACTGCCACTTGGCTCTCGCCCAGCAAAACGTAATCCAAATGGCGGCGTGGAAAGTTTACGTGCCATTCCTTGGATTTTTGCGTGGATGCAAAATCGATTAATGCTGCCCGCTTGGCTAGGCGCGGGTGCCTCTATCCGTCAGATTATTGAACAAGGCAAAGACGATATCATTCATGAAATGTGCGAAAACTGGCCGTTCTTTTCAACGCGAATCGGAATGTTGGAAATGGTATTTAGTAAATCGGATACTTGGCTTTCCCAACAATATGATCAACGATTGGTGAAAAAAGAGCTTTGGTATTTAGGCGAAAATTTACGTAAGCAACTTGAAGATGATATTCAAACTGTGCTTTCACTTTCTCACCAAAGTGAATTGATGTCTGATTTACCTTGGATTGCAGATTCAATCGCATTGCGTAATATCTACACGGATCCGCTCAATCTACTGCAAGTGGAATTGCTTCACCGTTTCCGTGAAAATCCAGAGCAAGTAAATCCCGATGTGGAACAAGCATTGATGATTACCATCACAGGTATCGCAGCTGGGATGCGCAATACGGGCTAGAAAGATGAAAAAAGTGCGGAAAATTTTCCGCACTTTTTTATTCAAATCGATCACTTAATAAAAATTGTAAAACTGCGTCCATTCTCAAATGGGGAATAGTTTCGCCATGTTCTAAAGGCTGAGGTTCAAAACTATCGAAATCAAAGTGCGGTTGTTTTTGCCAAAATTCTGTTCTTGGTAATTTACTTGGCACCGTTCCTGGATAAAGCGTAATCGGTTGTTTATCAATAGAACGAATCCCTTGAATCGCTTTTATTTCTTTTCCTTGCTGATTTACAATCACTTGCTTTGTGGTACGAACAGCCGCAATGGCAGTGTATTCCGTGTCTATTCCTTCAAATTCCACATGACGCCCCCCCTCTTGCACAATTTGGCGCATTAAACTCACTAAATTAGGAATTTGATCACGAGTAATATGATCCGCCTTCGTCGCAACAAACATTAATCGATCAATTCTCGGAGAAAACAAACGATGAAGAAAATTTCTGCTGCCATAATGGAAATTATTAAATAACTGGTTTAAACCCATTTGCATATCTAAAAAGGCTTGCTGACTGTGATTTAAAGGCGTTAAACAATCCGCCAAAATAACTTGACGATCAAAGGTAGAAAAATAATTTTCGTAAAAACCTTTCACAATTTTATTGCGATAATAATCATAACGTTTTGTCAGCACGGCAAAATAGCTATTCGATTTAGCTGTTTTTTTCAAGGTTTTCCACTGTTCTTCTGAAAGATGAATTAATGGAAAAAATTGTAATGCGGGCGCGCCCTCTAAATCACTCGGTAATACAAATCGCCCAGGCTGAATAAATTGCATGCCTTGCGACTTACATTGGTGTAAATAATCCGTATAACTTTTCGCTATCTTAGCTAAAACATCTTCATTTGCGACCGCACTTAAATCCAAATCCTGCAACATGGAAAACCAATTCAGCGCCAATTCTTCACGAACGCCAGTTGTGACCTTGATTTGCTCTTGTGACCATTGTTGAAAATCTAGATTTAATAACGGCAAATCGAGCAGCCACTCCCCCGGATAATCAAAAATATCCAGATAAAGCGTGCCGCGTTCTTTCAAATGGCGTAGCAAGCCAGATTGACGTTGAAAACGAATTGCTAAACGCGTTTCACTCACGCCACGAGTAGATTCAAACCATTGCGGCGGATTTTGTGACAAATCATTTAAATTACTTTCATAATCAAAACGTGGCACGCTGAGATCTTGTTGAGATACTCGTTTTACCGCCAAGATCGCACCATTTCTAGCTGCTTCAAATAATGGCAAATGCTGTGATGAATTTTGATTAATGGAGAGAAGTTGATTGATTAAACTTGTAATAAACGCCGTTTTTCCACTCCGACTTAACCCTGTTACCGCCAAGCGCAAAGTGCGGTCAAAACCACGATTAATAATTTGATTGATTTCGTTTTGAACCCTATTAAACATTCAATATCCTAGCCATTTTTACTAATATGCCTTACAATTTGGCACATAATTTATCACAATGCATTTGTTATGTTACGCAAAAATCTTACGTTTTTCTGTTTTCTATTTGGTATTGGCTTGAATTCCCAACTTCAAGCGGCTCCGCGCGTACCAGAACACCTCACAGAAAACGGATTAACTTATTGTACTAACGCCTCTGGATTTTCTTTTAATCCGCAAACTGCTGACGCTGGCACAAGTATGAATGTCGTCACAGAGCAAATTTATAACAAACTTTTTGAAATAAAAAACCATAGTGCGAACGTTACACCCGTGCTTGCGCAATCCTATTCAATTTTACCAGATAACAAAGAAATTTTGATTAATTTACGCCGCGGGGTGAAATTCCATCATACGCCTTGGTTTACCCCAACTCGTGATTTTAATGCGGAAGATGTGGTGTTTTCAATTAATCGTGTGTTGGGTCATGACACCTACTTGCCAACCTTAGCGGAAACCGCAATTACCTATAAAAACCCACAATATAAAGTGTTTCACGAGCAAGCAAGAAAAGTTCGCTTTCCTTATTTTGATAGCATTAAACTTAATGAAAAAATCAAATCTGTAACCGCACTTTCACCTTACCAAGTGAAAATAGAATTGTTTGAGCCAGATTCATCGATCTTGTCTCATCTTGCCAGCCAATATGCGATTATTTTTTCACAAGAATATGCCTATCAATTAAGTGCTGACGATAATCTCACTCAATTAGATACTCACCCAGTGGGCACAGGGCCTTATCAAGTAAAAGATTATGTGTATAACCAATATGTTCGCCTAGTACGTAACGAAAACTATTGGAAAAAAGAAGCAAAAATTGAAAATATTATCGTGGATTTATCTACCGATAGAAACGGGCGACTCGTCAAATTTTTCAATAATGAATGTCAAATAGCCTCTTATCCTGAAGTGAGCCAAATTGGCTTATTAAAGAGCGATGATAAGCACTACTATATGCAATCCACTGACGGAATGAATTTGGCATATCTTGCCTTCAATTTTGAAAAACCATTGATGCAGGATCGTACCATTCGAGAAGCTATCTCACAAAGTTTGAACCGCGCACGTATTATTCACAACATCTATCACAATACTGCCACAGTGGCAAATAATATTATTCCTGAAATATCTTGGGCTTCTAGCGTAAACACGCCAGAATTTGACTTTGATTACAGTCCAAAAGTCGCGAAGAAAAAATTAGAAAATAAACATCTTTCGCTCAATTTATGGGTGATTAATGAAGAACAAATGTATAACCCTGCACCTTTTAAAATGGCGGAAATGATTAAATCCGATTTGGATCAAGTCGGTGTGAAAGTGAAAGTGCGGACAGTGACACGCACATTTTTGAGTGAGCAACTTCGTAATAAATCAGAAAATTACGATTTAATTTTAGCTGGATGGTTAGCAGGAAATCTTGATCCTGATGGATTTATGCGCCCTATTTTGAGCTGTAATACACAAAATGAAATCACAAATTTATCTAACTGGTGTAACGAAGAATTTAATCATTTAATGGATCGCGCGATTGCCACCTCTAATTTATCTGAACGGGCGCGTGCTTATAATGATGCTCAAGAACTGATTCTACATGAATTGCCGATTATCCCTATCGCAAATGTAAAACGTATTTTGGTGGCAAATAGCCAAGTAAAAGGCGTGGAAATGACACCGTTCGGTAGCCTTAACTTTTCGGACTTACGCTTACACAAGGAGAAACCCTAATGTTGTGGTCTGTTATTCGCCATACCCTTTGGGTAACCTTGCTTTTGCTTGTGTTATCTTTGCTAAGTTTCGTGATTTTATTGCGAGATCCGCTTAATGCAGATCTCGTCACGCACAATATTTACACCAGTTATTTTAATTATTTAAGCACCTTATTACATGGCGATTTTGGCATTACTTATAACGGTGGAAAATCGCTGATAGATTTAATTTTAACGGTGCTTCCACCCACATTAGAGCTCTGTTTTACCGCACTTTTATTGGCATTCATTCTCGGCGTGCCGCTTGGCATTATAAGTGCGGTCAATTCTCAGCATATTTTTGCTAAGAGTTTAAAAAGTTTATCTTATGTTGGTTTGTCGATCCCGATATTTTGGCTCGCGCCGATTTTACTTTATGTGGCAGCGGTGAATCATTGGGAAATCGCTTCTATTGGGCAATACAATTTACTCTATGAAATAAAACCGATTACCGGTTTTCCTGTCATTGATGTTTGGTTTATAGATGTGCCTTATCGCACCAAAATTGTACAAAATGTTTTGCAACATTTAGCCTTACCGACACTGGTACTTTGCATTTTACCAACAATGGAAATTATCCGAATTATTCAACAACGAGCAGAATATGTTTTGAACCAAAATTTTGCCAAAGTTGCCACAACACGGGGTTGGTCAAAATGGAAAATTCTCCATCAATATGTATTCCGTAATACGTTTCCTCTACTTGTTCCACAAGTACCTCGCGTGTTTACCCTAGTATTAACTCAATGTATGTTGGTAGAAACCGCTTTAGGTTGGCCTGGAATTGGTCGCTGGCTGATCGATGCCGTAACACAACAAGATTACAATAGTATTTCTGCGGGTGTAGTTGTTATTGGAGTTTGTATTATTTTGATCGACACATTCATTAAAGCGCTTACTTTCGTGCTCGATCCATTTAAAAAGAAAGGTTGGTATGCAAGATAAAGAACCTGAAGAATTTCGAGAAAATACCTCAATATTCCAAATTTGGCTACTATTTCGCAAAAATACCATTGCGTTGTTCAGCTTTTATCTATTAACGTTGTTAATTCTAACCGCACTTTTCAGCGGTTGGATCGCGCCCTATGCTCATAATATGCAGTTTGTCGGACAAGAATTAATGCCACCATCTTGGGTAGAAAAAGGTCAAATTGCCTTTTTCTTTGGTACTGATGATTTAGGCCGTGATGTACTAAGTCGACTAATTATGGGCACAAGTTACACTATTGGATCATCATTGCTAGTCGTACTTGCAGTTGCCTTAATTGGTGGAACCCTTGGCATTGTTGCTGGTATGTTGAAAGGCCTAAAAGCGCGTTTTGTTGGTCATATTTTCGATGCTTTTTTATCGCTCCCTATTCTGCTCATTGCTATCGTAATTTCCACTCTGATGGAACCGAGTTTATTGAATGCAATGTTCGCAACACTTTTAGCGATATTGCCCTATTTCATCCATGCAATTTATCGAGCCATTCAACAAGAATTAAAAAAAGATTATGTGCTCATGTTAAAACTTGAAGGTATTTCTAACTGGGAATTATTAAAAAGTACTATTTTGCCAAATATCACCGTAATCTATGTTCAAGAAATTGCACGCGCATTTATTGTCGCCATATTGGATATTAGCGCCTTGAGTTTTATTTCCCTTGGCGCACAACGACCAACCCCAGAATGGGGTGCAATGATTCGAGATTCTTTAGAATTACTCTATCTTGCACCTTGGACGGTATTACTCCCTGGCTTTGCAATTATTTTTACCATTTTATTAAGCATTATTTTTAGCAATGGCTTAACTAAAGCTATCAACCAATATTACGAATAATTTATGGCACTACTAGACATCCGTAACCTAAATATCGAAATACAAACCTCAAATGGCCTCGTTAAGATTGTGGACGGCGTAAATTTATCGGTCAATGAAGGGGAAATCTGTGGGCTTGTTGGCGAATCAGGTTCTGGTAAAAGTTTAATCGCCAAAGTAATTTGTAATGCCATCAAAGAAAACTGGATTATTACCGCAGATCGCTTTCGCTTTCATGATGTAGAGTTACTAAAACTCAGTCCCAATAAACGTCGAAAACTGGTCGGCAAAGAAATATCCATGATTTTCCAAGATCCCCTTTCTTGTCTTGATCCAAGCCGGAAAATTGGTAAACAATTAATCCAAAATATCCCGAATTGGACATTTAAAGGCAAATGGTGGCAATGGTTTGGTTGGAAAAAACGCCGTGCCGTTGAATTATTGCATCGTGTAGGGATAAAAGAACACAAAGACATTATGGCAAGCTATCCTAATGAATTAACGGAAGGTGAAGGACAAAAAGTCATGATTGCTATCGCAGTGGCAAACCAGCCCCGCTTGCTCATTGCCGATGAACCGACTAATGCATTAGAAGCAACAACAGCATTACAGGTATTTCGATTACTTTCGAGTATGAACAAAAACCAAGGTACAACCGTTTTATTGGCTAGCAATGACATCAGAAGTATTAGTGAATGGTGCGATCAGATTTCTGTACTCTATTGCGGGCAAAATACGGAATCAGGTCCAACACAAATGTTGCTTGAAAGTCCTCATCATCCTTACACACAAGCATTGATTAATGCCGTACCCGATTTTACGCAGCCTTTAGGATTTAAAACCAAACTAAGCACCTTAGAAGGTACCGTGCCAATTTTAGAACAAATGCCTATTGGTTGCCGTCTTGGTCCTCGTTGTCCTTTTGCACAGAAAAAATGTATTGAAAAACCAACTCGATTCAAAATAAAACAACATGAATTTTCTTGCCATTATCCAATTAATTTACGCGAGAAAACCTTCAAAGAAAAAGCAATGAGTACACCATTAACACTTGCAAGCAAAGGAAATGAATAATGCCGTTATTACAAGTAGAAGATTTGACGAAAACCTTTAAAGGTCGCAAACGTTTATTTGGCACGAGTGACTTTAATGCGGTAGAAAATGTAAGTTTTTCTCTTGAACGCCAACAAACCTTAGCAATTATCGGCAAAAATGGTTCTGGGAAATCAACGTTAGTAAAAATGATCGCAGGCATTACACAGCCCACTTCTGGCAGAATTTTATTTAACGATCATAAATTGCAATTTGAGGATTTTCAATACCGCGCGCAACATATTCGAATGGTGTTCCAAGATGCAAATTCAGCGTTTAATCCTCGCTTAAATATCGGTGAGGCATTAGATGCGCCACTACGTTTAGCAACAGATTGGGATGAAGAACGTCGCAATCAAAAAATCTTTGAAACACTGTTACTTGTAGGGCTTTACCCCGATTACACAAATCTAAAAATCAAAAATCTTTCTATCAGCCAAAAACAGCGTGTCGCTTTGGCTCGCGCGCTGATTTTAGAACCTGAGATAATCATTATAGATGATGCTCTTGGCAATCTAGATGCTTCAGTACGCATTCAGCTACTAAATTTAACCCTTGATCTGCAGCAACGTTTAGGTATCTCTTACATTTATGTAGGGCAAGACCTCGGCGTGATTAAACATATTGCAGACACAGTCATCGTGATGGATAAAGGGAAAATGATAAAGAGCGGTACGCCTAAAACGCTATTTACCGATCCTCAAACAGATGTAACTGGCCGTTTAGTGGAAAGTTATTTTGGAAAAATTTTGGATGAAAGTGCTTGGGTAAAGGAAACTCATACTAACTAAGGAAAGAAAAAATGAACACTCGTCCCTTTTATTTCGGACTTATATTTATCGCGATTATCGCTGTACTTGCTAGCTACTTAGGGAGTACCGACTTTTCTCATCACTATCATATCAGTGCCTTAATTATTGCCATCTTGCTGGGAATGGTAATCGGCAATACCATTTACCCGCAATTTTCTGCACAAGTGGAAAAAGGTGTATTATTTGCGAAAGGTCCTCTTCTTCGCACCGGCATTGTGCTATATGGTTTTCGCCTAACTTTTGGCGATATCGCCGATGTTGGCTTAAATGCTGTCGTCACTGATGCAATCATGCTGATTTCAACCTTTTTTCTTACCGCACTTTTGGGCATTCGTTATCTAAAAATGGATAAACAATTAGTTTATCTCACTGGGGCTGGATGTAGTATTTGTGGTGCGGCAGCGGTTATGGCGGCAGAGCCTGTTACCAAAGCAGAATCTCATAAAGTTTCAGTGGCGATTGCCGTAGTGGTCATTTTCGGGACGCTTTCTATTTTTACTTATCCATTTTTCTACACCTGGTCACAAAATTTAATTAACGCTCATCAATTCGGCATTTATGTGGGCTCTAGCGTACATGAAGTGGCTCAAGTTTACGCTATCGGGGGAAATATAGATCCTATCGTGGCGAATACCGCCGTCATTACCAAAATGATCCGAGTAATGATGCTCGCACCATTTTTATTAATGCTTTCTTGGTTATTAACGCGTAGTAATGAGGTATCAGAAAATACGTCACACAAAATTACAATTCCTTGGTTTGCTGTACTTTTTATTGGCGTTGCCATTTTTAATTCTTTTGATTTATTACCAAAAGAACTCGTGAAATTATTAGTTGAAATCGATTCTTTCTTATTAATTTCAGCGATGGCTGCGCTCGGCTTAACTACGCAATCAAGCGCAATAAAGAAAGCAGGACTAAAACCTCTGATTTTAGGGATACTGATTTATTTATGGCTAGTGATTGGTGGATTTTTAGTGAACTATGGAATATCAAAATTAATATAAAATTCACTTAAGATTGACCGCACTTTTAAAGTGCGGTCTTTTTTTATGAAGAATATTTTCAGATATGGTGATTTAAAACATGAAATGACGCTTTATTCCAAAGTGCGATTTAATAAACCATCCTCTAAAAATAAAGGACCAATTGGGCGTTTAGGAATATCAAACTTTTGTGGATAAATCACATCCACCAAATACAATCCATCAGGTTTTGCTGTTGGTGCGGCAAGCTGACGATTTTTCTGCTTAAGTAGCCATTGCATCCATTCAATCGGCTGATTTCTAGCACCGACCTCAATCAAACTTCCCACAATATTGCGCACCATATGATGCACAAAAGCATTCGCTTGAATATCAACAATAATATATTTTCCGATACGAGACACATTCAAATGATGCACATTACGCCAAGGCGTATGAGACTGACATTGTGCAGCGCGGAAAGAGGAAAAATCATGTTCCCCTAATAAACATTGCCCTGCTTGATGCATTTTTTCGGCATCTAAATCTAAATGGCAATGAGTTATTCCCCCCGCTAAAATCGCAGAGCGTAATTTATTACAATAAAGAATATAGCGGTAACGGCGTGCTGTTGCAGAAAATCTTGCATGGAATTCATCATCGACTTGTTTTGCCCAACTCACTGCAATGTCATCGGGTAAATGAGCATTCGTACCAAAAGCCCAAGCCTTCTCTGGACGAACCGCATTCGTTTCAAAATGAATAACCTGCCCCGTTCCACTCACACCAGAATCCGTTCTGCCAGCACAAAATATGTCAATTTTTTCATTCGCAATACAAGAAAGCGCCTTTTCTAATTCTTCTTGTACACTGCGGACTTTTTCTTGTCTCTGCCAACCATAATAATTTTGTCCGTTATACTCAATGCCTAATGCGATTTTCATTTTTTACCTTTTGGCTTAATAAAGTGCGGTTATGGTAGCTCAAGTTTATTTGGAGCGCAAATTCACAAAATCGCTCCAGAATTAATTAACAAATAAGTGATAGCTTCTAAAAATTACAGCAATAAATGTGACATTTTTGTGATAAAGATCTCATTCTGATAATCTATCATTAGAGTTTACACTCCAAATTCCCTATAATTAATCAACGCATTATGAAAAACTAAAAGGAAAATTATGAAAACATTGAGTGAATTTATCGTTGAACGCCAAGCAGAATACCCAAATGCAAAAGGGGAATTGAGTGGTATTTTGTCGTCAATTCGTCTTTTAGCGAAAATTATTCACCGAGATATTAATAAAGCAGGCTTAACAAATATTCTCGGCCAATCAGGTGTTGAAAACGTACAAGGCGAAAGTCAAATGAAACTTGATTTATTCGCCCATAACACGATGAAAGCGGCATTAATGGCACGTGAAGAAGTGGCTGGGTTTGCATCTGAAGAAGAAGAAAGTTTTATCGCATTTGATACGGAACGTGGGCGCAATGCAAAATACATTATTTTAACTGATCCCCTTGATGGTTCTTCAAATATTGATGTAAACGTATCCGTCGGTACGATTTTCTCTATTTACCGCCGCGTATCTCCAATTGGCACTCCAGTCACCTTAGAAGATTTCTTACAACCAGGGAATAAACAAGTTGCCGCAGGTTATATTGTTTACGGATCATCAACTATGTTGGTATATACCACTGGTAATGGGGTTAACGGCTTTACTTATGACCCATCAATCGGTACATTCTGTCTATCACATGAAAATATGCAAATGCCAAAAACTGGCCGTATTTATTCCATTAATGAAGGGCAATACCTCAAATTCCCACAAGGTGTGAAAAAATATATTAAATATTGCCAAGAAGAAGACAAAGTGACTCATCGCCCTTACGCCTCTCGCTATATTGGTTCACTTGTAGCAGACTTTCACCGCAACTTATTAAAAGGCGGCATTTATATTTACCCAAGTGCAACTAACTATCCAAATGGCAAACTTCGTTTATTATATGAAGGCAATCCAATTGCATTTTTAGCGGAGCAAGCGGGCGGTGTCGCAACGGATGGTTATCGCCGAATTTTAGATATCGAACCAACCGCACTTCATGAACGCGTTCCACTATTTGTTGGTTCAGAAGATATGGTGAAAAAAGCACAAGAAATGATGGAAGAATTTAAAGAATAATAAAAATCTCCTCGATTAAAAGGGGAGATTTCTATCAATGAACTGATCAAAAAAACCGAACTTAATGTTCGGTTTTCTTTTTCATTACATGATACGACGCGATTGAGTGTAAGTTCTAGCCCAGTATTCTTCATCAAGGGAACTTATCGTCACACCTTGCCCTGTACTTGCGTGCATAAATTGGTTGTTACCAATATAAACACCGACATGGTTATTTTTACGGAAGAATACTAAATCGCCTTTTTTCAACTCTGATTTACTAATTTGTTTACCTAAATAACGCTGTTCAGCCGTAGAACGAGGCAATTCAATACCAAAGGCTTCAGAAAAAGTTGTTTGCATAAATGCAGAACAATCAATACCACGTTTAGTTGTACCGCCCATACGATAACTAGTGCCTACCCATTCATTGTAAACACCAGCTAAAGCCTTATCTCCCATCAATGCAGATGAACGGTTTGTTCTCACTTTGTGGAAAATACTTGCGCGATTACCTTTTTCTAAATGATTAATCAAACCGGTTAATTGAGCATCATCACTTTCTGAAATAACTTGATGATTTGCCGTTCGAGGACCATTAGAACAAGCAGTTGCGAGCGTCGCTAAACCGATAATAACTAAAATTCTTTTCAACATAATTTAAAATAATTAAAAGATATAAAAATTCAATTCTGCCCGAGACTATCAAAATTTGAATGAAATTGCCAGTAAAAATCCAATTTTAATGGGATTTTTGTGATCTTTTGCGCAATTTTGGTTTAATTTGTACCACCCACGGTAATTTCATCAATTTTTAGTGCGGGCTGTCCAACACCAACTGGCACACTTTGCCCTTCTTTACCACAAACTCCGATACCTAAATCAAGTTCTGATTTATCTGCAACCATAGAAATCTTTTGCATCACTTCAATGCCACTGCCAATTAAAGTTGCGCCCTTCACAGGTTTCGTAATTTTTCCTTTTTCAATTAAATAAGCTTCTGAAGTGGAAAATACAAATTTACCAGACGTAATATCCACTTGACCGCCACCAAAGTGCGGTGCATAAATCCCCTGTTCTACAGAAGCAATCAAATCATCAAACTGACTTTGTCCAGAAAGCATATAGGTGTTAGTCATTCTAGGCATTGGTAAGTGGGCATAAGACTCTCGACGGCCATTCCCTGTTGGTGCTACGCCCATCAAACGGGCATTCATTTTATCTTGCATGTAACCCTGCAAAATCCCGTCTTTGATGAGTACATTGCACTGGCTTGGTACACCTTCATCATCAATAGTCAATGATCCTCGACGATTTTCAATCGTGCCATCATCCACAATCGTACATAACGGTGAAGTCACTTGTTCACCAATCTTGCCTGTGAAAAGTGAACTTTCTTTACGATTAAAATCCCCTTCTAAACCGTGCCCTACAGCCTCGTGTAACAACACACCAGGCCAACCCGCACCTAATACAACTGGCATTAATCCTGCAGGTGCTGCAACTGCACTAAGGTTTACTAAAGCTTGACGAACCGCTTCTTTAGCAAATCGTACTGCTCTAATATCGCCATCAATCACTTCAAAGAACCAATCTAAACCGAAACGCCCACCAGAACCACAACTTCCTCGTTCACGTTTTCCATTTTTCTCTACTAACACAGAAATAGATAAGCGAACTAAAGGACGAATATCTGCAGCTAACGTACCATCCGTCGCCATGACTAATATTTCCTCATAAACGGAACTAAGACTTGCTGATACGCGGGTTACTCGATGGTCTTCCGCGCGTGCTGTACGATCAACCAAATGTAATAGCTCAATTTTTTTCTCTTTAGTCAAACTTTCCAAAGGATTAATCTCTGCATAACGAGCAATAGGATTTACAACATTAAAAGCGGATGGCGAAATCAAATTTCCCTGTTTTACTTGCGCAATCCCCTTTACCGCCTCCGCACATTGCTGCAAAGAAGCAAGATTAATTTGATCAGAATAAGCAAAGCCTGTTTTCTCACCAGAAACTGCCCGCACGCCAACACCACGATCAATATGAAAACCGCCTTCTTTTATAATGCCATCTTCCAATACCCAACTTTCATCTTGGCTAAGTTGAAAATACAAATCAGCATAGTCAATATTACGATGCGACATCATGTCGAAAATATTGAGCAATGCTTTAGTTGAAAGATTACTTGGTGTCAGTAATGTATTTGAAACTTGGTTTAACATATTTTTTCCAGTCTAAAAGTAAATATTTTGTAATAGCTCATATCTATTTAGTGCAACAGCACAGATTAAAATCGGATGAATAAAGTGCGGCTGATTTTGAGGTTACTTTTCCAAATGCGCTAATCCAAATTGATACAAAGCATTCTTCTTATAACCATACAACTCAGCAACAATAGCCGCCGCTTTTTTCAGCGGTAATTCCTCTGCAATTAATTCAAGCGCCTTCACCGCTTGTGGGGAGATTTCATCGTTATTGTCAGACTTTGGTTTGCCTTCCACAATCAAAACCATCTCGCCTTTTGTACGATTGGGATCTTCTAAAAGCCATTCTCGTAAATTTTTAATCGTATTACCCGTAATCGTTTCCCAAGTTTTAGTAATTTCACGGGCTAACACAATGTATCGTTCTTCCCCTAACACCGATTGCATATCTTCTAGCGTATCTAAAATACGGTGAGTGGATTCATAAAAAATCAAAGTGCGGTCTTCTTCTGAGATATTTTCTAATTTATCTTTGCGCGCTTTACTTTTCGCAGGTAAAAAGCCTTCAAAACAAAATCTATCAGAAGCAATCCCCGATGCGCAAAGTGCGGTAATTGCTGCGCATGCCCCAGGCAAAGGAACAACGCGAATGCCAGCTTCACGGCATTGTCGTACTAAATGAAAACCGGGATCACTAATTAATGGCGTCCCTGCATCAGAAATTAAAGCAATATTGCTACCTTGCTTGAGTTTTTCCACCAAAATATGGGCTTTTTCTTGTTCATTGTGATCATGCAAAGCAAAAAAGGGCTTTTTGATACCGTAATGACTTAATAAAAGGCCACTATGGCGAGTATCTTCTGCTGCAATTAAATCCACTTGAGCAAAAGTATCTAAAGCACGCTGGGTAATATCCTGTAAATTGCCAATCGGCGTGGCAACAATGTATAAAATTCCGGTTAAATCAGTCATTTTTGTTTGCTTTTAAGTTATGAGATAAGTAAGATCTGCCACAACTATTGTCTGTTCATGATGGAGCAAGAATGTCTATTCTATTACAAGGCGGACGTTTTAAAAAACGTTTAATGCCAATTTTATTGTCAATGACCTTAGCTGGCTGTTCAAATCTACTTGGCAGCAGTTTTACGCAAACTTTACAACAAGATGCGAATGCAAGTTCTGAATTTTATATGAATAAATTAGGACAAGCACAAGAACTCGAAGATCAACAAACCTATAAATTGCTCGCGGCTCGCGTGTTAATCAGTGAAAATAAAGTTGAACAATCAGAAGCTTTATTAAGTGAATTAGGTGAATTAAATGATGCGCAAAAATTAGATCGTACATTAATTGAAGCGAGAATTTCTGCTGCAAAAAATGCTAATGAAGTCGCGAAAAATCAATTACGTGCATTGGATTTAAATAAATTAAGCCCGTCACAAAAATCTCGTTATTACGAAACCTTAGCTATTGTTGCTGAAAACCGTAAAGACATCATTGAAGCCGTAAAAGCGCGGGTAAAAATTGATGAGAATTTAACAGATGTACAACGTCGCCAAGATAACGTTGATAAAACTTGGGCATTGTTACGTTCAGCAAATACTGGCATAATCAATAATGCTTCAGATGAAGGCAACGCGGCTTTAGGCGGTTGGTTAAACTTAATCAAAACCTACAATGATTATATTCGTCAACCAGTTCAATTAAGCCAAGCATTGCAAAGTTGGAAAAATGCTTACCCAAATCATGCAGCCGCAACGTTATTCCCAAAAGAATTGCTTACATTGCTTAATTTCCAACAAACGAATGTGTCACAAATTGGTTTACTATTGCCATTAAGTGGTGACGGACAAATTCTTGGTACAACCATTCAATCGGGTTTCAACGACGCGAAAGGTAACTCAACCATTCCAGTGCAAGTGTTTGATACCTCAATGAATTCTGTACAAGATATCATTGCGCAAGCAAAACAAGCGGGGATTAAAACGTTAGTGGGTCCATTACTAAAACAAAATCTTGATGTGATTTTAGCAGATCCTGCTCAAATTCAAGGTATAGATGTGCTTGCATTAAATGCCACACCAAATTCTCGTGCGATTCCTCAACTTTGTTATTACGGACTTTCTCCAGAAGATGAAGCTGAATCTGCCGCCAATAAAATGTGGAACGATGGCGTGCGTAATCCACTTGTCGCAATGCCACAAAATGATTTAGGGCAACGCGTAGGCAATGCCTTTAATGTACGTTGGCAACAATTAGCAGGTACTGATGCGAATATCCGTTACTACAATTTGCCTGCGGATGTGACCTATTTCGTTCAAGAAAATAACTCAAATACAACCGCACTTTATGTCGTAGCAAGTCCAACTGAGCTGGCAGAAATGAAAGGTTATTTAACAAATATCGCGCCTAATTTAGCGATTTATGCCAGCTCACGAGCAAGCGCAAATGCGACAAACACCAACACGGACTTTATCACACAGATGAACGGTGTACAGTTTAGCGATATTCCATTTTTTAAAGAAACCAATTCACCACAATATCAAAAATTGGCCAAAACAACTGGCGGTGAATATCAATTAATGCGTTTATACGCAATGGGTGCGGATGCTTGGTTACTCATCAACCAATTTAATGAATTGCGCCAAGTACCAGGCTATCGCTTGAGTGGCTTAACAGGGATTTTAAGTGCTGATACCAACTGTAATGTTGAACGCGATATGACTTGGTATCAATATCAAGATGGTGCAGTTGTACCGGTCGCAAACTAATGTTTTCTTTAAAACGTCAACAAGGGGCGAGCTTTGAGCATCAAGCTCGCCTTTTTTTAGAATCAAAAGGCTTAACATTTATCGCTGCTAATCAAAATTTCAAATGTGGTGAACTTGATCTTATTATGGGTGACAAAGAAACCATCGTTTTTGTTGAAGTTCGCCAGCGTTCTAATAGTGCCTTTGGCTCGGCAATAGAAAGCGTAGATTGGCGAAAACAACAAAAATGGTTGGATGCCGCAAATTTATGGCTTGTAAAACAAAATATGAGCTTAGAAGACGCCGATTGTCGTTTTGATTTAATCGCCTTTGGCAAAACGCCCCAAGATATTCAATGGATTCCTAATTTTCTCGATTAATGGCTTTTTATGATGTTACAAAAAGTAAAAGATATTTATAGCGAAAGTATTCAAATTCAAATTGCTGCATCTAGCATGCTTTCGGAAAATATTGCTAACGCCACCCAAATGGTGATGCAATGTTTGCTAGGCGGCAATAAAGTGATCGCTTGTGGCATCTCGCGTTCTTATGCCAATGCACAGTTTCTCGTATCTAACTTACTTAATCGATATGATTTAGCAAGACCGAGTTTTCCCTCTGTGCTCTTAAGTTTAGAAAGTGCGGTGGGTTCTTCTCTTGTTTTTGAACACTCGCCTGAAGAATTGTATTGTCACCAATTCAATGCCGTTGCCAAACCGGGCGACTTACTTATCGCTTTTGCACCTTTGGGAACAGAGAAAATCGTGCTAAATACTATTTCTCATGCAGTAAATAAAGAAGTTAATGTCATTGCACTCACTGGCTCTAATAACGATGCAATTCAAGGAATTTTAGCAGATAGCGATTTAGAAATATCAATTCCGGCAACCAAAGAAAGTCGAGTCCTAGAAAACCATCTTTTTGTTATCAATGCCCTTTGTGAATTAGTTGACCATACGTTGTTCCCAAGTGCTTGACAGAAAAATAAATTACTTTCAAACTACCAGTAGTTCAATCTCAAAAGGAGTTAATATGAAATTATCCCCATTAAAAAAACTGGCTGTCGTACTTGGAACAACAATCTTTTTACAGGGATGTGTTGCAGCTGTGATTGGAGGTGGAGCTGTAGCAGCTAAAGTAGGTACCGATCCTCGAACTGCTGGCACACAAGTAGATGACGAAACACTAGAATTCAAAGTAGAAAATGCCGTTGAAAAAGATGCTCAAATCAAAACTGAAGGTCGTGTAAATGCAGTGTCTTACAATGGTCGAGTACTTTTAATCGGTCAAGTTCCTAATAGTGGTGTAAAAGACACTGCCGCAGATCTTGCAAAAGGCGTTGAAGGTGTCAATGATATTTATAACGAACTGACTGTTGGCCCGAAAATCTCTTTTGCACAAATCAGCAAAGACAGTTGGATTACCACTCAGGTCAAATCAAAAATGTTAGTTGATGGTCGAGTTAAAGCAACCGATGTTAAAGTTATTAGCGAAAATGGAGAAGTTTTCCTACTCGGTACAGTGACTCACGCCCAAGCTGATGCAGCTGCAGATATTGCAAGTAAAATCAGTGGCGTGCAAAAAGTAATTAAAGTTTTCAAATACCTAAACTAATCTTCAAAGTGCGGTAAAAATTCAACGAATTTCAACCGCACTTTTCTCATTTTTACAAGTAAAAAATTTGATTTTTTTGCTCTTCGAAAAAACTGTTTATTTTTAAATAAGTTACCTATTGTCAATAATTCAAGCAAAAAATTTATTGCTTGATCTCAAGCAAAAAACACATTACCTTGTGCATGATTTCATTACAAACACTATATATTGTGTTTAACATCGTTATAATAACAAGGGTCGTACAATGAATAAAAGCTTAATGGTAACCAAGCGTGATGGCACGCAGGAACAAATCAATCTTGATAAAATCCACCGTGTTATTACATGGGCAGCAGAAGGTCTAGACAATGTATCTGTTTCCCAAGTTGAGCTTCGCTCACACATTCAATTTTATGAAGGCATTCGTACTTCAGACATTCACGAAACCATTATTAAAGCAGCCGCAGATTTAATCAGCAAAGATACGCCTGATTATCAATTTTTAGCTGCTCGCTTAGCGATTTTCCATTTACGCAAAAAAGCCTACGGTCATTTTGATCCTCCTCGTTTATACGATCACGTCAAAAAATTAGTACGCATGGGAAAATATGATCATGCGTTATTGGATGATTATACCCGTGAAGAATGGGACATAATGGACGGATTCATCGATCATTGGCGTGATATGACGTTCTCTTATGCTGCCGTAAAACAATTAGAAGGTAAGTATTTAGTTCAAAACCGTGTGACGGGAGAAATCTACGAGTCTGCACAATTCCTCTATTTACTGGTAGCTGCAAGTTTATTCTCTAAATATCCAAAAGAAACGCGTTTGGATTATGTAAAACGTTTCTACGATGCAACATCCACCTTCAAAATTTCCTTACCAACGCCAATTATGGCGGGAGTGCGCACACCTACTCGTCAGTTCAGCTCTTGCGTATTAATTGAATGTGATGACAGCTTAGATTCAATCAATGCAACGGCATCAGCTATTGTGAAATATGTTTCACAACGTGCGGGGATTGGCATTAATGCAGGTGCTATTCGTGCATTAGGTAGTGAGATTCGTGGCGGTGAAGCATTCCATACGGGGTGTATTCCATTCTATAAATATTTCCAAACTGCGGTGAAATCTTGTTCACAAGGTGGCGTTCGTGGCGGTGCTGCGACACTTTATTACCCTATTTGGCACTTAGAAGCTGAAAGCTTGCTTGTGTTAAAAAATAACCGTGGTGTAGAAGACAACCGCGTTCGTCATATGGACTACGGCGTACAGTTGAACAAATTAATGTATCAACGTTTAATTAAAGGTGGCGAGATTACTTTATTTAGTCCATCGGATGTACCTGGACTTTATGAAGCATTCTTTGCGGATCAAGATAAATTTGAAGAACTGTACGTAAAATACGAACAAGATCCAACTATCCGCAAACGCACCGTCAAAGCTGTTGAGATTTTCTCTTTATTAATGCAAGAACGTGCATCAACAGGTCGTATCTACATTCAAAACGTAGACCACTGTAATACTCACTCTCCATTTGATCCACAAGTGGCACCAGTTCGCCAATCTAACTTATGTTTAGAAATCGCATTACCTACAAAGCCGCTTGAGCACATTAATGATGAAAATGGAGAAATCGCACTTTGTACGCTTTCTGCATTTAACTTAGGTAAAATTGAAAACTTAGATGAATTAGAAGAACTTGCCGATCTTGCTGTACGTTCACTTGATGCATTATTAGATTATCAAGATTACCCTGTTGTGGCGGCAAAACGTAGTTCACTTGCTCGTCGTGCATTAGGTATCGGTGTCATTAACTATGCTTATTACCTTGCGAAAAATGGTGTTCGTTATTCTGATGGTTCAGCTAACGATTTAACTCACCGTACTTTTGAAGCCATTCAATATTATTTATTAAAAGCCTCTATGAACTTAGCAAAAGAGCAAGGTGCTTGCGAATACTTCAATGAAACCACTTATGCAAAAGGCATTTTACCTATTGATACCTATAAGAAAGATTTAGATGCCTTAACACAAGAGCCTCTACATTATGATTGGGAAAGCTTGCGTAAAGATATTCAAGAATTTGGTTTACGTAACTCAACATTAACCGCCTTAATGCCATCGGAAACATCATCGCAGATTTCCAATGCGACTAATGGTATTGAGCCACCGCGTGGTCATGTAAGTATTAAAGCGTCAAAAGATGGCATCCTAAAACAAGTTGTACCTGAGTACGAAAACTTAAGCGACAACTACGAATTACTTTGGGATATCCCAAGCAATGATGGCTACTTACATTTAGTCGGTATTATGCAAAAATTCGTAGACCAAGCGATCTCCGCCAACACTAACTACGATCCAAAACGTTTTGAAGACGGTAAAGTACCAATGAAAGTGTTGTTAAAAGATCTTTTAACCGCTTACAAATACGGCTTAAAAACCCTTTACTATCAAAACACCCGCGATGGTGCCGAAGATGCTCAAGAAGATCTTGATGACGGCTGTGCTGGTGGGGCTTGTAAGATTTAAATTAGACATTTCTTTCTATTCTTGTAGGGTGGGCTTTAGCCCACCAAAACTTTCTTATTAAAATGGTGGGCTAACGCCCACTCTACGATATGGAGACAAAAATGGCATACACCACTTTCTCACAAAACAAAAACGACCAGTTAAAAGAACCAATGTTCTTTGGTCAAAACGTTAACGTTGCACGTTATGATCAACAAAAATATGAAACGTTTGAAAAGCTCATTGAAAAGCAACTTTCTTTCTTCTGGCGTCCGGAAGAAGTGGATGTGTCTCAAGACCGTATCGACTATGCCGCGTTACCTGAGCATGAAAAACACATTTTCATCAGTAACTTAAAATATCAAACCTTATTGGATTCTATTCAAGGTCGTAGTCCAAACGTAGCATTATTGCCGTTGGTATCCATTCCTGAATTAGAAACTTGGATTGAGACGTGGACATTCTCTGAAACCATCCATTCTCGTTCTTACACGCACATTATTCGTAATATCGTGAACGATCCGTCTATCGTGTTTGACGACATCGTAACTAACGAAGAAATCATTAAACGTGCGCGCGATATTTCTTCTTATTACGATGATTTAATCCGTGACAGCCAACTTTACAGCCTATATGGCGAAGGCACCTACACTGTAGATGGTAAAGAATGTGTTGTCACATTACGTAATTTGAAAAAACAACTTTATCTTTGCTTGATGAGTGTGAACGCACTTGAAGCAATTCGTTTCTACGTATCTTTCGCTTGCTCCTTTGCCTTTGCGGAACGTCAATTAATGGAAGGTAATGCGAAAATTATTAAATTTATCGCTCGTGATGAAGCCTTACACTTAACTGGTACGCAGCACATTTTAAATATTATGGCTGCAGGTCAAGATGACCCTGAAATGGCAGAAATTGCGGAAGAATGTAAACAAGAAGCCTATGATCTATTCTTAGCCGCTGCGGAACAAGAAAAAGACTGGGCTGATTACTTGTTCAAAGACGGTTCGATGATTGGTTTGAACAAAGACATTTTGGTGCAATACGTGGAATATATCACCAATATCCGTATGCAAGCGGTCGGTCTTCCATTGCCATTTGGTGCGCGTTCTAATCCAATTCCATGGATTAACGCATGGCTTGTTTCTGACAACGTACAAGTGGCACCACAAGAAGTGGAAGTGAGTTCTTACCTTGTTGGTCAAATTGACTCAAAAGTTGATACGAATGATTTTGGCGATTTCGATCTCTAATTAAAAACACATAAGAAAATAACCGCACTTTGGAATATTCTTTTTAAATATTTAAAGTGCGGTTAATTTTTTGTTCATTTTAAAAGGCTTTCTAACACAGAAAGCCTTTTATTTCTTAGATTTCCAATAATAATCTTGTTGGGTCTTCCAACAATTCTTTAATCGTTACCAAGAAACCAACAGATTCACGGCCGTCAATTAAACGATGATCGTAAGATAAAGCAAGATACATCATCGGGCGAATCACCACTTGACCATTAAGCGCAATCGGGCGTTCTTTAATAGCATGCATTCCTAAAATTGCACTTTGTGGTGGATTGATAATTGGAGTGGACATAAGAGAACCAAACACGCCGCCATTTGTAATGGTAAAATTGCCGCCAGTAAGATCTTCTACTGTCAATTTACCATCACGACCTTTTTCAGCTAATGCTTTAATTTGTTTTTCGATCTCTGCCATACTGAGCTTATCACAATCACGAAGCACCGGTGTGACTAAGCCACGAAGAGTCGAAACCGCAATACTAATATCAAAATAATTATGGTAAACAACATCATCCCCATCAATAGAAGCATTAACTTCAGGATAACGTTTTAATGCTTCCACAACCGCTTTAATATAAAAAGACATAAAACCTAAACGGACACCATGCTGTTTTTCAAATTTTTCACCGTAGGTTTTACGCAAAGTCATTATCGGCTGCATATCCACTTCATTGAAAGTAGTAAGCATTGCTGTACTATTTTTGGCCTCAAGTAAACGTTCAGCAATACGTTTGCGCAAACGTGTCATTGGCACACGTTTTTCAGAACGCGCACTATAAGCTACCGTACTAATTGTATTTTGATCAGTAGCAGCTTCTTGTTTCGCTTGCAGTGCTTGTCGTTTTGCGATTTCACGTTCAATATCTTCACGTGTTAAACGGCCACCCACACCGGAACCTTGAATTTGATCTGCTTGCAAATCATGTTCTGCTAATAAACGTCGAATCGCAGGGCCTTGATCCGCATTATGATTATGACTATTTTCAATCGCTGCATGTTGACGATCTGATGGTGTGGCTTCATTCGTTGCTTTTAACGTCGCTGAACTGACATCCCCTTCTTGAGCCGTAGAAATTTTTCCTAGCAGCTGTTTACTCACCACAGTTTCGCCCTCTGCTTGAACAACTTCTGCCAGTACACCATCAGAAAGTGCGGGTACTTCTAGCACAACTTTATCCGTTTCAATTTCTACAATCACTTCATCACGTTTAACGGTATCACCTACTTTTTTATGCCAAGTAGCCACTATTGCATCCGCAACTGATTCAGGTAGGTCTGGAACAAGAATTTCAATGGTCATTTTATTTTTCCTTTTCTTCTTTTTTACTATATATCTTAATTATCTTGGCTCCCCTATTTACAGAGGAAAGCAAAGATATAAAAACCTTTATTAAATTAACCGCACTTTAAAAACTCAACGCATCTTCCACTAACTGCTTTTGCTGTTTAGTGTGAAGCGACATATAACCCACAGCAGGAGAAGCTGAAGCTGGACGCCCTGCATATTTGAGTTTAACGGATTCTGGAATTGCTGATTCAAAATTATGTTTGCTGCAATACCAAGCCCCTTGGTTAAGTGGTTCTTCTTGGCACCATACATAATCCGTGACATGTGCATAAGGCTCAAGCGCTTTCTTCACATCCTCATGCGGGAATGGATAAAGTTGCTCAATACGAATAATCGCCACATCTTTCTGATTATTTGCACGACGTTGTTCAAGTAAATCGTAATAAACTTTACCTGAACACATTACCACACGTTTTACATCTTTAGGATCAAGCTCGTCAATTTCTCCAATTACCGTTTGGAAAGCTCCATTAATCAACTCATCTAAACTGGATACAGCTAATGGATGGCGTAACAAAGATTTTGGAGAAATAGCAATCAATGGACGGCGCATTTTACGCAACGATTGACGGCGCAACATGTGATACACCTGTGCTGGCGTTGACGGCACGCAGACTTGCATATTTTGTTCAGCACAAAGTTGCAAATAACGTTCAAGGCGAGCAGAAGAATGTTCTGGACCCTGTCCCTCATAGCCATGAGGCAATAACATAACTAAACCACACATTCTGCCCCATTTTTGTTCGCCAGAACTAATAAATTGGTCGATAACAATTTGTGCACCATTAGCAAAATCGCCAAATTGCGCTTCCCAAATGGTTAACGTTTTTGGATCTGTTGTTGCATAACCATATTCAAAAGCAAGAACAGATTCTTCAGATAGTACCGAATCCCATACTTCAAAACGACCTTGGTTAGCATGCAAATGTGTTAATGGTACATACCCCGTACCATCATTTTGATTATGCACAACGGCATGACGATGGAAAAAGGTTCCCCGCCCCGCATCTTCACCTGATAAACGAACATTAACCCCCTCATCAAGTAAGGTTGCATAAGCCATGGTTTCAGCCATACCCCAGTCGAGCAATTTTTCGCCTTGATACATTGCTTTACGATCATTATAGATTTTTTCTACACGAGGATGCGCACGTAAACTTTCTGGATATTCACATATACGTTTAGCCAGTGTTAAAAAACGTTCCTGTGAAAATTTACTTTCATACGGCGCAGTCCAATCATAGTTGAGATATTGCAACCAATCCATTTTTGCCGTATCCATTTCTCGCCATTCTGATACGACTCGATCACCATTATCTAGCGCATCGCGATAATCATTCACCATCTCGGTGACTTGTTCTTCAGTCATCACGCCTTCTGAAATTAAACGATCTGCATAGACTTTACGCGGTGTTGGGTGTTTTTTGATGATGCTATACATCATTGGCTGAGTGGCTAATGGTTCATCAGCTTCATTATGCCCATGACGACGATAAGAAATTAAATCGATAAAAATATCTCGTTTGAATAAATTACGATATTCCACCGCCATACGCGCAGCAAAAGCAACCGCTTCAGGATCATCACCATTAACGTGAATAATCGGCGCTTGAATCATTTTCGCGATATCGGTGCAATACTCTGTAGAACGCGTGTCATTCGGGTTAGATGTCGTAAAACCAATTTGGTTATTAATCACAATACGAATCGTGCCACCCACACTGTAACCACGAGCATTTGACATATTCAATGTTTCTTGAACAACGCCCTGCCCTGCTACAGCGGAATCACCATGCACAGTAATAGCAAGCACTTGGTTACGCTCTGTATCATTCATACGAGTTTGACGAGATCGAACAGAACCCACAACCACAGGACTTACAATTTCCAAATGAGACGGATTAAATGCCAAAGTTAAGTGCACTCGCTTATCGTCCACTGCGAAATCAGAAGAAAAACCTTGATGATATTTCACATCCCCCGTACGCTCACTGGAATGTTTGCCCGCAAATTCATCAAATAAATCCTCAGGCTTTTTACCTAATACATTCACGAGCATATTCAAACGCCCACGGTGTGCCATTCCCATTACCACATCATTTACGCCTTGGCGACTAGCATGACGGATAATTTCTTTCATCAATGGAATAAACGCGTCACTTCCTTCTAAAGAAAATCGTTTCGCCCCAGGGAATTTTGCCCCTAGATAGCGCTCTAAACCGTCCGCGGCGGTAAGTTCACGAAGAAAATTAACACGTTCTTCAGATGTAAAAAGCGGTTTATCTAACACGCTTTCCATTTTGCTCTGAAGCCAAGTTTTCTGTGCCATATCCTGCACATGCATAAACTCTAAGCCAATTGAACCACAATATGTCTCTTTCAACATTTGAGCCAATTCGCCAAGTTTAATGGTATCGCGTTTGTAAACGTAGTGATTAATATTGAAGGTTTCGTTGAGATCTTGTTCAGTAAAACCGTGATGACGATAATCTAATTCAGGGACGGAAGATACTTTCCAACGATAATAATTGAGAGGATCGAGATTAGCCTCTAAATGGCCACGAAAACGATAGGCATTGATAAATTGTAGAACTTTCACTAATTTTGCACCAGCAGCAGGATCTATCACTGTCACCGCTTCATTATGATTTTCTCGTGCTAAGCGACGAAAATAATCTCGCACTGGTGTATGAGGCTGTTCAAGTGCGGTCGTTTTTGGTAAAGAATCAAAAGTGGCTCGCCAACTTTCCTCCACCGACTGCGGATCACTCAAATAGCTTTCATAAAGCTCTTCTATATAAGATTGATTTGCACCGCCTAATGCTGTGCTGGCTAACCAATCATCAAATGCCTTGTTTTGCTGCATAACTACCTCTTTATTATGATTATTTGGAACGATAGTTTTCGCTCCATTTTTTATGCATTATACATAGGATTGAAAAGGAAATAAGCCTCTTATCAGAAATTGTTACAGATTTGTGATCTGACTCAAACTCTTTCCTTTTTCAAATAAAAAGAACCGATAAAAAATCAGCTCTTTTAGAAAATAAGAATAAAATTCACCGCACTTTTAACGATTTAAAAATGGGTTTGTCTGTTTTTCTCGACCAATGGTTGTATAAGGCCCATGCCCAGCAATAATAATCAGATCATCATTCAACGGTAATAGTTTTGTTCGAATTGAAGAAATCAATGTTTCATAATCCCCGCGAGGAAAATCGGTACGACCAATTCCACCTTGAAATAATACATCGCCTGTAAATGCCACTTTTTTCTCATGTTCAATAAAGCCAATATGCCCTGGTGTGTGCCCTGGTAAATGTAAAATCTCGAAATTAAAGCCATCTAATTTTAAGATTTCACCTTCTTGATTAAACCAACGATCAGGTAAAAAGGCTTCAATATTTGGCAAACCAAAACATTGGGCTTGCTCGGGTAAACTTTCAAATAAAAATTTATCTTCTTCTTGAGAACCCCAAATTTCAATGCCAAAATGTTGTTTTAATTGCATTGCAGCACCAACGTGATCTAAATGACCGTGAGTAATCAAAATCACTTTGAGATTTAAATTCAATTCTTCAATGCGTTGAATTAGGCGTTCGGCTTCGCCACCTGGGTCAATAATTGCGGCATTTTTGTCATCATCCCAAATCAAAGAACAGTTTTGTTGAAATGCGGTAACGGGGATAATTTCGATATTCATGTTTACTCCTTATAATCGATAAAATTGTTGAGTATTCAAAAAAATTTGCTCTTGAACATAATGTAATGGCAAAGATTTTAATTCAGCCACTTTCTTTACTACTGCAAATAATTGCTCAGAAATTACCGCACTTTCAAATCCTTCATGTGTCCAAGGACTATCCGTTTCAATCATCAAAAGGTTTAACGACAAATGTTGAGCAACATATTGCGTTTTAGGATTCCATAAAATATCAGGCGTTAGGCTCGCAAAATATGGTGTAGATAAAAATTTCTGAAAAGATTTTTCATCTGTCTTAAACCAATGAAAATGGGCACGTTGAATATTATGTTTCTGCAATAATTCAAGGGCAATATCCACATCATTATGCACAATATGTAAATTTAACGGCAAATCCCATTTTTTCGCTATCAGAATAAATCGTTCCAGTAATTCAATGTAAGGTACGTAATCCAAATTTAAATTTTCACGTTTAGAATAATGTGGCAACCCCACCTCGCCAATCGCAAAAATCGATGAATGATGTTCATCAATCCATTGAAATAATTCTTCTTGCTCTTCTAAATTCAGCAAGGGCTGTTCAGGATGAAAACCAGCTGCAATATAAAGTTTCTCGGGATAAACCTGTTTTAAATTAAATAGTTTTTTAGCACTTTTTAGATTCGTACTTACTGCAAGCATACCTGTAATCTTTGAATCAGCGAGTGTTTTCTGGATATTCTCATCAGAGAGTTGATCTAAATGAAGATGACTGTCAAATAACATAGTATTTTCCAATGAAAAACCGCACAAAAGTGCGGTTAATTTTAAATTTGTTTTACACGCCTTTCCAAGTTCTTACAGGACCTGTATCTACGTGAATAAAATTGCTTGTTGGATAATAACCCACGCCACCATTTCTAAGACTTTCTGCAGAGGATTTCACTTTAATTAAAGGTACGCCTGCAATACGAAAATCAATAGCTTTTCCTTTAATATGATAGCTATTGCTTGCCACGCCCTTACTTTGGCGATGACGCATTGCATTAGTTGCGGCAGAACGATAGCCACAAATCACTTCAATTTCAGCATTGCGTAACCCCAAATTGCTTTGAATGTTATAAAACTTGTGGAATAAATTTGGATCCATTCTACGAACTTGGTTTGTTCGTTTATCGCGCATAAAATGGTCCAATTTCTTTAATATTGCGCTCGAGAAACCTTTGTGTGCAGAAAATTCACCGCTTAATCGCTCTCCCGTATTAATGTTACGGAACGTCAATATACGAGGCTTAGGTGTTGAAACCATTGCTAATACAGAATTAGGTAAAACTGATGCGCCTAAAACAATGCCGCCGAGCGACAACCATTTACGTTTCTGTTTATCAACCTTCATCATCTCTCCTTTCTATTTTTTAATGGATTATTAGAGATATTTTTTAACCACATTCCAGTTAATTCCACTGAAATTCATCAATCCATCATATTTATAAATATCTGGCAATGCCTTAATATTTCCATTCTCAACCCAAGATGTCACATAGTATATAAATACTGGGTTTTCCGAACGAATTGGTGCGGAAACCGTTTTTTTACTTTCTAAAACATTTTTTCGACGTTCATCAGACCAACCGACTTCTTTTAATAAAATACTCGCAAGTTGATCGGATTTTTCCACACGCACGCAACCAGAACTTAATGCGCGATCTTTACGGCTAAACAGTCCATGATTCGGCGTATCATGCAAATAAATGGCATCTGAGCTTGGCATATTAAATTTATAATTACCCAATGCACTATCTCCAGCGGCTTGTCGAACACGATAAGGGAATTTATTGCTAATAGATTCCCAATCAATAGAAGCTGGATCAACGACATTTCCCTGACTATCTAAAATTGAATAATTATGCTCCGCAATATAATTTGGATCCGCTTTCATTTTTGGCAATAAATCTTCATTGATTAAACGAGTTGGCGCATTCCAAGGGGGATTAACTACTACATTGCTTAATTTACTATACATTACTGGTGTTCTGCGCGAATTTTTTCCAACAATCACCCGAGATTCTAAAATCAGCTCACCATCCCGATAATACTGTAATTTATAACTTGGAATATTTACAAAGATGCCATTATGAAAATCAGGAATTACTCGCAAACGCTGTGCATTAATTGCAAGTTTCTGTCCGATCTCTGATAAACCAGATGCAGATACCATTGATGATAACGCTTTAACAGTTTGATGATATAAGTGATTATCGCCCGATAAACTTTGTACAAAACCTAAAAGTTGATCATTTTCTACCGCACTTAACCAACGTTGGATATGCTCTTCAGATGGTTGTTGAACTTGATAAGTACTAGGTGAATAAAGCCAACGTTGAGCTTGAACTCCAACATTTTGAGTATAATACAAATAATCTAGCAATATATCGCTCAATAAAACATCATAAGCTAACCCGCCTTGTTGCTCGATCAATTCAAAGGATTCTAAGGATTTTGCTGAACGTTTAGAAATACCGCTAGCCACCATCGCAGCATAATCCTGTAATAATTGGCGAGCCGCAGCATTATCTTTCCATAATAGTGTATATTTACGTTCTGCATATAAACGAGCCAACAAAGGCTTAAACTGTAAAGCATGCTCGCCTATTTCATGGGTTAGCGACATTTCTAAAATCGCTTGCTTTTCCTGTGATAAGCGCGCTTGATCTAATTTAATTTCTTCTTCGAGCTTTTGTTTTTCTTCTGGAGATAAATGCGAAACATCAATTCCATTAAGTTTCACAGATTGCTCATTTTTTGCAAAATCTGCTAAAGCGCATCCTGATGTCATCATTGATAATGACAATACAAATACTGAGAGCTTTGCAGTGCTTTTAAACATAGCCATTCCTTAAACATTTCCTAAAAACAACCGCACTTTATTTAAATGCTAAAACAAAGTGCGGTTAAAATAATTTTATTTTTTCTCTTCTACTTTTTCTGTTAGTTTCTGAGCTTCTTTACCAACATCTTGCGCACTTGAATTCAACATAACAAAATCCGCTGCCATCTTTTCCGCTTCTTTTAAGAAGAAATCTGGTGCTTCATAATCTTTTGGTAAATCATCAATATCCTTTAACGTTTTTTTGCCTTC
This sequence comes from Haemophilus haemolyticus, assembly GCF_003352385.1. NCBI lineage: Bacteria > Pseudomonadati > Pseudomonadota > Gammaproteobacteria > Pasteurellales > Pasteurellaceae > Haemophilus > Haemophilus haemolyticus. Next base: position 1,065,716 of record NZ_CP031243.1, on the reverse strand, counting down.
ACGTTTAAAACGTTCATTAATATCTTTTAAACGTCTTGCATCATCTTTATCATTTTCGGCTTTACGTGTTTGATAATTCAACGATAAGAATTTGCGATCACGGCGCTCATTACGAATTTTTAAATCTTCATTCAATGCAACAAATTCAGGATCTTTAGCAATACGCTCAAGATGTTTTTTATTTAATACATCAACATCTTTGCGAGCATTGCCAACTTCTTTATAAGTTGCGGATGGAATTTTATCCCACGGCAATGCATTATCTTCTTTATCTTCACCGTACTCTTTCGCATCGATAATTTCAGGGAAATTAATATCTGCAGCAACACCTTTTAATTGTGTTGATCCACCATTAATTCGATAGAATTTTTGGATCGTATATTGCAATAAACCTAACGGCGTCTGATCCAAATCATACACAAAATTCAAAGGACGACTTTGCTGAACGGTACCTTTACCGTAAGTATTTTGTCCAATAACAATACCGCGATTGTAATCCTGCATTGCCGCTGCAAAAATTTCTGATGCAGAAGCACTGTAACGGTTAATCATCACAAACAAAGGACCTTTATATTGTTGCTCAGCATCATCATCTTCATGTACACGAATTCGTTGATAAGCATCACGTACTTGCACAACAGGACCATTAGTAATAAACAAACCACTTAAAGCAACCGCTTCTGTTAATGCACCACCACCGTTCTCACGCAAATCAATAATTAACGCATCGGCTTTTTGTTTCTCTGCTTTAACCAATAATTTTTTAACATCATCAGTTAAACCAATATAGAAACTTGGCACTTTGATTACCGCAATATTTTTACCATCGGCTTTATCCATGGTTAATTTTGCGGCTTGATCTTCAATACGCACTTTATCGCGCACTAAAGTAATAATACGGGATTTTCCACCTTTAGACGGCTCAATTTCTAACCGCACTTTTGTGCCTTTTTTACCTTTGATTTTCTCAACAATATCTTCTAAACGCCAGCCAACGATATCTTCAATCTCGCCTGTTGCTTGTCCCACACCGATAATTTTATCTCCAGGATGTAATTTTTTACTTTTCTCCGCTGGTGCGCCAGGAACAAGCGACTTAATGCTTGTTTCATCATCTTCTGATTGTAACGTTGCCCCAATCCCCTCAAGAGAAAGATTCATACTTTCGTTAAAACTTTTTGCGGTTCTTGGTGCAAGATAGCTGGTATGTGGATCAATTTCGCGAGCAAATGCATTTAAATAAGTTTGAAGAATGTCATCTGCCTTTGTTTGAGTTAAACGGCGAATTGCCAAATTATAACGTTTGGTAAGTTTTGTTTTAATTTCTGACCATTTTTTATCTTTTAATTTAAGATTGATAATGTCATTTTTTACTCGTTCTTCCCAAAGTTTGTTGGCTTCCTCTTCTGTTTTCGGAAATGCCGCTTTTTCACGATCAATTTCAATTTGATCCTGTCCATTCAAATCAGGCTCTTTATCTAATAAAGACAACGCATAAGCATAACGTTCATAACGACGTTTCATCATTACATCATAAATATCAAAAGCAGCAGAAAGATCACCTTGATTTAACTGGTCATCCAACTTAGCACCATATTTTTGACGAAGTTCATCTATATCAGATTGCAAAAAGGTGTTATGGCTAAAATCAATATTTTTGATATAACGATCAAAAATCTTCTCAGAAAAAGCATCATCCAATGAGATCTTTCGATAATGAGATTGGGTTAATCGAGTCGTTGCACGCTTAGTTGCCAACTGATTCGCTTCGCTTGCTGTTGGAATAGTAATATCGCTCAGTTTTAATTTAGGCTGCACAGCCAAAGCAGGCACAGAGCCGATTAACAATGCCGATAACAATGCGCTAGTAATCACATTTTTTGAAATATTAGATCTCATAATCTTTCCCGAGTAGAATTAAATCATTATGCAAATAAACGATCTGCAGCTACGCTCATAACCAAACCGTTTTCAAACTGAACACGAGCTGAATCTTTTAGGACTTCCACTACCGTTGCTTTTTTCGCATGATCACCAGCTTTCACTTTCACCACAGAACCAACAGAAATTTGTGAAAAATCAACCGCACTTAATGACGGCTTATTGAAATGTTTAGCATTTTTATTTGCTGGTTTACGTGGGCGTTGTTTTTGTTGAGCTTTTTTCGATGCAGCCTCTGCTTTACGCTTTTCAGCGACACGCGCTTTAGCATCTGCAAGCTGTTGAGCTGCATGGGCTACATGTTCAGCTTCTAACACGCCAGCTGGATTACCTTGTAAATCTACGCGCACTGCACCTTCGCGACAACCATGTAAATAACGCCAATTTGATGTATATTGACGAAGAGCCTGACGCAACTGAGTTTTGCTTACACGCTCATCATCTTGTAATGCCTCCGCTAAATCTTGGAACAGACCAATTTTTAATGGTTTTGCTTCGCCTTCTAAAATAAAGCAAAGTGGGAATTTTTCAGCCAAATACGCAATAATATCTTTTGTATTGGTTAATTTTTGTGAATTTACTTGCGCATCAGCTACCTGAACGCTAGATTGAGAATCAGTCATGTTAGTTATCCTAGGGTAAATATAAACTGGTTTAGTTTATCGCACTTTTTACAAAATTTACAATGAATCAAAACATTGTGAATAAATTTCGCACAAAAATAGTCAAGATCACTTCACATACAAGCTGAAACAAGGCTAAAATGCGCCGTTTTTAACAACAGAATAAAAGATAATCTTTCGTGCAAGAATCAAACCTCACACAAAAATCATTTCAAATTATAAAATGCGAAGAATGTGATGCTAGCGTAAAAACACCTTTAATATTAAATAAAGATGAACAAGCTGAATGTCCACGTTGTCATCACCATTTAGTTACAGGTGGGCGTTGGTCTGTTCATCGTTGCGCAATGGCTGCTTTGTCGATCCTTATTTTGATGCCATTTGCCTTAGGTTATCCCCTATTAAGTCTTCATTTATTAGGTGTAAAAATTGATGCCTCTATTTGGGAAGGTATTTGGAAAATGTCAGTGGCTGGCTATGAATACACTGCCTTTATGGTGTTTATCTGTGCCGTTGTGATGCCAATTACCTTTGCAATTTTAGTCATCATGCTCTGGATTGCAAAAATTTTGCATATTAAACCACGCAGTATTTTGCTTTTTTTAGGTTATATAAAACCTTGGGTTATGTTTGATGTATATTTAGTCGCGCTGGGCGTCACAATGTTCAAAGTACGTGAATATGCAACACTGGAAATCAATGTTTACTTAATTCCCTTTATTTTCACCGCACTTTTGACAACCTTACTTTTTATCAAATTAAACCTTAAAGCATTATGGAAAGAGTTTTATCCCGAAAATGAACCAGCTTATGATGCAAACAACATTGAATTATGTGATGCTTGTAACTATACATTTTCAGAAAATGGTATTCATTACGATAAAAAGAACAACCCACGATGTCCGCGCTGTTTATCGCCTGTTCATATTTCAGATAATATTAAGTTACAACGCACTTGGGCAAGTTTAATTGCTGGGATTATTATGCTTTTCCCAGCAAATTTATTACCCATATCAGGCATTTATTTAACAGGTGCGCTCTCTGAAGATACATTAATATCTGGTGTAATATCTTTTGTTAACATGGGCAGTTATTTTGTTGCTTTCGTGGTATTCTTTGCGAGTATTTTTGTCCCAATCAGTAAAGCAGCAATCTTACTTTACTTACTAAGTTGTGTTCATTTTAAATGGCGACACTCTATAAAATGGCAAATACGTTTATCACATATTGTGCATTTCGTTGGACGCTGGTCGATGCTCGATTTATTTGTATTAGCCTTAATGATGTCTCTAGTAACGCGCGGTGAAATTATTAATTTTACCGTTGGTCCTGGCGCATTTTACTTCGGTGCTGCCGTATTTTGCAGCATGATTTCAACCTCACAATTTGATAGTCGATTAATTTGGAAAATTTATGACAGAGAAAAATAGTTCTTCAATGAAAGATCAACATACAGAAATGACAGCGACAGTACGAAAAACTCGTCGTATTTCTCCATTTTGGTTACTTCCCTTCATTGCATTATGTATTGGAGCAATTTTATTCTTCCAAATTGTTAAGGAACGTGGCACAAGCATCACAATTACCTTCACCAATGGTTCTGGTATCGTTGCGGATAAAACACAAGTTCGCTACCAAGGTTTGCAAATTGGTGTGGTGAAAAAAGTAAATTTCACAGATAACATGCAAAAAGTGGAAGTTGTTGCCAATATCAATCCTGAAGCGTCAAGTATTTTACGTGAAAATACAAAATTCTGGCTTGTTCAACCAAATGTTTCACTTGCAGGCATTTCAGGTTTAGATTCTCTCGTATCAGGCAATTACATCACTCTTCAACCAGGTGATGGCGATCGCGAAGATGAATTTATTGCGGAAGAACAAGGCCCCATTGCCCAAGTTTCTCCTGGAGATTTATTGATTCACTTAATTTCTGATGATTTAGGCTCAATTTCTATCGGTGCATCCGTCTATTTTAAAAAACTACCTGTAGGAAAAATTTACGATTACCGCATTAATAAAGACAATAAAGTAGAAATAGATGTGGTGATTGATAAAGCCTATGCACAGTTTGTGAAAAAAGATTCACGTTTTTGGAACATCAGTGGCATTAACGCTAACATTAGCCCATCTGGCCTAAATTTAAATGTAGAAAGTTTAAATGCGGTTGTACAAGGTGCCGTTTCTTTCGACTCTCCAGCTGACAGCCCAAAGGCAGATGAAAATAGTTATTTCACGCTCTATACCAATTTAAAAGCGGCAAAACGTGGGATTGAGGTCAACGTAAATATCCCCGCATCTGCTGGTCTCGTTGCAGGACAGACCGAAGTTTATTCTCAAGATAATCCTATCGGGATTCTTTCTAAAATAAGTGCGGTTGAAAATAACGATGAAATTTTAGAAGGCAGTTTATTGATAGATCCAAACCAAGCCTCTTTATTTAAAGCGAATAGCAAAATCGTACTTCGCAATAAAAAAACGGATCTTGGTAATTTAGCTGATCCTAAAAAATTCTTTCGTGGCGAATATTTTGATGTCATTGCTGGAGATGGTGAAACTAAGCATCAATTTGATGTCATTAAAGAAAATGAGTTATTACTCAATGCACCTAATACATTAGTTTTAACACTCACCGCACCAGAAAATTATGGTGTAAGTGAAGGTCAAAATGTGTTTTATAACAACATGCCAATCGGACAAATTGTTTCACAAAAAGTGGATGTAAATGGTGTGCAACTTAAGGTGGCGATTGCCTCGGAATATCGCAATTTAATTCACGAAAATAGCCAATTTGTGGCAGCAGCCAACTTTGATATTAGCGTTGGATTAGACGGATTACGTTTTGAATCAGCAACACCAGAAAAATGGTTGCAAGGCGGTGTACGAGTGCTGGCAAAACAAGGTCAGGGAAAAGCTAAAGTAAGTTATCCGCTTTATCAAAATATTAGCAATGCTGAACATGGCATCACAGGAAATATTCTTACGCCAACGATAACCTTACACACCCAAACATTACCAAGCATTGATAAAGGATCTCTCGTACTATATCGTCAATTTGAAGTGGGGAAAATTTTAAATATTAACCCCAAAACTAATAGCTTTGATGTAGAGGTTTATATTTATCCCGCCTATCAACATTTGTTGACAGATAAAAGCCGATTTTGGGTAGAAAGTGCGGCGAAAATTGATATCACACCTAAAGGAATTAGCATTCAAGCGACGCCACTTGCGCGTTCATTAAAAGGGGCTATTAGCTTTGATAATAGTGGTTCGGGCAATAATCGAACACTTTACGAAAATGAAAGTTATGCAAAATCCATCGGGCTTGCCATCACCTTAACGGCAGATGATGCAACCAATCTGAGTAAAGGGATGAGTCTGCGCTATTTGGGTTTAGACGTGGGGCAAATTGACAGTATTCAGCTTGATGCAAAATCTAAACGCATCACTGCAAAAGCATTAATCAACCATAATTATATGAATATGATTGCAAAAGAAGGTTCTAACTTTACGATTATCTCACCACAAATTTCAGCAGGTGGAATAGATAATCTTGATAGCCTATTACAGCCTTATATCGATATTGAAATTGGGAATGGCAACACAAAAACACAATTCAATTTAGCGCAAACAGCACCACAACATAATAAATTTAGTAATGGTACGCCATTTATTTTAGAAACACGTGATGCAATGAATTTAAGTGAAGGTTCACCAATTCTTTATCGAGGCGTAGAAGTGGGGACCGTGAAAAAATTTGAGCTTAACAGTCTTGGTGATCGCGTCTTAGTGCATATCGCAATCATGCCGAAATATAGTCATCTTGTTCGACAAAATACAGAGTTTTGGATTGCATCAGGTTATGACTTCACCTTAGGCTGGAAAGGTGCGGCATTTAATACAGGAAGTGTTCAACAATTGCTAAAAGGTGGTATTTCTTTCTCCACACCAGCAGAAAAAGAAATTCAACCACAGGCGCAGCCAAACAAACGTTTCTTACTTCAGATAAAACGCTCTGAAGAAGTAAAAACTTGGGGAAGCGGCGCGTTACCACAATAAATAAAAAATGGATTAAACGATAAAAGGTTTAATCCATTTTTTTATTATCGATTTAAATAGTCCAATAAGTTTTTCCACTGTAATTGCATATCTTTTATACCCAACTCATACATTGCCTGCAATTTATTGGGATCTTTTTCAATACGCTTAATTTTCAAATCAACAGAAGGTCGAATAACAAAAATATCGCCTTTTTCTGCTAGCTTAATCACATTTTCAACTTGTCGATTATACATAGCATAACGCTCATTTACGGCATCTGCAAAATGTGGATAACGTCGATAAAACCATTTGGCAATCCAAGTCATTGGCTTAGATTTTCTATAATCTAAAGTGCGGGTAAGAATAACAATAATTTTATCGTATCCTAACTTCTTCATTTGTTCCATAGGAATAGAATCCGCAATGGCACCATCCAAATAAGGAATTCCGTCTATCTCAACAGGACGAGAAACATAAGGCATAGCGGAAGTAGCTCGCAATACCTCCATTTGTGCCAAAGGATCTGTTAATTTGACATATTCCGCTTGGGCGGTTTGTAAATTAGTCACAGCCACATAAAAATCGATATCTGATTCTTTAAACGTTTTATTATCAAACACATCATATTTGAAAGGTACTTCATAAAAAGCAAAATCTTTATTCACGATATTGCCTGTGCTCACCAAACTTTTAAAACTGATATAACGATTATCTGATATAAATTTCTTGTTATAACGAATTGCACGTCCTTTTTGCCGAGAAGGATAATTAACACCAAACAATGCACCTGCAGAAACAGAAATGATACCATCCACCCAAAAATCTTTATCTAAGAAGGTATCTAGTACACCCGCCGTGTACATGCCTCGCATCGCCCCACCTTCTAATACTAAGCCAATTTTCATTGATTTTTTAACTTCTTCCATTTAAAAACTACACATAAAAATATTGCGTGCCATTTCTGAACACGCAATTATTTGAACAATCTAAATTAATCCCGTTTCCGACTCAGCAACCACCAAATCATCACAATAAATAGCAAACTTGGCATTATCGCACCGAAAACAGCAGGTATATTATAAACAACGCTCATTTGCCCGAAAATTTCATTTACGACATAGAACAAAAAGCCAAAACAGATGCCAGTTACAATTCTAGCTCCTGCCGTCACACTGCGTAGTGATCCAAAAATAAAAGATAATGCCAATAACATCATCACACCAACAGACACAGGTTGGAAAATTTTTCGCCAGAATGTAAGTTCAAAGCGACTCACATCCTGACCTGTTTCACGTAAAAATGAAATGTAATTATACAAACCTGAAATAGACAGTGATGTGGGACGTAAAGAAACAGCGCCTAATTTATCTGGCGTTAAATTTGTTTCCCATTTTTCCGATAAGCGATTACTTGTCGTGATTTCATCTTTATTAATCATAGAATGGTTCACTTGACGTAAGGTCCATTTACTTTCATCTTCCGAATAACTTGCTTGGTTAGCATGTTTCAATTCCGTCAAATTACGATGTTGATCAAAAGTATAAATATAAATATCGTTTAATTTTGTATCATCCATAACACGTCGAACAAACACAAAATGATTACCATCTTTTGCCCAGACACCATTTTTTACTGAAAGCATAGAGCCACCAGAAAGCGCTCGAGCACGCATATCACGTGCGAACTGTTCTGTTTGCGGAATCCCCCACTCACCAATCACCATGGTTAACAACACTAGTGGTAATGCGGTTTTCATCACTGCCATACCAATTTTAAAACGAGAAAACCCTGCGGCTTGCATCACAACGAGTTCACTTCGACTCGCAAGATTACCTAAAGCCATTAGCGCACCAAGCAATGCAGCCATAGGAAAGAAAGTTTCAATATCTTTTGGAATGGTTAATCCAGTAAAAGCCACCGCTTGCCAAATATCATAAGTACCTTTACCCACACTACGAAATTGTTCCACAAATTTGATAATGGCAGAGAGCCCAACCAATGTAAGCAAAGTAGCAAAAATCGAGCCAAGAATACTTTTTCCAATATAACGATCAAGGGTATTCATCATTTTGCTTATCCTTTTCTACTGAATAAATGGCGGAATTTATACATCGCAGCGCTATCCCAACCGTTTAACACGATACCAAGCAACAAAAAGCCAATATTAACAAGAGGCATAAAAATAGCCGCATCTAATTTTCCTGCTGCCCCCGCAGATTTAAAGGAGCTTTGTAATAAGAAATAAATTAAATAAAGTAAAAGTGCGGGTAAAATTTTGGCAAATCGACCTTGTCGAGGATTTACACGACTTAATGGCACAGCAATTAACGCCATGAGTGGAACAGCAAGGATTAATGTAATACGCCAATGCAATTCGGATTTCGCAGAAGGAGAATCTAAACCTATAAGTTGCGATAACGTTAATTCCGCTACTTCATCATTCGTATTTTCTGTTTCCTGATGACCTAAATAGGCTTGATATTCATCAAAATGCGTAATGCGGAAATCAGGCAAAACAGACGTGCCTTCAACTCGTTGCGTATTTTGTAAATTCAGAATTTGATCGCCATTTGGCAACGCTTTTAATTCGCCTTTTTCAGCAGTCACGACGGATGGTTTCGTTTGTCCTTTTGGTGCAGTTTGGAACAAATACACGTCATTGATTTGATTTCCCTTGATACTATCAATAAATAAAACAAAATTGTTGTTATTCGTTGCTATAAACTGACCAGAAGCAAGCGCCCCCATTGTTGGATTCGCTTTGGCATCTTCCACAATTGCAGCTTGTTTTTGAATTGACCAAGGCGAAAGCCACAAGACGTTATAAGCAGCAAGTCCCGCAGTAATCAATGAAAGCATTAACGCCACACGCACTAAAACACGCTGTCCGACACCACAAGCACGCATCACCGTTATTTCACTTTCCGCATAAAGACGACCAAAAGTGAGTAAAATCGCAATAAACAAACATAATGGCAACATTAATTGCGCCATAGCAGGCATGCCTAGCCCAAGCAAGGAAAATACCAAATCAGCTGGCACTTTACCATTAGCCGCAGATCCAAGTACGCGCACTAACTGCTGAGAGAAAAAAATCAGCAATAAAATGAACAAAATGGCGACTTGGCTCTTAAATACTTCTTTCGTTAAATATCGAATTAAAATCATCTTATTTCATTTGTTTTTCTAAATCTAAAACGGGGGAAAACTGGATAAAAGCGGTCGCGTATGATACCTTATTTTCGCTGAATTAAACAGAAATTTAAGGACAACAAATGAAATATCAAGCAAAAAATACCGCACTTTCTCAAACCACTGATTGCATTGTTTTAGGCGTCTATGAAAATAATGAATTTTCAAAAAGTTTTAATGAAATCGATCAATTAACCCAAGGCTATTTAAACGATTTAGTGAAATCAGGTGAGCTAACTGGCAAATTAGCCCAAACTATTTTACTTCGAGATCTTCAAGGTCTGGCTGCCAAACGCGTGTTAATCGTTGGCTGTGGCAAAAAAGGAGAGCTCACCGAGCGTCAATATAAACAAATCATCCAAGCTGTATTAAAAACACTAAAAGAAACCAACACGCGTGAAGTTGTTTCTTATTTAACTGAAATTGAATTAAAAGATCGCGATCTTTATTGGAATATCCGCTTTGCCATTGAAACGATTGAACACACTAATTATCAATTTGATCATTTCAAATCTCAAAAAGCGGAAACCTCTGTTTTAGAATCGTTCATCTTTAATACGGATTGTGAGCAAGCACAACAGGCTATTGCTCATGCCAATGCGATTAGCTCAGGTATAAAAGCAGCACGCGACATCGCAAATATGCCACCAAATATCTGCAACCCCGCTTATCTTGCTGAACAAGCAAAAAATTTAGCAGAAAATTCTACCGCACTTTCTTTGAAAGTTGTGGATGAAGAAGAAATGGCAAAACTTGGAATGAATGCTTATCTTGCCGTCTCAAAAGGCTCTGAAAACAGAGCTTATATGTCTGTTTTAACATTCAATAATGCACCAGATAAAAATGCCAAACCAATTGTACTTGTCGGCAAAGGATTAACCTTTGATGCAGGCGGTATTTCACTTAAACCTGCTGCTGACATGGATGAAATGAAATATGACATGTGTGGTGCAGCTTCTGTCTTCGGCACAATGAAAGCCATTGCAGAGTTGAATTTGCCATTAAATGTTATTGGTGTTTTAGCTGGTTGTGAAAATCTGCCTGATGGCAATGCCTATCGCCCAGGTGATATTCTCTCTACTATGAACGGTTTAACCGTAGAAGTGCTGAATACCGATGCAGAAGGTCGCTTAGTCCTTTGTGATGCCCTTACTTATGTTGAACGTTTTGAACCTGAGCTTGTTATTGATGTTGCAACCTTGACGGGGGCTTGTGTGGTTGCCCTTGGGCAACACAATAGCGGCTTAGTTTCTACAGATAACGATCTTGCCAATGCACTACTCCAAGCGGCAACAGAAACCACAGACAAAGCGTGGCGTTTACCATTAAGCGAAGAATATCAAGAGCAACTGAAATCACCTTTCGCCGATCTTGCCAACATTGGCGGGCGCTGGGGTGGCGCAATTACTGCTGGTGCATTTTTGTCTAACTTCACGAAAAAATATCGCTGGGCACATTTAGACATTGCAGGTACAGCGTGGTTACAAGGCGCAAATAAAGGCGCAACTGGTCGCCCTGTTTCGCTATTAACCCAATTTTTGATTAATCAGGTTAAATAACCACAAAACTGGCACACGTTGCACCTTTAAATCGATTACTCTGCTAGTTCGGTTTGCTCGTGTGCCATCAGTTCCTGACCCACATCATCAAGCAAACTTAGATAACGTTCATATTGTTTCAACATATCGGCAATCAATTCATCTTGATCCATATATTGAACATCGTAACCGACTCGTCCATCAAAGAAATAAGTGTAAGGCTCGTAAGTAACACTATGCTGAATGTGCGGTAGATTTTCATCATTAATTAATTGCTCTGACACTTCTCGCCCAACAGATTTAATACCATACATAAAATCTCGCATTGATTCTTTATGAATTACCAATTCCAAAGCTGGCTCTTCTTGCTCAAATAATGTGTTGATTTCTACACTTAAATTATATTTTCCTGTTAATTCTTGACGTAATTCTCGCATAGCGGGTAACGCCGTATTTTTAAGGAAACGTAAAATATCTTTCTCTTGCGTTTGGTTCATCATTTGCTCTAAATGTGATTTCCATTTATCGCCGCTCCAGAAAATACTAGTTGGATTGACTTTAGTAGAAAAATATTTTTTATCCGCAATTAAGCCTTTCCATAAACTAAAACACATTACCAACATCAATAAAGCAAAAGGCAAGGCAACAATTAATGTCATTGTTTGCAAATTAGCAAGTCCACCAGATTGCATAAGTACAATTGCAACAACTGACATCAAAGTTCCCCACATTATCGCTTGCCATGCAGGCGAAGCTAAACTTTTATCTCGAGATGCAATGTTATTTAACACATAAATACCTGAATCTGCCGAAGTGATAAAAAACAATGAAATCACTAATAAACTCACAAAGCCAGTTATTGTTGGCAAAGGCAAATAATTTAAAAATTTAAATAACAAGATCTCTGGTGAAGAAATAAATTCCCCAAGACTACCTGCAGCAATACCATCATTCAGCCATACTGCTGTATTACCAAAAACAGTAAACCATAAAATACCAAATAAACTTGGAATAACTAATACGCCAAAAATAAATTCACGAATAGTTCGTCCTTTGGAAATTCTAGCGATAAATAAGCCAACAAACGGAGCCCAAGAACACCACCATGCCCAATAAAGAATCGTCCATCCACTAAACCAACTTGTGTGTTCTTGCTCATAAGCATAAGTTTTAAAGCTGAGTTGCACTAAATTACTAAAATAATTACCAATGTTGTCGCTAAATGCAGATAAAAGGTATAACGTAGGGCCTGCAATTAAAACAAAAAGAAGTAAACAAAATGCTAAAGTTAAGTTAATTTCACTTAATATTTTTACGCCTTTTCCAACACCAGAAATGGCAGAAAACACCGCTAAACACATTACCACAACAATAACGCCAACTTGTAAAGCAAAGCTGTTCTGACTTATCCAACCTATTTGTTCAAGCCCTGCACCAAGCTGTGATGAACCGAAACCTAATGTAGTAATAATCCCAAATAACGTAGCAAGTAACGCCATAACATCAATCGCATCGCCGATTTTGCCATTAATACGCTCTTTTAATAAAGGATAAAAACAAGAGCGCAATGCTAAAGGCAATTTATAACGAAACCCAAAATAAGCTAATGCTAAAGCAATGGTGCCATATACTGCCCAAGCGTGAATGCCCCAGTGGAACAGGGTGTGAAGTAAAGCCTCTTGTTGTTTATGTTCAGCTGAACCTGTTGTAATGTCAGAAAGATAATGGGTTAATGGTTCTGCTACGCCAAAAAACATCAGCCCAACTCCCATTCCAGCGGCAAATAACATCGCAAGCCAAGATAAGAAACTAAATTCAGGTTCTTCTTCGTCCTGCCCTAGTTTTATATTGCCAAGACTACTTACTGATAAAATTAATAAAAATCCTAAAAACACTGAAAAAGTGAGAACATAAAACCAACTAAAATTGGCAAAAATGCTAGTTTTAGCTTGATTCAATAATGCTTGAGTTTGTGCTGGAACAATTAAAATCATCGCCATAAGTAACAACACAAAAAATAATGTAACGCCAATTACCAAAGGATTAAATGACGTTCGCTTTGTCATAAATTGAAATAAAGACAAACTTTTCCCCTTAACGATTAAGTGAATAGATTAAAAAATAGATTTAATAAACATTGCCTAGAGGCAAAAATGTGTAATGGAACCACTACAAATGACAGCACATAGAAGTGCGATTTTGAAGGAAACGTTCAGTAGGAATTGAAGGTTTGTTTCCTAAAAGCCAATATATAATAGCAAAATGCAGTTATTATTTCAAATTAGTGAAGATTAAAGCTGTAAAAATGCGGTGAAAATTCACCGCACTTTATACTTGTTTTAACTGGGTTATTGATATGACAACATATAATCCAATGTAGGGTGGGCGTAAGCCCACGCGTTTAACCCAAATAATTATCCTTAGGCATATTTATTTTTCGTGGGCTTACGCCTACCCTACGGGCTTGGTTATTGATAAGAAAGCGTATAGGTTGCTAAACCTTCTAAAATGCCGCCATCTACGTTTGCACTGCTATTCTTTTTAATTAACTCAGGGGTAAACGTAACGGAAAAATGATTATTCCCGATAGGGGTCATTTTAAATTGGTTCGTTATCCCCTTTTTAGAACTATCAGGGCCGAATTTAATGTAGGTTGAATCCGTTTTTTTACGTAATTTTACGCCAACGTTAGATGCTACGCCACCAGTGTAAAACATACTTAATACATCACTTGTGTTGTTAGGTGTGTTTGCATCGCTAAACACAATATGGGGATCGATCTGATAGCGCCCACAGTTTACGATGATGCTCATCTCTGGTCCTTGTTTTGGCGTCTTCAAATCGATACTTCTTATTTTACCGAAATTATGGGCATGATTTTTAGTACCAGTAATATCACAAGTTGTGGCATTAATTTTAATGGTTACATTACTACCAATAATTGATGCCCCCCCCTCGTCTTCTACGTCTACTCGCCAAGTGTTTCCAGTAGATGCATCTCGACCTTGCAAATAGAAACGCCCGAATGTAATGTTACTCAAATTAATATCGACTTTCCCATCCTCAAATTTGAGGTCTGTTGGAATGTTGTTTAGTACTATAGGTTCGATTTCCATCTTAGGGGTTATCCTCATTGCTGCAGAACCTGTACAGCTAGTAGGAAACGTGAACTCCGCTGAATTAACATCATGCCATTGATCGTAATTTTGCCCTATACCTGCATTTCTTTGAGTATGTGTTCTTACTCTTATCTTAAAACCTAAATACGGGAAACTTTTAACTTGCCACACCGTTCCAAAAGCAGTTGAGATAGGTGTTAAATTCTGATTATCAATGAAATAACGAGCTTGGAAACAGCCTAAAGTATTTACCCCTGAAACAGGAATCCTATAAGTTGCCATGTTATATTCTTTTTTTGGTAATCGTGTTGTTAGATTACTCATGTCAAGAGAAGAGGGGGGATTATCTCGAGGAAAGGTATAAACGTTACTGACAACAGGTCCTTCAGGATAATGTGATACTTCAAGCCTATTATCAAAAACAAGATATGGACGCTGGGCTGCTGTACGGGGTTCCCATCTACCTATCTTATCAGCTGCCCATAATGAGGAACTACCAAATATAGCAATTATCCCAATAGCCATAATTGGCGATAGAGCTGTTATTTTTTTATTTACTTTAACTAGGGTGCTATTCATACCATACCTCAAAGTTCATTTCGCTAGTTACTTGCCCTGGTTTATCAGCAGTACCATTTGTTACAGCATAAAATTTAGCACTGAGATCAATATTAACATCAGCATTAACTCCTGTGCCAGTAACGGTTGCACCTAATTCTCGTCCAGTGTATCCACCCCCGTCTCTGTTAGTATTCGGCAACGCCCGATTTGTCACCTGAAGCACATTTCCTGCATTGGTGCCATTTTTAATAAAGACTTGTACTCCCACGCTATTCTGGTTAGGTGATGTCGCTGTATTTTTTAAATAATAGTCATAGCCCCCAGCTAGAGGATTTATTGTAGCAGCAGGAGACACAAAGTAATAAGTTAAACGGTGGTTGTTAGCGTTAGAAATATCTATGCCACAGTCGGTTACCGAAAGTGTGAATTCTTGATTACCAGCAGTAGCCCCCGCTGTAGGAAGTTGAGCTCTTGAGATAGTCCCTAGTGGCACGATTTTATTTACTGAATCAGCTTTTACCGTGCACAATTTCCCAGCAATAACTTCACCAGTAAATTTAACCTTTCCCGAGGTTACTGCTTGTCCGTAAGAAAAGAGCGATGTGCCCAGTAATAAAAAAAATATAACAGCATTATTTCTCATTTTTGATCCTTAATTATTCGTAGAATACAGCAAAAGTTACTTCTGACTCCACTTGGCCTTCTTTATTTGCAATTCCATTAGTTAGGGAATAAAAGCGTGCTTTTAATGGGATTTCAAAGCCATAAGGAGGCTTTAAAACAGCACCTAGATCGTTCCCTGATGTGCGTCGTGATTGAGTAATGGTTGGTAATCCCGATGGACTAAATCCAATTTCAATGGGCGTTCCACTATTCGAAATGAGTTGA
This sequence comes from Haemophilus haemolyticus, assembly GCF_003352385.1. Classification (NCBI taxonomy): domain Bacteria; kingdom Pseudomonadati; phylum Pseudomonadota; class Gammaproteobacteria; order Pasteurellales; family Pasteurellaceae; genus Haemophilus; species Haemophilus haemolyticus. The sequence goes on along the minus strand of NZ_CP031243.1, from coordinate 1,049,816 downwards.
ACACCAACCGTATTCCGATTTATTGCTGTAGTGTTCTTGTTAGGTAACACCCCTGTAGGTAAATCATCTGAAGCAGAAGTTCTAGATAGTGCAAATTTAATATGATTTGAGTCTGTTACGTCGCCACACTTTTCAACGTTAAGTTTAAAGGGCGTTTCATTGGCAGTAGAACCTTGGTTAATTAAATTTTGGGCTAAGGTTATATTGAGATTAACCGTTTTGTTTACCGAATCTGTACTTACTTCACAGGTGCCCGCCTTGGTAATTTCTGCTTTAAAACGTATTTCACCATCATAGGCAGAGGCAAATGATGCAAAAAATAGACCGCTTGTTAGCAGGAATAAATATTGAATCTTCAATTTCTTCACAATTTATTCTTCCTATTACTTACACTGTTTCGTGTGTTGTTGCATATGTTCAGCATTATCTAATTTCACCTCATAATCAAAACGGCATTGCCCTGTTTCCCCGCTTGCCCAGCTGACGGTAATAGTGCCTTTTGGCTGTTTTAATCCGCTCGCAAAGAGCACACCACCTTGTACAACATAGCCGACAAAATTTCCTTTATCATCAAAGGCTTCAGATGCCATTGGCAATAATTCGCCATTTGGTCGTGAAAGGTTAAACAACACTAGGCTATTACGTGTAGTACCAAAGTTCACCACATGAATGCTGTTGGCACGTGGAATAATTTTCTGCTCAGTGCTATCAAATTCCATATTAATCGGTAGATTTTGTGGGTCAATCCCGATTTCGTTAATACGATAAGGTTGTGTATAAGGCAATACCGCATTGCCGAACCAATCTAACACTTGCCCTTGACCGCTATTGACTTCCGCACCTGCTGCACCATCAGCGTGTACAATCGCAAAGCTCTCACCAACAGATTCACCAAAGGTTACGCCATAACGGTGTGCGACGATCACGCCAGATAACGCATTGCTAAATTGTCGTGAACCGTGGCTATCTTTTGAGATAGAAGAGTTAAAGTTAAAGTGTGTATTGCGGTAATTCATATTGCCCGAAATATTACGATACCCAGCTTGACCTGAGTTTGTATGCAAACCATAACTCCATTGGTTATAATCACCGAAGCTGCCATTTATACCAACGTGAGCATTTTTCTGCCCTGAACCTCGTGTTTGGTTTGCTGATAATGAATGGTTGCGGCCTAATGGAATGCTGAAACCAAGATAAATTTGGTTATCACGTTGACCATTTTCACGGTGAATCGTTTGTGAAAATCCAATCTGGTAGTTTAACAGCTTAAAGTTGTTTGCGTAGGAAACTTGATATTGACTATAAGTTCCTGGTCTATTCCAGTAGTTGCTGGTAGATCCGACTAAATAGAGGCTACCAAAGCCTTTCAGATCTTGAATAAGCGAGATCTGATATTGGTTTCTTGGGCGCATTCCTGTTAATGAAAATTGACTTTCACTACCAAATTGTTTTGCGTTTACTACATCGCTCAAATTATAAAAATCGCGAGAAGAGTATCGATAAGCTGCAAGGGTTACGTTGGTACCCGTGCGGTTAAAGTTAATACTATAACTGCCGTGTAGGCTGTAGCCTTCACGTACTTCACGGTATTGGTTTAATGTCTCTTGAGCAACTAATACTGTGTTAGGCAAGAAGATACTTCTTGTCCAAGTGTTATCAAATGAAAATGCACCAATAGGCGTGTTTAAACCAATCCCTACAGTGCCCGCCCGATAATTTTGGGTGAGCGTAACCCCCGTATTGAGGGTGAGATTGTTAAGTAAACCATATTGCAACATTGCTTGCCCAACGTTGACATCATAAATTTGTTGTCCGTTACGATAACGCCCGGCGGTAACTTGATAGCGGAATTGCCCCATACGAATAAGGGGGGCTATGTTAGAAAAGGGCACAATAAAGGAGCGTACTTGGCCGTTAGCTTCTTTAATTTCTACTGTTAAATCGCCGTTATAACCCGTAGAGTAGAGGTCTTCAATAACAAAAGCCCCTGGGGTTACATTAGTTTGATAAACAATATTACCATTTTGGCGAATAGTGACCACTGCATTACTATTGGCTATACCTTGTATGCGTGGAGCAAACCCCATCTGGGAAGGAGAGAGCATGCGGTCATCGGATGCAAGTCCGATCCCACGGAGAGCAAAGCCCTCCACAAATTGACCTGAAGTATAAAAATCACCTATAGTCATTATCCCACGAATAGGGGCAAAATCTTTTTGCAAATAGGTTTCGTAAGTTTGGTATGGCATATGAGCGGATTGCCCCTCAGCTTCACTCCATACTTTTGAGCCAGAGTGACGAAATGCCCAATCGCCTAAGTTAATACCTGTACGTAAATTTAAATATGCCTGCGAAGAGTGCGTATTAAATTGGCTGGTATAACGGCTGTGGTTTACATCATAATTCACAAACGCAGCACTGCTACCCGTTTGCCAACGGCTTGGGGCAATATAATCACGTGGGCGATTGATGGTTAAGGCTTGTGCAATGGTAAATTCTAAGCGTTGTAACCCTGTATTAAACACCGCTTTACCTTCAGGAATTGCTTCTTGAATAGAGACACATTGATCTTCTTTTGGGGCAAGTTTAATAGCAGTCCGTTCAAGATCGAGTAAATCACTTAATTCTGGGGTAAAGCAGAGCTGTGCGTGTGGTTGAGCCGCATTTTCGCTATCACGAAAACGCAACGTCATTTCGCCTTTTTCTTTGCCGTTTACCCAAACTTCTGCAGGATACTCACCAGGTAGAACGCTGTTTTTTTGTTGGAAACGTGCAACATCAACAGTAGAACCATTCCCCCCCATTTGTAAAAAGGTGGCACTGAACTCAACATCTTCATCGTTGCTTTCTAATGGCACTTTCTCTTCTTGTGAAATGGGCAGGGATTCTTCTGCACAAGCTGTTTCTACAAAACCTGCAAATGCCAGCCCTAATGCAAGAGAAAGCGGGCTTAAGGCAGTGTTTAAAGTTAATTTTTTCATGGTAAATCGATTTTAGGTAATTATTTAATTATAGATTCTCCAGCTACATCACCACCGTAATCATTAATTAATGACCATTTTACTTTTTGACCATTACTTACGCCTTTTACGTCAAATTCTCCTTGGCTAAAGGGTGCAACCATCACCGCCGCTGAGGCATCTTTTGCACCCACTTGTGCTTGGGTAAAGGTTAAATAGTAAGGTGTTGGGTTATCTGCCCATAGTTTGCCGCCTTTGGCTTGCCAAGTCACTTTGTTATAGGCTTCTGCTGGTGGATAAGGTAAACCGCTTGGGCGATAAAACATTTTTAAACGGCTACGCACTGAAAATTGCAGATAATTTTGGCTATCTTTAAGCTCTTTCTTACTTGGTTTGGGTGGAATATCCAATAAATTAAAATAATAGAGAGATTCGCGATCTTCTGGGAGTGCTTGCGTGCCCGTATAAGTAATACGTAAGGTTTGCCCTTGGTTACCCTCCACACGTGTTACTGGGGGAGTAATAATAAAAGGAATATTAGCTTGGTTGCCTTGTTTGTCTTCAATCCAACTTTGCACTAAAGCAGGGGTGCCGTTTTGGTTGTTAAGTTGAACATTGAGGCTTTTTTGGTTAGACGGGTAAATCAGACGCGTACCGAGAATGATTACACTCGCCTGAGCAGATGAGACTGCAAATGCAAGCATAAGTGAAGTGGCAGAAATAAAAGCCGATTTTTTAAAAATGGATAGCATAGATGATTCTCCCTAAGTAAACAGAATACTCAAAATAAGAGTTAAAACCCCAAAAAAGCCCGCCAAAGACGGGCTTAATTTTATTGAATCAGTTAAGCTTACTCGTAAGCTAAGTCTAATTCAGCTTCTGCTTTTACTTTACCAGGAGTAGATATACCAGTTGCATAGTAACGAGCGTTGAATTGAATAAGACCAGTACCATCTGTTGAAGGACGGATACCTAGTAATTTGTTAGCTGGATCGTCTGCACCAAGGCGAATAGATGAACCATCTAAGTTAGAGAATTGGATGTTTACGTTTTGAGCTGGAGTATCAGGAGCACCCGCTAAGTTTCTCAATGTACCGTTATTAACGTGATCAACATTGTTAGTTGAACGGAATGCAGCAGTTATATTTTTACCGCCACTACCGTTTTGTGCTGGATTACCAGCTTTGCAGTTTTCTAATTCAATTTGAATTAATTGGTCTGCAGCAACATCACCTAGTTTTTTTAATTGGTTTTTACCTACTTTTTTAAGTGTAACAGTTTTGTTTCTATCACCTGCTTTAATTTCACAAGTGTTATCAAGTACTTCACCCAATACAGTAATTTTTGCGTGAGTAGGACCTACACCTTCTGGTGTGGCATCTGCAGCTTGATATGGAATTGCAGTACCAATTGGAGTGTGTGGAGTGAGTGGATTGGGAGCAGCATTAGCTACACCGAATGCACCTAATGCTAATAAAGCTAAGATTGTTTTTTTCATTTTAAACATCCTATATAAAAACTTTAGAATAAAATTCATCCTAGATCGGATGACCACGTTTAAACCCGATTTTTTAGAGTAAAAACTTACCCATTCTAAAAAAAAAAAAAAAAAAATGCAAGCTGTATAAACATCAGGGTAATTTGACAAATTTCTTTATTTTTCTAGATATTAAGCAAAAAAAAACGCTTGTAATATAACTACAAGCGTTTTTTATATTATGTCGTATTAGTGTTTTATTCAGTAAAGCGTTTACTACATCACCGACACCGCTTTAATCTGAACATAAACATCTTGCCCAACAGCAAAACGCAGTTCATTTTGCGCCCATTTACTGATACTTGCCCAAATCTTATGCCCTTCCACTAATACGGCAAGATCCACTCTGGAATCTTGTATCTCAATTTGTGCAACTTGGCCACGTAAAATATTACGAATGCTTGTTTGTTCTGGCTTTTGCAGTGTGATAGAAACATCTGAACTATAAATACAAACTCGCACTCGCTCGCCTACATTCGCGGGTACTTGATGAATCCAAAGCGCTTGTTCACCTAAGGAAAGTGCGGTCATTTTATAAGGTGGATTATGCAAATGAACGGGCAAGGCGAGCACACTGCTCTGTTCGCTTTCTCCTTTCCAAGGGGCAAAAATAGCACTATTCCAAATTTTTTCTACGCTGTCATAGGCTTTCACAATGCCGTTTTCCATCAGCACAACGCGATCAGCTAAACGCAACAATTCGTCCAAGCTATGTGTAACATATAAAATCGGGATATTAATTTCTTTAGAAAGACGTTCCAAATATTGCATTAGCTCGCGTTTGCGGGGAACATCAAGGGCAGAAAGAGGTTCGTCCATCAGTAAAACGTCGGGTTCAGCCAACAATGCTCGACCAATTGCTACACGTTGCTTCTCACCACCAGAAAGCGTGAGCGGATAACGCTTTAATAAATGAGTAATGCCGAGAAGATCGACAATATAATTAAAATCATCTTGCGAGACATTTTTCATGCCATAGCGCAAATTGCCTTTCACGGTATAGTGAGGAAATAAACGCGCATCTTGGAATACATAGCCAATTTTACGCAGGTGGGTCGGCAATGATTCTTGGGTTTCCATATCCACTAAAGTGCGGTCATTTAAACGGATGAATCCTTCGTCTGGTTGTATCAAGCCACTGACTAGATTAATCAGCGATGTTTTACCTGAACCAGACAAACCGAAAATAGCTGTCACACCTTGATCTGGCACTTGTATATTCGCTTGCAAGGCAAGTTGCCCGAGCTGTTTTTTCACATTAATCTGCAACATTTCCTTGTCCTAATTTTTTCTGCATTCGCTTGCTCAACCATTCAGACAATAACAAAGAAATCAATGAAAGAATGATAGCAAATAAACATAAGCGAGCGGTTTGTTTTTCTGCACCCGGTGTTTGAATAAAAGAATACATCGCAAGTGGAATCGTTTGAGTTTCGCCTGCAATGTTCGATACAAAGGTAATGGTCGCGCCAAATTCTCCTAATGATCGTGCAAAACCAAGCACGAGTCCAGCTAAAACCCCTGGTAAAGAAAGTGGCAAGGTTATTGTAAAAAATACACACCAAGCGGAAGCACCCAATGTTTGTGCCGCTTGCTCCAATTTAATATCAATATTTTCTAAAGAAAGTCGAATCGCACGAACAACCAATGGAAAGGCAACCACTGCAGAGGAAAGCACCGCCCCTTTCCAACTAAAACCAAAAGATAAGCCAAACCACTGATATAAATACTTACCAATGAAACCATTGCGCCCCATTGCCACAAGCAATAGATAACCGATAACCACAGGTGGCAACACTAAAGGTAAATGAATCACGCCAGTAATCAGGGATTTTCCATAGAAGTTTTTACGCGCTAAGAGCCACGCGACAAAAATGGCTAACGGCAAACTCCAAAGCATGGAACTAACAGCGACACTCAAACTTAAATTAATCGCTGAGATTTCCATTGGAGTCAGATTGAAAAATGAAAAAATTTGGGTAAGCAAAATAAATCCTTAATCTGAATAGCCTCTCTTTAAATCCCTTGTTTATGAGAATATCCCACATTAATGAGAGGTAAGATGCTCTATAATTACAAAAGGGCAGAAATATCCGCCCTTCATGACTATTAAGATTCTATCTTATTTTGCAGAGAAACCATACTCTACAAGCACTTTCTTCGCAGCATCTGATTCTAAATATTTCAAGAAATCGCGAGAATCCGCATTATCATGACCTTTTACAATAGAAACGGGATAAACAACCGGTTTATGGCTATCTGACGGGAACACTGCAACCGTTTTAACTTGTTGGCTAACTTTTGCATCAGTGCTGTACACTATACCGTAAGGTGCTTCTGCACGTTCAACTAAAGCTAATGCGCCACGCACATCTTTTGCACGCGCTAAACGATCTTGCACTTTATCCCATAAATTTAATTTGGTTAATGCTTCTTCTGCATATTGACCTGCTGGTACGTGCGCAGGATCGCCAACAGATAAATAGCTATCTTTTAATGTATTAATCCATTCGCCTTTTGCAATATCCACAGAATTTACCGCACTTTTTGCTGGTGCGATTAAGACTAAATCATTGCCCACTAAAACTTTTTCGGTTTCTTTCACCGTTAAATCTTTTTCAGAAAGATATTTCATCCATTTATTGCTTGCAGAGACAAAAATATCTGCTGGCGCGCCTTCTTCAATTTGTTTTGCTAAAGTTGAAGAAGAAGCGAAAGAAAACACCACTTCATTTTTCGGATTTTGTTTTGCGTAATCCTTTGCAACTTGTTGTAAAGCATCTGTCATTGAAGCCGCTGCAAATACAGTCACTTTAGCTGATGCCACAAAAGAAAAGCCTAATCCTGCGATTAAAAGTGCGGTTGAAATTTTAGTTAATTTTTTCATGAATCATCTCCTATGATTAAACGTTATTTACTTGATTATATATTGAAATAAATAACAATCATATAGCAAAAGAAAAATTATTTAGTAAAATATATAACGCTTAGGCTTACCACTTAGGATTACTTAGGGACAGCAAAATGAAAAACACCGAAATTTTACTCACCATTAAACTTCAACAAGCACTTTTTATCGATCCAAAACGCGTGCGTTTACTAAAAGAAATTCAACAATGCGGTTCGATTAATCAAGCAGCGAAAAATGCAAAAGTGAGCTATAAAAGTGCGTGGGATCATTTAGAAGCGATGAATAAAATCAGCCCTCGCCCATTGCTTGAACGAAATACAGGTGGAAAAAATGGCGGAGGCACGGCGCTTACCACTTATGCCGAGCGCTTGCTACAACTTTATGATTTATTAGAACGTACGCAAGAACACGCTTTTCATATTCTACAAGATGAATCCGTACCGTTAGATAGTTTACTCACGGCAACTGCACGTTTTTCTTTACAAAGTAGCGCACGCAATCAATTTTTTGGACGAGTGGCACAACAGAGAATTATTGACGCCCGTTGTGTTGTGGATGTGAATGTGCAAGGATTACCAACGCCGTTGCAAGTTTCTATTACCACAAAAAGCTCGGCTCATTTGAAACTGATTACAGAAAAAGAAGTGATGCTGATGTTCAAAGCACCTTGGGTGAAAATTAGTGAAAAACCACTGGAGAATCAATCTAATCAGTTCCCTGTAAATATCAAATCACTCAATGAAGAAGAAGCCATCCTTCAATTTGCTGAAAGCGACATTGAATTTTGTGCCACAGTCCACCAGCCGCATCAATGGCAAATCGGACAACAAGTTTGGATTCATATTGATCAAGAGCAAATTATTTTAGCGACGCTGGGCTAATCCCAAAGTGCGGTAAATTCTGAAGGAAGATTTATCCTATAAAAAAACAGGCTTAATGCCTGTTTTTTCTTATTGAATAAAACCCAAAACTAATTAGAAAGATTTTTTACAATCAGCGTAATGCCATCCACACGTTCAACTTCAATCAATGCGCCAACCGTGAGATTATCTCCTTGAATACGCCAAGTTGTATCACCAAAAGCACCTCGACCAATTCCATTTGCGCCAAGATCTTGAACAATGCCTTGTTTACCAAGTAAGGCATGATCACGTTGATTTAATGTTGAATGAGATTGATCATGGCGATCTTTACCATGTTGATATTTCCACCAAATCACAGAAAGTATGCAAGCTAATAGCGCGTAAAAAATAGCAAGTGAGGCAAGAGAAAGGCTTGGAAAAAGAAATTGTACAAATGCCGTCACTAAAGCCGCTAATCCCCACCATAGCAAAAATATCCCTGGTGTAAGCACTTCACCAATAAGCAAAATAAAGCCTAAAATCAGCCAATGCCAAAGCGTCCAATTTATTAACCAATCCGCCATAGACTCTCCTATTTGTTGTAAGGGCTTTTTATTACAAAAGTGCGGTGATAAACGATTAAAAAAATCACCGCACTTTATCTAAATTAAGATTTTTTATCGCCCTTTAATAACTCCGCAATACCTGCAACAGAACCAATTAAATTGCCTGCTTCTAATGGCATAAGCACGACTTTACTGTTTCCTGAACTACCGATTTCTTTCAATGCTTCCGTGTATTTTTGAGCGATAAAGTAGTTAATCGCTTTGGTATCACCGCTGGTAATTGCTTCTGATACCATCTGCGTTGCTTTTGCTTCAGCTTCTGCAGCTCGTTCTCGGGCCTCAGCTTGTAAAAAGGCTTCTTGTCGCTCCCCTTCCGCTTTTAGAATTCTAGCTTGTTTTTCACCTTCAGCACGGAGAATCTGAGCTTGGCGAATCCCTTCAGCCTCTAATACTTCAGCACGTTTATTTCGTTCCGCTTTCATTTGAGCATTCATTGAATCAATCAGTTCACGAGGCGGACGAACATCACGAATTTCAATACGCGTTACTTTAATCCCCCATGGATTTGTCGCTTCATCCACAATAGCCAATAATCGACTATTAATAGAATCACGTTGGGAAAGCATTTCATCAAGCTCCATCGAGCCAAGCACGGTTCGAATATTTGTCATGGTTAAATTAATGATAGCTTGTTCCAAATGGTTTACTTCATAAGCCGCACTTCGGGCATCAATCACTTGCACAAAACAAACCGCATCAATAGAAACATTGGCGTTATCTTTAGAAATCACTTCTTGGGAAGGAATGTCTAAAACTTGTTCCATCATATTAATTTTACGACCAATACGATCAACAAAAGGCACCACTAAATTTAACCCTGGAATTAACGTTCTTGTGTAACGACCAAAACGTTCGATTGTCCAGTTATAGCCTTGTGGTACGGTTTTTACTGTAGAAAACAAAATTAATGCGACTAATATCACAAAAATTAATGTGGAAATAGCGAATCCATCAAGCATATTTTTCTCCTTTATTAGATAGATTGAATAAAAAGTCTATCAAATCCACTCGTACTTTTATAGCCTATTTTGTATAAAATTAAGGCAATTTTGCCACCACTGCATAGCCTTCAATTAAACCTTCCACCTCATAAGAAGCATTCGCGGTAATGAAAGCTGCCTTACCTTGTTTCAAAGAAAGTGCGGTCGTTTCTGAGCGTAAATTTAACTGGCCATTCATCACCAATAAAATACTCGCACTTTGTGCTTTTAAATGATGAGTTTCGCCACATTCATATTGAATATTTTGCAAAGCGAAATCTTTTGCTGGCGTGGCGTAAGTAAATATGCGTGCATCTTGAGGTGCCAACGGGATAATTTTAGGCTCCACTTCACGACAATCAACAATTTTAAGTAATTCTGGAATATCAACATATTTAGGCGTTAAACCACCTCGAATCACATTATCCGAACAAGCCATCAATTCAATATTTTGCCCACGCAAATAAGCATGCGGAATGCCTGCATCTTGGTAAATTCCTTCACCTTTTTTGAGATGAACAATATTAAACAAATAGAAACAAATTAAACCTGCATCTAATTTATCTAAAGAAATATTCATTGCATCAATGGTGTAAAGCACCCAATAATCTGGATTAGTTAAATCCAGATTATTAGCCTCATAAGCAACTTGATTCTCCAACAGAATTGGCGAAAGCCATTGGTGTAATTGGGCCTGTTCTACTTGCATAATATCGGCATAGAAAGCATGTAAATCTTGTTCATGCAATTTTTTTGCAAGCGGGACTAAAGATGATCGCGCCTCTAAAGTTTCGATAATATCCGATTTATTTTTAAAACCATGCAACAACCAGAAATCAGATAAAGCAATCATCATTTCAGGTTTATGATTGTTATCTTTATAAGTACGTGTTGATGCTTTTAACTCAATGCCTTTCGCATTTTCTTCCGCAAATCCTATTTCAGCTTGCGTTTTTGTTGGATGAAGTTGAATAGAAAGAGGTTGGGCAACATCAAGAATTTTTAATAAATAGGGTAATTCATCACCAAAACTTACTCGGCTTTGTGCACCAAGTGCGGTAGGATTTTTCTGTAAAAATTCAGTAAGTAATACATTTTTACCATCAACTTCAATGCTTGAAGGCGCAGAATGATGTGCGCCTAACCACCATTCAGCATAATATTGATTTTCTTCCGCAGGAATATTCAGTAATTGAGGAATATATTGATGCCCTCCCCATACGTAATTTTGGAGTGAGCCAGTGAGTTTATAGATCATTTTTAATTTTTCCGTTGAATCCTATCTACACCACAGTTTTATTTACATAAATAAAAAATCCGCACAAAGGCGGACTTTTTTATCGTAAAGAAATTATTTAGTTAAGCTTAATACCACTGACTCTCCAGCGACGACTTCACCTGATTTTTTCACGATGCAAGAAATTTCATCCATATTGGAAATAACAATGGGTGTTAATACAGATTTTGCTTTTGATTCTAATAAAGGAAGATCAAATTCAATTACGGTGTCACCGCGTTTAACAGATTGACCTTCTTGCGCAATACGAGTAAAGCCTTCACCTTTCAGCTCAACGGTATCAATACCAAAGTGTACAAATAATTCTACACCTTCTTTTGATTCCATTGAGAAAGCATGGTTGGTTTCAAAAATTTTACCAATCACACCATCCACTGGCGCAACGATTTTGTTACCAGTAGGACGAATAGCAACACCATCACCCACGATTTTTTCAGAGAAAACTACATCGGGAACATCTTCAATATTTACAATATCACCAGAGATAGGTGCATAAATTTCAACTTCCACAGATTTGTTTTCTTTTGAACCGAATAACTTGTCAAATAAGCCCATTTTAATCTCCTATCAATTCATAGATGGCTGTTATTTTAACGTAAAATCAAACAATTTTGTTTAATTTAATGCATTTTCCGCCAAAAATTCTTCGATTAACTGCTCAATTTCCGAAGCGGTCGGTTTTTGTAATGCGGCATTAGCAAGGGCTTTTGCATCTTGGAAATTCACATTACGGATTAATTTTTTAATTCGAGGTACAGAAATAGCACTCATACTAAATTCATCTAATCCCATACCAAGTAACAATAAAGTTGCACGTTCATCACCGGCTAATTCACCGCACATTCCCGTCCATTTGCCCTCTGCGTGAGAAGCATCAATCACTTGTTTAATTAAACCAAGCACAGATGGCTGCATTGGATTGTAAAGATGCGAAATTAACTCATTGCCACGATCCACAGCCAAAGTATATTGGGTTAAATCGTTCGTACCGATACTGAAGAAATCCACTTCTTTTGCTAAGAATTTTGCATTTACAGCTGCGGATGGCGTTTCAACCATGACACCCACTTGGATATGCTCATCAAAAGCTTTGCCTTCTGCACGCAATTCCGCTTTTAATGTTTCAATAACCGCTTTTAATTCTCGAATTTCTTCTACAGAAATAATCATCGGGAACATCACCGCCAATTTACCAAATACCGAAGCACGCAACACTGCGCGTAATTGTGCATTTAGAATTTCACGACGATCTAACGCAATGCGAATCGCACGCCATCCCAAGAATGGATTCATTTCTTTTGGTAAATCTAAATATGGAAGCTCTTTATCACCACCAATATCCATAGTACGAAGCACGGTTAAACGCCCGTTCATTGCTTCTACGACTTCTTTGTAGGCGATGAATTGTTCTTCTTCCGTCGGAAGTTGTTCACGATCCATAAATAAGAATTCAGTTCGGTATAAACCAATACCTTCTGCACCATTACGATCTGCCCCTTCACAATCACGGATTGTCCCGATATTCGCGACAACATCAACCTTGTGTCCATCTAATGTGATTGCGGGAAGATCTTTTAATTTAGCTAACTCTGCTTTTCCCTGAGAAATTTTAGCTTCAAGTGTTTTTAATTCATCAATCTGAGATTGTGTTGGATTGATATAAACTTGATTATTTATGGCATCTAAAATTAAGTAATCACCTGTATTAACTAATTCGGTCACATTATTTGTGCCTACAATCGCGGGTAATTCTAAAGAACGCGCCATGATAGAAGTATGAGACGTTCTACCACCAATATCAGTGACAACCCCTAATACTTTTTCAAGATTAAGTTGGGCGGTTTCTGACGGAGTCAGATCATAAGCAACAAGAATTGATTCTTCTTGAATATCGCCAAGATCTACTATGTACATGCCCAAAATATTTTTAATTAAACGGTTACCAATATCACGAATATCGCCAGCACGCTCTTTCAAATATTCATCATCGATCTCCGACAACATTGTGACTTGTTGATCAATAATTTTGCTCGCTGCAACTGCGGCATTGACTTTATTTGAATGAAGATAATCAAGAATTTCTTCTTCCAATTCTTCATCCTCAAGAATCATCAAGTGACCTTCAAAGATTGCAGCTTTTTCTTCGCCTAAAGAAATTAATGCACGCTCTCTGATTGAATTAAGTTGTTCCACCGCCAATGCACGACCTTCATAAAATCGAGCGACTTCTGCGTCAATTTGATCATCAGTAATTTTTTGCGTATCAAGAACAATCTTTTCTTCTTTAAGAACAAGTGCCTTACCAAAGGCAATACCTGGGGATGCGAGAATACCAGAAATCATAGATACCTTCCGAAATAATTAAAAAGGAATAGATAAACAATAGCCATAAAATTTCACAATTTTATGGCTAAGTAAGAATTATTCTAAAGTTGGAATCAAAGCGACTAAATGCTCAACTGCCTGCTGCTCATCTTCGCCTTCAGCAGAAATGGTTATCACCGTACCCTGTGTTAAACCTAGCGTTTGTAGCTTAAACAAACTTTTTGCACTTGCGCTCTTACCAGCAGATATCACTGTGATATCAGAAGAAAATGCTTTAGCTTCTTTCACAAATTGTGCTGCAGGACGAGTGTGTAAACCGTTTGGCGCGGTGATTTCAACATCTTTTGAGTACATAATGCTACCTCTCTACTAAATAATAGTTAAAAAAATACAAAGATAAAATTCGCCTTAGTATCCTTGTTCAAAAACAAATAATCAAGAATAAACACTAAAAAAATTGAATTAGATCATAAAAAAAAGCAGGATTTGCTTATTTATCATCCAGCTTGCGCAATCGTTAAACTGCTGAAAAATGACGTTGTGATTTTGTTTCACTTAAACTTTCAATTAATCGGTGATAATTATCATAACGAACAGGCGAAATTTTCCCTTGCTCCACTGCTTCACGCAACGCACACCCTGGATCGCTCAAATGTTTACAATCACGGAATTTACAGGTTCCCAAAACATATTGAAATTCTCGATACCCTTTTGTGATTTGCTCCGCATCTAAATGCCAAAGCCCAAATTCTCTAATTCCTGGCGAATCAATTAAATTACCGCCTTGTGGCAAATGATAAAGACGCGATGATGTCGTGGTATGTTGCCCTAGCCCTGATGTTTCACTCACGTCCCCTACTTGAGCGTTTACGGTAGGCAAAATATGATTAATTAAACTTGATTTACCGACACCAGATTGCCCAACAAAAATCGCCGTGCCTTGTGCCAAAAGTGCGGTTAATTTTTCCATATTTTCACCGCTCTTTGCTGAAATCATTAAAATCTCATAGCCAATATCTTGGTAAATTTTAAGTTGTTCTTCAATTTCTTGACGCTGTTCCTGCGTCAATAAATCCACTTTATTCAAAACAATGAGAGGCGTAATTCCCGCGATTTCACACACAACAAGATAACGATCGATAATATTTAAGGAAAGCGTTGGCAACACCGCTGATACAATAATAATACGATCAATATTCGCCGCAATGGGTTTCAAACCATCATAATAATCAGGACGGGAAATTTCATTTTCTCGGGGATGGATCGCCTCAATCACACCGCTCACACCTTGTAATTGTTCATTGCCTTTACGCCAAACGACTTTATCTCCCACCACCAAACTCGACAAAGTACGGCGCAAATTACAACGATAAATTTCGCCTTGTTCATTTTCGACATCAGCATGAATCGAATAACGCGTGACCACAACACCTTCTTGTGATTCTCCAAGCATTTCATCTGACCATTCAATCTCTTTTTTCTTATGGCGATGTAATGTTTTCGCATTATTCGATTGAATTCTTCTGGTTTGGTTTTGAGTTAATTTACGTTTAGCCATAAAAGTGCGGTCGTTTTTTCCCTTGTTTTTGGTAAAATGAAAAAAATTTTGCATAGGATACCTGATATTATGCCATTCGATAAACAAAATCTTATTTGGATTGATTTAGAAATGACCGGTTTAGATCCGGAAAAAGAACGTATTATTGAAATTGCGACTATTGTGACAGATAAAAATTTGAATATTTTGGCAGAGGGCCCTGTATTAGCCGTTCATCAGTCTGATGAATTACTCAATAAAATGAATGATTGGTGCCAAAAAACACATAGTGAAAACGGCTTAATTGAACGCGTAAAAGCCAGCAAACTTACCGAACGTGCAGCAGAATTACAAACCTTAGACTTTTTAAAAAAATGGGTGCCAAAAGGTTCGTCGCCAATTTGCGGTAATAGTATTGCCCAAGATAAACGCTTTTTAGTGAAATATATGCCTGATTTAGCCGATTATTTTCATTATCGCCATTTAGACGTGAGCACATTAAAAGAACTTGCTGCACGTTGGAAACCTGAAATTTTAGAAGGCTTTAAAAAAGAGAATACGCATTTGGCGCTAGATGACATTCGAGAATCGATTAAAGAGCTAGCTTATTATCGCGAACATTTCATGAAATTAGATTGACGAAAACTTCAACAAAAAATTTCTTTTTATGAAATTGCCCTTGCAAGCCCTAAAAATATTTGTATAATGCGACCTCATTCACTGATGTGAACTGCGGGAATAGCTCAGTTGGTAGAGCACAACCTTGCCAAGGTTGGGGTCGCGAGTTCGAGCCTCGTTTCCCGCTCCAATTTCACATTATAAAAGTATTATTGCGGGAATAGCTCAGTTGGTAGAGCACGACCTTGCCAAGGTCGGGGTCGCGAGTTCGAGCCTCGTTTCCCGCTCCAAATTTCAATCCCTAGCCAAAAGGCTGGGGATTTTTTCTATCTACAAAACATATCGACCAAACTCTAAAGTGCAGTGAATTTTCTCAAAAAATAAAGGCTTGTAATTTAATAACACAAGCCTTTATTTTTATGCTTTCTTCAATCGTTTTGCGCGACGTTTCATTCTTCTTACCCAACGGGTAATTCGCCATGCACGCGTAATTGAATACACATAAAGGAAAAATAAAATGAAAAAGCCGACAAACATCGCCCACTCATTCACATAATAAACTTCCCCTAAAATACCGATAGTTGCACACACTGCCGAAACAAACGTAATCAATAAAAAGGCTTGTCTTGATGTTAAACCCGCTCTCACCATTAAATGATGAACGTGTAAACGATCTGGACGGAATGGGCTTTTACCTTTACGTACACGGCGATAAATAATCGCAACCATATCAATCAAAGGAATCGCAATAATCCAAAGTGCGGTTACTGGATTCATAGGATGCCCTTTTCCTTGCGTACTCAATAACAAAATCCAAATAATGGTAAAACCAATTAATGTACTCCCCGCATCCCCCATAAACACCTTATATTTCGATCCAAATGGAATCCCTAGGTTTAGCATCAAATAAGGTAAAATCGACACGATTAAAGCAAAACTCCAATGTGCCATATCCATTTGCCCATCTCGATACATCAAAAAACCAATCGCGGCAAAAGAAACGCAAGAAAGCCCACCGAGCAATCCATCAATACCATCAATCATATTAAAGGCATTAATAATCGCGATAGTGGCAAAGACGGTAATAATCAAACCAATTGAACCAAGCGTTAACTGGAAAGGCCCTAAAATTTGACCAAGATGATCAAGATAAACATTCCCAAGATCAATCATTAAAATCGCCAGAATTGCTTGAATCCCCGCTCTTAAGAAAGGACTGATATCAAAGCGATCATCTAAAATCCCTATCGCCAATAAAACAAAAATACTGAACAAATAGAGATACGGTAATCGAAGTTGCTCCCATTCCATCAGGTAATAGCAAAGATTTCCAACAAAAAGCGACACGCCACCAATTAACGGAATTGCGCCTTGATGACGTTTACGATAGTTTGGTTTATCAACTAATCCAATCCAATTAGCAACTGGTCGCATCACAATCAATGTTAAAAACGCGCCAAGAAAAGTAACAAAAATACTCAACATAATGTGATCCTAAAAATTTTTTGTAAAGGATAACATAAGGCAAATTTACCTAGAAATATATTTTTCAAGAACCACAATTTTTCACGTCAACACCCGTATTTTTATAAAAAATGCGGTCCAAATTGACCGCACTTTTACTCCTATCCTTTATTTTACCAGTGGTATCCTACACTACCACCCGCATTCACATCACTTCGACTATTGACACTCACCCCCAATTTAACCTCAATTTTGTTATTGGTTAAACGTCTGCCATAACCGACCGCTAACGCGTGTTCTCCTTTATAAGTGCCTACTGCCACAGAAACCGCAGACTCCCCAGCAAAATTTCCTCCTTGCAAGAAAGCAATCGCTGTTGCCCCCGCAATCCCTGCCCGCAAATCTTTGTTCATTTTTTGCATATTGCGATCGAGTTGTTGAATGGATTGCTGATCTTTGCGGATTTGCGCTTTCAAGCTATCGTGTTCCGTACGAAGCTGTTGTAACTCAGCTTTACTCGCTCCTCCCCCTAACACCTCAGCAAATTCAGCTTCGGATTTTCCATGGTTAGCAGGCAGTTCTTTCCAACTTTCATAAGCTGATTTTCCTTGATCGCCTTTCTCGCCTTTAGGACCTCTTTCTCCTTGATTGCCTTGAGGACCTTGTTCGCCTTTAGGACCGCTTTCTCCTTGCTCGCCTTTTTCGCCTTTTAACGTTGCATCATTTTGAATTTTTTCACGATCTAAACCGACAAAAAGAACCTGTTTTCCGTCTACATCTTTCTTCTCAACTTTTAAGCCGTCACCAAAACTAAAACTCAAGTTATTTAATGCAAAGCCATCAAGAGCAGTTCCCAATTTGAATGCATTATTTATCATTCCACCACCATTATAAATAGAAACTGGTAATGTCGCCAAAGTCTTTAATTGAGCTACGTTCACTGCATCGGTGTCTTCTGTACCTGCTGCAACACCAATAATTTGGCGAGTAATGCCTTTTTTATCATTTCCAATAGAAAGCGATCCAGCAGTGCCTTGCCATACAGAAACGATTTTATTGCGTTCCTCTTTTTTAGCTAATAATGCTTGTTTTTTAGTCTCTAACTCTGTCTCTTTTGCCGCAATTTCATCACTTAATTTATCAGACTGAACATTTGTTTCGGCTAATAAAGCGGTATTTTTTTCATTAAGCCTTGTTAATTCTTCTTCGGCTGCGGTTTTTTCATTTTCAACCTTAGTGATCTCGTCTTGTTTCGGACTAGACTGTGCTTTAAGTGCAGTCAGTTGAGTTGTTAATTCGTTCACTTTTTCCTGTTGTTTTTTCAAATTAAACTCAACATCTCGCTGTTCAACCAATTTATAGTATGCTTTCTCTGTGTCATTAAAGTCAGTTTCTAATGGCGTGATCGCTGTAGTTAATTGATCATATTCTGTTTTCATTGTTCCCAGCAATTGACCATTCGCTATCTTATTTTCACTATTTGTATGTTTTGTATTTTTTTCGCTAAAATCATAGCCAATAGCACCTATTCCACGCTCATTAAATGAGTTTGAACCTAATGCGATGCCAGATTCAGTTTGAACTGTTGAGTTATCACCCAACGCAATAGAACTTTCTGAACGAGCAGAAGAATAATAACCTAGCGCGATAGCATTATTTTTATAAGCAATTGCTTGCTTACCTAAGGCATTAGAAAAATGTCCTCTAGCTTCTGCGGCAATACCAAGCGCCATTGAGTTTGTAGCTGAAGCTTCAGCTGTTCCCCCGATCGCTAATGTTTGATATCCAAGTGCTTTTGCTGAATTACCAATTGCAACTGAAGAAAAATATTTCCTAGTTGGCTCAACATTCATCTGAGCATAATCTTTTGCTACTGCACGAGTCGATCCCGGTGTACCTGTTTCACTTTGATCAGAATCAATAATCGTGCCTCTTCCATCAATATATGCATTTGAATTTGCTTTTTTAGATTTACCCACATAAGCACTAACACCTAATGCAATAGAAGAATTTGCATAATCAGTGATCTCAGATTCAGTCCCTGCAACTAAGCTATTTTTGCTATTTATTTTATTTTTACTCCCAATCGCAACTGAGGCTTGACCATTTGCACTTGACTCAAAGCCGAACGCTAAAGTTTGCACGCCTAATGCTTTCGATAAAGTGCCAAGTGCAATAGTATGTTCTTCAGCCGATTGGGCATGAGTCCCAATACTAATACCGTTTGTTGCCGACAAAGAGGAATTAGAATTTGTACCAATACTAATCGCACTATTACCAAGTGATTTAGCTCCCGCACCTAATGCAATACCATTGTTTCCCGAGGCATTAGTAAGTACACCCAATGCAATACTATTTCCCCCCAATGCTTTAGTATATGCACCAATTGCTAGTGAATAATTTGCATTTGAAACCGCA
This sequence comes from Haemophilus haemolyticus, assembly GCF_003352385.1. Lineage (NCBI taxonomy): Bacteria > Pseudomonadati > Pseudomonadota > Gammaproteobacteria > Pasteurellales > Pasteurellaceae > Haemophilus > Haemophilus haemolyticus. Next base: position 1,030,301 of record NZ_CP031243.1, on the reverse strand, counting down.
TTCCAGCCTATCGCTACTCCTCCAGTATTCTTAGAATTTGCACTTTTACCTAGTGCAACAGAATAAGTACCAGTAGCACCACTATTATTATAATTTGTATCAGAAGAATCTATATTCACACTTACACCGTGAATTTGTTTAATTTTAAGGGTGCTAATTTCTTGTTTTAGAGTTGTAATTTCTTGTTTTAACTGTTCAATTTCAGGATCAGCCGCAAAACTATTTGTTGAAAATAAGAAAAGAGAAGAAAATGTTAAGACAGGCAGGCAGGCAGGCAGGCAGGCAGGCAGGCAGGCAGGCAGGCAGGCAGGCAGGCAGATGATGCATCAGAAACTTGTTGCTTGCAACGTCTTGATTTAGATTTTCCTTTTGCTAATTCAGATACAACTTGGAACATTTGCAAACCTGCGTTCCACACGACTTTATAAATATTATTCATATATACCTCTATATTTAAGATAAGATTTATTTATAAGAGAGTAAGATATAACACTTCCCCTCCCATAAACCCAAAATCAGACTAACTATGCCATACATCAAAAAATAAGTAAAATTTATTTAGAAAAATACGGAGAATAGCTTTTATATTTTACAAATTAGAAATTTTGTTAATGTGGTAAAACTCTTAAGCTTCATAGCTGAAATAATTAATATATTGGTGCAATAGTAGTTATATGCCTCATTTAACTTATTAATAGAATATAGATATTTACCTAATTTGCTGAATAATAACACTGTTCAGTTTTTCCCTTTCCTCTCTTGCAAGAGCTTGCCCAAATTGGTTCGTCAAAATAAAAAAGTCCTCGGCTTTCTCGCCCACTGTGGTAATTTTCGCATTCAACAAATTGAGATTTAGCTCACTGAAGATTTGGCTCACTTGGGCTAATAACCCCGGTTTATCCAACGCAACCAGTTCCATTTCAGTATGCTCTTTTTTGTTTTCATGTAAAAAACGCACGTCGGTTTGTAGAGTGAAATGTTGAAGTTGACGGTTCGGCGTAATAGAAAGTGCGGGTAATTTTTCGCTTTGAAGGGCTAATGTTAGGGCTTGCTCTAGTTCTCGGCGACGATCAAATTCCACTAATTCACCATTAAGTTCCGTGATGATAAAGCTATCAAAAACATAACCATCTTGTGTCGTAATAATCTGCGCATCATGGATACTGAATTTTTTTGCGCCTATGGTACTCACGACTTTATTAAATAAGTGCGGTTGATCTTGGCAATAAATAAATACTTCCGTGCCGCCAAGTGAAAATCGATTACTAATTTTCACTAATAATGCTTCAGCGAAATCCACCAGCAAACTTGTATGCCACGCGATTTGTTTTGGCGTATTACGTACAAAATAATCTTCAGGACAACGATCCCATAATTGCTCAATCGAGATTGGTGCAATATCTAAATAATCCTGCGTTAAAATTTGTTGTGCAAGTTTTCGGTTTTCTTCCGATTTTTCAGAGTAATCAAGTAATTCTTTCATGCCTTGTGCAAATTGCTGTTCGGTAAATTCATATAAAGAGGCAAAAAGCGAACGTTTCCAGCTATTCCATAAATTGCTGTTGGTTGCACAAATATCCGCTACCGTTAAACAGGTGAGATAATCTAGCCGAACTTGATTTTGCACGGCTTCAGCAAAATTCATGACGACTTCAGGATCATGAATATCACGGCGTTGCGCAGTAATTGACATCAGCAAATGAGATTGAACTAACCAAACAAGGGTATCAATTTCTCGGCGATCTAAACCATGTAATTGTGCAAAGTCGGCAACATCCACAGCACCAAGTTCTGCGTGATCACCGCCCCGCCCTTTTGCAATATCGTGGAACAATGCCGCAATATAAAGCAAAGTGCGGTCAGAAAGTTGGCTAAAAATTCGATGGGCAATCGGATGTTCTTGCGCACTTTCCTGTGACAGAAAACTTTCCAATTTTAACATCACGCGCAATGTATGCTCATCCACCGTATAAATATGGAATAAATCAAATTGCATTAATCCCTCAATGGCTTGCCATCGGGAAAGATACGCAGTTAATACGCCATATTGGTGCATCGGCATAAACGCACGCTTAATCGCATTAGATTGATTAAACAAACGTAGAAATTTTTCTCTAGCTGCAGGAATTTCACATAATTTTTGTGGTAATTGATCCAAGGAAATTTGTAATTGACGCAAAGTATCAGAATGAATTTTAGCCTGGTCGTACTGCGTTAAATAAAAGAATAGATCTAAAATTCGTTCTGGTTTTTCTTGAAAAACAAGGCTATTACGTAAACACAAGCATTGGTTAATCAGTTGAAAATCATCGTCTAACTGATGAATCACGCTGTCCTGATTTGATGAAAGCACATTTTCTCGATAATGCTGAATCAGCAAATTACTAATGAGCGAAATTCGGTGCAATGCTTGAAAAAAACATTTCATCATTTTTTCCACAGCTTGATTTCCTTCACCTCGAAAACCCAACAATTCACTGACTTTAATTTGGCGATCAAACAACAGACGATTATCGTAACGTTTCAAAATCAAATGCAAAGCGAACCGCACTTTAAATAAAAATGCACGACTTTCTTGTAGTTGCTGATATTCTTGAGGATAAATAAAACCGCTTTGTAAAATGGCCTCAAGGGTCAACGCCCCCGAATGGCGCAACGCCACCCAATACAACAAATGCAAATCACGCAAACCACCCGGGCTGTACTTAATATCTGGCTCAAGGTTATAAGCCGTATTGTGATAACGCTGATAACGTTCTATTTGCTCTTGCACTTTGGCGTTAAAAAAATCTTCTTTCGACCAAAAATCAGCATTTTTTACCAATTCATTTAGCGCATCAAAGTGCGGTCGATCTCCAGTAAGAAATCTAGCTTCTAATAAATTGGTGGCAATCGTAATATCTTGTTTTCCTTCCGATTCACATTGTGCTAAGGTTCGAACACTATTTCCCACCTCAAAGCCACAATCCCATAAAAATTGGATAAATTGTGTAATCTTTTCTTCAATTTCTGGGCTAGGTATTTGCTTGACCAAAATTAAAAAATCGAGATCCGACAAAGGAAACATCTCACGCCGTCCATAACCACCCACCGCAATTAAAGCAATCCCCTGCAATTCACTTAATCCCATGTCCTGCCAAAGTTGAATCAATAAGGCATCATAAAAATTACTGCGATTTTCAATAAGCTCAAAAATGGAATAACGAGAAAAATTCTCTAGCTCAAATTGCTTGAGATTTTCTCGCTCAATTTTGACCGCACTTGGCGTTAAAGAAAAAGATAGTGTCGGAGAAAACAGCATGTTGATTGCCTTTTAGTGGTTCGAGGTAGCTTTATTATATATCCCTAAATCTGACAAAGGAAACATCTCACGCCGTCCATAACCGCCCACCGCAATTAAAGAAATGCCTTGCTGTTCACTTAATCCTCTTTCCTGCCAAAGTTGAATCAATAAGGCATCATAAAAATCACAGCGATTTTCAATAAGCTCAAAAATGGAATAACGAGAAAAATTCTCGAGCTCAAATTGCTTGAGATTTTCTCGCTCAATTTTGACCGCACTTGGCGTTAAAGGAGAAGATAGTGTCGGAGAAAACAGCATGTTGATTGCCTTTTAGTGGTTCTAAGTGGTTTTATTATATATCCCGCGTGGGCTTACGCCCACCCTACAATTTTAAGGGAAATCAAATGACAGACGTAATATGGGTGTAAACCCGTGCGTTAAAACGTAATGCTCGTGTTATAAATATTTTCCTATATTTTCAACTTGGGCTTACGCCCACCCTACAATTTTAAGGAAAATCAAATGGCAGACGTAGGGTGGGCGTAAGCCCACGCGTTAAAATCTTAATACCTGTGTTATAATATTTTCCTATATTTCCTACAAAACCTCCCCCACCTTAGGGGTATATAAAATATATAAGGAACTTGATATGTCACGGTATCGACGCATGAAAGTTGAAAATGGTATGTATTTTATCACAGCGGTTTTGCAAAATCGTAAAGCTAATTATTTAATCCGCTATATTGATGAATTTCGTGCAGCTTATAAAGAAACACAATCACATTGCCCATTTGAAACTATCGCTCTCTGTATTTTGCCCAATCATTTTCATTTGATTATGCAACTACCTGAAAATGATATGAATTTTTCTAAACGAATACGTTTATTAAAATTAAATTTTACAAAACGTTTACCCTTAGAATGTCGCCAACCAACAGCAAGTCATATCAAACGCAGAGAAGCTGGTATTTGGCAACGCCGTTTTTGGGAACATTTAATTCGTGATGATCAAGATTTAGTAAATCATTGGGATTATATTTACTACAATCCTGTAAAACACGGTTATGTGCAAGCTGTGAAAGATTGGGCGTATTCATCCTTTCATCGTGATGTTAAAAGAGATATTTTTCCCGAAGATTGGGGTGGTCATCCTGAGTTGATGATTAAGGGAGAAATATAATAATTTAGCCCAGCCTATAATATAGAACACCACGTGGGCTTACGCCCACCCTACAAAACCTATGCTACCCCACAAGACCTAAGGCACCTTATAAAATTCATAGAATTCTTATTAATAAAAAAGGGCGTATATCTACGCCCTTATCTTATAATTTTATGCGATTACACATTCACCATAATCCGTGAGATTCGACCTTCTGCAATTTCTTCATCGCGGATAGTCATCACTTCACAACCAGTTTCGGTGACAACAAGTTGATGTTCGTATTGTGCTGAATGGCTGCGATCTTTGGTTTTTACTGTCCAACCATCTCCCATCACGCGCACTTCTTTTTTGCCCGCGTTAATCATTGGTTCAATGGTAAACACCATTCCGGATTTTAAAATCACACCGCCATCATCTGCGTAATAATGCAATACTTGAGGTTCGCAGTGAAACTCTGTACCGACACCATGTCCGCAATATTCACGCACAACACTGAAAGTTTGGCTTTCTGTATATTTTTGCACAGCTTTACCTACTTCATTTAAACGAATACCCGGTTTTACTGTGCGCAATCCCACGTATAGGGCTTCTTGTGCCGCTTCCACTAATTTTTTACTACGAATATTCGTTTCTCCGCCCACGATATACATTTTTGAGTTATCACCAAAATAACCGTCTTTAATCACCGTGACATCAATATTCACAATATCGCCATTTTTAAGCACTTTATCGTCACTTGGAATACCGTGACAGACAACTTCGTTAATGGAAATACAGGTAGCCTTTGGGAAACCGTGATAATTCAAACACGCAGGGATAACCTTTTGTTCATTCACCATATATTCATGGCAAATTCGATCAAGTTCACCTGTAGTTACACCTGCTTTTACGTAAGGTTCAATCATCACCAGCACATCCGAAGCCAATTTGCAGGCCTCACGTAGTTTTACAATTTCTTTTTCTGTTCTAATTGGAATAGCCATTTTATTTCACCTTTTTTGAAAAAAATTTTGCCAGATTATAGCACGATTTCTAGGAAAAAACTGGATTACACTTGAATGGAGTAAATGGTTATTAGATAATAACGAAATTCAAATTTTCGGGAAGCGGGAAATAATTATGACAGATAACATTGCAGTACCATTGACATTTACTGATGCAGCAGCGAATAAAGTAAAAAGTTTAATCAGCGAAGAAGAAAATACTAATTTGAAATTGCGCGTGTATATCACGGGTGGTGGCTGTAGCGGTTTCCAATATGGTTTTACTTTTGATGAAAAGGTGAATGAAGGCGATTTAACGATTGAAAAATCAGGGGTTCAACTTGTGATTGACCCAATGAGTTTACAGTATTTAATCGGTGGTACCGTCGATTACACTGAAGGTTTAGAAGGCTCACGCTTTACTGTAAATAATCCAAATGCTACCAGCACTTGTGGCTGTGGTTCATCCTTTAGTATCTAAGATGGATTTTCAATTTACACATTATCAAGGCAATGTATCCGTAAAATGTTCGATGGAACACATTGCTCTTGCTAACTGGTTCAATACAGAAGTGCGGTCAAATCCAAAGGCGATTTTGACCGCACTTTCTACTGCGCAATCCCTCTCTGAAAATCAAGAAGAGATCTTAATCGGCGCAGAATATACATTGTTTTTAGATGCTGATGAAGTAATGGTACGAGCGAATAATCTCGCCATTGAAACAGATGAAATTTTGGAAGACGATTTTCATTATTATGATGAAGAAAGCATTGCTTTTTGTGGCACGCAAGATTTTATCCATTTCCTCGAAGCTTATGTTGATTTTATCTCTTAACCGACTATGACCACCGAAAACGTTCAAAAAAATCCCGAAGAAAAAACACCAAAAAAATGCCGTTCTTTCAAAAGTTTTCTATTCAAAGTCGCGTTTACTGGTGCGGTATTAATCGTATTTTATGGCGGATATTTAGATTGGCAAATCCGTTCGAAAATGGACGGGCAAATTTGGCGTTTGCCCGCTGAAGTGTATAGCCGTATTGAAAGCGTGAAGATTTCAGATAATCTCGCTTTTGATGAAGTGATTCAAATTTTATTAGATAACGAATATCGCCAAACGACCATGGTAGCTGCACCAGGCGATTTCAAATTAGAAGATGATACCATTGTGGTTCTTCGTCGAGCTTTCCCTTTCCCTGATAAACCAGAACCACAACGAGTTTTACGTTTACGTTTTGTCGATAACAAACTTAATCGAATTGAAGATCTCGTTGCCGTAAAAGCAATCGATGAGTTTCGCCTTGCGCCAAAATTGATTGCGATGTTGGAATCTGATAATGAAGATCGCCTTGCAATTCCTTTACAAAATTATCCGCGCTTATTGATTGATGCCCTAATTTTAACGGAAGATCGCCGTTTTTATGATCATCACGGCATAAATCCAGTGGGGATTATACGAGCATTAATTACCAATATTCGTGCGGGACAAACCGTACAAGGCGGTAGTACGCTCACTCAGCAACTAGTGAAAAATTTATTTTTATCAAGCGAACGTACGATTACCCGTAAAGCGAACGAAGCCTTGATGTCATTGGTGTTAGATTGGCGTTATGATAAAAATCGTATTCTCGAAACCTATCTCAATGAAATTTATCTCGGACAAAATGGCGATACGCAAATTCACGGTTTTGAATTAGCCAGCCAATTCTATTTTGGTCGTTCGATTCGTGAAATTAGCTTAGATCAAATTGCACTTTTAGTCGGTATGGTCAAAGGTCCTTCACTTTATAATCCTTGGCGTAATCCTCAAAATGCCTTAGAACGTCGTAATGTTGTTTTAAAGCTCATGCTTGAACATAAAATGATCGGTGATGAACTTTACCAATTATTAAGCCAACGACCTTTAGGTGTTCAACAAAAAGGACAAATATCCCGTAAATATCCGTCATTTATTCAAACTTTACAGGCGGATTTACGTCGTGAATTAGGCGAGCATAAAATCTCCAGTTTACTTGGCGCACGGATTTTCACCACAATGGATTTAAAACAACAAGCCCAAGCAGAAAATGCAGTAGTGAATACAGTTTCACAACTACAACTGAAAACGAAAAATCCATATTTAGAAGGCGCCATGATTGTTGCGGATTACCGCGTGGGTGAAATTCGTGCGGTAGTGGGCGGTTTGCAAACGCAATATGCAGGCTTTAATCGTGCATTAATGGCAAAACGTCAAATTGGTTCTTTAGTAAAACCATCAATTTATTTGACCGCACTTTCGAATCCAGAACAGTTCCGTTTAAATACCCCAATTAATAATCAGCCAATTACAATTAATGTCAAAGGTAGCCCGCCGTGGCAGCCGCGCAACTATGACAAAAAATATAGTGGTTCAGTGATGTTAATGGATGCCTTAGCACGTTCTTTAAATATTCCGACTGTGAATATTGGGATGAAAGTCGGCTTGAGCAAAGTCATTGATACACAAAAAGCGATGGGATGGGATAATGTGGAAATTCCAAAAGTGCCCGCTATGTTACTCGGCGCTTATACCATCTCACCTTATGATGTAACTAAACTTTATCAAACTATTGCGAATCAAGGTGGGCGGATTGAACTCACAACCGTCGATACCATTGCGGATCGTCAAGGAAATATCATTTATCAACATGATAAAACCGCAAAACAAGTGGTCCCACAAGAAGCAGCATTCCAAACGTTATTTGCGATGCAACAAACTGTTGAACGGGGTACAGCTCGTAGCTTAAAAAATGATTATGCAGATTTACGTTTAGCCGGTAAAACAGGGACAACAAATGATGCGCGTGATACTTGGTTTGTGGGGATCGATGGAAAAAATATCAGCACAGTTTGGCTTGGTCGCGATGATAATGGCGAAACAAAACTTACTGGTGCATCAGGCGCATTACAGATTTATAAAGATTATTTAAGCCATACTTATATTGAAAAATTGAAGCTAAATAAACCCGCGAATATGAAATGGGTTGGTATTACCCAACATGGTAGCTGGGATTGTGACAGCAATCGAGTGATCCCAGTTTGGGTGTATAATGGACAAAATTTCTGCGGAGGCACACCAAATGCTTCTCCATCGCCAGCTACTCCACCAGCTGAAACAGAAATCGCCCCTCGACAAGAAAGTGTCTGGGATGTATTGGATAACCCAAATCCACCCGCTCAATAATTAATCTCAGTATATTTCTAATGATAAGCAAATATTTTGAAGCGAAAAAACTACACTTCCCCTGAAATTTCAGGGGATTTTTTTATTTCTTTAAAAAATAGCAAACGTTTGCTTTAAAAGTGCGGTACAATACGCGCCAGTTTTTACTTTCATACAGGTGCAAAACGATGACACAACAACTCCCTATTTTAAGTCTAAAAAAAATCTATTCAGGTAAAGTACGCGATCTCTATGAAATCGATGATAAACGCATGCTAATGGTTGCTTCTGACCGCCTATCTGCATTTGATGTTATTTTAGATGATCCTATTCCACGAAAAGGAGAAATTCTGACTCAAATTTCTAATTTTTGGTTTAACAAACTTGCTCATATTATGCCGAATCATTTCACTGGCGAGAGTGTTTATGATGTGTTGCCAAAAGAAGAAGCTGATTTAGTCAAAGATCGCGCTGTAGTGTGTAAACGTTTGAATCCCATTAAAATTGAATCTATCGTACGTGGCTATTTAACTGGCAGTGGTTTAAAAGATTACAAACAAACTGGTACCATCTGCGGATTAAAATTACCTGAAGGCTTAGTTGAAGCCAGTAAATTACCCGAAGCTATTTTCACGCCATCAAGCAAAGAAGAAGTTGGCAACCACGATATAAATATCAGCTATGCAGAGTGCGAAAAACTTATCGGGGCAGATTTAGCCGCACAAGTAAAAGAAAAAGCTATTGCACTTTATACCACGGCTGCAGAATATGCACTGACTAAAGGCATTATTATTTGCGACACAAAATTTGAATTTGGTTTAGATGAAAACGGCACACTCACTTTAATGGACGAAGTATTAACGCCAGATTCTAGCCGTTTTTGGTCTATCGATACTTATCAAGAAGGGATTAATCCTCCATCATTCGATAAACAATTTGTACGCGATTGGCTAGAAAATAGCGGCTGGAATAAACAAGCTCCCGCACCAAAAGTGCCAGAAAATATTATTCAGAAAACTGTTGATAAATATCAGGAAGCACTGGATTTATTAACAAAATAAAGATTAAAATCCCTGCTCTTTACAGCAGGGATTTTTATGCATGATGACAAATAAAGATTTTTAGCTTCAATGCATAAAATACTAGACAAACATAAAAAGTGCGGTTATATTTAAATGACTTTTTATTCAAATAAAATGATTAATTATTCAACCCAATTTATAAACAAGGAAAAGATATGTCAAATACAATTCTACAACATTTACCTGAAGGGCAAAAAGTCGGTATCGCTTTCTCTGGAGGCTTAGACACCAGCGCGGCATTACTTTGGATGCGTCAAAAAGGTGCGGTGCCTTATGCCTACACTGCCAATTTAGGGCAACCCGATGAAGACGATTACAACGCAATCCCTAAAAAAGCGATGGCATATGGTGCAGAAAATGCTCGCTTAATTGATTGTCGTGCTCAACTTGCTCACGAAGGTATTGCAGCGATTCAATGTGGCGCATTCCATATTTCGACAGGCGGCATTCCTTACTTCAATACAACGCCTCTTGGTCGCGCAGTAACAGGCACAATGCTTGTTGCAGCAATGAAAGAAGATGATGTAAACATTTGGGGCGACGGCTCAACTTTCAAAGGTAATGATATTGAGCGTTTCTATCGTTATGGCTTATTAACAAACCCGAATTTAAAAATCTATAAACCTTGGTTAGATGCACTATTTATTGAAGAACTTGGCGGTCGTTTAGAAATGTCTCAATTCCTTATCGAAAATGGTTTTGACTACAAAATGTCCGTTGAAAAAGCCTATTCCACTGATTCCAATATGCTGGGTGCAACCCATGAAGCAAAAGACTTAGAGCAATTAAGCACTGGCATGAAAATTGTTAAACCAATTATGGGGGTCGCATTTTGGGATGACAATATAGAAATTAAACCTGAAACAGTGACAGTCACTTTTGAAGAAGGCGTCCCTGTCGCATTAAATGGTAAACGTTTTGATAATGCAGTTGATATTATTCTAGAAGCCAATCGTATTGGCGGACGTCACGGTTTAGGAATGTCAGACCAAATCGAAAATCGTATTATTGAAGCCAAATCTCGTGGTATTTATGAAGCACCAGGGATGGCATTATTGCATATTGCTTACGAACGTTTAGTCACAGGTATTCACAATGAAGATACCATCGAACAATATCGTATTAATGGCATCCGTTTAGGCCGTTTGTTATACCAAGGTCGTTGGTTTGATCCGCAAGCATTAATGCTGCGTGAAACAGCTCAACGTTGGGTGGCAAAAGCAATTACAGGCACAGTAACCCTTGAACTTCGTCGTGGTAACGACTTCACTATCTTAAATACCGAATCACCAAACTTAACCTACAAAGCAGAGCGTTTAAGTATGGAAAAAGTGGAAGATGCGCCATTTGATCCAATTGATCGTATCGGTCAATTAACTATGCGTAATTTAGATGTATCAGACACTCGAGGTAAACTTGGTATCTATGCACAAACAGGTTTATTAAGCGCAATTAAAGATTCCGTATTGCCACAATTAGGCAAGAAATAAGATAAAGTTCGGTGAAAACCAACCGCACTTTTCCGCTTATAAAAATGGCTACTTCATGTAGCCATTTTTTATTCACTCATCTTTTCTAATTCATCTTGAGAAAATGCTTGTAGCTTATGGATTTCATTTTTTGCTTTGTCAGAAAGCACTTTATTATCCTTTAGCATCTGTTCTGAACGCGCCATAATAAAACGTAAATAATCATAGTTTTGCGTTTTTTCAAATAAAGACTGTGCTTGATACATATCAGCAAAATCCTTATTTGCTTGGGTAAGCAACATCTTTTGCCCAACTAAAACAATTAGTGATAATGCCAATGCAATGACAGTGCCATAACCGTTCGTCGGATAATAAAGTAACCCACCTATAACAAATAATCCTGAAACCAGTCGAGAACTATTTTTAATATAAGTTTCACTCGGTGGTGCTTGGATAAGTTCAGATAATTTCATTCAAATTCACCATAAAAAAATAAGGGCGTTATCATCGCCCTTATTATTAACTTTCGCAAGGATTAAGCAAGAATACCAGCCCAGTAACCTAAAATCCCCACGCCAAATAAACCGAAGATAATCACCATTGCATTCACTTTTTTACGTAATAAATACATACATAAGAAAGTCAGTAATAAGGCTAATAAACCTGGAAGTAGATCATTTAATACACCTTGCAATGTTACCACAACTTCTTCACCTAATTGGTTTTTATAGCGTGTAAGTTCTAATGGGACATTAATACTTGTCCATTTAGAAACCAACGAGCCCATGACAAAGAGACCAAGAATAGAAGCCCCTTGAGTGATTTTTTGCAAACGTCCACCCCCCATATCAGAAACGATTTCAGTGCCTTTTTCATAACCATATTTGAAACCATACCAGCGAGTAACAGCACGGATCACATTGATTAAAATAAAAAACAATAATGGACCTAAAATGCTACCTGTTAAGGCAATTCCAGCACCAAGTGCGGCTAAAACTGGGCGTAAAGTTCCCCAGAAAATAGGATCACCCACACCAGCTAGTGGCCCCATAAGTCCAACTTTTACACCGCTAATTGCCGCATCATCTACATCTTTTGCGCCATTAGCACGCTCTTGTTCCATTGCAGCAGTCACGCCCATAATTGCAGACCCAACCCAAGGTTGAGTATTAAAAAATTCAAGATGGCGTTTGAGTGCCGCAGCTTGATCTTCTTTTTTGCTATATAAGCGTTTGATTGTTGGGATCATCGAAACACAGAATCCCATTGATTGCATACGTTCAAAGTTAAATGAACCTAAAAGGAACGTTGAACGGAAATAAGTACTTAAAATATCACCCTTTGTAAGAGTTACTTTTTGTTCTGACATAATACGCTCCTTATAGACCTTCTAATTCGTTATCAGCAAGTTTTCTTTTGCTTGCCACTGGCATTGCGACTTGGTTAAAACGCGGATTTAATTGGATATAAAGCATTGCTAAACAAGTACCAAGAATACCCAATCCAACTAAGTTGTAATTAGTAAAGGAAGCAATAACAAAACCAAGGAAGAAAAATGGCATTAATGCACCCGCGCGCATCATATTAATCACCATTGCATAACCCACTACGACGATAAATCCACCGGCAATTTGTAAGCCACGAGTAATCACTTCAGGAATTGCATCTAATGCGCTAGTTACGGCATCAGTACCTGCGACTAAACCAACCGCTAATGCAGGAATTGCAACACGCAATGCTTGTAAAGAAAGCCCTGCAAAATGGCAAAGTTCAATTCCACGGAAATTAGCTTGCTCAGCAAATTTATCCGCTTTATGTTGTAAGAAGATGGTTAGTGTACGTACAAAAATAGTAAGCACTTGACCTGCAGCAGCAACTGGCACCGCGATAGCAATCGCTGTACCCACAGATTGACCGCCCTTAATAACAAGAATCGCAGAGATCACACTAGCAAGTGCCGCATCTGGTGCCATAGCAGCCCCAACGTTCATCCAACCTAGCGCGATCATTTCTAATGTACCGCCAAGGATAATACCAGTTTCAAGATCGCCTAATACCAAGCCAATCATAGTACAAGCAAAAAGTGGACGGTGAGTTTGACGTTCATCTAATACGCTCCCCATACCACAAATTGCCGCGACAAGCACGACTAAAATGAGTTCCATTGTTGACATAAAATGCGCTCCTAGAATTTAATTGAATCAAGTTTTTCGCGAGTAAGTTCAACAGGCTTATTCGCTGCCACTTTTTGAAGGGAAAGTTTCACGCCCATATCAAGTAATTTTTTGAATGCAGCGACATTAGATGGATTCACTGTGACTGCATCAGAAAGCTGTTTATTTCCTTCTTTATGCGTCATTCCGCCCACGTTAATGGTATCAATACGCAAACCACCTTCGATTAAACGCACTGCATCTTCAGGCTTGGTCACAAGCATTAAAATATTACGGCTCGCATATTTTGGATTGTTGTAAACCTTAATCGCTTTATCCACAGGAATGACATAGGCTTTCAAATGTGGCGGCGCAATTTGAAGAAGCAATTCCTTACGTAATTCATCATTTGCTACTTCATCACTAATAGCAAAAATGGCTTCGCATTTCACTGCTTTTGCCCAAGAAGTAGCGACTTGACCATGAATTAAACGATCATCAATACGCAGTAAATTGACACTCATACGTCCATTAGGATCGTATTGAATATTATCTTCCTGTTCCTCTGATTCTTGTTCAGAATTGACCGCACTTTTTGCTTCTGAAGTGGCTTCAGGTTGAGCGAAAGAGGCAACATCATCTGGTTTCCGATAACTTTTCACCGCCATTACGCCAACTTCCTTGGCGACATCTGCAAGAGCTTCCGCTGATTTTGCATCATCCTTGGCATCTAATACTTCTAATAACATTGGTAAACTTACGCCAGTGACAATATCATCTTGAGGACGTTTTGCCGCCACTCGAGCTGCCGCGTTATACGGGCTACCACCAAATAAATCTACCAAAAATAACACGCTATCTGATGGCGAGCATTCAGCAATAATAGCCTCATACTTTTCCACCAAGGTGTCTTGCCCTTCTCCTGGAACGAATGTTACACCGTGGAGTCCTTCCACCTCACCAAACACCATTTCAGAAGAATTGACCAACTCAGCAGCAAGCTTGCCGTGAGCAGCAACGATTACTTGAATCATTGGGATACTCCTAAAGTTGTAAAAAATCGCCCGAGAGCATAAAGTAAACGTTTGCACAACTCAAGAGAATTATAAGTGTTCGCACCATTAAAAATTGATATTCATCAATTTTTAGCGATCATAGGGGAGATTTTGAACAGGTTAATTTAGCATAAATTATGCGTGATTACGCTCCATAATTTTTGGATAAAAAGTGCGGTATAAACTAAGAAAGTTTTTAAAAATAAGAAAAAAGTGCGGTGAAATTTCACCGCACTTTTTTATGCCTAATTACCCGCCAAACCATCTCTAATTCGTTTTTCAAACTGATTATAATCCACTAAAAACGCATCGTGTCCGTAGTCTGATGGAAATTCATAAAAATGTAAATCCACTCCACTTTGTTCTAAAAGCTGTTTACTTTTATAAAGATCCACTGGTTTAAAAAGCTGGTCCGTAGTCACAGAAACCAACGTATAGCGTGCTTTAATGCGTGATAATGCCTCTTTGATATTTTCATATCCCAAACTGGGATCATACATATCTAACGCACGCAATAAATGCAAATAACTATTGGCATCAAAACGTTCTAAGAATTTTTTGCCTTGATAAGAAAGGTAGGATTCCACTTGAAAGTAATCGCCCCAAAAGCTGCCATCTGATTTTATGGCACGCCCAAAGGCTTTCGCAAGTTGTAAATCGGTGCGGTAAGTCAGCATACCTAGCATACGCGCAATAGATAGCCCTTGATCCGGCGGTGTACCATCATAGTAATCGCCACCATTAAAATTAGGGTCATTAATAACCGCTTGACGCATCACGTGGTTAAAGCCTATGGCTTCAGCACTAAAATAAATGGATGAGCAAAGATTTACGATATTATCCATAAAATCAGGATAATCAATCGCCCATTGGTTCGCTTGCATGCCGCCAAAAGATCCGCCAATAATGGCTTTTAAATGGCTAATGCCAAGATGATCAAGCAAAGCTTTTTGTACTTTGACAATATCTTGCACGACAATATTAGGAAATTGGCTACCATAAGGTTTACCCGTTTGCGGATTAATCGATGAAGGCCCTGTTGTTCCCTTGCAGCCGCCTAATACGTTCGAGCTAATAAAAAAATAACGATCCGTATCCAACGCTAAACCTGCGCCCATAAAATTCTGCCACCAGCCATCGCGTCCATCATCGAAATAAGGCTCAGCATCGCCAGTCAAAGCGTGGCAAATTAATACCGCATTATTTTTTTCGGCATTGAGCGTGCCATACGTTTGATACGCAACATTGATATGGGAAAGTTTGCCGCCAAGCATCAGAGTTAAAGGCTGTGTGTCAAAAAGCACTACATTTTGCACAGACATTGAAAACCTATCGTAATAATCAGAATGGCGTTTAAACTATCAGTAAGTCGATTAGCTTGTCAAGAAATTTTAGCCGTCTAAACGGCTAAATTATCGCACATCAATGCGATTCACAAAATCCATCAAATTCCCCTTGAAGTGCGGTCGATTTTTCATTATGTTTACCGCTATGCTAGTAAAAAAATTCTCCCCAAAATTCACCGCACTTTTTCGCGCCCTACTCTACGCAATCTTTGCATTGATTATACTTTGCTTGCTAGTTGATCGAGGCGTAAGTTTTTATGTTCGCGATAAAATATTCACAAATATTGATGAACTGCCCTTTCGCCCTTACGCCCTTGTGCTTGGCACATCAAAATATACCGTCAGCGGAAAACCGAACGTTTATTACGATAGTCGCTTAATGGCAGCTAAAAGCCTAATCGAACAACAAAAAGTGAATTATCTTTTATTAAGTGGCGACAACCGAACGTTGCAATATAACGAACCAAGAGCAATGTTTCGCGATTTACGCAAAATGGGCGTGCCAGAAACTTTAATGTTCCGTGATTTTGCTGGTTTCCGTACGTTAGATTCCGTTATCCGCGCCGATAAAATTTTCCAAGTGCAAGCATTTACGATTGTCAGTCAAAAATTTCATTGCGAACGTGCACTATTAATTGCCCAAGCACATAATATTGATGCCATTTGCTTTGTGGCAAAACAGCCAGAATTACATTTTTCCACACAAATAAGAGAAGTTTTTGCCCGCATAAAAGCGGTTTTTGATTTGATATTAGGGGTTGAACCTTATTTTTTGGGTGAGCCAGAACCTTTGCCGAAGAAAAATTTTCAGTGAAATAATCGTTAAAATCAACTTAATATGTTTTTTGCCTTTCTAAAGGAGTTAAAGAATCATTTATAATTTTTTCTAAAGGTTTATATAGAGAGTGCTTTAGTGTAGCCTCAATTTCACCTTCAAGATAAGATTTTTGGTTTTGATCAGATACTTTTGATAATGCTATTGTATTAACTTCAAAATCTCTAGCTAAATATATTTCTTGTTGAGAACTGCAAGACCAATCTAACTTAAATCCAGCTTCTTCAGATAGAATACGAGTAAATTCACGAAGAGTGCGACTATTCCCGTCAGGAAATGGGTGAAAATAATCTAATTTTTTATATATATCTGCAAGTTCTTTCGCAAATTCACTTTTATTTAGTCCTTTCATTTTCTCTAGGTTGATAGAATTAAGAACCGCCTTCGCATCTTCAATACTATTTTTATCCATTGAGCTATAACAAACAGTGATAATGCCAAATCTTGGATAGTTTCGGTCTTTATGCCACAATTTATCATTTTTAACTTCAGCTCTAAATTTTCCTGCAACTGTAGGGCTATCCTGAAAAATATAACTATTTAATTTTCTCAAATGTTCCAATGAGAAATCTCCTTTAATTGGATTTTCCCTTAGTTCTGATAAACGAATAAATGATAACTTATCTTTAATCTCTTCTTCAGAATATCCCTTAGCCAAATCATACCCCTGCTTTAACTGCTTCAATATATTCTTTTGTAAATTCTTCTCTTGTTAAGAAGCCTTGAATATATTTATCAGCAATATCTAATAAACCTCTAGATAGGGTAATGCCTTCTAAACCTACACTTGACTTTGCATATTCAACTGCTTCGCGTCTCGCTTCTTTTTCAGTTTCAGTAATCATAGGTTTTCTCCTCAATAACTTCATCGTTAATGCTACATATTATACAATAAATTTATCAAACTTTTTAATAATACCCAAATTGACGATATATCATGCCCTATATAGTATTTTTCAAAGTGTTAGTTATCTAGGGCAATCCCTAAATATCTCTTCCAAAAATTTCCGCTAAAATTTGCAAGTCTACTTCAAATTGGTTAAAATCCAAACGCTATATATGGATAATTTCATATAAGGCATTTCATACTAAAATTATTTAAACTTACAAAACTTATCAGGTGAATTTATGAAATACTCACAAGCAAGCAAGCAAAATTGTAAAAAAAAACTTCTTAGTATTCTAATCTCTTCTGCGCTTTCTACTACTGCTTTTGCTACTAACTATACTGAAATTAATATCAATAACCAAAATTCTGGTGAAACGCCAGCTCACGAAGTAACCGATAGTACAAACACCGTTACTGGTGATGTAAATATCACTGTTACGCCTGCAAATCCTTCAATACATACTTATCCTAAAGCCATTATTATTCGTGGCGATCGTACCGAAGAAATTCAAGGAAAAACCAATATTGCTGTCACTTTAGCCAGTGAAGTAAATCCTAATAAATCACCAGATTCCAACGCCGCTTATGGCATTGCGGTTGGGTATGACTATGATGGTGGTGGTAAAAATAAGACTGTTTTGACATTAAAAGATGATGCAACAATCAAAGTAGATAATACCCCAGGGACTATTCTTGGTTCTATAAGCTATAGCGGTGCCACTGCTAAAACCGGTCATCAACTTTCAGGGATTAGGATCTATCGAAAATCATCCGATCATTCAACCCCTATTTTAACTTCTGAAAAATCATTAACCATTAACGTTGAAGATAAATCAACCAAAAAAATTGGCGATTATTTAGTGGGTATCTACATTGCAGGTGATGGTGCTGAAGCCAATCTAAAAGACAGCAAAATCACTGTAAAAGCAAATGGTAAACATTCCGCAGCACTGAAAATTGGTAAACCAGAATTACCTAACACGCCAAAAGATGACAAGTACAAAGGTGCAGTGATCAACTCAACAGGCAATATGGTGCTTGATACGTCAGAAACAAAAGATTCAGCTACGGTGCGCTTATTTGGCACAAAATCCCGTTTAATCGCGGATAGTGAAACCAGCACAGGAACAATCACATCAGGTAATTCAGCTATTGTATTTGATACGCAAGATTACTTCACTAAGGTCACATATAGTATTTTTAGTGATACTGTTTATCGTAACGAACCAAACAAAGATCAAGAAGTGCGCTTAAATAATACCAAAATTTCAACCACTTCTGAAAATGCCTCATTGATTGTTGCTGATGCCAAGAATGTGAACAGCCTTGCCGTAAATATGAAAAAGGAACAAGTCAAAAATTGGTTTAACAATGGGGAATTTTTTGCCGAAAATGCAAAATTCTTATTAAAAGGCGCGCAATCTGAAGCAAGGGCGGCAAATAAAGGTTGGTTGGCTGAAACAAAATTGGCAAACACCAAAGCCTCAGATCT
The DNA here is from genome assembly GCF_003352385.1 of Haemophilus haemolyticus. Lineage (NCBI taxonomy): Bacteria > Pseudomonadati > Pseudomonadota > Gammaproteobacteria > Pasteurellales > Pasteurellaceae > Haemophilus > Haemophilus haemolyticus. The sequence continues at coordinate 1,011,370 of NZ_CP031243.1, read as the reverse complement.
CACTTTTACGCTGGATAATCAGGCAAAAGCGGTCGGCTTGACGCATCAGCGTTCAAGGGTGGGCTTAAGCTCTAAACTTGATGTCACCGTTGATAATAACGCAACTTGGGAATTAGCACCGAAAACCGATGAAGCTGTCCAACGTGCGACCGCTTATGATGTGAATCTTGCCAATGGTGGGGTACTAGATGCTTCAAAACATGCGACTGGAGCAGGCACCGACTATAAAATTACATTAATTCATAAACACAGTGATAAAAACGTAAGTAAACCATCAATTTCTGATGGAACTGTTTCTATCCCTGAAGGATATATCTTTGGCGCATCTGGTATATTAATCAATCCAGATGGAACAGAAAAATCATTTGCAATGCGCTTCCCCCTCCGTATTACCAATGCAGTGCTAACAATTACAAATGGCGCAATGGAATTAAAATCAGAAGATCTTGGAACCATAAAACTAACAAAAGCTACTTTTAACCTTGAAAAAAACACAATATTAGAAACACCTAAAGATCCTAAATATCCTAAAGGTCCTAAAGATACTGTATTACTCTCAGAGGGTACATTAAAGAACGCTGATAAAGGTTTTTCTTTATCTGGCAGAACTGCCGTATTTGAAAAGGGAACATTCACCAACGGCGGTGTCATCACCCTAGCCAATCAATCCTATGCTGACAAACTTACCATTGAAGGGAATTATGTTGGTAATAATGGCGTGTTAGAAGTAAACACCAAATGGGATACCCCGGGCGATTATTCTGGCGCAAATTCAGAATCAGATTTATTAACGATTACGGGTGATGCCTCTGGTAATACGACTGTCAAAGCTATTAAAACAGATGGAACTGAAAATGTTATTGATGGCTCAATCGGCGAGCTTGCTGATCGCTACAAACGTAGTGTCCCTGTTATTAAAGTTTTAGGCACAGACAATGGAACAGAAGGCAATGAAATAAATTCTACGGATGCAACTAAACCTTACGCTTACAATACACGTTCAACCTTTACTGGTACAGCAAAAACCACAGGGGCAGGAGAATTACAATTAGTTTCACATAAAGATGACAATGGTGTAACAGAATACTTCTGGACTTTAACCACGCCGAATCAAGATAAAACCATCATCACGCCAAGCGCACCGGCTTATACACTCGTTCCTCGCCAAAACTTGGAATTAGGCTATACAATGTTGGATACGCTTCACCAACGTCGTGGCGAAAACCAAACCCTTTCTTGGGATAAACAAGGCGGTTATTGGCAAGATGTAGAAAAACAATCTTGGGGGCGCGTAATCGGCAAACACCTCAAACTCGACGGAAAAGAACGTTTTGGTTTAAAAACCAATATGTACGGTTTCCAAGTGGGGCACGACTTTGATGTTAAAACCAAACAAGATGACGAGGGCAAACTCGCTCGTCGTTTTACTGGCTTATATTTCGGCGCGTTACGTTCTCACAGCAAATTCTATGATGAATACCGCGCGAAAAATGGTGTCGTGATCGCAGATAAATTAACTTCTCGCGTAAAAACTACCGCACTTAATCTTGGTGTAACTGATACGCGTTACAATGAAAATGGCACTTATATTGACTGGGTGGGACAACTTTCTTGGTTAAATAACCGTTATTCATCAGTTGATGGCACAAGTGCGAAAAATCACGGCTGGGGTGCTGCCCTTTCAGTGGAAACGGGTCGTCCTTACGCATTAGGTAAAGATAAAACCAACAACGGAGATAGTTGGATTTTAGAGCCACAAGCACAACTTATTGCTCAATACTTGCGCTTAGGCAACTTTAACGACGGCACTCGTTCCGTTTCGCAAAAAGGTTATGGCTTGCGTGGTCGTGTTGGTTTCCGTTTGGCATATAACAAACCAAATGATAAACAACGCACTCGCACCTATTATTTCATCGGTAATATTTGGCACGATTTTAAAGCTACAGGCAATGCATTAATTGGTCGTGACAAATTAACCGAGAAATTTGACCGCACTTGGTGGGAATTAGGCTTAGGCTCTCAATTCTCATTAAGTGAAAACACTTACCTTTATGCGGATGCTCGCTATGAAAAATCATTCGATAGCAACAGACATAAAGGTTACCAAGGCACCGTGGGTGTGAAATATTCTTGGAAATAATGAGCAACAAAGAGAATAATCAGGGCGTGTAAACGCCCTGTAGTACTACAGGGGGATGTGTAACATAGTTACACATCGAAAAATTAAAATCCTAATCTCTCACTAACATTCAATGTAGTACTTCTCTTTTCCTGTTATTTGGTGACAGAAAAGATAAGGATCTATCTGTTCGATCTAGTCAATTTTCTTCTGTCGTAAGAAATTCTTCTTTTATACGATTTTTTATTATGAATACAAAAACTTCTTTTTCTTATTCTCTAATTACTTTGGCTTTGTGGTCCACTTATTCGTTTGGGGCGGTTTCTGATGATGTTATTGCAGGAACACCACCTACCTATGGTGGCAATAATGGTAATAATATTATCGCTGGTGATGGTACTAATTTATATTCAAACGCCCGCAATAATATTATGAATACAACTGGGAATAAAGGATTTGGCGGCTCCTATAGTTTGGTTATTGGTGAGAGCGCAGGTCATGATGCTGGTAATGATAAGGGCAATGCTAAATATCTTTTACTCGTAGGTGAACATGCTGGAGAAGGCATGTGGGGAGTTAGCAAATATAAATTTATCTTTGGGGAAGCGGCTGGCTGGAATGCAGGTGGGGAATATGTATATGCCTTTGGTTCACATGCAGCTCGCCGAGCATCAGGTAGCTATAACTTTTCTTTCGGTGAAAATTCTTATTCTAGTGATGCTGTCAGCTGGGGTAGCTATAACTTCAATTTTGGTGAAAATTCTGGATATAACAACAAAGGAAGCCGAAATGTCAATTTTGGTTTCCACGCAGGAGAAGGAGTAGAGGGTAATGACAACTTTGCTTTAGGTCATCATGCAGGAACAAATGTAACAGGTGATCATAACTTCGCCTATGGTCAAGATGCTGGTCAAAATACATCAGGTAGCCGCAATATAGCTTTAGGTCAAAACGCAGGTCAAAATGTAAAAGGCGTGTATAACTTAGCATTTGGTCTAGGAGCTGGTTCAAAAGTAGATGGCCACAAAAATGCGGCTGGTGTCTACGGGCAATCCGTGGGTTCTAATAATATGGCTTTCGGCAAATACTCTGGAAATAATGTGGTTGGTAACTTCAACCTTGCCTTTGCTGAAAATGCAGGGAATTATGTCGGTCATGATTGGGAAGATATCTATGATGCCGATGGCAAGTTTATTGAGACAAAAGATAAAGGTACTGTAGATGGTGCAGAGCACAATATCGCTTTTGGATATAGTGCGGGAAGATGGATTGCTGGTCAAGATAACCTTGCCGCAGGCGTCAATTCTGGTAGCAGGATCAGAGGTGACAGTAACGTTGTTTTAGGTAAAGAATCAGGAAAAGAAATAACAGGAAGCTTCAATACATCCTTGGGTCATGAAAGCGGCAATAAAGTAACGGGCAGCAATAACTTTGTAGCAGGTGCCGAAGCGGGTAAAAACGTAACAGGTAACAATAACTATGCAGCAGGATACCAAGCAGGCAATGATGTAACTGGTGATAATAACCTTGCAATGGGTAAAAATGCTGGAAATAAACTCACTGGTGATGACAATATCTCTATTGGTCATGAAGCTGGTGTTGAATACGAGAACGTGGAAGAAACACAATCTGATGGTACAAAGAAAACTGTTCGTAAAATAAAAGGGCTGCCCGTAAACTACGCGATTGCAGTTGGTAAACAAGCTGTAGCCACGAAAGCGAATGCAGCAGCATTCGGGAATGAAAGTAAAGCTTCAGAAGTACGATCTTTGGCTTTAGGTTATAAAGCAAATGCAAGCATTGCAGATAGTGTAGCAATAGGCAGTAATGCAACCACAGTATCTACTTCAAATTATTCAATGGGTACTGATAAGAATTACAATTCTATGGGAATTGATAACCATACATTTAATTTTGCAGGTGGCAAAAATGTTGTAGGTGTATTTAGCGTAGGTAATGAAACACAAACTCGCCGAATCCAACACGTTGCGCCAGGCTTAATTTCAGCGGACAGTACCGATGCAATCAATGGTTCACAACTCTTTAGTTTTATTCCTCGAGCTTCTTTCTATACAGGAGGGGCGAAAGGCAATGCCTCAACACCAATTGGTACAACAGAAGTTGCAAAAGATCTTTTAGTCAATGGCTTGCGCATGGATTTTGGAGATGGTTTATATGCAGAAAAACGTACTGATTCTAAAGGTGACTTTATTTTTGTAGGCTCGAATACGAAAAATACAACGGGTGATGCAGGAGTTGCAGGCCCTAAAGGTGATAAAGGTGATAAAGGTGATAAAGGTGATCCTGGACAAGATGGTGCAGCTGGTGCACAAGGCCCTAAAGGTGATAAAGGTGATCCTGGACAAGATGGTGCAGCTGGTGCACAAGGCCCTAAAGGCGATAAAGGTGATCCTGGACAAGATGGTGCAGCTGGTGCACAAGGCCCTAAAGGCGATAAAGGTGATCCTGGACAAGATGGTGCAGCTGGTGCACAAGGCCCTAAAGGTGATAAAGGTGATCCTGGACAAGATGGTGCAGCTGGTGCACAAGGCCCTAAAGGTGATAAAGGTGATAAAGGTGATCCTGGACAAGATGGTGCAGCTGGTGCACAAGGCCCTAAAGGTGATAAAGGTGATCCTGGACAAGATGGTGCAGCTGGTGCACAAGGCCCTAAAGGCGATAAAGTGATCTGGACAAGATGGTGCAGCTGGTGCACAAGGCCTAAAGGCGATAAAGGTGATCCTGGACAAGATGGTGCAGCTGGTGCACAAGGCCTAAAGTGATAAAGGTGATAAAGGATCCTGGACAAGATGGTGCAGCTGGTGCACAAGGCCCTAAAGGTGATAAAGGTGATCCTGGACAAGATGGTGCAGCTGGTGCACAAGGCCCTAAAGGCGATAAAGGTGATCCTGGACAAGATGGTGCAGCTGGTGCACAAGGCCCTAAAGGTGATAAAGGTGATCCTGGACAAGATGGTGCAGCTGGTGCACAAGGCCCTAAAGGCGATAAAGGTGATCCTGGACAAGATGGTGCAGCTGGTGCACAAGGCCCTAAAGGCGATAAAGGTGATCCTGGACAAGATGGTGCAGCTGGTGCACAAGGCCCTAAAGGTGATAAAGGTGATAAAGGTGATCCTGGACAAGATGGTGCAGCTGGTGCACAAGGCCCTAAAGGTGATAAAGGTGATCCTGGACAAGATGGTGCAGCTGGTGCACAAGGCCCTAAAGGCGATAAAGGTGATCCTGGACAAGATGGTGCAGCTGGTGCACAAGGCCCTAAAGGTGATATTGGAGCAACAGGTCCTAAAGGCGACAAAGGTGATAAAGGCGATAAAGGAGATACGGGTCCTATTGGTCCTCAAGGTCCAACTGGAATGAAACCACAAGAAATCCGTATTATGGATCAACGCATTCATCATCTTGAAAATCGTGTTAATAAACTTGATAAACGCGTAAATGGATTAAGTGCAACAATCGCTGCTGCGGCTGCATTACCACAATCGACTATTCCAGGTAAATCAATGTTTGCTGCGGGTAGTGGTATTTCTGCGGGCTCTTCAGCTGTGGCAGTCAGCTACTCAAGAATGTCTGATAATGGGAAAACCGTTGTAAAATTTGTCGGTACGGCAAATACCAGTAAGGATTATTCAGCGGGTGTCGGTGTTGGCTATCATTGGTAATCATTAATCTAGGGAGATAATCCCCTTTTAAAAAGACAAAGGGCTGATTTTAAATATCAGCCCTTTGTTTTAATGATAAATTTTATTCCACCACAGCCCAAAATTCGGCAACGGTGTGGAAAGATCCAAAGATTAAAACAACATCATTTTTCACCGCACTTTTAAGTGCTGTACGCACGCCATCCATAACAGAATTATCTGATGTAACTTGAACTTGTGGGAAATGACTTTTCAATTTCTCTGCTAATTCATCGCCTGACTGCCCGCGATAGCCACCTAAGGTTACGCAATGCCATTCATCAATAATAGGCGTTAAATGCGCAAATACACCATTTGCATCTTTGTCTTTGAGCATCCCACATACGGCAATAATTTTGCCCTCAATGTTGCATTTAAGTGCGGTCAATTTTTCAGATAAATATTTTGCGGCATGAGGATTATGCCCCACATCAACGATAATTATTGGCAAGGTTTCAACTGGTACGCCAAGATAATCCGCTAATTTTTCACGTCTATCTGCTTTTATAGCTTGAAAACGACCAACCAGTTCTACCTCTTGCAAAGATTTTCGCAAAGTCTGTTCTGAAATATCAAAAGGTAAACATTGAACAGCAGCCAGAGCCGTTGCGGCATTCGCCAATGGAATCTGACAAAACGGTAAATTTCCTAACCGCACTTTTTTATTTTGCCATTGCCAATTTTCAGCATTTTGCTCAAATGACCAATCCACATCACGTCGAGAAACTTGACAATGTAATTTTTCAGCCTGATCTAACATTGTTTGCGGCACATTAGGTTCACCAATCACGACAGGGCAATTTTCACGGAAAATTCCTGCTTTTTCAAAAGCAATGGCCTCTCTGGTATCCCCAAGGAAATCGGTGTGATCAATATCGATGCTAGTAATCACCGCAAGATGGCTATCCACAATATTGGTTGCATCTAAACGACCACCCAACCCCACTTCTAAAATCACCACATCTAATTTCGCTTGCTTAAATAAATGCAATGCAGAAAGGGTGCTAAATTCAAAATAAGTGAGTGATTCTGTTTTGTTCTCATCAATAAAAGCAAAAGAGGCAGTATGTGCTTCATCCGGTAAATCTTGATTTTGAATGCGTACTCGCTCGTTATAACGTAGTAAATGAGGCGAAGAATACACGCCCACACGTAATCCGTGATTAAGCAAAATCGTTTCTAATAAGCGGCAAGTTGTGCCTTTACCATTCGTCCCTCCCACAGTTATCACATAAGGGGCAGGATGAAGTAAATCCAATTTTTCTGCCACGGATTTAATACGATCTAAACCAAGATCAATGGGTTTAAAATGGCTTTTTTCCAAATAAGAAAGCCACTCAGCGAGTGGCGAAGTGGCTTTAAGTTGCATATTATTCATCTTCTGAAATGAGTTCAGGTTCTACAAAAGGAGAAGGTTGATTCGTTAATTTACTCAGTACACTTGCTAAAGTTTTACGCATTTCTGAACGTTTCACGATCATATCAATTGCCCCTTTCTCAAGTAAAAACTCACTACGTTGGAAACCTTCTGGGAGTTTTTCACGTACGGTTTGTTCGATAACACGTGGACCAGCAAAACCAATTAAAGCTTTTGGCTCGGCAATATTTAAATCCCCTAACATCGCAAAACTGGCTGATACGCCGCCTAAAGTCGGATCCGTTAATACTGAAATAAATGGCACGCCTTTTTCACGCATTTGGGCAAGCACCGCGCTAGTTTTTGCCATTTGCATTAAAGAAAACAAGGCTTCTTGCATACGTGCACCGCCACTTGCAGAGAAACATACAAACGGACAATTCATTTCCATTGCCTTTTCAGCTGCTTTAACAAATTTTGCACCAACCACAGAACCCATTGAACCGCCCATAAAAGCAAAGTTCGATGCAGCCACAACAATTGGCATATTATAAAGTGTACCTGTCATAGTGATTAGTGCATCTTTCTCGCCCGTTTCTTTTTGCGCCGCACTGATACGATCTTTATATTTCTTTAGATCTTTAAATTTTAAAATATCTTTTGGTTCTAAATCTGCCGCTATTTCTTGGCTTGAACCTTCGTCCAATAAGTTTAATAAACGCTCACGCGCATCAATACGCATATGATGACCACATTTCGGGCAAACATAAAGATTACGTTTAAGCTCTTCACTATAAAGTACTTGTTCACAAGAAGTACATTTTGTCCACACGCCTTCCGGCACATTGGCTTTTCGAGTGGAAGAAGAAGGACTTTTACTAAAAATTCGGTTAATCCAGCTCATTTTTTGACCTTTTTATTGACTAGAAAATTGCGCGTATTAGAACATAAATTTATAGAATTTGCTACTTGTAAGGCCGTTTTTATACTGCTCCGATTTCCTTTTAAACAAGATAATTTGCTCTCCTCTTATTGAACATTTTTTCTATTTTTTTGTCTTATAGACCACGTTGTCTGAAATCTATTTTGGAGTATTTTATGAAAAAAACACGTTTTGTATTAAATAGTATTGCACTTGGATTAAGTGTATTAAGCACATCATTTGTTGCTCAAGCCACTTTGCCAAGTTTTGTTTCGGAACAAAACAGTCTTGCACCAATGTTAGAAAAAGTTCAACCTGCGGTGGTGACGCTTTCCGTTGAAGGAAAAGCAAAAGTTGATTCTCGTTCTCCTTTTCAAGACGATATTCCTGAAGAATTTAAATTCTTCTTTGGCGATCGTTTTGCCGAACAATTTAGTGGACGCGGAGAATCAAAACGTAATTTCCGTGGTTTAGGTTCTGGTGTCATTATCAATGCAAGCAAAGGCTATGTTTTAACCAATAATCACGTTATTGATGATGCTGATAAAATTACCGTGCAATTACAAGATGGGCGTGAATTTAAAGCGAAATTAGTGGGTAAAGATGAGCAATCAGATATTGCATTAGTACAGCTTGAAAAACCAAGTAATTTAACAGAAATAAAATTTGCTGATTCCGATAAATTACGCGTAGGCGATTTTACTGTTGCAATTGGTAATCCATTTGGTTTAGGTCAAACTGTTACATCAGGCATTGTTTCTGCATTAGGTCGTTCAACAGGCTCTGACAGTGGTACTTATGAAAACTACATTCAAACCGATGCAGCCGTAAACCGCGGTAATTCGGGTGGTGCATTAGTCAATCTAAATGGCGAACTTATTGGCATTAATACCGCAATTATTTCTCCAAGCGGTGGTAATGCAGGAATTGCCTTTGCGATTCCAAGTAATCAAGCAAGCAATTTAGTGCAACAAATTTTAGAATTTGGTCAAGTACGTCGCGGATTGCTTGGTATTAAAGGTGGCGAACTCAATGCTGATTTAGCCAAAGCCTTTAATGTAAGCGCGCAACAAGGCGCATTTGTGAGTGAAGTATTACCGAAATCAGCTGCTGAAAAAGCAGGTCTTAAAGCGGGCGATATTATCACGGCAATGAACGGTCAAAAAATCTCAAGTTTTGCTGAAATGCGTGCAAAAATTGCAACCACTGGTGCAGGCAAAGAGATTAGCTTGACTTACTTACGAGACGGCAAATCCCACGATGTTAAAGTGAAATTACAAGCGGATGATGGTAGCCAACTTTCCTCAAAAACTGAGTTGCCTGCATTAAATGGCGCAACATTGAAAGACTACGATGCAAAAGGCGTTAAAGGCATTGAAATCACAAAAATTCAACCTAATTCGCTGGCTGCACAACGTGGTTTAAAAGCGGGCGATATTATTATTGGTATTAATCGTCAAATGATCGAAAACATTCGTGAATTAAATAAAGTGCTTGAAACTGAGCCATCAGCAGTTGCACTTAATATTTTACGAGGTAACAGTAATTTCTATTTATTAGTGCAATAATCTGCTTGATATATTTAAGAAAAAAGTCCGATCACAATGATCGGACTTCTTTTTATGCAGCAATCGTTCTTAACAAATCTACCACAAATTCTAACCGCACTTTGTTATCTGATAGATCTTTCATAAACTTAAATTTCAATGGGCCATCAAATCGATACACAATAGGTTCTTTTTGAATTAATTGAATAAATTTATCTGGATTCACTTGTGCTTTTGGTGAAAACTCAATAAAACCGCCTTGCGTTCCTGCATCAATTCGCACAACTTTTAACGGCTCAACCAACAAACGCAACTCTGCAATTTGCAGTAAATTTTTTGTCGCGTCAGGCAATAATCCGAATCGATCTATTAACTCAACTTTTAACTCGTCCAACTCTGATTTACTCTCTGCTGCGGCAATACGTTTATAAAAGGATAAACGCATATTCACATCACCTAAATAATCATCTGGCAATAAAGCAGGTACGCGCAATTCAATATCCGCTTGTTGTTGCGTCAATTCTTCTAATGATGGCTCTCGCCCTTCTTTTAACGCTTTAACCGCTGCATCCAATAATTCCATATAAAGCGAAAAACCGATGCTTTCAATTTGTCCGCTTTGTTCGTTTCCGAGTAATTCGCCAGCGCCACGAATCTCTAAATCGTGGGTTGCTAAAATAAAACCAGCCCCAAGATTATCAAGATTTTCTAACGCATCTAGGCGGCGTTCAGCATCTTTTGTCATCATTTTAGGTGGGGGCGTAAGCAAATAAGCATAAGCCTGATGATGTGAACGCCCAACTCGTCCACGTAATTGATGCAACTGAGCCAAGCCAAAATGATCCGCTCGTTCAATAATAATGGTATTTGCCGTTGGTACATCAATACCCGTTTCGATAATGGTTGAACAAACTAACACGTTATAACGCTGATGATAAAAATCACTCATCACACGTTCTAATTCACGTTCTCGCATTTGTCCGTGCCCCACAATCACTCGTGCTTCAGGCACAAGTGCGGTCAGTTTTTCTGCTGTATTTTCAATGCTTGCGACATCATTGTGAAGATAATAAACCTGCCCGCCACGTAAGATTTCACGCAAAATCGCTTCTCGTATAACAAGATCGTCATTCTGGCGTACAAAGGTTTTAATACTTAATCGGCGTGCAGGAGGCGTAGAAATAATAGACAGATCACGAATGCCATTCATCGCCATATTAAGCGTTCGAGGAATTGGCGTTGCCGTTAGCGTAAGAATATCGATATTCGCACGAAGCTGTTTTATTTTCTCTTTTTGCCCTACACCAAAACGGTGTTCTTCATCAATAATCAACAAGCCAAGATCGCTAAATTTGACATCTGATTGAATTAATTTATGGGTACCAATCAGTATATCGACTTTGCCTTCTGCAAGATTTTCCAGAATTTGTTTTTGTTCTTTTGCGGTTTTAAAACGCGATAACACTTCTACGTTCACAGGCAAATTCGCAAAACGATCTTTAAAATTCTCATAATGCTGTTGGGCTAACAGTGTAGTTGGCACTAGCACTGCTACTTGCTTATGATTCATCACAGCCAAAAAGGCAGCACGCATTGCCACTTCAGTTTTACCAAACCCCACATCACCACAAACAAGGCGATCCATTGCCTTAGGCTGACACATATCCGAAATTACCGCATTAATTGCCATTTCCTGATCGTAAGTTTCTTCAAAAGGAAAGGTTGCAGCAAATTGTTGAAATTCTTCACGATCATATTTAAAGCAAGCTTCTTTCGCTACGTGTGCATAACATCTAATAACTCGGCCGCCACATCACGAATTTTCTCCGCTGCTTTTTGGCGCGATTTCGCCCAAGCCTCGTTACCCAGTTTATGTAATGGCGCACTTTCATCAGAACCACCAACATAACGGCTAATCAGATGTAATGAAGTCACTGGCACATAAAGTTTCGATTCATTTGCATAATTTAGCAGCAAATATTCGGCTTTAATTCCGCCTGTATCTAAGGTGACCAAACCGCCATAACGCCCCACACCGTGATCAAGATGCACAACTGGTTGCCCTATTTTCAACTCGGCAAGATTGCGCACAAGCGTGTCAGGATTAATCGTTTTACGTTTATCTCTAGAACGTTGTTGAACGCGCTCGCCAAGTAAATTAGCTTCACCAATAATCGCAACAGGAAGGGATTGTTCAATTATAAAACCTTGTTCAAGAGAGCTGACTAACAAGCTAAACTTTTCATTTTCAGCCTGTTCCAAGGATTGAATTTGTTTTGGCTTGAGTTTTAACGGTGAAAGCAAATCAAGCAACGTCTCTCGGCGACCTTCCGTCTCCACAGAAAACAGTACATTTCCTTTAAAATGCTCAATAAATTGACGGAGTTGTCCCAATGGTTCTTTTTGCTGGGATTGAATGGTCACTTCTGGTAAAGCGACAACAGGTAAATTTTTCTGGCGTACCGATGACCGCACTTTTTCCGCTTTAAATGTAATGCGTGGATAAGATTTCAATCGGCGATTGACTTCATCAACATTAAGCCATAATTTTTCAGGCGATAAAAGCGGACGCATGGGATCCACTTTACGTTGTTCATAACGCTGTTTGGCATCTTGATAAAAACGCTCGCCTTGCGTTTGGTTGTTTTCCATATCCAAAAACAGCGTTTGTGCTGGCAAATAATCAAACAAAGTCGCCATTTCAGAAAAGAAAAGTGGCTGCCAATATTCAATGCCAGAAATCAAGGTACCTTTACTGATTTGCTGATAAATATGTTCAGGATCTCGGCGAATTTCACCAAAGGTTTCACGAAATTGCGCACGGAAAAATTCAATCCCTTTATCATCCGTTGGAAATTCATGAGCTGGCAAAAGATTAATTGAGCTAATTTCATCAAGAGTGCGTTGCGTATCCACATCAAAAGTACGAATAGAATCAATTTCATCATCAAAAAAATCAAGACGAAAAGGCACCGCACTTCCCATTGGGAAGAGATCCAACAAAGCACCACGAACTGCGTACTCGCCGTGTTCTAATACTTGCTCCACAGCACGATAGCCCGCTGCTTCTAATTTTAAGCGCATTTTATCAATGACCAAGCGATCGCCTTTTTTAATCAGAAGCACATTGTGTTGTAAATATTGTGGCGGGCAAAGGCGTTGCATTAATGTCGAAATCGGCAATAAGAAAATGCCTTTTTTCGCATTTTGTAAATGGAAAAGCGCACTTAAACGAGAGGAAATGATTTCTTGATGGGGAGAAAAGGTATCGTAAGGTAAGGTTTCCCAATCAGGAAAAAGGCATACATTTTGGCTGCTTAATTCCGATAAAACACGTGATAAACGCACAGCACTTCGCGTATCTGGTGTCACCACTACGGTTAAATTTTGGTTTTGCTCTGCAATTTCACTAATCGCCAATGCATCAGCACCTTGTAAGACATTGCCTAAAATTTTGTGATCATTGGGTTGGGTTGGAATATCAGGTTGGAAAAAAGCCGTTTTCATAAATATAAATAATGCGCCAATCTTGTATAAAAATTGGCGCATAGTGTACTGGAATTTGAATTATCTTTCAATAAATTTACTGTTTAAAAAAACAGTTAATATTTATTTCTTTAAAAGAGATTCCTCTTTCTTCAAATTACCATTTTCATCTTCTGTTGCTGACATAGGCACGCAGCTACAATTAGGTTGATCTAATCCCCACTCTTTAATGAAATTATCATATTTTTCAAGTGCGCGTTTAAACCAGCCTTTTGGTTTTGCGGTTTGTTCTGTCATAAAGTTCCTCGCTCTAAATATTGTTTAATTTCTAAACGCAAACATTCTACGCCTTTTTTCTTGTTAATGAGAAGTTGTTTTTTTGTTAAATAAGCGGAAATTAATGGGAAATTTTCTTTGCCTGCTAATTTTAATAAACGCCTCATCGCAGGAACGCTCGAAAATAAAGTGCGGTGAAAATTAGCGAAGTTTTTTAAGCTCATCCAATCGAATTCATCAAGCTGCCAATCAAGCTGATTTTGCTCAAAATTTATGGCGAACGGATGAAAAGATAAAGGGATATCACGCTGAAATTGTTTGTGCGCAGTATCAACTAAAGCCAAGCCTTCTTTGGAAATACCTTTAAGGGCAATCGCTGAATAACAACCACTACTCGCTTCTTGGTGTTCACCTAAATGCACCAAAACAAAACCGCACTTTTGCCAAAATTTGGCCAGTTCGTCAGTGTAGCCAAAACTCACTGAAAGAAAATCCACTTCTGAATTTTCCATAAATTTCATTAGATTTTGACCAATACCCTTTTTTTGCCAATTTGGCTGGACCGCGATACGAGAAATACGTAAGGAACGTAATTTACAGGCTTGAGACAGATTTTCATGGAAACATAATGCTTGTGGAACAAGATTCCCTTTCGGGCGACGTTTGCCTTGTTGAATTTGAATAATCAACTCATCATCAGCCATATTTCCTTCTTCTAATGCCCAAATTGCACCGAGCAAATTCTGTTGATATTCGGCAAAATAAAAACGTTGATTTTCTCCATCAAGTAAACGGCGAAGATCAAGTGGCGACGTTCGATAATGAGCCAATGTCATTAAGCCATAAAAATCTCGAAATAAAAATTGACGATTATATTTTCCTTTACTACCCTTACTTGTGAGGGGAGCTTCCAAAGCTTGAGGGAGACTGGCTATATCTAAATCCCCCTTCCGCCCTTCGGGCACCTTCCCCCGCAAGCAGGGGAAGGAAAGATTTTTAGCGTTTTCCTCTATGTTATAAGTAATATTGCTATAGTCAAAGTGCTGAAAATCATCTTCGGCATTTAGCAACAAAAGCTCATCAATAAAATGTTCTAACGGATCATTTTCTTGCCAACGTAGGGGCTGTTTAAGCTCAAAATGCTGAAAAGTGCGGTGAATTTTCTGTTTAAATTTTAATTCGAAACCACGCCCCGTTCCTTCATAGCTATGAATTGTAGTACTGAAGACAATATGTTGAAAATATTGAGAATATTCTTGCAATAACGGCAATGGGATCATCGCAGCTTCATCTACAAGCAACCAAGCAGATTGACTAAATTCTGGTTCATGTTGTAACCGAATAGCCAGTTCATCAGGAGCGATAAATTCAATTTCCCCTTCTGAAAATTCGATAACCGAATGCACCGCACTTTTACTCGGTGCGGTGAGATAAACTGGCTCTTGAATTTGATCAGCCAGCATCCCCAATAATGCGGATTTCCCTCTTCCCCGCTTGGCGGTTAGAAAATAAATATCCTGCTCGGCTTGTAAAATAGTCTCGATAATTTGTTGTTGCGCTAACGTAGCATTTTTATAATGTTCGTTAGAGTAAAAAACAGGGGAAAATTCAACCGCACTTTCCTCTCTTAAAATGGGGAAATGATAGCGTTCAATGCACTGTTTAAAATGATCAATAAAATTAGGCGTGGCGATTGCTGACTGATTTCCATTCCAACGTAAACTATCTTGATCAGGCTGCTGAGATAAATTTTCCCAATCGGATAACACTAAACAAAGTCTGCCGCCCATTTTCAGTGTTCCAGCTGCAATAGCCAGCGCTTCAAGATGAATGCCATTTCGTGCATCAAATAAAATATGTTCAAATTCTTGTCCGAGCAAATTCGTTGCTTTAGAAAAAGCAATGCCGCTCTCACCGATAATTAACACGTTATCAGGCACAAGCGGCAAAGTTTTGTTGATTAAAATTTGAAGTTGACGAGATGGCATCGTGTTATTTTAAATAGGCAATTAACATCGCACCAATAAAACTTACGCAAGCAAGCCAAAAGAAAATGCTTTTGGGTTGAGAAACTTTTTTACTGAAAAATTTCGCTGCAAACAGGATATACAAAATCAGTAATGCGAATTTAGCGACCAACCACCATTCAATATCAAAAACAAAGAGATATAAAATAACAACGCCAGAAACAATCAGCAAGGTATCCGATAAGTGCGGTAAAATTTTTAATAATTTTATCGAACGCCAGTTTTTGCCAGTAAGCTGCATTGCGCCACGAATCGCCAACAAGGCAAAACTTAAAAAGGCGAAAAAAATATGTAAATAAACTAGCATAATCACTCCCAAAAAAGTAAGAAAAGTGCGGTCAAAATCCACCGCACTTTCTCAATATAAATTACTTCGCAATACGTTTATATTTAATACGATGTGGCTGAGTGGCTGCATCGCCTAAGGTTTTCTTTTTCCACTCTTCGTAGTCTGAGAAGTTACCTTCATAGAACGTGACTTTACCTTCATCACAGTAATCTAAAATATGTGTTGCGATACGGTCTAAGAACCAACGGTCATGGGAAATCACCATTGCACAGCCTGGAAATTCTAAAATCGCATTTTCTAACGCACGCAAGGTTTCAACGTCTAAGTCATTGGTTGGTTCGTCCAATAACAACACGTTGCCACCACGTTGTAGAAGTTTCGCTAAGTGTAAACGACCACGTTCTCCACCCGATAATTCGCCCACGCGTTTTTGTTGATCCACACCTTTGAAGTTGAAACGCCCCACATAGGCACGGCTTGGAATTTCAAAGTTACCAATGGTCAGAATATCTTGTCCGTTAGATACTTCTTCCCACACGGTTTTCTTATCATCCATTGAGTCACGGAACTGATCTACCGAAGCAAGCACAACGGTTTCGCCCATTGTCACAGAGCCTGAATCTGGTTGTTCTTGACCTGACAACATGCGGAATAAAGTTGATTTACCCGCACCATTTGCCCCGATAATTCCAACGATTGCCCCTTTTGGAATACTAAATGATAAATCATCAATCAAAGTGCGGTCACCGTAAGATTTAGTTAAGTTTTGTACTTCAATCACTTTATCACCCAAACGTGGACCAGGTGGAATAAAGAGTTCGTTAGTCTCATTTCGTTTTTGATATTCGCCAGAGTTCAATTCATCAAAGCGCGCCATACGTGCTTTACTTTTCGCTTGACGGCCTTTAGGATTTTGACGCACCCATTCCAATTCTTTCGCAATAGATTTTTGACGCGCATTTTCAGCTGCTTGTTCTTGCTCTAAGCGTTTCTCTTTTTGCTCTAACCAAGAAGAATAGTTACCTTCCCAAGGAATACCCTCGCCACGGTCAAGCTCTAAGATCCAACCGGCTACGTTATCTAAGAAATAACGGTCGTGGGTAATTGCCACAACAGTGCCTTCATAATCATGTAAGAATCGCTCTAACCATGCCACCGATTCCGCATCTAGGTGGTTAGTTGGTTCGTCTAATAAGAGCATGTCTGGTTTTTCGAGTAATAAGCGACAAAGTGCCACACGGCGACGCTCACCACCAGATAAATGTTCGATTTTGGCATCCCAATCCGGTAAACGTAACGCATCTGCCGCACGCTCTAATTGGTTATCTAAATTATGCCCATCATGCGCTTGAATAATGGCTTCAAGATTCGCTTGCTCTGCCGCCAGTTTATCGAAATCTGCATCGGGATCCGCATAAAGTGCATACACTTCATCTAAACGAGTCAGTGCATTTTTCACTTCAAAAACAGCCTCTTCCACAGCTTCACGCACGGTTTGTTGCGGTTCTAGCTTTGGCTCTTGCGGAAGATAACCGATTTTAATCCCAGGTTGTGGACGTGCTTCCCCTTCAAATTCTTTATCTACGCCCGCCATGATGCGTAAAAGGGTTGATTTACCCGCACCATTTAAACCTAAAACCCCGATCTTAGCGCCGGGGAAAAAGCTTAAAGAAATATCTTTCAAAATATGACGCTTCGGTGGCACCACTTTACCGACACGGTGCATCGTATATACAAATTGCGTTGACATTAATTATTCCTCATTAAAAATGACGCCCTATTTTACTGGAAAATAGGGCGAAAATATAGGAAACAAGCGGTAGGATTTTACAAAAGTTTCGCGGAAATTGACCGCTTGTAAATATTTAAGGGTAAAACAGCTCCCTAAATGAAATAGACACTTTAGGACTTAAATTACATTGCAAATGTAGAAGTACCATGCCGATGTAGAGCGGGCTTAACATTTGCAAGACTTTGTTGAAAACGTTTATTGTGTTCAAGCTCCCATAAATCAATACGTGTTTGCAGATTAAGCCAAAACTCAGGCGTGGTATCAAATGCTTTAGCAAGTTTAACTGCCATTTCTAGCGTAATTCGTGAACTATTATTAACAATGTTGCTTGCCGTATTACGATGTACATCTAAAATTTGAGCTAAATCATTAATTTTAAGACTTAAAGGTTCTAAAAACTCTTCTTGTAGAATTTCACCAACAGAAGTGGGTTTTCTCGTCATCATATTATCTTCCTTATAAATTATAAGAATGTGGATCTAAATATAAATTATTTACTTCGTTATTCTCATATTTAAAAATTAGGCGATATTGTTTATTTACTCGAATGGAATAAATTTTATTTTCTTTTGGCTCAAGCAACTCTAAGTGATTAGCCGGCGGAGAACGTAAATCATTGATGTCTTCTGCAGCACTTATCATATCCAATTTTCTTGCCAATACTTTAGATAAATTAGAAGGAATCTTACTATGAGCATCACCATATTGATAAAACCTATAAAGATAATCATCTCTAAAATGCTCACGCTTTAAATTAAACATCTATTATTCTCTTGGTTATACTCGAGCTGATCATAATAAGAATAAATGCACAATGCAAGAGTGCATCTTTCGACTTAGATAAAAAAAACCACCCGAAGCGGGTGGCAGGAAAGTAGTTTAGCTATATTTATGATTATTTTATTTAGGAACTTTATGAATATCAAGCAATCACTTGACGAGCTTTATATTACTGAATATTGAAAGGCAAGGGAAATGCTATTGAGAGTTTTTTTGATTTACATCAACATTTTTGACAGAAAAATTCGTTTTTGCGTGTAGAATAAACAACTTCTAATGCTAACGTTCAAAATAATTAGGATTTTTTTGTGAAAACGTATTCATTATTACTCGGTCTATTCATTAGTTGTGGTGTTTTAGCTCACCCCCATGCATTTATAGATATGCAAACCACGCCTATCATAGAAAATAATCAACTCACTGGCTTTTCAATGAAATGGACGCTGGATGAACCAAGTTCGTCCGCGGTTATTTATGATATGAAACAGGCTAAAACAAAAAATGAGCAACAAAAACTTATTGATGATGTCATGGGAAATGTTGTGAGTGAACATTATTTCAGCTATTTATATGACAAGCAAAATAATAAAATCAAATATTCCCCTCGCCCAAAAAATTACGGCATTAACGTTCAAGGTTTACAACTGCAATATTATTTTGATGTGCCACTCGCCCATCCGCAAAAGTTAGAAAAAAACACTTTTAGCTTACAAACTTACGATCCTACTTATTATGTGGCGATGACTTACGCCTCAAAAAATGCGGTAGATTTTTCCGCACTTCCAAAAAATTGCCAAGGAAAATTAATTGAACCTAATGTGGATGAAAAAATCCAAGCCTACGCATCTTCACTTGATAAATCCCAAAAGAACGAAGATGATTCCTTAGGTGTGATGTTCGCACAAAAAATAATAATTCAATGTGAGTAGAAATGAAAAAATATAAAACTGGGCTCGTGTTATTAGTGATTGCACTTGCCTTACTTACCTATTTTTCCCCTTGGTTTTTCTTACATATTGCTGCATGGCAAAAAGATTTTAATCAACTTATTTCGGAAAATTTACATCAAATTCAAAATAATAGTATCAAGGCAGGTATCACTCTTATTTTCGCCAGCTTTGTTTACGGCGTGCTTCATGCCCTCGGGCCGGGACACGGCAAATTTATTATCGCCAGCTATCTTTCCACTCATGAAAGCCAATTAAAACAAAGCACCATCTTGAGTTTACTTTCTTCCTTAATGCAAGGCATTGTCGCCATTACAGCAACCACATTGCTCGTTGTGGTACTTAATCTATCATCACGTTATTTCAAATTAAGTCAGCTTTGGTTAGAACGAGCAGCCTTGCTATTATTGATATTTCTCGGCTGTTATTGGATTTGGCAAGGTTTACGTGCCTATCGTAAAAAAGCTGAATTAACCATTAAATCCCTCAATCCCCTCCCTCTACACGAAAAAAGTGCGGTGAAAAATAACCGCACTTTTCAGCCAAACACCTGTAGTTGTGGACACCAACATTTGCCAAGCCCCACACAAACTGCACAAGCAACCAATCTAAAATCGCAATTCCTCGTGATTCTAACAATTGGCATGCGCCCATGTAGTGGTGCAATTTTCGTTTTATTTTTAGCTTATATGCTTGATCTTTATGGCTGGGGAATTTTAGCTGTATTAGCCATGTCTTTCGGCACGGGGCTTATGCTGTCAGCCTTCGCGGGAATTGTACGTTATGCGCGAAATACCGCAATCCACTTAGGGCGTTGGTATAGTTCAAAAAATACGAAAGGAAAAAGCGAAAGCATCGTGAAACTAATCGCAGGTGGAATAATGCTATTTTTTGCCTTGAGTTTGTTGTATGGAACGCTAAACCCAGTAAATGGAGGCTCTATTTTATTTGGAAATTAGTGAGCTATCAAAACGATTTTATTATCGAGAGATAATAGGTTGCATTGATATTTTATTAAATTATAGGGGCTGACGTAGATTAGCCCTAAATACCACACCATTTTCTCAATATTTTAAGCTGTTCTTTTGGTGCTCCAAAGTTAAACCGAAATTCACATTCCTTCAAAAATAAAGGAAAGTTTTTTCGGTCTATTCCATTATATTTTCGGAGTATTTCTTCGCCTGACTCCAGAAATTTTCTATTCCATTTATGTGGTTTTGTTTCACCGCAAATAGTTCGGAATGATTGATTCGTTCGTTGTGAAATTTGCTCACATCAAGGGCATCATAGCTTCGATAAGTATCGGTATACACCCAGCTGTCAGGCTTGATTTTCCTCACAATAACAGGCATTAATGTCTCTGTTTTGGTATTTTCTACCACTACTGTAAATACTTTTCCTTGTCGCTTTAACAAACCGAATACGGCAACTTTTCCTGCTGCGCTTCGACCTCGTTTTCCTTTACGAGGACCGCCAAAATAGCTTTCATCAAGCTCAATTTGACCATAAAAAACCTCATCGGCTTCAAGGGCTAAATGATAGCTAATGACTTCACGAATTTTTCGGTAAAACAAAATCGCTGAATTGGCTTGGATACCGAATAAATCAGCCGCTGCTCGGGCTGTCACTTCTAATACAAAAAATTCAAGGAGCTTATTTTGTATAGATTTCTTTAATTTACAATGAGTTATCTTCATTTTTATAGACCAGCACACTTGCTAATCTACATCAGCCCCTTTATTATAATCATGAGCACATTCAGGGGAAACTAAAAGGACTGAGCCCTGTAAATTACAGAACTCAGTCCTTGAACTAAATCAGTCTAACTTTTTGGGGTCAGATCATTTTTTATAAGATAGATTAAGAAAATAACCGCTTAAGCTCTTTCTCATACATATAAATATTAACTGGGTTGGTTGGCAGCTGAGAATCTAAATATTCATTTGCACGTTTAACATATTCTTCATGATGCTTGTCATGGTTATCTATTACATCAAGTAATACTTTAGCACCTTCAAAAGCATCAAATTGATCATAATAATATCCAACACCTTTAGGAATTAGTTTTGAGTTATGAATAAATGGATATCCTCCATATAGCGCATCATTATACGCATAATTTAAACCATTTTCCCATTGATGACTTAACACTATATCTACATAACGTGTTAAAAAATCAGGCATTTGATAACGACCTTCGACAGTCATTATTCCGTCTTTTACTAAATTAGTGTGTCCAATAAAATTGAAAAAGGTTGGATTATCTTTTTTGTCATAGGTATTACACATATAAACATGTTGAATTTTATTTGGGTGTTCTCGGTAGGCTTGTTCCGCAATCAAAATAGGTGTAAAGCTATTTTTAACTACATTAATATTTGCTTCAAAAGATGCTATACGCTTTGCCTTTTTATCTGAATTAGGTTTATACCCAAAATCTAAATTATGTTGTTCTTTAATACGCTTAATGACTTGATCACAAAAGACTGGCGACCAAATGGGAGGGACAACATAAGATGGGCAACGATACATGATTGAGAAATAAGATTTACAAGTATTTTCATGTTGTGGGATCATCCATACCGCATCGAATGTTGTTCCATTAAATACTCTCCCAGCCTTTTTATCAAATAAGAAATTTTCTATATCTATAATAAAATCATTTCCCATTTTGTAACTAACTACTTTACCTCCATGTTCATGCATGCGAGTTACTTGATGTGATTCAATGATCAAAGTTCCTTCAATTAGTAAATCAAGGCTTTCAATAACATCTTCGATATAGGCAAATTTGAGATTCATTTCGTTAAGCATGAATCCTTCAGGAGGGGAAGTCCGTTTTTCAGGCCCCCAGGAAACTAAAACCACTTCATCAATAAGCTCTGAGTGTTGAAATAAGTGACAAAGATGGATGACATTCTGATTTACACCATTTGCCCAGATATCTGTCACGTTACCTTCTAAGTTAAAGGTGATCCCAATTTTATATTTTTTCATGATATCTCCTGCTTAGGTTTACTATATAAAGAGTTTTACAAGGCATTAAGATTATTTATTTTATATGCAAGGTACATAATAAAATCACTCTGGTTTCCCAGAGTGATTTCCTCATTATGATTTAGAATAGATTACCATTGATAGCCAATTCCACCACCAACAGCATAATCCCCTGAACTGGTCGCAGAGCCGCTTACTTTAAAGTGGATACGGTTGTTATCACTTGATTTGCTCATACCAACAGCCACTGCATTTTGACCTTTAAAGTTACCGACTCCTAATCCAATCATTGTACCTCCAGCACGGTTTACAGTAGGAATATTAGCCATTGCAACAGCACCAGCAATACCTCCACGAAGTTTCTTATCAGTTTGTTTCAATTCATTACGAACTGAATTTACTGAGTTATCAACATACTGTTTATTTACTGCATCTGTATTGTGAACAGGCGTTGCAACGTTAGTAATACGGCGATTTACAATAGGTTGACCATTTGAACCATCATTACCTACCGATACAGTATCTTTTTCGTTTGCTACAGATCCTTGTCCAATTGCAACTGAATTTTCTGCTTTCGCTTTTGCTCCTTGACCAATTGCTGTCGCATTCTGCGCTGATGCTTGAGAATTGTTTCCTAAAGCTGTTGTGTTTTCACCACTTGCTTTTGAACCGTATCCCATTGCCGTTGCATCCTTACCTTTTGCTTCAGCACTATCACGATTACTGGTGTTATCAGCAGCAAAGGCAGTTTTACCATCTTTACTGATTAAACCTGAATTTTCAATACGTTCTGCTGCACTTGCCGCTGATGTCGCTGAGTTCTGAGCAGAAGTTGCTGAGTTCTGAGCAGAGGTCGCTGAGTTAGCAGCAGAAGTTGCAGAGTTAGCTGCTGATGTCGCTGAGTTCTGAGCAGCGGTTGCTGAGCTTGCTGCAGAGGTCGCTGATTTACCTGCTTCAGTTGCTGAGTTAGCAGCAGAGGTAGCAGAGTTAGCTGCTGATGTCGCTAAGTTCTGAGCAGCGGTTGCTGAGCTTGCTGCAGAGGTCGCTGATTTACCTGCTTCAGTTGCTGAGTTAGCAGCAGAGGTAGCAGAGTTAGCAGCAGAAGTCGCAGAGTTAGCTGCTGATGTCGCTGAGTTAGCGGCAGAAGTCGCTGAGTTCTGAGCAGAGGTCGCTGAGTTAGCAGCAGAAGTCGCAGAGTTAGCAGCAGAAGTCGCAGAGTTAGCAGCAGAAGTTGCAGAGTTAGCTGCTGATGTCGCTGAGTTCTGAGCAGAAGTTGCTGAGTTAGCAGCAGAAGTTGCAGAGTTAGCGGCAGAGGTCGCTGATTTACCTGCTTCAGTTGCTGAGCTTGCCGCAGAGGTCGCTGATTTACCAGCTTCGGTTGCTGAGTTAGCAGCAGAAGTCGCAGAGTTAGCAGCAGAAGTTGCAGAGTTAGCAGCAGAGGTCGCAGAGTTAGCTGCTGATGTCGCTGAGTTCTGAGCAGCGGTTGCTGAGCTTGCTGCAGAGGTCGCTGATTTACCTGCTTCAGTTGCTGAGTTAGCTGCTGATGTCGCTGAGTTAGCGGCAGAAGTCGCTGAGTTCTGAGCAGAGGTCGCAGAGTTAGCAGCAGAAGTCGCAGAGTTAGCAGCAGAAGTCGCAGAGTTAGCAGCAGAAGTCGCAGAGTTAGCAGCAGAGGTAGCAAAGTTAGCAGCAGAAGTTGCAGAGTTAGCTGCTGATGTCGCAGAGTTAGCAGCAGAAGTCGCTGAGTTCTGAGCAGAGGTCGCAGAGTCAGCCGCTGATGTCGCTGAGTTAGCCGCAGAGGTTGCAGAGTTAGCCGCTGATGTCGCTGAGTTAGCAGCAGAAGTCGCAGAGTTAGCCGCAGAGGTTGCAGAGTTAGCAGCAGAAGTCGCTGAGTTAGCCGCTGATGTCGCTGAGTTCTGAGCAGAAGTCGCTGAGTTAGCAGCTGATGTCGCTGAGTTAGCAGCAGAAGTTGCTGAGTTCTGAGCAGATGTTGCTGAGTTTGCAGCAGAGGTCGCAGAGTTAGCCGCTGATGTCGCTGAGTTCTGAGCAGAGGTCGCTGAGTTAGCAGCAGAAGTTGCAGAGTTAGCTGCAGAGGTCGCTGATTTACCTGCTTCGGTTGCTGAGTTAGCAGCAGAAGTCGCTGAGTTAGCCGCTGATGTCGCTGAGTTCTGAGCAGCTGTTGCTGAGCTTGCCGCTGATGTCGCTGAGTTCTGAGCAGAGGTCGCAGAGTTAGCCGCTGATGTCGCTGAGTTAGCTGCTGATTGAGCTGATTTACCTGCTTCGGTTGCTGAGTTAGCAGCAGAAGTCGCTGAGTTAGCGGCAGAAGTTGCTGAGTTAGCGGCAGAAGTTGCTGAGTTAGCTGCAGAAGTCGCAGAGTTAGCTGCTGATGTCGCTGAGTTCTGAGCAGCTGTTGCTGAGCTTGCCGCTGATGTCGCTGAGTTCTGAGCAGAGGTCGCAGAGTTAGCCGCTGATGTCGCTGAGTTAGCTGCTGATTGAGCTGATTTACCTGCTTCCGTTGCTGAGCTTGCTGCAGAGGTCGCTGAGTTAGCAGCAGAAGTTGCTGAGTTCTGAGCAGAGGTCGCAGAGTCAGCCGCAGAAGTCGCTGAGTTCTGAGCAGAAGTTGCTGAGTCAGCCGCTGATGTCGCTGAGTTCTGAGCAGAAGTCGCTGAGTTAGCAGCTGATGTCGCTGAGTTAGCCGCAGAGGTTGCAGAGTTAGCCGCTGATGTCGCTGAGTTAGCAGCAGAAGTCGCTGAGTTCTGAGCAGAAGTTGCTGAGTCAGCCGCTGATGTCGCTGAGTTCTGAGCAGAAGTCGCTGAGTTAGCAGCTGATGTCGCTGAGTTAGCAGCAGAAGTTGCTGAGTTCTGAGCAGATGTTGCTGAGTTTGCAGCAGAGGTCGCAGAGTTAGCCGCTGATGTCGCTGAGTTCTGAGCAGAGGTCGCTGAGTTAGCAGCAGAAGTTGCAGAGTTAGCTGCAGAGGTCGCTGATTTACCTGCTTCGGTTGCTGAGTTAGCAGCAGAAGTCGCTGAGTTAGCGGCAGAAGTTGCTGAGTTAGCGGCAGAAGTTGCTGAGTTAGCTGCAGAAGTCGCAGAGTTAGCTGCTGATGTCGCTGAGTTCTGAGCAGCTGTTGCTGAGCTTGCCGCTGATGTCGCTGAGTTCTGAGCAGAGGTCGCAGAGTTAGCCGCTGATGTCGCTGAGTTAGCTGCTGATTGAGCTGATTTACCTGCTTCCGTTGCTGAGCTTGCTGCAGAGGTCGCTGAGTTAGCCGCTGATGTCGCTGAGTTAGCTGCTGATTGAGCTGATTTACCTGCTTCCGTTGCTGAGCTTGCTGCAGAGGTCGCAGAGTTAGCTGCAGAAGTCGCTGAGTTAGCAGCAGAAGTCGCAGAGTTAGCCGCAGAAGTCGCTGAGTTCTGAGCAGATGTTGCTGAGTTTGCAGCAGAGGTCGCAGAGTTAGCCGCTGATGTCGCTGAGTTCTGAGCAGCTGTTGCTGAGCTTGCCGCTGATGTCGCTGAGTTCTGAGCAGAGGTCGCAGAGTTAGCCGCTGATGTCGCTGAGTTAGCTGCTGATTGAGCTGATTTACCTGCTTCCGTTGCTGAGCTTGCTGCAGAGGTCGCTGAGTTAGCAGCAGAAGTTGCTGAGTTCTGAGCAGAGGTCGCAGAGTCAGCCGCAGAAGTCGCTGAGTTCTGAGCAGAAGTTGCTGAGTCAGCCGCTGATGTCGCTGAGTTCTGAGCAGAAGTCGCTGAGTTAGCAGCTGATGTCGCTGAGTTAGCAGCAGAAGTTGCTGAGTTCTGAGCAGATGTTGCTGAGTTTGCAGCAGAGGTCGCTGAGTTAGCCGCTGATGTCGCTGAGTTCTGAGCAGAGGTCGCTGAGTTAGCAGCAGAAGTTGCAGAGTTAGCTGCAGAGGTCGCTGATTTACCTGCTTCGGTTGCTGAGTTAGCAGCAGAAGTCGCTGAGTTAGCGGCAGAAGTTGCTGAGTTAGCGGCAGAAGTTGCTGAGTTAGCTGCAGAAGTCGCAGAGTTAGCTGCTGATGTCGCTGAGTTCTGAGCAGCTGTTGCTGAGCTTGCCGCTGATGTCGCTGAGTTCTGAGCAGAGGTCGCAGAGTTAGCCGCTGATGTCGCTGAGTTAGCTGCTGATTGAGCTGATTTACCTGCTTCCGTTGCTGAGCTTGCTGCAGAGGTCGCTGAGTTAGCAGCAGAAGTCGCTGAGTTAGCGGCAGAAGTTGCTGAGTTAGCTGCAGAAGTTGCTGAGTTAGCCGCTGATGTCGCTGAGTTCTGAGCAGAAGTCGCTGAGTTAGCCGCAGAAGTCGCTGAGTTCTGAGCAGAAGTTGCTGAGTCAGCCGCTGATGTCGCTGAGTTAGCTGCTGATTGAGCTGATTTACCTGCTTCCGTTGCTGAGCTTGCTGCAGAGGTCGCTGAGTTAGCCGCTGATGTCGCAGAGTTAGCCGCAGAGGTTGCAGAGTTAGCAGCAGAAGTCGCTGAGTTAGCCGCTGATGTCGCTGAGTTCTGAGCAGAAGTCGCTGAGTTAGCCGCAGAAGTCGCTGAGTTCTGAGCAGAAGTTGCTGAGTCAGCCGCTGATGTCGCTGAGTTCTGAGCAGAGGTCGCTGAGTTAGCAGCAGAAGTTGCAGAGTTAGCTGCAGAGGTCGCTGATTTACCTGCTTCGGTTGCTGAGTTAGCAGCAGAAGTCGCTGAGTTAGCGGCAGAAGTTGCTGAGTTAGCGGCAGAAGTTGCTGAGTTAGCTGCAGAAGTCGCAGAGTTAGCTGCTGATGTCGCTGAGTTCTGAGCAGCTGTTGCTGAGCTTGCCGCTGATGTCGCTGAGTTCTGAGCAGAGGTCGCAGAGTTAGCCGCTGATGTCGCTGAGTTAGCTGCTGATTGAGCTGATTTACCTGCTTCCGTTGCTGAGCTTGCTGCAGAGGTCGCTGAGTTAGCAGCAGAAGTCGCTGAGTTAGCGGCAGAAGTTGCTGAGTTAGCTGCAGAAGTTGCTGAGTTAGCAGCAGAAGTTGCTGAGTTAGCAGCAGAAGTCGCTGAGTTAGCGGCAGAAGTTGCTGAGTTAGCTGCAGAAGTTGCTGAGTTAGCTGCAGAAGTCGCAGAGTTAGCTGCTGATGTCGCTGAGTTCTGAGCAGAGGTCGCAGAGTCAGCCGCAGAAGTCGCTGAGTTCTGAGCAGAAGTTGCTGAGTCAGCCGCTGATGTCGCTGAGTTCTGAGCAGAAGTCGCTGAGTTAGCAGCTGATGTCGCTGAGTTAGCCGCAGAGGTTGCAGAGTTAGCCGCTGATGTCGCTGAGTTAGCAGCAGAAGTCGCAGAGTTAGCCGCAGAGGTTGCAGAGT
Organism: Haemophilus haemolyticus; assembly: GCF_003352385.1. Classification (NCBI taxonomy): domain Bacteria; kingdom Pseudomonadati; phylum Pseudomonadota; class Gammaproteobacteria; order Pasteurellales; family Pasteurellaceae; genus Haemophilus; species Haemophilus haemolyticus. The sequence goes on along the minus strand of NZ_CP031243.1, from coordinate 983,820 downwards.
TAGCAGCAGAAGTCGCTGAGTTAGCCGCTGATGTCGCTGAGTTCTGAGCAGAAGTCGCTGAGTTAGCCGCAGAAGTCGCTGAGTTCTGAGCAGAAGTTGCTGAGTCAGCCGCTGATGTCGCTGAGTTCTGAGCAGAAGTCGCTGAGTTAGCAGCTGATGTCGCTGAGTTAGCAGCAGAAGTTGCTGAGTTCTGAGCAGATGTTGCTGAGTTTGCAGCAGAGGTCGCAGAGTTAGCCGCTGATGTCGCTGAGTTCTGAGCAGAGGTCGCTGAGTTAGCAGCAGAAGTTGCAGAGTTAGCTGCAGAGGTCGCTGATTTACCTGCTTCGGTTGCTGAGTTAGCAGCAGAAGTCGCTGAGTTAGCGGCAGAAGTTGCTGAGTTAGCGGCAGAAGTTGCTGAGTTAGCTGCAGAAGTCGCTGAGTTAGCTGCTGATGTCGCTGAGTTCTGAGCAGCGGTTGCTGAGCTTGCCGCACTACTCGCAGCTGTTTCTGCTCGTTCAACTGACTTATTGATCTCAACTAGTTTGTCACTTACTGTTTTTGCGGCTGCTTTAGCATCAGCAATAGATTTCTTGGATTCAGAATTTAATTTATAAGTTACAGCTCCGTTTTCATAGGCAACCTCTAACCCATCGCCAGCTTTAAAATCAAGCGTATTATTAGCATTATTAGCTGCTGATGTGCCTTTGTTACTCATAGTTTTAATATCCGAGCCATTTACTTGGAACTTATATTCCGTTTTAGCAATTTCATCGGCAGCTTTGATTACATGGTAAAGTTGTGAACCAGTAACCACATCACTAGATGTCTCAGAGATTTCACCAGCTCCAACATTTTGAATCTGGCGCTTAATATTGTTATTACCAAAACTTACAGTGCCATTATCGGTTGCAAGAACGCCTTTAGATAAGGTTGCATCACCAATTTTGATATCACTTACTGTATGTTTGGTCGATGTACTTGAAGATTGACCAATGGCAATATCGCCTGCATTATTTGCTTTTGCACTTTGACCTAATGCAATCCCATTTGCTGCAGACGCTACCACTTGAGCACGATCACCGATACTAATCCCTGTCGCTCCAGCTGTTTTAGCATTGTTACCTAAAGTAACAGAATATGTTGCATTATCTGTTGCTTGCGCGCCATTACCGATAACAATAGAGTAGTCTTTCTCTGCAGTCGCTTTTGCATCACCAATACCACCAATCACAATAGATCTTGAGCCATTGGCTGTTGCTTCAGGACCAATTGCTACAGTTCTATCGCCTCCTGCTGTTGCATATGCACCAATGGCGACAACCCTTTCTTTCGTTGCACTTGCATTTTGACCAATAACAACAGAATTTTCTCTTGTTGCAGTAACACTTGTACCAATAGCAACGGTATTTGCACCGCTTACCTTTGTTCCGTCACCTAAAGCAATTGAACTTACACCGCTCGCTTTCGTACCCTGACCTAAAGCAATGGAATTTCTGCTTTCAACTTCTGCACCATTACCAATAGCAATTGCATTCACTGCACCATTACCAACACCTGTATCTATTGCAGTAATCTTGGTTTCGTTACCAATCGCAATTGCACCGCTTGCAGCTGTAATTTTGCTATTATTACCAATCGCAATAGCATTATCTGAACCCACATTGTATGGCTGATTACGAAGAATAGTACTACCTGCACCAAAAGCAATTGCACCTGTTGAACCTTCAACTTGTGCTTGCTTACCGATAGCAATACCATTTACTGCTTCACGATATTGGGTTCCCCAGAAATTATTAACATTTGCACGAGAACCAATAGCAATGGAGTCAGTTGCTAAGGCATTGGCATATACGCCAACAGCAACTGAACGCGTTCCCTGCGCACCAGACTTTTCTGTAAATTTCCCCAAGTTATTACTAAATACCGCACCGGGATTTCTTCCTTCAGCCGCTACTTTTGAATCATCAGCTGTAAGCCAATCTGCCCAAATACCTGTATTTTCTGTCGATGTCGTTTTATCATCTATTATAGTACCTTTTTTATAACCTTCAGCATTTACGTGTACAAAACCCTTATAACGTTTCATCATCAGATTTAATGTACCTACAGCATCTATAGCAGATAAAACACCTGAAGTTTCTGAACCTTCAAGAGCAACATTTCTCAGAATTTCACTATTAGGATCTGATACGACTGCAACACCTTGTTTAGGTATATCATTGTAATTAATAGTCGCAGCATTGGTAACAGAAGCTAGCAATGTTGATGTTATAAGAGCTGTAAGAACAGATATGGTAAATTGTTTTGTGGCTTTTTGAGTATTATTAGAAGCAGAACTTGCTTTTGCACTACCTTTCGCTAATTCTGAAACAACTTCCTGTCTCTGTGTTGTTTTATTCCAAATGACTTTAAATATGCGGTTCATTAATAATCCTAAATAAGTTAAATTATATACATCCAAATACTTTTAGATATACTTGTGCTATCTAAAAAGGCGTTGAATTTTGTCATATTAATGATGATATAACCATCGTTTTTTTGTAAAGATTTGTAAAGATAAGGTGTTCAAATATTTAGCTTAATAGATTGATGTGTACATTGGCTCTAAATTACTATAGTTTTTTGTTGACAAGAGGTTTTCTCCTCATTAAAATGCGCGCCCTGTTCCTTGTGATACAAAGTTTATTCCTCCTTAGTTCAGTCGGTAGAACGGTGGACTGTTAATCCATATGTCGCTGGTTCAAGTCCAGCAGGAGGAGCCAATTTTTCTTTTGGTTTAGAGTTTGTTTGTCTCCTTTTACAAATTCTAAATTAGCAACCAAAAGATTTTGAGCCCATCATGTTGATGGGCTTTATTTTTATCAGAATCCTCTCTTTTTTCTATCCACAGAGCCTGTGGATAACTTTGTGGATTAACTTTTTAAAATTTTGCGGATCCCTTATTCTTACAAGGATTGTTCGATCTTGATTACAGATTAGCCTAAAATTAAATTTTAATTTAAAATCAACAGGTTAAGTTTTGTCTAGTAAAAAATTAAAGTTTTTTTTATGAATTTGTGACATCTTCCTCTTGACATCGCTAAGTCTGTGTAAAACTTAGATTTTTGCCTGATCAATTTTACACATTAAATATGCTAAAATAGACATTATTCAAAACTATGAAAAAACCGACCGCACTTTATGTCTGAAAAAATCAACACAAAACCGTTCATTCTACATTCCGACTTTCGTCCCTCTGGCGATCAGCCACAAGCTATCGAAAAACTGACTGAAAATTTAACGGATGGATTAGCTCACCAAACTTTACTCGGGGTAACAGGCTCGGGGAAGACGTTTACTATTGCCAATGTAATCGCTCAATTAAATCGCCCAGCGATGTTACTTGCGCCAAATAAAACACTTGCCGCCCAACTCTATGCAGAAATGAAAGCCTTTTTTCCAGAAAATGCGGTGGAATATTTTGTGTCTTACTATGATTATTATCAGCCAGAAGCCTATGTGCCGAGCAGCGATACCTTTATTGAAAAAGATGCGTCTATTAATGATCAAATCGAACAAATGCGTCTTTCAGCAACGAAATCTTTTTTAGAACGTCGAGATACTATCGTGGTGGCTTCCGTTTCTGCAATTTATGGTTTGGGTGATCCTGATAGCTATTTACAAATGATGTTGCATTTACAACAAGGTGCCATTATCGATCAACGCCAAATTTTAGCGAAATTAGCGGAATTGCAATATACTCGCAATGATCAAGCATTTCAGCGTGGAACTTTCCGTGTTCGCGGCGAAATTATTGATATTTTCCCAGCGGAATCCGATGATCGTGCGGTGCGTATTGAGTTATTTGATGATGAAATCGAGCGTTTAAGTTTATTTGATCCGCTTACTGGCAGTAGTTTTGGTGCAGTACCACGTTTTACGATCTATCCTAAAACGCACTATGTGACACCAAGAGAACGTATTTTAGATGCGATAGAAAACATCAAAAAAGAACTGGTATCACGCCGTGAATACTTCATCAAGGAACATAAACTTTTAGAAGAACAGCGTATCAGCCAGCGTACCCAATTTGATATTGAAATGATGAATGAATTAGGCTATTGCTCGGGCATTGAAAACTATTCTCGCTATTTGTCAGGCAGAAATGAGGGCGAACCACCACCAACATTATTTGATTATATGCCCTCTGATGCTATTTTAATTATTGATGAATCTCATGTGACTGTGCCTCAAATTGGTGGAATGTATCGTGGCGACCGTTCTCGCAAAGAAACCTTAGTCGAATATGGTTTCCGTTTACCGTCTGCCTTGGATAATCGTCCATTACGCTTTGAGGAATTTGAACGCTTAGCCCCACAAACCATTTATGTTTCCGCAACACCAGGGCCTTATGAATTAGAGAAATCAGGTAGTGAGATCATCGATCAAGTGGTTCGCCCGACTGGTTTACTTGATCCGATCATTGAAATTCGTCCAGTGTCCATTCAAGTGGATGATTTACTTTCCGAAGCTCGCCAAAGAGCGGATAAAAATGAGCGCGTTTTAGTGACAACACTCACCAAAAAAATGGCGGAAGATTTAACAGATTATTTAGATGAACACGGGATTCGTGTACGTTATCTACATTCTGATATTGATACTGTGGAACGCGTCGAAATTATCCGAGATTTGCGTTTAGGCGAATTTGATGTATTGGTTGGGATTAACTTATTGCGTGAAGGTTTAGATATTCCGGAAGTGTCTCTTGTGGCGATTTTAGATGCTGACAAAGAAGGATTTTTACGTTCCGAACGTTCTTTAATCCAAACAATCGGCCGTGCTGCGCGAAACTTAAATGGTAAAGCGATTTTATATGCGGATAGCATCACAAAATCGATGGAAAAAGCTATTACTGAAACCAATCGTCGTCGTGAAAAACAAACAAAATACAATGAAGAACATGGCATTGTGCCACAGGCATTAAATAAGAAAGTCGGTGAATTGTTAGATATTGGACAAGGTGCAAACCAAAAAGCGAAAGCCAATAAACAACGTGGAAAAATGGCAGCAGAACCAACCGCACTTTATAATGCACCGAAAAATGCCAAAGAATATCAACAACAAATCAAAAAACTGGAACAACAAATGTATAAATTTGCCCAAGATTTGGAATTTGAGAAAGCCGCAGCAATTCGCGATCAATTACATCAATTGCGTGAACAGTTTGTTTTTGAAAACTAAAAAAACGCCAGCTTAAGCTGGCGTTCCGTTTATTTATTTTCACCTGAAGAATACAAGCGATTCTTATATAAATAACTACCTAATAAAGCGTGAGCCAATGCCTCTTTTTTCATCGCATCAGGCACGTCTTTTGGCGTTAAAGTTTCTGAAGCTTTATCATAATGATAACCTTGTGCCGCTTTATTTGGCATTTGAATCACCACATCATTATTGCCTTTCATCATTGCTTGAGTTTGATCGTATTGCATAAAGGCACGATCTGGGTTTACATCTTGCGTTAAATCAAAACCAATCATTGGATAATTGCCACTTACGCCTGCTAAAGAAAGCAATGTAGTTGGCATATCAATTTGGCTCACAAGACGGCTGTCACGACGTGGCGCAATGCCATCACCAAGAATCAAAGCTGGAATATGGAAATGCTTAATTGGCACAAGACTTGCACCGCCTACACGAGAATCGTGATCCGCAACAATTAAGAAAATCGTATCTTTCCAATAATTAGACTGTTTTGCCATTTTAAAGAAATGACCTAAGGCATAATCCGCATATTTTGCCGCGTTATTACGAGTGGCTTTTGGTTGCTCATAAAGCTCAATTTTGCCATCTGGATATTCAAATGGATCATGATTGCTAGAGCTAAACACTAAACTAAAAAACGGTTTACCTTCATTTTGTAATTTCGTGAAAGTTTCATTGGCTTTATCAAATAAATCCTCATCACTCACGCCCCAAGTGCCGGTAAATTTTGGATTTTGGTAATCTTGTTGATCCCAAATATCTTTAAATCCATTGCCATAGAAAAAGCTCGCCATATTGTCGAAGTGCTTTTCACCGCCATAAATAAAGGAAGTGTTATAACCTTGTTTATGTAATAAATCCGCAATAGTAAAGAAACCACTTTGGGCATTATTAAGTTTCACAACTGCACGAGCTGGCGTTGGCGTAAAACCTGCGGTGGTTGCTTCAATACCGCGTACTGAACGCGTGCCTGTTGCATAAAGATTTTCAAATAACCACCCTTCTTTTGCGAGCTGATCCACATTTGGAGAAAGTGGTTTGCCACCGAGTGTACCAATAAATTGAGCACCGAGACTTTCTTGTAGCAAAATCACGATGTTTTTAGGTTTCCCCTGATAAGTCGCGACATTTTTCGTTAAAGTTGGGTATTTATCTGAAATATAATCGCTGTCTGGGCGGCCTCGACTTGCTTTAACAATACGAAACATTTCATCTGCATCCATTTTTCCATACATTTCTGAAGATTTTTCTTCATCTTTAAATTGCTGTGCGGCATAAATCACGGAATAGCCCGAGTTAAGCACCAAAGAATTCACTAACGCATCAGAAGAAAATGCCACCATGGCGGGGTTAATACCACGATGTTGAAAACTTGAACGCGCGCCAAGGAAACTCACTACAATCATAAGCAAAGCAATCAAAGGGCGAAGTTTCCAACTCATTGAACGTAAATTTTTGACTGCCCAACCAGAAATTTTCCAATAAATCATGGCAGCTAAAATCGTGAAAACAAGGCTAAAAATCACCGCACTTAAATGCCCTTCCGCGAGCATTGAAAAAACTTCTTTCGGATAAATCAGATATTCGATAAATAAACGATTTGGTCGGTAATCATAGGTTTCAATAAAGGCAGGTGTGGCAATTTCCATAAAGATAATAAACACACTGCCAAGGGTTAACCAAATGCGTAAAATTTTTACCCAAACTTTACTGCTATGAAATAACGTTGTGAGCAATGCAGGTACGCCAAATAAATAACAGAGTGCCACAATATCCATTCGTACGCCTTGCAAAAATAATTGCAACCAGCCATCTACGGCAGATACACGCTCTGATTGCCATACAGCAAGTCCCAAACGGGATAAAGAAAGGATGATGAGATTAATCAACACGAAGGTGAAGATGGGGAATAAAGGGGAATGCGCTTTTTTCATTGTAAAAACCACTAACAAAACGGCATACAAGCCGTATTAAATTAAAGAAAGATAGGCAACTGTCTATCGGTCGGTTCCTTTTCGACATGACAAAAGTCTTAAAGTGCGGTCAATTTTCGCATAGTTTTAGTTAATCTCAAATGCAAACAATATGCCGAATTCTGTGTAGCGCAATTTTAGCTAATCACATTCAATAGAATTACAAAAAATAAAGCCTCGAGAAAAATCGAGGCTTTGTTAAGTAAACGGCGGAAATTTAATAAAAATTCACCGCACTTTTTCAATTACTCTTGTTGTGCTTTCACCGCAGCATAGGCAATCATATTAATAATACGGCGAACAGATGCACCCGGATTAAGAATATGCGCAGATTTGTTCATACCCATTAAGATAGGGCCAACAGTAATTGCCGTAGTGGTGCCGCGTAATAAGCTATAACTAATACGTGATGAGCTCAAATCAGGGAATACCAATAAATTTGCACTTCCTTTCAATGGACTATCAGGCATGACTTCTCTTCTGTGTGCTTCATTCATTGCTAAATCACCACGCATTTCACCATCAATCATTAAGTGTGGATAGCGCTCATTGACCATATGTAATACTTCGCGCATTTTTGGCGCCCCCAACGAATTCGATGAGCCAAAGTTAGAATGGGAAAGTAATGCAATAGCAGGTTCAATACCAAAACGATGAATTTCTTCCGCTGCCATTAACGTAATCTCTGCAAGTTCTTCCGCTGTTGGATTAGTATTTACATGAGTATCGGTTAAAAATACATTTCCTGTTGGTAATACAAGACTATTTAATGCAGCCGCAACTTTAACTCCATCTTTTAACCCAATAATATCCTTAATAGATGCTAAATGTTTACCATAAGAACCAAATAAACCACATACCAAGCCATCAGCATAGCCCAGACTCACTAAAGTAGATGCAAGCACAGTTGTGTTAGAACGCACGACACGTTTTGCAATTGCAGGCGTGATACCTTTACGTTTGGTAAGCTCGTAGTAATGTTTCCAACATTCTTCATAGCGAGGATTATCTTCGTTATCCACAATTTCAAAATCGACACCCGCGGTTAAACGCAAGCCAAGTTTTTTAATTTTTTCTTCAATCACACTGCGGCGACCGATTAAGATTGGATTTGCCAAGCCCATTGAAATCACTTCTTGAGTGGCATGCAATGCTTTATTTTCTTCCCCTTCCGCCAAAATAATGCGTTGTTTTGCCGCTTTTGCTTGGCTGAAAATAGGACGCATAAACAAGCTAGTTTTGTAAACAAACTGAGTTAGTTTTTCAACATAAGCATCCCAATTTTGAATTGGACGAGTTGCCACACCAGATTCCATTGCGGCTTTTGCTACCGCTGGTGCGATACGCACAATTAAGCGAGGATCGAATGGACGAGGAATCACATAATCTGCACCAAATGTCGCGCCTTCACCACCGTAAGCAGAAGTTACAACTTCATTTTGCTCTTCTAATGCAAGGTCGGCGATGGCATAAACTGCCGCACGTTTCATTTCTTCATTAATAGTGGTTGCTCCCACATCTAATGCGCCACGGAAAATGAATGGGAAACAAAGCACGTTATTGACTTGGTTTGGATAATCAGATCGGCCTGTACATACAATCGCATCAGGACGAACCGCTTTCGCTTCTGGCGGGGTAATTTCAGGATTTGGGTTAGCTAAAGCAAGAATAATTGGATGCGCAGCCATGGTTTTCACCATATCTTGTGTAAGCGCACCAGCTGCGGAACAACCTAAGAAAATATCTGCATTTGGAATCGCATCGCCAAGTTTACGCCAGCCATTATCTTCAATTGCATAATCTTTTTTGGTTTGATCCATTTTGTCATCACGACCTTTATATACCACGCCTTTCGAGTCGCAAACCGTGATATTTTCACGTTTCATACCTAAAGAAAGCAATAAGTTCAAGCACGCGATAGATGCGGCTCCCGCACCAGACGCAACAAGTCGAACATCTTCAATTTTTTTACCTACAATACGAAGAGAATTGATGATCGCGGCAGCACTGATGATCGCCGTACCATGTTGGTCATCATGGAAGACAGGAATATTCATTCTCTCACGCAATTTTTGTTCAATATAGAAACATTCTGGTGCTTTAATATCTTCTAAATTGATCCCACCGAAAGTCGGCTCTAACGAGGCAATAATATCGACAAGTTTATCGGGATCATGTTCATTCACTTCAATATCAAATACGTTGATACCAGCGAATTTTTTGAACAATACGCCCTTCCCTTCCATTACAGGTTTGCCTGCAAGCGCGCCAATATTACCAAGACCAAGTACCGCTGTACCATTAGAAATAACAGCGACCAAATTTCCACGCGCCGTATATTTGTAAGAGGCTGCAGGATCTTTTTCAATTTCTAAACAAGGCTCAGCCACACCTGGTGAATAAGCTAAAGCCAGATCGCGTTGCGTTGCTAATGATTTTGTTGGGGTAACTTCAATTTTTCCAGGAATTGGAAATTCGTGGAAATCCAAGGCTGCTTGACGTAATTGTTCACTCATAATAAATGCTCCATTTTATTGAAACAGGATTGAAATATTACGTCGATTATAGCGGTTTTTTATTCAAAAAATTGTGACAGACTGCAAATTTTCACAAAATCATTACAAAATTTTTTGATGCGAGGCATTAGCTAGACTTTTCATTTTTCAGCAAAAAAGGTAGGATTTTCACAAGAGAATCATTGAGGATAATAAAATGAATCCATTTCAAAAACTTAAAAGTGCGGTAAATAAATGTCAAAGATTTTTTATCAATCGTTCATTACAACGTAAATTGACTAACCAAGGCATGACTGTCATTTCTGCCAATTGCGTGGGAGCTTTTATCTTACATGATTTACACCAGCAGTTTAATTCCCCTTTTGTGAACCTCTATCTCTCACCACAGGATTTTTTGCGTTATTTACAAAATATGGATTTCTACCTCACTCAACCTCTCACATTCGTACAAACAGAAAAAAGTTATCCAGTGGGAAAACTTGCCGATCTTGACATTCATTTTATGCACTATCACAGTGAGCAAGAAGCCAATGAAAAATGGCAACTTCGCACGTCACGAATGAATTTAGACAATCTTTTTATTATGATGACAGATCGAGATGGTGTAACCGAAAAAGACATTCAACTTTTTGATCAACTCCCTTTCAAAAATAAAGTAATTTTTACTCACAAGCCCTACCCTGCTTTTAAATCGGCTTATTATATAAAAGGCTTCGAGAAACAAAATCAGGTGGGCGATATTTTTGAGTTTTCTGGCTGGAATGGGAAAAAATATTATGATCAATTCGATTACGTGAAGTGGTTTAATCAAGCTTAATCGATAAAGGCTGCATTGCAGCCCTTTTTGTTTCGTTCTAAAAGCAAAAACCTGTACAATGCCTAGCGAATTTTAACAAGAGAAAACATAATGAGATTAGATAAATTTATTGCTGAAAATACGGGATTAACGCGTTCTCAAGCAACGAAAGCAATCCGCCAAAGTGCGGTAAAAATTAATGGTGAAATTGTCAAAAGTAGCGCGGTACAAATTTCACAAGAAGATGAAATCTATTTTGAAGATCAATTATTAACGTGGGTGGAAGAAGGCCAGTATTTTATGTTGAATAAGCCACAAGGCTGTGTTTGTTCTAATGATGATGGCGACTATCCAACTATTTATCAATTTTTTGATTACCCTTTAGCGGGCAAATTACATAGCGCGGGTCGCTTAGATGTAGATACAACAGGCCTCGTATTGCTTACCGATGATGGACAATGGTCACATCGCATCACTTCCCCCAAACATCATTGTGAAAAAACCTATTTGGTGACATTAGCTGATCCCGTAGAAGAGAATTACACAACAGCTTGTGCAGAAGGCATTTTATTACGCGGAGAAAAAGAACCCACTAAACCAGCAAAATTAGAAATCTTAGATGATTACAATGTGAATCTGACGATTTCCGAAGGTCGCTATCATCAAGTAAAACGTATGTTTGCCGCACTTGGGAATAAAGTCGTTGGATTACATCGCTGGAAAATTGGTGATGTCGTGTTGGATGAATCCTTAGAAGAAGGCGAATACCGCCCATTGACTCAAAGTGAAATCGAAAGTTTGGTGAAATAAGATGAGTCAACAAAAATCTACTTTTATCTTTATTCTTACGCTCGGTATTCTCTCCATGCTACCGCCTTTTGGCGTGGATATGTATTTGCCGTCTTTTTTAGAAATTGCGAAAGATCTCGGCGTGAGTCCAGAGCAAGTACAACACACGCTCACTTCTTTTGCTTATGGCATGGCATTTGGTCAGCTTTTTTGGGGGCCTTTTGGTGATAGTTTCGGACGAAAACCGATCATTTTACTCGGTGTCATTGTAGGCGCATTAACAGCTTTAGTGCTCACCGAAATAAATTCAGTCGGAAATTTCACCGCACTTCGTTTTGTTCAAGGTTTCTTTGGTGCTGCGCCAGTTGTACTTTCAGGCGCATTATTGCGTGATTTATTTAGTAAAGATCAGCTATCCAAAGTGATGTCCACCATCACGTTAGTATTTATGCTTGCACCTTTAGTTGCGCCAATTATTGGTGGTTACATCGTTAAATTTTTCCATTGGCATGCGATTTTTTACGTTATTTCGCTCGTGGGATTATTAGCCGCAGCATTGGTCTTTTTCATCATTCCAGAAACCCATAAAAAAGAAAATCGCATTCCGCTACGCTTAAATATTATCGCTCGCAATTTCCTTCTGCTTTGGAAGCAAAAAGAAGTACTTGGCTATATGTTTGCCGCCTCTTTTGGATTTGGTGGGTTGTTTGCTTTTGTGACTGCAGGATCAATTGTCTATATCGGCATTTATGGAGTTCCCGTCGATCAGTTCGGTTACTTCTTCATGATGAATATCGTTACGATGATCTTTGCCTCCTTTTTGAATAGCCGATTTGTCACTAAAGTGGGCGCAGAAACAATGTTACGGATAGCCCTCACAATTCAATTTCTTTCTGGAATGTGGCTAATTTTGACCGCACTTTTAGATCTCGGTTTTTGGCCTATGGCAATTGGCGTCGCCTTTTTCGTTGGTCCAAACCCAGTGATTTCATCAAATGCAATGGCATCAGCTTTAGAAAGATGTCCTCAAATGGCGGGAACAGCAAATTCTTTGATTGGTAGCGTACGTTTTGCAGTGGGTGCAATTATGGGAAGTTTAGTCGCGTCAATGAAGATGGATACTGCCGCACCAATGCTCTTTACTATGGGGGCATGTGTCGTGATTTCCGTATTGGCGTATTACTTTCTAACCAGCCGAAATTTAAAAAGCCGTGGGTAAATATCCCCACGGCTCAATGATTGTTTTCTTTATTAAACAAAAACCATCCATAACGGTAAGCAAACCGCAATAAATAATAGGATAAATAAACTATTGGCAGATAATTTCCACTTTTGGAAACTATGCAGAATCAAAATAACCGCAATAACAAAATGACAAACAAAATAAATGATGTAAGCGAAAATACTGTCAGAATTACCCGCACTTTCCATACCATTTAAAAGTAAAAATAAGAAAATTGCCAAGGCATTTAGGGCAAGTAATATAATCATGGCTAACGGAAACAATGCAATAAAACCTTGTAAACGATTTCGTGCAATAACAAGTGCAAGATTTGCTAAAATCACGCCAGATAAAATCGGCGCAAAAGGGTTATATTCAGCAAAGGCACTCGCAGGAAGCGCAGTAAAAATCATTAAATAACTCAAGCAACCTAAACCCGCAATTAATGCAGCCATCAATAAAAAACTGTTACGGATTTTTTCAGTTTTTGGTTGTTTCCAAATAAAATACACGACAGAAAGACCACATACGCTCATCACGTTAGTAAGCGTGTGATTATTCTGTAATAGACTTATCACCAACCACACTGCCCAATAAATAGCAAAAGTCAGATTAACTTTGATTAAACGACCACGTTGTCCTGGGCAAATTTCGCCGCGATAAAACACCAACAAAGAAATTAACTGTGCAACCAACACGCCTACACCTAAATGAGGCATTGTTTGCTTTTCAGGTTGCAAAGAAAAAATAAATAGATCGATGCCAAGCACCACTGAGATCGATAATACCGCAAGCAATGCCGCGATATATTTAGAAGATTGTTCTGACATAATTTTGACGTACGAAAAAATAATGCGCCATTATGCTAAAAATTCATTAAATTTTAAAGTAGAATGAAACCAATTATAACCGCACTTAGGTACATGAATGTTACTTAGTATTTTATATATCATCGGTATCACCGCTGAAGGAATGACAGGCGCACTTGCGGCAGGTCGTGAAAAAATGGATATTTTTGGCGTGATAATTATCGCATCCGTCACTGCCATTGGCGGTGGCTCTGTGCGTGATGTACTGCTTGGGCATTATCCTCTCGGCTGGGTTAAGCACCCAGAATATTTTTTAATGGTGGCAAGTGCGGCGGTAATTACCGTATATGTTGCGCCATTCATCAATCATTTTATGCGCTATTTCCGCACTATTTTCTTGGTGCTCGATGCGATGGGTTTGGTGGTGTATTCCATTATTGGCGCACAAATTGCGATGGATATGGGACATAGTCTCACTATTGTTTGTATTGCAGGCTGTATTACAGGTGCCTTTGGTGGGGTTTTACGCGATATGCTATGCAATCGAATTCCTCTCGTGTTCCAAAAAGAACTCTACGCCAGCATTGCGCTATTTGCCACACTGACTTATTACGCATTAAGCACACTTCAAGTAGAACATACGCTTGCCGTGTTACTCACACTTATTAGCAGCTTCACTTTACGCCTTTTAGCTATTCATTTCGAATGGGGTTTGCCTGTATTTAATTACCAAGAACTCACATCGGAAGAACAAGATAAGCTGCCAAATAAAAAGAAATAAATACAATAAAGGGAATAACTATGTTAGAACAAATGGGTAAACAAGCCAAAGATGCAGCATTTATCTTGGCTCAACTCACCACTGCTGAAAAAAATCGTGCATTATCCATTATTGCAGAACAACTCGAACAACAAGCACCGCTTATCTTAGCCGAAAACGCAAAAGATATTGAACTTGCCAAACAAAATAGATTGTCTGATGCCTTGATTGATCGCCTACTGCTCACGCAAGAACGTTTACAAGGCATTGCTAATGATGTACGCCACGTTATTTCTCTTGCAGATCCCGTGGGGAAAATCATAGACGGCGGCACATTGGATAGCGGACTTAAAATCGAACGCGTACGCACTCCGCTCGGCGTCATTGGCACCATTTATGAAGCTCGCCCAAATGTGACTATTGATGTGGCAAGTCTTTGCCTTAAAACGGGTAATGCAGTAATTTTACGCGGTGGTAAAGAAACACAGTTTTCTAACAAAATTTTAATCGAAGTTGTGCAAAATGCTTTAGAGCAAGCCGGCTTACCAAAATTTGCTGTGCAAGCCATTACCGATCCAAACCGTGAGCTCGTTATGCAATTATTAAAACTGGATCGCTATGTGGATATGATTATTCCTCGTGGTGGTGCGGGTTTACATGAATTGTGTAAACAACATTCGACTATTCCAGTTATTGTGGGTGGCGTGGGTGTTTGCCATACTTTCGTTGAAGAAAGTGCGGATCAAAATAAAGCAATTTTTGTTATTGATAACGCCAAAACACAACGTCCAAGCACCTGTAACACATTGGAGACATTGTTAGTACAACGTTCTATTGCTGAAGAATTTTTACCCAAACTTGTCTCTCAGCTTTCCGCTAAAAACGTAAAATATCACGCAAAATCCACCGCACTTAATATATTGAAACAAGCGGGTGCGAATGTCTGCGAAGTGACAGAAAAAGAATTGCGCGAAGAATGGGGATCATTGGATTTGAATATCGTTGTTGTGGAAGATATTCATGCCGCTATTGAGCATATTCGCCAATATGGTACGCAACATTCTGAAAGTATTTTAACTTCTTCACAAAACCTAGCCCGTCAATTTATTAATCAAGTCGATGCCGCTGCTGTTTATGTGAATGCAAGCACACGCTTTACTGACGGCGGACAATTTGGATTAGGCGCAGAAGTCGCCGTAAGCACCCAAAAACTTCACGCTCGTGGCCCAATGGGATTAGAAGCATTAACGAGTTATAAATGGGTGTGTGAGGGAGAATATACGGTTCGCAAATAAAACCCAAAGTGCGGTAATTTTTAGAAGAGATTATTTGCATATAAAAAAGTCCGCGAAAGCGGACTTTTTCATTATCTTTATTTGTCAGATTTACCCAAATTATCAAAGAATTTTTTCACACCGTCCAAAAATCCTGAAGATTTTGGCGCATGCTTACTTAAATCTTTACCTTGTAAACTTTCTTCAAGTTTTTGGAGTAATTCTTTTTGTTCGCTGGTTAAATTAACGGGTGTTTCTACCACAATACGGCAAATCAAATCTCCCGCATAGCCACTACGTGTAGAGGCGACACCTTTGCCTCGCATGCGGAATAATTTTCCAGTTTGCGTTTCAGCTGGGATTTTAAGTTTTACTCTGCCATCTAAGGTCGGTACTTCAATTTCACCGCCAAGCGCTGCAGTAGCAAAACTAATCGGTACTTCGCAATATAAGTTACTACCGTCACGTTCAAAAATGTTATGTTCTCTCACATGAATCACAACATATAAATCTCCAGCTGGTGCGCCATTTTCGCCCGCAGCACCTTTGCCCGCTAAGCGAAGTTGATTGCCCGTATCTACACCTGCAGGAATTTTTACTGAAAGATTTTCTTTCTTATGAACTCGCCCTTCACCATGACAGCTGCGACAAGGTTTTTCAATTTTCTTACCGCTACCATGACAAGTTGGACAAATACTTTCAGATACAAAGAAACCTTGCTGACGACGAATTCGACCAGAACCGTGACAATGCGGACAAGTTTCCACTTTAGAACCTTTTTCAGCCCCAGAACCACCACAGCTATCACAATGCGCAAGAGTATTGATTTGAATATCTTTGGTTGTACCTTTTACGGCTTCTTCTAAAGTGATTTCTAAGTCATAGCGTAAGTCTTCACCACGAACAACACGCTGACGACCACGTCCACCACCGCCGAAAATATCGCCAAAAATATCGCCGAACATATCACCAAAATCAGCGCCGCCAAAGCCGCCACCGAAACCACCTGCACCACCACCTTGTTCAAAGGCTGCGTGGCCATATTGATCATAAGCTGCGCGTTTTTGATCGTCGCCTAATACTTCATAAGCTTCATTAATTTCTTTGAATTTTTCTTCTGCTTCTTTACTGCCTTGGTTTTTATCGGGGTGATGTTTAGATGCTAAACGTTTATACGCACGTTTAATGTCATTCTCACTCGCCCCTTTTGTCAATCCAAGGACTTCGTAGTAATCTTTTTTTGCCATAGTGTTTCCGTATTTTTATTTGCAAATATTTTGTCATTTCTGAGCGCTTGCATTCGCTATTTTTAGCAATGTGGGCAAATTGAAATGTAAATATCCACTTTTCCATTTGGATAATATTTCTCAAAATCCACTTTATAAGCACGTTTTAATAAGCCTTGCTTTTCTTTATTCCAAATGCGTTGCCACGTTTGAACTACTAATTCACAAGTCGTGGGGAAGATTTCATACCAAGTCAGATCTTCAATTTCAATGGTTGAGAAACTGCCTTCAGGTTTACTTTCTTGAGCAACAGCAACATCATAATAGCCCGTAAAATCCGATTCGTAATTCAGATAAACACCATAATAAGGCTCATTTTGAGGCAATTTTGCAAAATTATTCTGCCAAAGCTGTCCAATCTTTTCTGAGGGATTTTCCTTTGTGTTATGCGTACGAATTGTAGCAAGTGGATAAAGTGTAAGTGGCATAACTATTCCTTAAATTTACAAAATTCTGGGTAAATTTGACCGCTTATAACATCCCCCTCTTTAGAAAAGAGGCGGGGGGAGATTTGGCAGAAGTAAATTTAGCTCATAAGAGGATTTGATATCGCTATCAAATCTCCCCTAACCCCTCTTTTCTAAAGAGGGGGATCATTTATATACACCAAAAGGGCGTGTTTCCACGCCCTTTACTTAGATAAGAGTAGAAAATATAGGATATGTTTTAATAATATAATCCCTATTTCCACTTCTCATAACAAAATTATCTAAGTCATCTTCGTATACCTCATAAGGTAATATATCGTCAATCAGAGTAACGACAATAAGTTTTTTAGGTTCCTTACCGAAAAAACATTTCTTATTCTCAAAATCTGAACTGTTTATCCGATGATCTTTTTTGATCGTATCAACTACTTTCTTCAAGTGTATATTTATTGCCCCAGCCTTTGCTTGTTCAGCCGTTTGGTGAATATAAATATTCCACGTATTTTTATCGGATTGAGTTGAAACTGTGCAAATAAAGTGATGAGGAACATTATCGATAGAAAATTGCTGTCTATTTAAATTTGCCATAAGTATTTATTCCTAAATTTTTTACTTATTATCTTTCACTTCTTCAAATTCAGCATCTACCACGCCATCATCTTTTGCTGATGATTGTTGTGGTTGCTCGCCACCAGCTTGTTGAGCTTTTGCTTGAGCTGCTTGCATTAATGGTTCAGAGGCTTTAATTACCGCTTCAATTTTCGCTTCAATTTCTGCTTTATCTTCACCTTTTGCCGCTGTTTCAAGCTCAGCGACTGCTGCTTCAATTTTCTCTTTGTCTGCGGCACTCAATGTATCGCCAGCTTCTGCAATTTGTTTACGTGTTGCGTGAGCAATACCGTCTGCTTGGTTACGAGCTTGAACAACTTCTTCAAATTTACGGTCAGCATCAGCATTTGCTTCTGCATCACGCACCATTTGTTGAATTTCTTCATCAGATAAACCAGATGATGCTTGAATACGAATTTGTTGCTCTTTACCCGTATTTTTATCTTTTGCAGATACGTTGATTACACCGTTTGCATCGATATCAAATGTTACCTCAATTTGTGGCATACCACGCGGTGCAGGATTAATACCTTCTAGGTTGAATTGACCTAAAGATTTGTTGTCTGCCGCACGTTTACGTTCACCTTGAAGAACGTGAATGGTTACCGCACTTTGGTTATCTTCCGCTGTTGAGAATACTTGCGATTTTTTAGTTGGAATCGTGGTATTTTTCTCAATTAAAGTGGTCATCACGCCGCCCATGGTTTCGATACCAAGTGATAACGGAGTAACATCTAATAAAAGAACGTCTTTCACATCACCTTTTAATACACCACCTTGCACTGCCGCACCGATTGCCACCGCTTCATCAGGGTTTACATCTTTACGAGCTTCTTTACCAAAGAACTCAGCAACTTTTTGTTGTACAAGTGGCATACGAGTTTGTCCACCCACAAGAATAATATCGTGGATTTCGCTTACACCTTTACCTGCATCTTTTAATACAGTTTTGAGTGACTCAATTGAGCTTGCTACTAAATCTTCTACTAATGCCTCTAATTTTGCACGAGTGATATTTAATGCTAAGTGTTTAGGTCCAGTCGCATCTGCAGTGATGTAAGGTAAGTTTACTTCGGTAGATTGCGCTGATGAAAGTTCAATTTTTGCTTTCTCTGCAGCTTCTTTCACACGTTGTAATGCCATTGCATCATTACGTAAATCGATGTTTTGTTCTTTTTTGAACTCATCAATGATGTAATCAATTACACGGTTATCGAAGTCTTCCCCGCCTAAGTGAGTGTTACCACCTGTTGCCAATACTTCGAAAGTTTGTTCGCCATCAAAGTTATCAATTTCGATGATTGAAATATCGAATGTACCACCACCTAAGTCATAAACTGCGATCACTTGGTTCTCTTTGCTTGAACCTAAACCAAACGCTAACGCAGCCGCTGTTGGTTCATTGATGATACGTTTAACGTCTAAACCAGCAATTTTACCTGCATCAATCGTTGCTTGACGTTGTGCATCGTTAAAGTATGCAGGAACGGTAATTACCGCTTCTGTTACAGATTCACCCAAGAAATCTTCTGCAGTTTTTTTCATTTTTTTCAATACTTCAGCAGAGATTTGTGGCGGTGCTAATTTATCACCTTTTACATTTACCCAAGCATCACCGTTGTCAGCCCGAGTAATTTCGAAAGGCATAATTTTAATATCGCGTTGAACTTCTTCGCTTTCAAAACGACGACCAATTAAACGTTTAATCGCAAACAAAGTATTTTTCGGGTTAGTGATTGCTTGACGTTTTGCTGGCTGACCAACTAAGGTTTCATTATCTGTATAAGCAATAATTGAAGGGGTTGTACGTGCACCTTCTGCATTTTCAATTACGCGAGCTTTGTCGCCGTCCATTACTGCTACACAAGAGTTTGTTGTACCTAAGTCAATACCAATAATTTTTCCCATTTTGTACTCCTAGTAAAAATTTTAAAATCTGGGGAAGGGCTTGTAGCCCTATTTATTACGAATTGTAAGATGTGGATATTCTTTCGCATTTCAAGAGAAAATTTTAAAAATTTTTTATTTCTTAAAGTGCGGTGATTTCCGTTCTTGTTTTCAAGATAAGTCTCAAATGATGAACTTCAAGGGGAAAACAAAAATTTTCAGGCAAGAAAAAGGGATTTGTGATAAATTTGACGAAAATTTTTACGTTAAAAATAGGAAAGAAATAAATGAAAAAATCAAAAATTGCTGCAGGCGTAGTCGTTGCTCTTGCTGCCGTTTGGTGTACAGGTGCATGGTTTACAGGGAAAAAAGCTGAGGAAGAATATTTACATCAACTAAAACAGTTAAATCAACTATTTGCCAAAACTGATGCATTAAAAGAAAGTAAAATTTTTTATAAAAATATAAAATTTGAAAGAGGATTATTTGCCTCTCACATTCAAGATCAAATAGAAATCCACAAAGCAAATGAAACGATCATTATTCCTTTATTATCAACGCTTTATCACGGGCCTTTGCCGCTTGACCGTGTGGCAAAACTGAATTTCGTTCCAACCATTTTTTCAAGCCAAACCTTGTTAGGAAAAAATGCAACAACTCAGGCACTCTTTGATATCACAAAATCAGAGAAACCGTTACAACTGAATTTCGCAATGAATTATTCATTAAGCGGTAATGCGGAATTAAAACTTGCATCGGGGCAATATCACAATGAGCAATATAAGGCAGATTTTGGTTGGTCAAATGTCGTATTAAATGTAGATTTAGACAAAAATGAACCAAGCAATTATACGCTATCTGTAGATGCATTTAATTCAAATTACCCTAATCATACAGCTTCAACAGCTTCAACAGCTTCATCAATTAAAGTAAAAGATCTTGTCGTACAAGGCTCACTACAAAGCACAAAATGGCCATTTATTTATAGTGGAAGCATCAATAGCAAAATAGGCTATTTTGAGCAAAATACCGAATCTGCAGAGACTGGAGAAAAACTCTCTCTTATTCAGAAAAACAACCAAGCAAATTTAACTACACAAGTTGAGGGTGATACAGTAAATATCATCAATAAAACAACTCTGGATGAATTACATATTAACGGCAACAACTTAGGCAAAGTGACCAACAATGTAGAATTGAACCATATTGATGGCAACGCATTGCAAGAACTTTTAAATATTTTAGTTTCAATCGGCAAGGCTGATTCAGGTACGCCGTTACCTAAAGCATTGGTGCAAAAATTACAACAAGCAGGCATGGCCATTGCGAATAATCAGCCTCAAATTAAATTTGCCCCTCTTTCTATTTCTGATGAAAAAGGCAAAGTGGCATTGGATCTGAATATTGCTTTAGTGCCAAATCCTAAATTTGATTTAATGCACAGCGGCTTATACAAACAATTCAAAGATTTTTCGATCAATTTTGATGTGAATAAAGAAACTGCGATTTCATTGTTATCTAAATTTGTACCAGAAAACCAAAAGCAAGATTTAGTTTACAGAATGGACGAATTAATTGCTGAAGACGAAGCAAATGGCATTATCATAAACACGGACAAAACCGTCACATTAACGCTTGCTTTAGAAAATAACGAATTGAAACTAAACGGCAAAGCAATACCAGAAGAACAGTTGAAAATGGTACTCTTTATGCTTGTAATGGGGGGATTTGGGTGATAACAAAAACAGGGCGATAAATTGTCGCCCTGTTTCACGATGAAGAGCGGTAAATATTCTTTATCTTTTTAAGCTAAACGCTCTTCTAAATACCCCTCATAATCTGGCACTTCAATTTCCACATCTTGTTCAAATAAAACTGAAGTTAACATAAAATCTGCAGAGCTTTGATTAATGGCAACGGGGATATTCCACACTGTTGCAATACGCATGAGAGCTTTTACATCGGGATCATGTGGTGCAGCATTCATTGGATCCCAAAAGAAGATCATCATGTCGATTTTCTTTTCTGCGATTAATCCACCAAGTTGTTGGTCGCCGCCCATCGGACCACTTAATAAAGATTGAATGCTTAAACCTGTTTCTCGTTCTAAAATATGGCCTGTGGTACCTGTCGCATAAAGTATATGAGGTTTAAGTGCTTCTTTATGTTTTTGAGTCCAATTCAGTAAATTTTTTTTGCAGCTATCATGAGCCACAAGTGCAATACGTTTGTGTTGGGTGAGCGTTCGCGTCGTTATATGCATGATTAATTCCTTTTTGAAATAAGTTTGAAAAACTTTAAAGCAAAGCCCTATAGAATGCAATGTTTTACTTATGATTTTAATAGGCTTTACAAAAGGCGAGAAAAATTACCGCACTTTCAAAAGATTACCGATTAACACAGTACTGAACAGGGATATTTGATGAAAATTTACTATCTTTATCTCAAAAAATCTTCTAAAATTTACAAGATTTGTTAAATGTTTGTAAAAAGGCAAGCATTTCTGATATTCGTGTTTAGTGCTGACTAAACTAATGTTCACTTAATTAACAGATAAGGAAAACCTATGTCTGAGATTTTAAAAAATGACGTTGATCCAATCGAAACTCAAGATTGGTTACAATCATTAGATTCTTTGATTCGTGAAGAAGGCGTAGAGCGTGCACAATATATTATTGAGCAAGTTATCGGCCAAGCACGTACAAGTGGTGTTTCATTGCCAACAGGTGTAACGACCGATTACGTCAATACTATTCCAGCTTCTGAACAACCTGCTTACCCAGGTGATCATGCTATTGAGCGTCGTATTCGTTCTGCTGTGCGTTGGAATGCTATTGCTATGGTATTGCGTAGTCAGAAGAAAGATCTTGATTTAGGTGGTCATATCTCAACTTTCCAATCTGCTGCAACCATGTATGAAGTTTGCTATAACCACTTCTTCAAAGCGGCAAGCGAGAAAAACGGTGGCGACTTAATTTTCTTCCAAGGCCATGCTGCTCCAGGTATGTATGCGCGTGCATTCTTAGAAGGTCGTTTAACTGAAGAACAAATGGATAACTTCCGTCAAGAAGCCTTCACCGATGGTTTATCTTCATATCCACACCCTAAATTAATGCCTGAATTCTGGCAATTCTCTACGGTTTCTATGGGTTTAGGCCCTGTGAATGCCATCTACCAAGCGCGTTTCTTAAAATACTTAGATAACCGTGGCTTAAAAGATACCAAAGATCAAAAAGTCTATGCATTCTTAGGCGATGGTGAAATGGATGAAATTGAGTCTAAAGGTGCATTAACTTTTGCGGCTCGTGAAAAATTAGATAACTTAATCTTCACTATCAGTTGTAATTTACAACGTTTAGACGGTCCGGTTAATGGTAACGGTAAAATCGTTCAAGAATTAGAAGGATTATTTACTGGTGCGGGCTGGGAAGTGATTAAAGTTTTATGGGGCAGTGATTGGGATAAATTATTCGCGAAAGATACTTCAGGTAAATTAACTCAGTTAATGATGGAAGTAGTTGACGGTGACTATTTAACCTTTAAATCTAAAGACGGTGCTTATGTTCGTGAACATTTCTTCGGTCGTTATCCAGAAACCGCTGCATTAGTAGCAGATATGACTGATGATGAAATTTGGGCATTACGCCGTGGTGCACACGATAGCGAAAAATTATATGCTGCCTATGCAAAAGCACAAAATGCAACGAAACCAGTTGTGATTTTAGCGCATCAAGTTAAAGGTTATAAAATTCCTGAAGCGGAAAGTAAAAACACCGCTCACCAATCTAAAAAAATGTCTTACGAAAGCCTTAAAGGTTTCCGTGACTACTTCGATTTACCATTGACTGATGAGCAAGTAGAAAAATTAGAATACATTAAATTTGCTGAAGGCACACCTGAGTATGAATACTTACATGGCCACCGTAAAGCATTAAACGGTTATGTTCCTGCTCGTCGTACTAAATTTGATGTTGAATATAAAGTACCTGCATTAGAAGAGTTTAAAGCATTATTAGAAGAACAACCACGCGGCATTTCAACTACAATGGCGTTTACTCGTGCATTAAACATCTTATTAAAAGATAAAAACATTGGTAAAACTATCGTTCCAATGATTGCTGATGAAGCACGTACTTTTGGTATGGAAGGTTTATTCCGTCAAATCGGTATTTATAACCCACATGGTCAAAACTATGTACCTTCAGATCGTGATTTAGTGGCTTACTATCGTGAAGCAAAAGATGGTCAAGTTCTACAAGAAGGTATCAATGAATTAGGTGCAACCGCATCTTGGTTAGCAGCAGCGAATTCATACTCTGTCAATAACCAACCAATGATTCCATTCTTCATCTATTACTCAATGTTTGGTTTCCAACGTGTGGGCGATATGATGTGGGCTGCTGGTGACCAATTAGCTCGTGGTTTCATGGTGGGGGGTACTTCAGGTCGTACAACCTTAAACGGCGAAGGCTTACAACACGAAGATGGCCATAGCCATATTCAAGCAGGTATCATTCCTAACTGTATCACTTATGATCCATCATTTGCATTTGAAGTTGCTGTAATTATGCAAGACGGTATTAACCGCATGTACGGCGAAAAACAAGAAGATGTATTCTATTACATGACAACATTAAACGAAGTCATGGATCAACCAGCAATGCCTGCTGGTGCGGAAGAAGGCATTCGCAAAGGTTTATATAAATTTGAAACAGTGGAAGGTAAAAAAGGCAAAGGCCACGTTCAATTGTTAGGTTCTGGTGCCATCATGCGTCATGTTCGTGAAGCAGCGCAAATTCTTGCAAAAGATTATGGTGTCACCTCAGATGTATTCTCTGCACCTTCATTCAATGAATTAGCACGCGAAGGTCATGATGCAGCACGTTGGAACTTATTACACCCAACAGAGACACAACGCGTACCATACGTTGCTCAAGTATTAGCTGATTTACCAACCGTTGCTTCAACTGACTATGTTAAAGCATACGCAGAT
This sequence comes from Haemophilus haemolyticus, assembly GCF_003352385.1. NCBI lineage: Bacteria > Pseudomonadati > Pseudomonadota > Gammaproteobacteria > Pasteurellales > Pasteurellaceae > Haemophilus > Haemophilus haemolyticus. The sequence continues at coordinate 959,258 of NZ_CP031243.1, read as the reverse complement.
CAAATCCGTGCATTCGTACCAAGTCGTCATTATCATGTGTTAGGTACAGATGGTTTCGGTCGTTCAGACAGCCGTGCAAATTTACGTGAACACTTCGAAGTTGATGCACGTTATGTTGTGGTTGCTGCACTTTCTCAATTAGCGAAAGAAGGTACAGTATCTAACCAAGTTGTTGCAGATGCGATTGCGAAATTCGGTTTGAATGTAGATCGTATCAATCCGCTTTACGCGTAATTGATGAAAACTGCGGTCAAAAAATATCGTGTTTTATGACCGCACTTTAAAAGGAACAAAAAAATGTCAAAACAAATTCAAATTCCTGATATTGGTAGTGATGAAGTTACAGTAACAGAAGTCATGGTAAACGTAGGCGATACCATTTCTGTTGATCAATCTATCATTAACGTTGAAGGCGATAAGGCTTCAATGGAAGTGCCTGCACCAGAAGCTGGCGTTGTAAAAGAAGTTTTAGTCAAAGTCGGTGATAAAGTCACAACAGGCACCCCAATGCTCGTTTTAGAAGCTGCAGGCGCTGCGCCAGCGGCTGAGGCCCCTGCTGCACCAGTAGCCGCTACTGCGCCAACTGCGTCGGCTGTTGTTGAAGTGAACGTACCAGATATCGGTTCTGATGAAGTCAATGTGACTGAAATTATGGTTAAAGTGGGCGATAGTGTTGAAGTTGATCAATCAATCATCAATGTTGAAGGCGATAAAGCTTCAATGGAAGTTCCAGCACCAATCGCAGGTGTAGTAAAAGAAATTTTAATCAATGTCGGTGATAAAGTTTCAACAGGCAAACTTATCATGAAATTTGAAACTGCATCAGCTGATCCAGTTGCTGAATCAGCACCAGCTCAAACAACGGCGCCTGTAGCTACTACAACATCTGCAATTAAAGATGTGAATGTGCCAGATATTGGTGGTGATGAAGTCAATGTGACTGAAATTATGGTTGCCGTTGGTGATACTGTTTCAGAAGAGCAATCATTAATTACCGTTGAAGGTGATAAAGCATCAATGGAAGTTCCGGCTCCATTTGGCGGTGTCGTAAAAGAAATTCTCGTGAAATCAGGTGATAAAGTATCGACTGGTTCATTAATTATGCGCTTTGAAGTAGCGGGTGCAGCGCCAGCTGTGGCAACATCTGCTCCAGCACCACAAGTTGCATCACCTGCGCCAGCGGCACAACCTGCTCAATCTGGCAATGTATCTGGCTTAAGCCAAGAACAAGTGGTGGCAAGCGCAGGCTATGCACATGCAACCCCAGTTATTCGTCGTTTAGCACGTGAATTTGGCGTAAACTTAGATAAAGTAAAAGGTACAGGTCGTAAAGGTCGTATCGTTAAAGAAGATATCGAAGCTTATGTGAAGACCGCAGTTAAAGCTTATGAAAGCGGTGCAACAGCACAAGCTGCTGGCAATGGTGTAGCAAATGGCGCGGGCTTAGGCTTATTACCATGGCCAAAAGTTGATTTCAGTAAATTCGGTGAAGTAGAAGAAGTCGAATTAAGTCGTATCAACAAAATTTCAGGTGCCAACTTACATCGTAACTGGGTCATGATTCCACATGTTACTCACTTCGATAAAGCAGATATCACGGATTTAGAAGTATTCCGTAAAGAACAAAATGCGTTAGCAGAAAAACAAAAACTCGGCGTAAAAATCACGCCAGTTGTGTTCATTATGAAAGCAGTGGCAAAAGCATTAGAAGCGTATCCACGTTTCAATAGCTCAATTACCGAAGATGCACAACGCTTAATCCTGAAAAAATATATTAACATTGGTGTCGCAGTAGATACGCCAAATGGCTTAGTCGTGCCTGTATTCAAAAATGTGAACAAAAAAGGCATTATCGAACTTTCACGTGAATTAATGGAAGTATCGAAAAAAGCACGTGAAGGCAAATTGACTGCATCTGATATGCAAGGTGGCTGTTTCACCATTTCAAGTCTTGGTGGTATTGGTACAACTCACTTTGCACCAATCGTAAACGCGCCAGAAGTGGCCATCCTTGGTGTGTCTAAATCATCGATGGAGCCTGTATGGAATGGTAAAGAATTTGCGCCACGCTTAATTCTTCCAATGTCATTATCATTCGACCACCGTGTCATTGATGGTGCGGATGGTGCACGATTCATCAGCTATATCGGTGCTGTATTAGCAGATTTACGCCGTTTGATTATGTAATAACGCCCCTTTCTTCTAATTAGAGGAAAGGGCGTTTTAGCAAATCCATTATGATCGCCAAAAGTGCGGTCAATATTTTGAACGTTTTTACGAGGTAAAAATGAGTAAAGAAATTAAAACCCAAGTCGTCGTACTTGGTGCTGGCCCAGCAGGTTATTCCGCAGCGTTCCGTTGTGCGGATTTAGGCTTAGAAACTGTATTAGTTGAACGTTATTCAACTCTTGGTGGGGTATGTTTAAATGTAGGTTGTATCCCGTCTAAAGCATTGTTGCACGTAGCAAAAGTAATTGAAGAGGCAAAACACGCAAGTAAAAATGGTATTTATTTTGGTGAGCCAAAAATTGATTTAGATGAAGTTCGTGCGGGTAAAGAAGCAGTTGTCGCTAAATTAACTGGTGGTTTAGCGGGTATGGCAAAAGCGCGCAAAGTCACTGTTGTTGAAGGCTTAGCAGCATTTACTGATCCTAATACTTTAGTCGCGCGTGACCGTGATGGCCATCCAACTACAATCAAATTTGATAATGCTATTATTGCAGCAGGTTCTCGCCCAATTGAATTACCATTTATTCCACATGAAGATCCTCGTATTTGGAACTCAACTGATGCGCTTAAATTAAAAGAAGTACCTAAAAAACTTCTCATTATGGGTGGCGGTATCATCGGTTTAGAAATGGGTACGGTTTACCACGCATTAGGTTCAGAAATTGAAGTTGTGGAAATGTTCGACCAAGTTATCCCTGCTGCGGATAAAGATGTTGTTGCAATTTACACCAAACAAATCGAGAAAAAATTCAAGTTAATGCTTGAAACCAAAGTAACCGCTGTTGAAGCAAAAGATGATGGTATCTACGTTTCAATGGAAGGCAAAGCATGTAATGATACCAAACGTTATGATGCGCTGCTTGTCGCTATCGGTCGTGTACCAAATGGCAAATTGATTGATGCAGGTAAAGCTGGCGTTGAAGTGGATGATCGTGGTTTCATTCATGTTGATAAACAAATGCGTACCAATGTGCCACATATCTTTGCAATCGGTGATATCGTTGGCCAACCAATGTTAGCGCACAAAGGTGTTCACGAAGGCCACGTTGCTGCAGAAGTCATTGCGGGACAAAAACACTACTTCGATCCTAAAGTGATTCCATCAATCGCTTATACCGAACCAGAAGTGGCTTGGGTAGGTAAAACTGAGAAAGAATGTAAACAAGAAGGTTTAAACTACGAAGTAGCTAAATTCCCTTGGGCAGCATCAGGCCGCGCTATTGCATCTGAATGTTCAGAAGGTATGACGAAGTTAATCTTTGATAAAGATACTCATCGTGTACTTGGCGGTGCAATCGTCGGTTCTAACGGTGGTGAATTATTAGGTGAAATCGGTCTTGCCATCGAGATGGGTTGCGATGCAGAAGATATCGCATTAACTATCCACGCTCACCCAACTTTACACGAGTCTGTTGGTTTAGCTGCGGAAGTATTTGAAGGCTCAATCACTGACCTTCCAAATGCAAAAGCGAAGAAAAAATAATTTCTATTTAAGAAGTTTTAATTCAGCTAAAATTATAAATTCAAACCTAAATAAAATCCCCAATAGGGGATTTTTATTTTCCTACCTTTTTATTTTTTTATGATAAGATACCGTCCTAAAAACGTTTCTTTTTTTACCGCACTTTTGAGCATTATTTATGACTACACAACTTGATTTAATTAAATCTTCTATAAAATCAATTCCTAACTATCCAAAAGAAGGCATTATCTTCCGCGATATTACTACCCTTTTAGAAATTCCAGCAGCTTTTAAAGCAACAGTAGATCTTATTGTGGAACAATATCGCGACAAAGGAATTACCAAAGTGCTTGGAACTGAATCTCGTGGTTTTATTTTTGGCGCACCCGTTGCCTTAGCACTAGGTTTACCTTTCGAATTAGTACGTAAACCTAAAAAATTACCACGTGAAACCATTTCTCAATCTTATCAATTAGAATATGGTCAAGATACTTTGGAAATTCACGTTGATGCAATTTCAGAAGGTGACAATGTTTTAATCATTGATGATTTATTAGCAACAGGTGGCACCGTTGAAGCAACGGTAAAATTAGTTCAACGTTTAGGTGGAGTGGTAAAACACGCTGCATTTGTGATTAATTTACCTGAATTAGGTGGCGAAAAACGCTTAAATAATTTGGGCGTTGATTGCTATACACTCGTCAATTTTGAAGGTCATTAATTAAGGATTCGATGAGCTATCAAGTCTTAGCCAGAAAGTGGCGACCAAAAACATTTGCTGATGTCGTTGGGCAAGAACACATTATCACGGCATTAGCAAATGGATTAAAAGATAATCGACTACATCACGCTTACCTCTTTTCAGGCACACGTGGTGTAGGGAAAACCTCTATTGCCAGATTATTTGCAAAAGGATTAAATTGCGTACATGGTGTAACGGCTACACCTTGTGGTGAATGTGAAAATTGTAAAGCCATTGAGCAAGGCAATTTCATTGATTTAATTGAAATTGATGCGGCATCCCGCACAAAAGTTGAAGACACGCGCGAATTATTGGATAACGTGCAATATAAACCTGTTGTCGGAAGATTTAAGGTTTACTTAATCGATGAAGTCCACATGCTGTCCCGTCATTCATTTAATGCATTGCTCAAGACGTTGGAAGAACCTCCAGAATATGTAAAATTCTTACTCGCGACAACGGATCCGCAAAAACTACCTATAACAATCCTTTCTCGCTGTTTACAATTTCATCTCAAAGCATTAGATGAAACCAAAATCTCGCAGCATCTTGCCCATATTTTGACGCAAGAAAATATTCCTTTTGAAGAACCTGCATTAGTTAAACTTGCAAAAGCGGCGCAAGGAAGTATTCGTGATAGCTTAAGTTTAACCGATCAAGCCATTGCAATGGGCGACCGACAAGTTACGAATAGTGTTGTAAGCAATATGTTAGGGTTGCTTGATGATAACTATTCTGTTGATATTTTATACGCCTTACATCAAGGCAATGGTGAACTCTTAATGCGAACACTGCAAAGAGTTGCAGATGCAGCAGGCGATTGGGACAAATTACTTGGCGAATGTGCAGAAAAATTACATCAAATTGCACTCATGCAACTTCTTCCACAAAAATCTTCAGATGACAATGAACATTTTTCATTTTTAGCCAAACATATCTCTCCAGAAGATGTTCAGTTTTTTTATCAAGTCATTGTTTCTGGTAGAAAAGACTTATCAAATGCGCCAAACCGTCGTATTGGCACAGAAATGACATTATTGAGGGCATTGGCATTCCACCCAAAGTTCCTTACGGCAGTACCAAAGGCTAACACTACAATTACTCCACCGCCATCAACTCCAAGTGCGGTTGAAAATACAGGTAATTATGTAGATGTGCCAGTACTGTCGCAAAGTATAAAATCAGCTTATTCTCAAGCAAAACCAAATAAAACGAGTATTCCAAATTTGGCAAGCCTTTCAGCTTTAGATGCGCTTGAACATTTAACACAACTCGAAAACCAAGAACGTCAAGAACACAAAGCTGAATCATTAGCTGCGGTAAGCGAAACTTTACATCACATCCAAGAACTGGATGAAGAAAAATCTCATAAAAAAATGACCGCACTTCCCGTGCGAGAAATGTCTGAACCGAAGCCCAAGCACATAGAAAAGCCAACATCACCATCAAATGCCGCACAGGCTCCACAAGAAAATAGCACAGAAGAAAATTCAAGTGATGATAATGCAGAAATGGCTCAAGATGAGCAAGGAATCTTGAGTGCTGACACCTATCGTTGGGAATGGAGCAATCCAGAACTTGCTAAAGCCGATACAGGTGTTCATCCTTCTGATATAAAACAGGCGATTTTGAAAGATATTACGCCTGAATTACGCTTAAAAATCATTACCCAAACTCAACAACAAGATGAATGGGCAGATATAGTTGAACGTTCTGGCGTAACAGGATTTAGCAAAGAATTAGCGCTAAATTGTTTCTTACAAAGCAAAACTGATGATGAAATCAATCTTGGACTACATTCAGAAAAATCTCATTTACGCCAAGACAGAAGCATAAAAAATTTGGTTGAAGCTTTAAGCAAATTGCAAGGTAAAGATATTCGATTAACAATTAATATTGATGATAGCAATATCACGACTCCAATTGAATATCGCCGCAATATTTATCAAGCATTGCGGGAAAAGGCTCAAAATGAGTTGCAAAAAGATAGTAAATTACAAATTCTACTTAATGAGTTTGATGCAAAATTAGATATAGAGAGTATTCGACCAGTTTAAAAATATTGTGTTTTCCCCTCACAATTTCCCGGTCAAATTTATAAAATCATCAGAATATTTTTATTAAGCTCTACCATTTTGTATGTTTTTAATCTAGAATTCGTCAATTTGTTTTTTAAGAGCCAAAAGGAGAGTGAAAATGAAACTGGTTGAAGTAAAACACCCACTTGTAAAACACAAACTAGGTGTGATGCGTGAAGCTGAGATTGATACAAAAAAATTCCGTGAACTAGCAACAGAAATCGGTAGCCTATTAACCTATGAAGCAACGTCCGATTTAGAAACTGAAAAAGTAACGATCAACGGTTGGAATGGCCCAGTAGAAATCGATCGAATTAAAGGTAAAAAAGTAACGGTTGTTCCAATTTTACGTGCAGGTTTAGGTATGATGGATGGTGTACTTGAACATGTACCAAGCGCACGCATCAGCGTAGTGGGGATCTACCGTAATGAAGAAACCCTTGAACCAGTCCCTTACTTCCAAAAATTAGCTAGCGATTTAGAAGAGCGTCTCGCAATTGTGGTCGATCCGATGCTTGCAACTGGTGGTTCAATGATTGCAACCCTTGATCTTTTAAAAGCAAAAGGTTGTAAACACATCAAAGTATTAGTGTTAGTCGCTGCGCCAGAAGGTATTAAGGCTCTTGAAGCTGCACATCCTGACATTGAACTTTACTGCGCTTCTATTGATAGCCACCTAAATGAACATGGTTACATTATTCCGGGTCTAGGTGACGCGGGTGATAAAATTTTTGGGACAAAATAATCCCCAAAAATAAAAGATGGACGGCATTTTCTTGCCGTCTTTTTGTGTGCGTGAAACACAAGAAAAACTGACCGCACTTTAAGTTAATTCAAACAGAGAGTTGAAACTAAATGACAAATCAAACTTCTTCTTTTCCTTCGGAAAAACAAAGTACATTAAAACAATCATTCGTTGGCCTACAGATGCTCTTCGTCGCATTTGGTGCGCTTGTTCTTGTACCATTAATTACAGGCCTTGATTCCAATACAGCATTATTAACTGCAGGCGTTGGCACCCTACTCTTCCAACTTTGCACAGGCAAACAAGTTCCTATTTTCTTAGCCTCATCTTTTGCCTTTATCGCGCCGATTCAATATGGTGTTCAAACTTGGGGCATTGCGACCACTATGGGGGGGTTGGCATCCGCTGGTCTTGTATATCTAGCACTAAGCATGTTAGTAAAATTACGTGGAACAGAAGCATTACAACGCATTTTCCCACCGATTGTAGTTGGCCCAGTAATTATAATCATTGGTATGGGACTTGCCCCTGTGGCAGTTGATATGTCATTAGGCAAAAACAGTGCTTATGCGTATAACGATGCGGTATTAGTTTCAATGGTAACTCTTCTTACTACTTTATCTGTGGCAGTATTTGCCAAAGGATTGATGAAACTCATCCCAATTATGTTTGGTATTACTGCGGGCTATATTTTATGTTTATTCCTAGGTTTAATTAATTTCCAACCAGTGATTGATGCGCCTTGGTTCAGCTTACCAAAATTAACTGCGCCTGAATTTAATCTAGAAGCTATTCTATATATGTTACCAATTACCATTGCACCTGCAGTAGAGCACGTGGGCGGCATCATGGCAATCAGCTCTGTGACAGGTAAAGACTTTTTAAAAAAACCAGGATTACACCGCACTTTATTAGGCGATGGCTTAGCAACTGCAGCTGCATCTTTAGTGGGGGGACCTCCAAATACAACCTACGCGGAAGTAACTGGTGCCGTAATGTTAACCCGAAATTTCAATCCTAATATTATGACTTGGGCTGCGGTTTGGGCTATTGCGATTTCATTTTGTGGAAAAGTAGGTGCATTCCTATCAACGATTCCAACTATTGTAATGGGTGGAATTATGATGCTTGTTTTCGGTTCAATCGCAGTCGTGGGCATGAGCACCTTAATTCGTGGCAAAGTTGATGTTACCGAAGCACGTAATCTGTGTATTATTTCTATCGTCATGACATTTGGTATCGGCAATATGTTTGTAGATGTGGGTAACGTATCACTAAAAGGTATCAGCTTGTGCGCAATTGTTGCTATCATCTTAAACCTTGTTTTACCGAAAGCAAAAAATGAAGTAGAATAAGATTCCTTTTAAAAGGGTTAAATACCAATTTAGCCCTTTTTCTTACTTATAATCTGTAATACATAAATATTTGAATAAGCAGCTTCCCTTACCCATTCATCAAATTGATGATGCCACATTAGAAAACTTTTACGGCGATAATAATCTTTTATTGCTCAATTCTTTACGCAAAAATTCATCTGAATTAAAACAACAGTTTTTCTATATTTGGGGAAATAAAGGTTCTGGAAAAACTCACCTGCTTAGAGCATTCAGTAACGAATATTTAATCAATCAACGTACTGCTATTTATGTGCCTCTAAGTAAATCTCAATATTTTTCTACCGCAGTTCTTGAAAATCTAGAACAGCAAGAATTAGTGTGTCTAGATGATGTACAAAGTGTGATTGGCAATGATGAATGGGAATTAGCTATTTTTGATCTATTCAATCGAATTAAAGCGAGCGGAAAAACGCTTTTGCTTATTAGTTCAGATAAATCGCCTTCCGCACTTTCTGTAAAATTGCCTGATTTGAACTCTCGCTTGACTTGGGGTGAAATTTATCAATTAAATTCCTTAACTGACGAGCAAAAAATTAGTGTGCTACAACATAACGCTTATCAACGAGGAATTCAATTACCCGATGAGACGGCTAATTTTTTACTTACACGACTAGCACGAGACATGCACACATTATTTGAAGCCCTTGATCTACTAGATAAAGCCTCGTTACAAGCGCAACGAAATCTTACAATTCCTTTCGTTAAAAAAATTTTAAATCTTTAAAAAAAAGGCGCTAATGCGCCTTTTTAATCATCCACCTGATAATTTAACAGTAAACCCTTTTTGCTCTAACAATTGCTTAAGCAAATCACGCTTTTCACCTTGAATCTCAATCATTCCATTTTTAACTGAGCCACCACATCCACAACGTTTTTTTAATTCAGCCGCTAATTTTTTCAATTCCTCATCAGATAAATCTAAACCAGTTATAACCGATACGCCTGCACCTTTCCTACCACTTGTTTGCTTTTGGATACGTACAACACCGTCTCCTTTTGGGCGAACTACAGAAGCCTTTTCCTCTTTAATTCGACCCACATCTGTTGAATACACTAAAACAGAATCTGACATCATAATTACCCAATAGATGCATTAATAGAACGAAGAACCTCTGCTGGATTATCAGCTTTAGTAATAGGACGCCCTATCACTAAATAATCGGAACCAGCACGAATCGCAGCTGTAGGTGTCATCACACGTCTTTGATCACCAAAGTCCGATCCAATTGGACGAATCCCTGGGGTCACTAATTTAAAGTCTTCTCCACAAGCGTTACGTAAAATTTCAACCTCTTGCGGAGAGCAAACCACCCCATCCAAACCTGCACGTTGAGTTAAATGAGCTAAGCGTAAAACTTGTTCCATTGGCGATGCATTAATCCCAATTTGTAATAAATCCAAATCTTCCATACTGGTTAATACCGTCACAGCAATAAGCAATGGCGCATCTTTCCCATAAGGCTCAAGAATTCTCTTAGCTTCTTCCATCATTCGTAGCCCACCGCTTGCGTGCAGATCTACCATCCATACACCCAAATCAGCGGCAGATCTGACCGCTCTTGCTACAGTATTTGGAATATCATGATATTTAAGATCTAAGAAAACATCGAAATTACGTTGATGTAATTGTTTTACAAAATTAATACCAAGTGTAGTAAACATTTCTTTACCCACTTTTAATCGACATAAACTCGGATCAATTTGATCAACTAAAGCAAGAGCCTCAGCTTCTTTCTCATAGTCCAATGCCACAATAATTTTGCTTGTCATAATGTTACCTCGCTGAGTATCAATTAATTATGTTCTTGACTTGAAACTGGTTTAATACTTTCCCATTGACGGCAAGATGGACAATTCCACAATAGCTTATGGATTTGATAACCACAATTTGTACAACGATAGGCCGATGTTTGCTTAATTCTTTCACCAACCATTTTATGTAATAAAATTAGGCTTTCTTTTCCCCTCCCGTCTTCTGCATCATCAATTTGATACTGCATAAAACGATGGAAAATTAAAGTACTTGGCTTTTTCGTGAGTTGCTGATAAAGCTTAGCCTGAGCAGCTGACTTGCCATCTTTTTCTTCAATTAATTTGACCAAAGCTAGCTCTACTTCGTCATTATTAGTAATTTGGCCAGCACGAATTAAGAATAATTCAAAGTTATCTAACTGATTTAATTCTTCATAACAATGTTTTAAAGGTGACAAAATTTCACCCGTATAATCTGGATTTTGCTCTAAAACATGTTCTAGTATTTTTGCCGCGTGTTGGTATTGACCTTCAAGCATTTCTAAATTTGCGAGTAATAAAGAAGCGCGAACACAAGTAGGAGAAACCGCCAAAGCTTTTTGTAAAACACTGCGTTTTTCAACCGCACTTTCAGGCTCTAAACTTTGTGAATATTCACAATAACATTGCGCAAGTTCAATATTATTCTCTTGTGGTTTTATTTTAGCGAGTTTTTCAGCAATATTGACTGCTTTTTTCCATTCTTTAGTTTTTTGATAAATCAGCAAAAGCTGCTGTAAAGCATTTTCTGCAAACTCTGGTTCATCAACCAATAAAATATAAAGATTTTCAGCTCGATCAAAAAAACCAACCACCATAAAATCTCGGGCAAGCTGCTGTTTTGCAAGTAATTTTTGTTCAAAAGTATAATTAGGACTAAGATCTAAAGCTTGATGGATACGCAATGCGCGATCAACTTCGCCTCTAGAGCGGAATAGATTGCCAAGTGTAAGCTCAGCTTCAAATTGGGAGTGGCTTTCGATTTCATTTTCGGTTTCTTGCTTTTGAAGCATGTCCAAAAACAAATCTACAGCTTTATCAGTTTGATTGGAAAGTAAGAAGTTTACCCCCGTAACATAATCTCGGGAGAGTTTATTACTAATGTCATCTTGATCTTTCTTTGCACTACGCTGCCCCATGTACCAACCATAGGCTGCAGCAATAGGCAATAGTAGAAAGAGTAATTCTAGCATCAGGCGACCTTATCGCGCACAGTAGTCAATTCGTTGATTTGTAAAGTTTGACGCTTAACTTGACGAGCCAATGCCATATTTTTAAGTTTTAACTTAAGATAGAAAAAAGCGGTGATTAACCAGCCAAGAATTAAACCTAATCCAAATAAAATAGCAACAAGACTTGATAGTTGGAGCTGACTTTCCGCCACAATATAATTAAATGTAATAACTTGATCGTTATTTGCTCCAACGGTAATTGCGACCAATACGATAGCGATAAAAATCACAATACCTAAAATATATTTAATCATAACATTTCCTTAAAATATGGCTTTTCTAAATAATGGTAAAGGTTGTAGTTTAAAAGGCATATTCAAGCATTTTAATTTTATTAATAAATATCTACACGCTCTTTTAATTCTTTACCTGCTTTAAAGTGCGGTACAGATTTAGCTTCTAATTTAACAGAATCACCCGTTTTGGGATTACGCCCTAAACGAGGATTACGATAATGCAGTGAAAAACTTCCAAATCCTCTCAACTCAACACGATCGCCATTTTCAAGAGATTGAGAAATAAACTCCAAAATATCTTTTACCATATTTTCGATTTCTTTTACGGGTAAAGTCGGATGTTTCGCTAATAATTTTTCTATAAGTTCTGACTTAGTCATCGTCTTTTCTCCCTTAATATTATTCAAATTAAGATTTATTGCTAATACATTATTTCAATGTATTAGCAATAAGCCCTAAAAATAAGGCTGGACATGAGCCCAGCCTTATTACGTGAATTAATTATTCACCTTTAGCTGCTTTAAATGCTTCAGCCATTGCGTTTGGAATAGCAACTTCTTCTTGTTTGTTATTCACATTTGCAACTGCAGCAGCTTCTTCAGCTTGATCTTTTGCTTTCACTGATAAGTGAACGATACGAGATTTACGATCTACACCAGTGTATTTAGCTTCAACTACATCACCTGCAGCAACTTCATTTGTTAAATCAGCTGCGCGGATATAACCTTCAACACCACCCGCTAATTCAACTTTAGCACCTTTTACATCTGCTTCAACTACAGTTGCAGATACTACAGCGCCTTTTTTGTTGATTGCTACGAAGTTATTGAATGGATCTTCTTCAAGTTGTTTGATACCTAAAGAGATACGCTCTTTCACTGCATCAACAGCTAATACTACTGCAGAAACTTCGTCACCTTTTTTGTAGTTACGAACAGCTTCTTCACCTGATACATTCCAAGAAATATCAGATAAGTGAACTAAACCATCGATACCACCTTCAAGACCGATGAAGATACCAAAATCAGTGATAGACTTGATTTTACCAGTTACTTTATCGCCTTTATTGTGAGTTTCAGCAAATTGAGTCCATGGGTTAGCTTTACATTGTTTTAAGCCTAAAGAAATACGACGACGTTCTTCATCAATTTCTAATACCATTACTTCAACAGTATCGCCTAAGCTAACAACTTTAGATGGGTGGATATTTTTGTTAGTCCAATCCATTTCAGAAACGTGAACTAAACCTTCAACGCCATCTAAGATCTCAACAAAACAACCATAGTCTGTTAAGTTAGTTACTTTACCAGTTAATTTGCTGTTTACTGGGTGATTTTCAGCAATTGCAGCCCATGGATCTTGACCTAATTGTTTTAAGCCTAAAGATACACGAGTACGATCTTTATCAAATTTTAATACTTTAACAGTAACTTCATCGCCAACATTCACGATTTCGCTTGGATGTTTAACACGTTTCCAAGCCATATCTGTGATATGTAATAAACCATCAACACCACCAAGATCAACGAATGCACCGTACTCAGTTAAGTTTTTAACGATACCTTTAACTTCTGAACCTTCAACAAGATTTTCTAATACTTGTTCACGTTCTTGGCTGTTTTCAGATTCAATCACTGCACGACGAGAAACAACAACGTTGTTACGTTTTTGATCTAATTTGATTACTTTGAATTCTAATTCTTTACCAAGTAAGTGATCTGCTTCACGCGCTGGACGAGTATCAACTAAAGAACCCGGTAAGAATGCACGAACACCGTTTAACTCAACTGTGAAGCCACCTTTCACTTTGCCGTTGATTAAACCGATAACGGTCGCTTTTTCTTCGTAAGCTTTTTCTAATTCAATCCAAGATTCGTGACGAACAGCTTTCTCACGAGAAAGTTTAGTTTCACCGAAACCATCTTCAACTGCATCTAATGCAACATTTACAGTATCGCCAACTTGGATTTCAAGTTCGCCTTGTGCATTTAAGAATTCAGCAACTGGGATTGCAGACTCAGATTTTAAACCTGCATCAACAAGCACAAAGCCTTTTTGGATAGCTACTACAGTACCGCTAACGATTGAACCTTGACGAGTTTCAAGGCCTTTTAATGATTCTTCAAAAAGTTGAGCAAAAGATTCTGACATATAAATAATCTTCTTAATTTAAGTTAATAACATCCACATTAAAATCCATAAAATGCGGGGTTGAGGATAAATGCTTATTCTTCCTTGAACAAACAGTTAAATCGAAACTGACACCTTTTCTTGAATATAAGCTAACGCCTGATCAATAACTTCATCAATACTCAACGTTGTGCTATCCAATAATAAAGCATCATCAGCCGGTTTTAGAGGCGCGACCTCTCGATTTCTATCACGAAAATCACGCTCTTTTATCTCGGCTAAAATCTGCTCAAAGTTACCATTTATTCCTTTATTTTGCAACTGTTTATAGCGTCTTTTTGCACGCTCTTCAGCACTCGCATCTAAAAATAACTTCACTTGAGCATTCGGGAATACTACAGTCCCCATATCTCTACCATCAGCAATTAATCCATCATTTTTCGCAAAATCTTGCTGAAGTTGTAGCAAAGCTGACCGCACTTCTGGAAACACAGCTACTTTAGATGCGGCATCAGCGACTTCTTGAGTGCGAATTAAATGGCTTACATTCATGCCAGCAAGCAAAATATTCACCTCGCCATTTTGAGGAATAAATTGAATATCTAAATGACGAGCTAATTCGGCTAACGCCAATTCATTTGTTAAATCAGTTTTACGTTGTAATGCAGCTAATGCTGTAACGCGATAAATTGCTCCACTATCCAATAACGCATAACCTAGCTTTTCTGCCAAAGCGTAACAAAGCGTACCTTTCCCGGCACCGCTAGGACCATCAACGGTAATAATCGTTCCCATATAACTTATCCTTTACTTATCAAAAGTTGACGTATTATAGAGATAAACACTCTATTTCGCTATTGCCACCTTTCAAACTTAACTCAAGATCCATTAACAAAGAATAAAAAAATAACAAACACGCACCTATAAGCTTTTTTTAGTTAAGGAGCTACTCTACTTATCCTCCACCTTTTAAAATTAATTTTTTCATTTTTTCGCGGTTTTATATTAATTTTAATAAAAAACCATTGAGTTTTACAAAATATAATAAGATAATGAGAATCTTTCTCAAAAAAAACAATAAGGATATGTAATGAAGAGAGTTATTAAATTAAATTTAATCACACTCTGCTTAATCAATACCCTTAGTGTTTCTATCGTTGATGCAAAAGCTGAAGAAACATTAGATCAAATTGATGTAGTAGAAAAAAATGTCGCTAACGATAAAAAACCTTTTACGGAAGCAAAAGCGAAAAGTACCCGAGAGCATATTTTTAAAGAAACCCAGACTATCGATCAAGTCATTCGAAGTATCCCTGGTGCATTTACTCAACAAGATAAAGGCTCTGGCGTAGTTTCTGTTAATATTCGTGGCGAAAATGGGTTAGGTCGTGTCAATACTATGGTCGATGGAGTCACACAAACTTTTTACTCTACAGCCATGGACTCAGGTCAATCTGGTGGTAATTCTCAATTCGGTGCATCGCTTGATCCTAACTTCATTGCTGGTGTCGATGTCAATAAAAGCAACTTTTCAGGTTCTAATGGCGTAAATACCTTATCTGGTAGTGCCAATTTTAGAACGCTAGGTGTTAATGATGTTATTACTGATGACAAACCATTTGGACTCATCGTAAAAGGAATGACGGGGAGCAATGCAACTAAATCGAATTTTATGACAATGGCTGCAGGCAGAAAATGGCTGGATAATGGTGGTTATGTTGGTGTGGTATATGGTTACAGTCAACGTGAAGTTTCACAAGATTATCTTATTGGTGGAGGAGAACGATTGTCTTCGCTTGGACAAGATATTCTTGCTAAAGAAAAAGAAGCCTATTTCCACAATGCAGGTTATGTTTTAAATTCAGCTGGACAGTGGACACCTGATTTAAACAAAAATCATTGGTCTTGTAACGCACCTAATCCAACATTTAATGGAAATACAGACCCAATTACGACAACCGATGAACTCACTGGAACTATAGAAACAAGAACACCAGGCTGTATTACTCGAATTGAACGACAAGAAGAAAATTACGATTATATTAGTGAAGAGGACACGCCAGATGAGCCACGTTACAATACATCTCGCTATCAACTTGATAACTATAAAAATGAAACAAGAAAGAAAATTTTAAAAGAATTAGCAAATGGCACTCAGCCTCAAGAAATACCTGAATTACAGGATGAAGTAAATTCTACAAATGACTCATTTGAGCGCAATAAAGATCAATATAGTGTTGCCCCTATTGAGCCAGGTAGTTTGCAATCTCGTTCTCGTAGCCATTTATTAAAATTTGAATATGGCGATGACAACCATACCTTAGGTGCACAAATACGTACCCTTGATAATAAAATTGGTTCTCGAAAAATCGAAAATCGTAATTATCAATTAAATTATAATTTTAATAATAATCGCTATCTTGATCTAAATCTAATGGTAGCACATAACTTAGGTAAAACTATTTATCCTAAAGGTGCATTCTTTTCTGGTTGGCAAGTAGAAGATAAATTAATTACAAAGAATGTGGCAAATATTATTGATATTAACAATAGCTATACTTTTTTATTGCCAAAAGAAATTGATTTAAAAACCACATTAGGCTTTAACTACTTTATTAATGAGTATAGTAAAAACCGTTTTCCTGAAGAATTAAGTTTGTTTTATAACAATGAATCACACTCCCAAGGAAACTATAGCTATTTAGGTCGCTTCCAAGGAAGCAAAAGCGGATTACCACAACGTTCAGTGATCTTACAACCTTCCGGTAAACAAAAATTTAAAACTGTTTATTTTGATACCGCACTTTCTAAAGGAATTTACCATTTAGACTATAGTGTCAATTTTACGCATTATGCATTTAATGGTGAGTATGTAGGTTACGAAAATACACCAACACAAATTAATGAACCGATTTTGCATAAATCAGGACATAAAACAGCAATAAATCACTCAGCAACACTTAGCGCAGATATCAATAATTATTTTATGCCGTTTTTCACCTATTCGCGCACACATAGAATGCCAAATATTCAAGAAATGTTCTTCTCTCAAGCATCTGACGTTGGGGTAAATACGGCATTAAAACCTGAGCGAGCTGAAACTTATCAACTTGGATTTAATACCTATAAAAAAGGCATTTTCACTAAAGAAGATATATTAGGTTTAAAACTAGTGGGCTATCGCAGCTTTATCAAAAATTATATTCATAATGTATATGGTGTATGGTGGAGAGATGGCGTTGTTCCTGACTGGGCAGCTAATAATGGATTTAGATTTACCATTGCTCATCAAAATTATAAGCCTATTGTGAAAAAGAGCGGTGTTGAGTTAGAAGTAAATTATGACATGGGACGTTTCTTTGCAAATCTATCTTATGCATACCAACGAACAAATCAACCAACCAATTATGCGGACGCAAGCCCACGTCCTAACAACGCATCAAAAGATGATATTCTGAAACAAGGTTATGGTCTATCTCGTATCTCAATGTTACCGAAAGATTATGGAAGATTAGAACTTGGCTCTCGCTGGTTTGATCAAAAATTAACTCTTGGTATCGCAGCACGTTACTATGGGAAAAGTAAACGAGCAACCATTCAAGAAGATTATATTAACGGTTCTCAATTTGAATTAAATACGAGCCATGAACGAACTTATTATGCTATAAAGAAAACAGAGGAAATTAATAAACAACCGATTATTTTAGATTTGCATGTAAGTTATGAACCTGTTAAAGATTTAATTATCAAAGCTGAAGTACAAAACCTACTAGATAAACGTTATGTTGATCCTTTAGACTCAGGCAATGATGCTGCTTCACAGCGCTATTATTCAAGCTTAAATGATTCAATTTGTAGTAAAAATAATACTTGTGAAGATGGAGGAAAAGATAAATCTGTACTTTATAACTTTGCACGTGGAAGAACTTATATTCTGAGTTTAAATTATAAATTCTAATTGGCTCATATAAAAAGGCATAGCTAATAAGCTATGCCTTTTTAAATAATGTTTATAATTCAATTTTAGAATTTATTATCTTATTAAAAGATTATTACTACAGTCTATCAATCATCCCCAACACTAACGCCGAAGACTGTTTTGCAGCTAACGGTAAGAACTCTTCAAATGACATACTCGCTTCACCATCTCCTCCATCCGAAATAGCTCGAACTACCACAAAAGGCACATTAAAAGCATAACAAACTTGAGCAATCGCTGTCGCTTCCATTTCAACACCTGTCACATTCGGGAAGTCTGCTTTTATTTGTGCAATTTTATCTTCGCTATTAATAAAACTATCGCCAGAGCAAATTAAACCACGTTTTACTGATTGTCCTTGCTTTTCTGCGATTTCTTGAGCGATGTCAGCCAGTTTTTTGTCAGATAAAAATGCTGCGGGATTAGCGGGCAACTGCCCTTTTTCATAGCCAAAAGCTGTCACATCCGCATCGTGGTAGCGTGTTTCATCAGAAATTACAATATCCCCCACTTTCAAGCCTTTTGCTACCCCACCCGCAGAACCAGTATTGATCACAAAATCTGGCTTGGCTAATTGCAACAATGCCGTCGTGCCAATTGCAGCGGCCACTTTGCCAATACCTGATTGCAATAATGCAACATCTTTACCATTAATTTTGCCTTCAAAAATTACCGCACTTGCTACTCGAGTTTCAGTTCTCTCTGCCATTAAATTTTTTAAAATTTCTACTTCTTGCGCCATTGCGCCAACAATTCCGATTTTCATCACTTTTGTTCCTGTTCTATTTTATTTACCAAAAAATCTAGCACAGCCACGCTATAATCATCGTTATAAAGCGTGCTCGCCGTGAGTACATATTTTCCCCCAATGACAACGTAAGGATAGGTAAAAACACCATATTCTTCCGTCAATTCAATCGCATCTTGAATTTGTTCTTTTACTCTTTCTGAATTTTCAGTTTGAATAAATAACGGCTTATCTAGCCCTTGTTCTTCCGCCCATTGTTGAATTTTATTTGTAGCAGACAACTCTGCATAACGGGATTTTTCTGAAGTTTCAAATAATAAAACATTAGATAATTCACCCGCACTTAGTGCTTGCAAGGTATAAAAAATGCGTGCGCTAAACTGACTATCCGCAGTTGCAATAGGATATTGTTCCAACGCAACTTTATTTGTACGCATTTGACTATAAAGCTCTAAAATATCTTGCGCTGACGAACATACGCGGCAATCGTAATCAAAAAAGAATTGAATACGTATTTTTTTATCCGCTCTAGGCGCTTGTTCAATAGGCTCTTGATAAGAAAAATAATCCCGCCCATCTTCAAAATGCATGACATCAGAAGATGGTAAGTGCGGTGGATTTTGAGTAGAAAATTCTTTTTGATTTACCTCGGCTAGAACCGATAATGTAAACCCAAATAAACCTAATACCAATAATCCATAAAATTTCAAAATATTACTCATCAATCGCTTCAATATATTCCACTAAAAGCTGTACATTTCGGTTACCACGAAACTCATTAACATCCAATTTATATGCAAATCTCGCCTGTTTAATTGAAAGATCGGGATACAATCTTGTATCAATATTAAACGCAACTGCATCTAATAAAGGTCCGCCTTGTTTTGGCTCTACTAACATTTTGAGATGGTTTTTATTTTGCCCAATTGCACGTTGGTCTAAAATTTTAAATTCGCCATCAAAACAAGGCTCTGGGAAAGCTTGTCCCCAAGGGCCTGCTGATTTTATCAGTTCTGCCGTTTCAAGATTAAATTCATTTGAATTTAATTCACCATCGGTCCAGATGACACCTTGTAAATGTTCTTCATCAAGCCAATCGGCAACGGTTTGATTAAAAACATGTTGGAAATCGTCAAAGTGTTCTTCTCGGAGGCTTAATCCCGCAGCCATCGCATGGCCAC
Organism: Haemophilus haemolyticus; assembly: GCF_003352385.1. NCBI lineage: Bacteria > Pseudomonadati > Pseudomonadota > Gammaproteobacteria > Pasteurellales > Pasteurellaceae > Haemophilus > Haemophilus haemolyticus. The sequence continues at coordinate 939,308 of NZ_CP031243.1, read as the reverse complement.
CAAATTTTAAAATCATATTAGGATGTTGCGAATGAATACGCTCTAAAACATCACGCATATGCAAACCTTCAATAGAACGAGCAGAACCTTTCAAAATCCCCTCACTATCTTTCGCGAAGGCAACCACAGGGCGATGATATTGCTCTTTAATCCGAGATGACACAATGCCCAACACACCTTGATGCCAATCGGGTTGATAAAGTGTAATCCCCGAAGGTAACTCTTTAAAAAGAGCGGTGAGATTTTGGCAAATTTCTAGCGCCTCAAGCTTCATGCCAGCTTCAATTTCTTTACGCGTTTGGTTGAGTTGGTCAAGATCTAACGCTAATTCTCTGGCTTTTAGCATATCGTCCACCAGTAAAAGCTCTACCCCAATCGACATATTGTCTAAACGCCCCGCTGCATTTAAACGAGGTCCGATACAAAAACCGAGATCACTTGAAGTAAACTGTTCAACATTGCGGTTGGCCACTTCAGCCAACGCAATAATACCAGGACGACAACGCCGTGCACGAATCCGCATTAAACCTTGATAAGCAAGGATACGATTATTTTGATCTAAAGGTACAACATCCGCGACAGTACCCAATGCCACTAGATCGAGCAAGTCAGTAAAATTAGGTTGTGTTTCTGCAGTAAAAATACCGAGTTCACGAAATTTTGCTCGTACGGCTAACATCAAATAAAACGCAACACCAACGCCCGCTAAGGATTTTGAAGGAAAACCACACTGACTTAAATTAGGATTAACAATGGCATCAGCTGGCGGCAAAGTTTCGGGTGGTAAATGATGATCCGTCACTAAAACACGCACACCTTTCTCTTTCAAAAATGCAACGCCTTCAAAAGACGAAACACCATTATCCACCGTCATTAACAGCTGAACACCCTTTTCAATCGCCATTTCAGCCACAGGAATACTCAAACCATAACCTTGTTCAAATCGATTTGGTACAAGATAATCCACGTCAGCAAAACCAAGTTGTCTTAAAGCCAGCACACTCAATGCTGTGCTAGTTGCACCATCAGCATCAAAATCCCCAACAATCACTATTTTTTGCTGTTGTTGGTAAGCTTTCACTAATAAATTTACGGCTTGCTCAATACCATATAGCTGATTTGGATTCAGCATTGATTTTAAAGTGCGGTCTAATTCTTCGGTGTTTTGAATATGGCGTGCGCGATAAAGGCGATCTAATAACGGATGGTTTGAAACAGAATTTCCAATTGGAATTTCACGGCGTTTGATAAGTTTTTTCACTGGATATTAATTCATATCTAAAAGCAAAAAGCTGTTGAAATCAACAGCTCTTTTATCTATACTTTTTCCTGTCGGTCAGGGCTTTTAACCCTGAATGCTGACAGGGGTTAAAAGCCCTGCTGAGCATTAGTCTAACTATTGTGTCAGCTAAGGATTTTAATAATGCCTAAATTATGTATTTATATCATAGTCTCAGTATTGTTAATGCTTTTAAGCTCCCCAGCACATTAAGCATAACCGACTAAATACAAGGGGTAGGCATCTGCCCCTTGCTTTTTATTATAAAATTATTTCGCTGTTTCTTCAAGTGCGCTCAATAAATCAGCTGGTTTTAAATAACCGCCAATAAGCTCACCAGTTGAGGTAACAATACTTGGTGTGCCATTTACGCCAAATTGCGCACCTAATTCATAATGCTTTTTCACAACATTTGGGGTTTTAACTTCTTTCGGTAAATTGCCTTTTTCTGCTTCATTTAAAGCAAAAACAGGATCTTTATCCGTCCAAATTGCTTCCATTTGTTTTGCAGTTTGGTTATTCATGCCCGCACGAGGGAAAGCTAAATAACGCACGGTAATACCAAGATCGTTATATTCTTTTAATTGCTGATGTAATAAATGGCAATAATGGCAAGTAATATCCATAAATACCGTCACAACATGCTTTTCATTTTTAGCGGGATAAACAATCATCTCATTTTTATAAGAATTAAGTTTATCCACTAAAATTTTACCCGCTACATCAACAGGACCACTATTTGTGAGCTCGTAAAGTTTACCTTGAAAAGCATATTTTCCATCTTCCGTCACATAAAGCACACCTTGATCTGTTACGGCAGTTTTGATACCTGAAATTGGCGAGGATTTCACATCAATATTGGATGCGCCAAGAGACTGTAATTTGCTTTTAATTATGGCATCGTTTGCCATTGCATTAGCCGCAGCCACGCACAAAAGTGCGGTAAAAATTTTCTTCATTTTTTGTTCCTAAATTAGCTTGAGTAAGAAAGTCTGAAATTATAGAGAGATTGCTAATTTCTGCAAGGTCAAACTATCCAAAAATCAGAAAATAGCATATAATTCCACACTTTATCACACAGTGAATTTATTATGTTTGAAATCAATCCTGTAAAAAATAAAATCACCGACTTATCCGACCGCACTTCGGTGCTTCGGGGGTATCTTTGACTTCGATGCCAAAGTTGAGCGTTTAGAAGAAGTCAATGCGGAATTAGAACAGCCAGATATTTGGAATGATCCAGATAAAGCCCAAGCGCTTGGTAAAGAACGCGTTTCTTTAGAACAAGTTGTAAATACCATCAAAAATTTAGAACAAGGTTTAGAAGATGTTGATGGATTATTAGAACTTGCCATCGAAGCAGAAGACGAAGATACCTTCAATGAAGCGGTAGCTGAATTAGATGAACTCGAACAACAACTCGAAAAATTAGAGTTCCGTCGAATGTTTAGTGGCGAACATGATGCTTGCGATTGCTATGTGGACTTACAAGCTGGTTCTGGCGGTACGGAAGCTCAAGATTGGACAGAAATGTTGCTCCGTATGTATCTCCGTTGGGCTGAAAGCAAAGGTTTTAAAACAGAACTGATGGAAGTCTCTGACGGTGATGTAGCTGGATTGAAATCGGCAACGATTAAAGTGAGCGGTGAATATGCCTTTGGTTGGTTACGAACAGAAACAGGGATTCATCGTTTAGTGCGTAAAAGTCCATTTGATTCCAATAACCGTCGTCATACATCATTCAGCGCAGCATTTGTCTACCCTGAAATTGATGATGATATTGATATTGAAATCAATCCTGCTGATTTACGTATTGATGTTTATCGTGCATCGGGAGCAGGTGGTCAGCACGTAAACAAAACAGAAAGTGCAGTACGAATTACCCATATGCCAAGTGGCATAGTTGTGCAATGTCAAAATGACCGTTCACAGCACAAGAACAAAGATCAAGCGATGAAACAATTAAAAGCGAAATTGTATGAGCTTGAATTACAGAAGAAAAATGCAGATAAGCAAGCAATGGAAGATAATAAATCTGACATTGGTTGGGGAAGCCAAATTCGCTCTTACGTATTAGACGATTCACGCATTAAAGATTTGCGTACTGGTGTGGAAAACCGTAACACCCAAGCCGTATTAGACGGTGATTTAGATCGATTTATTGAAGCGAGTTTAAAAGCTGGGTTTTAATCATGATTTGCAGGATAAGTAAAGACACATTACTTATCTCATCATAGAAATAACCCAAAAGTGCGGTTATTTTTGAAGGTATTTTTAAAGTTAAAATTAAAGGTAAACAACATGTCAGAACAAGAAGTTAAAGAATTAGATCTCAATGGCGAAATGCTCGTTCGTCGTGAAAAATTAGCCGCATTACGTGCAAAAGGTAATGCATTTCCAAACAAATTTCGTCGTGATGCTCTCGCACAAGATTTGCACAATCAATATGATGCAGAAGACGGTGAAATCTTAAAAGAGAAAAACGTTGAAGTACAAGTTGCTGGCCGTATTATGACTCGCCGTGCAATGGGTAAGGCGACGTTTATCACCATTCAAGATATGAGCGGTAAAATCCAGCTTTATGTTGCACGCGATAATTTGCCTGAAGGCGTTTATAAAGATGACGTTGGTACTTGGGATTTAGGTGACATCGTTGGCGTTAAAGGCACTTTATTTAAAACAAAAACAGATGAACTCACCGTTAAAACCACTGAAGTTCAACTTTTAACTAAAGCTCTTCGCCCATTACCAGACAAATTCCATGGTTTAACCGACCAAGAAGTTCGCTATCGCCAACGTTATTTAGATTTAATTTCTAACGAAGAATCTCGCCGCACTTTTATTATTCGTTCTAAAGTTGTCGCGGGTATTCGTGAATATTTCATTTCTAAAGGTTTTATGGAAGTGGAAACGCCAATGTTACAAGTGATTCCAGGCGGTGCATCTGCGCGTCCTTTCGTAACCCATCACAATGCATTAGATGTGGATATGTATTTACGTATCGCACCTGAACTTTATTTAAAACGCTTAGTCGTTGGTGGATTTGAACGAGTATTTGAATTAAACCGTAACTTCCGTAATGAAGGGGTTTCTGTTCGCCATAATCCAGAATTTACCATGCTTGAATACTACCAAGCTTATGCGGACTACCATGATTTAATGGATAATACCGAAGAACTTCTTCGTAAATTAGCGATTGATATTCTTGGTACTACTATTGTGAAATACGGTGAATACGAATTTGATTTTGGTAAACCATTCGAACGTATTACGTTACACGATGCAACCATTAAATACGGTGCAGACAAAGGTATCGTAAAAGAAGATTTATATGATTTTGATCGTGCAAAAGCCACGGCTGAACGCTTAGGTATTGAAGTACAAAAATCTTGGGGTTTAGGTAGCATTGTCAATGCAATCTTTGAAGAAGTGGCTGAACATCACTTAATTCAACCAACATTCTTAATGGCTCACCCTGCGGAAATTTCGCCACTTGCACGTCGTAATGATGAAAACCCAGATGTTACAGATCGCTTTGAACTCTTTATCGGCGGTCGTGAAATCGGTAATGGTTTCTCAGAATTAAATGACGCGGAAGATCAAAATGAACGTTTTGATGCACAAGTCGCTGCGAAAGAAGCTGGCGATGATGAAGCAATGTTTAAAGATGAAGACTTTGTTGTTGCGCTAGAACACGGCTTACCACCAACAGCTGGTGAAGGTTTAGGTATCGACCGTTTAGCGATGCTTTATGCGAATGCACCATCAATTCGTGATGTTATCTTATTCCCGGCAATGCGTCAGAAATAATAAAGATACAAACAAAAGCCACCATTTGGTGGCTTTTTTATCGAAACATGAAAAAGGGAGCTAACGCTCCCCTTACTTTTTAATGATTAACCATTAATAAATTTTTCACCTAATTCAATATCTGCACGTAAAGTCGGCAACATATTTTCTAAGGCTTGTTGTTCAAAATTGCTTAATGGGCCAATTGGTAAAATTTCTTCTACACCTTCTTTACCTAAACGAACTGGCTGAGAGAAGAAACGAGCATATTTGCCGTCACCTTCAACATAAGTACATTCAACAACCGTCTCGCCACTTAATCCTTTCACTAAAGAACGAGCAAAACGCGCTGCAGCTTGCGCCATTGAAAGAGTTGCAGAACCACCACCCGCTTTTGCATTGACCACTTCTGTACCTGCATTTTGTATACGTTTTGTTAATGGTTCGATTTCATCTTCATTCCATTCAGCATATTGAACTTGAGAAAGTAATGGAAGAATAGTTACACCTGAGTGACCACCAATAACAGGAACGCTCGTACGAGAAACATTTAAACCTTTTAATTCAGCCACAAAAGTTTCAGAACGTAACACGTCTAAAGTTGTTACACCAAATAATTTACGTTTGTCGTAAACGCCTGCTTTTTTCAATACTTCTGCAGCAATCGCAACGGTAGTATTTACTGGGTTAGTGATGATACCAACGCACGCTTTCGGGCAAGTAACCGCGACTTTTTCAATTAAACCACGAACAATGCCTGCATTAATATTGAATAAATCTGAACGATCCATACCAGGTTTACGCGCAACACCAGCAGAAATTAATACAACATCCGCACCTTCAAGTGCTGGCGTTGGATCTTCACCAGAAAAACCTTTCACATTCACTGCAGTTGGAATATGGCTCACATCCACTGCAACACCTGGGGTAACAGGGGCAATATCATATAATGCTAAATCTGAACCAGCAGGCAACTGAAGTTTTAGTAATAACGCTAATGCTTGACCAATACCGCCTGCGGCGCCTAATACTGCAACTTTCATAAATACTCCTTATGTGTTAGTTAATTTAAGATGACCTGATTTTAAAATTTTCATCTCACAATTACAAACAGAGAAATATCATTCTATGATCTAGTTCACATTTCTGAGGTAATTTTTTCCTTCTCTTTGGTTTTATTCACATTCAAGTTGATGGAAATGAATTTTTATGCAATTCTTATGCAAATTTTTGACTATTGAAAAATAAAATGACTGACAATTTAACTCGCGCTTTTAAAGAATTACTCAATCAAGAACGCTTTGGCTCTCAAAGTGAGATTGTCGATGCCTTAAAAAAACAAGGCTTTACAGGCATTAATCAATCAAAAATATCAAGAATGCTCACCAAATTTGGTGCTGTTCGCACCCGTAATACCAAAATGGAAATGATCTATTGCTTACCGGGTGAATTAAGCGTTCCTAATACCAGTAGCCCATTAAAAAATCTTGTATTAGACGTTGATTACAATGATATGTTAATTGTCATTAAGACTTCTCCAGGTGCGGCACAACTCATCGCTCGCTTGCTCGATTCAATTGGAAAATCAGAAGGCATCTTAGGCACTATCGCTGGCGATGACACAATTTTTATCACACCAACGCGTGGTACAAAAATTGTCGATTTACTCAAAAATGTTCAACGTTTATTTGAAAACGCGTTGTAATGAACATCTTATTAACTGGAGGCACGGGACTTATCGGCAAAGCACTTGTTGAACAACTCTGCTTACGCAATGAACAAGTAACGATCTTAACGCGCTCAAGTACGCCGTACACTATCTCAAAACAAAAAAACATCAAATTTATTACCGCACTTTCCCAACTAGATTTACAAGAACAGTTTGATGCCATTATCAATCTTGCTGGTGAGCCGATTTTTCATAAAGCTTGGACGAAAAACCAGAAATCTATTTTACGAGAAAGTCGTTTAAGCCTCACTAGCCAACTGGTTAAATTCATTAATCAATATCAGCAACACCCTATTTTTATTTCAGGTTCAGCGACTGGAATTTACGGCGATCAAGACGAACAAAAAATTACCGAAACAAGCAAAACCGCAAAAACTTTCACCGCACAATTATGCCAAGATTGGGAAAATATTGCGCGACAAGCTAATGGGAGGGTTTGTTTGATTCGAACAGGTATGGTCTTTTCTAAGAAAGGAGGCGCCCTTGCTCAAATATTGCCTTTATATAAATGGGGACTTGGTGGTAAACTGGGCAATGGGGAGCAATATTTTCCCTGGATTGCTTTGGAAGATATGGTCAATGGCATTTTATTTTTACTCGATCATTCAAAGTGCCAAGGCTCATTTAACTTCACCGCCCCGAATCCCATAAAACAGCATAAATTTAACCGCACTTTGGCTGGAATATTAAAGCGCCCTGCCTTTGCAATCATTCCAAAATGGCTATTACATTTCATTCTTGGCGAACGAGCGAATCTATTACTCGAAAGCCAAAACGTTGTGCCTGAAAAATTACTCAACGCTGGATTCCAATTTCGATATTCTGATTGCGAAAACTATCTAAAAGATATCCTAAAAAACAAATAAAAAAATCACCGCACTTTTTTAATGCAGTGATTTTTATCGGACTAAATCTCTAGCCTTATCTCAATTTATTGTTCATTATAAATTTCAAGATTAGATGCTTGTTTTTCACGTTTTTTCTTTGCACTATCGTTCCGTTGACTTGCGATTTTCTCTAAATATTCTGGCGTAATGTCACCTGTAATGTATTCGCCTGTGAACACTGAACAATCAAACCCTCGAATAGCTGGATTTTCTAATTGAACAGATTCGGTAAGTGCGGTCAAATCTTGGAAAATTAGTTTATCAACGCCAATCAAATGCGCAATTTCATCAACATTTCGACCGTAAGCGATCAATTCATCGCGGCTCGGCATATCAATACCATATACATTCGGATAACGAATTTCTGGGGCTGCAGAGGCAAAGTAAATTTTCTTCGCGCCAGCTGAGCGAGTCATTTCAACAATTTGCTCAGAGGTTGTACCGCGAACGATAGAATCGTCCACCAATAAGACGTTTTTATCTTTAAATTCAGCTTTGATGGTATTCAATTTGCGACGAACAGAACTAATACGCTGTGCTTGTCCAGGCATAATAAACGTACGACCAACATAGCGATTTTTCACAAATCCTTGGCGATAAGGTTTCCCTAGTACACGAGCTATTTGTAACGCAATATCTGTGGAAGTTTCAGGAACAGGAATCACCACATCAATATTATCAATTTCATCTGCCCATTCTTTTGCAATTTTTTGTCCGAGTTTTTCGCCCATGTGAACACGTGCAGCATAAACAGAGACGCCATCAATTGTTGAATCTGGGCGTGCGAAATAAACATACTCAAAAATACAAGGATTTAACACCGCACTTTCGGCACATTGTTGCGAATAAAGCTCGCCATCAAACGTCACATAAACGGCTTCACCTGGGGCAATATCGCGAACAAAATCAAAACCCACAATATCTAAGGCTACTGTTTCAGAGGCAAACATATACTCGGTTTTGCCATTTTCTTCACGTTTACCCAACACCAAAGGACGAATACCCAAAGGATCACGAAACGCAACCATACCATGCCCAATAATCATCGCTAAGCAAGCATAAGCACCACGAACATCGTTATGAGTTTTACGAACGGCATAGAAAATATCTTGTGGGTCAAGGTAAGCTTGAGAAATATGATCGAGATGGTTGGCGAGAATATTAAGAAGAAGTTCGGAATCTGAATTCGTGTTTACATGGCGACGAGCTGTTTTAAAGACTTTTTCTTTTAACTCCACTGAGTTGGTTAAATTGCCGTTATGCACCAAAGTGACACCATAGGGAGAATTCACATAAAAAGGCTGCGCCTCTGAGACGCTAGAACTCCCCGCTGTAGGATAGCGAACATGCCCTAATCCAGCATTTCCTTGCAACCGTAGCATATGCTCTTGACGGAACACATCACTCACTAAACCATTAGCTTTACGTAAGCGGAAACGATTTTCATCGTCAAGCGTCACAATGCCCGCAGCATCTTGCCCACGATGTTGCAAAAGAGTTAATGCTGCATAAATAGATTCATTAACCGGACTTTGGCTAACAATACCGACAATACCACACATTTTGTGTTCCTTATTGATTAAGCGTTGAATTTAAAAAACTTGAACTCGCCTGAAGTTGTTGAAAGAACCATTCAATAATAAAACCAAAGTGCGGTATTAATTGAGATTCTTTCCACCAATCAGTTTGTTCAAAATTGGTGAAGGTATCCATGAAAAATAATAACGCAGCCACAATCAGTGCACCGCGCACTAAACCAAAAGCCGCACCTAACACACGATCTGTGCCACTTAAACCCGTCTTATCTACTAATTGACTAACCACATAATTTACTATGGCACCCACGATTAAAGTCAGTACAAATAAAATCCCGATTGCGGTTCCATTACGAATATACATTGATTCAATTTGCGTAAGATAAGCGGCAAGATAAGGATAGAACTGACTTGCTACAATAAATGCTACAACCCAGCTACCGAGTGAAAGCACTTCGCGCACAAAACCGCGTAATAAACTGACAAGAATGGAAAAAGCGATAATGCCAATAATAATGTAATCGATCATTAAAAAATCTCTCAATGAAAAACGGCCGTTTAAAACGACCGAGGTATTCTACAAAAATAAAGCTAAAAAGAAAACGTTTGCGTAAACTAAATTTCCTGCCAAAAAGCACGTTCAAATTTGCTTTGAGCTTTCTTTAAGACTTCTGCTAAATGTTGGTATGTCGGTTGATCTTGCACAAAAGGCAAGGGTTCATGTCGTTGTTTTAAGCGTTCGCAAATATCATAAAACCATACCGCACTTTGATTTTCTAATGGCGAATTCGCACGCTTGCCAAGCCAATAAAGACCTTGAAAAGGAATAAGCAAGGCAAAAAGTGCGGTCAAAATTGCAATAGAAAAGGCCATCAAATCATTTTTTGCATAAATCTGTTGCCACACCACTGCAAATACAGCAACAAAGGGCATGAATTTTTGTGCAAAATTCGTGGCTTTCATAATGCGGTTTTCAGGGAAAATAACCCCTAACTTAGCCTCCTGCGGCCAAGTATTAAGATAAATCTGTCCCTGTTTTAAAATGGAAAAAAATGCCATAAAAACACCTTTAAAAAACAACCGCACTTATCATACCCCAGTTTGCCTGAAATTGTCACCTTACTGAAAAAGTTTAATTTTTCAAAAAGTTCCATAAATCGTTGTCTTTTTATGCTCGGATGAATTTATTTTGTTTAGCAAAAGGTGTATCCTATGCCAGATTTTTTCAGTCTATCTACAAGATGGATTTCCATTAACTTTAATCAAATATAGGGTTCCCATGTCAAAACTTGTTCTTATCCTTAACTGTGGTAGTTCTTCACTAAAATTTGCAATTCTTGATCCTGCAACAGGTGAAGAAAAATTATCCGGCTTAGCGGAAGCATTTTTCTTACCAGAAGCTCGTATCAAATGGAAACTCAATGGTGAGAAAGGTAACGCAGATTTAGGTGCAGGCGCAGCTCATACAGAAGCACTTAACTTTATCGCGTCTAATATCATGACAGATGAGCTTAAAAACTCTATCGCGGCAATTGGTCACCGTATCGTACATGGTGGTGAAAAATACACCCAATCAGTTATCGTAACGGATGAAGTCGTTAAAGGTATTGAAGATGCTGCACAATTTGCGCCACTTCACAATCCAGCACACTTAATCGGTATTCGCGAAGCATTCAACGCATTCCCACACTTAAAAGATAAAAACGTGGTAGTTTTTGATACGGCATTCCACCAAACCATGCCTGAAGAAGCATTCCTTTATGCCCTTCCATACTCTTTATATAAAGAACATGGCGTTCGTCGCTACGGTGCACACGGTACTAGCCACTACTTCGTTTCTCGTGAAGTCGCTGAATATGTAGGTAAACCTGCAGACCAAGTCAATACGATTATTTGTCACTTAGGTAATGGTGGTTCTGTTTCTGTTGTGCGTAACGGTAAATGTATCGATACATCAATGGGCTTAACTCCGTTAGAAGGTTTAGTCATGGGCACTCGTTGTGGTGATATCGACCCTGCAATCGTATTCTACCTATACAAAACTTTAGGTATGTCTATGGAACAAATCGAAGAGACTTTAGTGAAAAAATCTGGTCTTTTAGGTTTAACTGAAGTAACAAGCGACTGCCGTTATGCTGAAGATAACTACGATGACACATCTAAACCAGAAGCAAAACGCGCTTTAGATGTATACAGCTATCGTTTAGCGAAATATATCGGTGCTTATATGGCTGTATTAGGTGATGATCACTTAGATGCGATTGCTTTCACTGGTGGCATTGGTGAGAACTCAGCACACGTTCGTGAATTGGCATTAAATCACTTGAAATTATTTGGTATTAAAGTGGATCACGACCGCAATCTTGCGGCACGCTTCGGTAAAGATGGCGTAATCACCACTGATGATTCAGCATTTAAAGCGATTGTTCTTCCAACTAACGAAGAATTAGTTATCGCACAAGATACCGCGAAACTTTGTTTCTAATTTAACAACAAGCTGCCGAATTTTTCGGCAGTTTTTATTTATAACATATATACATTAAGGTTTAACTATGTCTCGCACGATTATCCTTATCCCTGTAAGCACAGGCGTGGGTTTAACTAGCATTAGTCTGGGATTAATCCATTCTCTTGAACAAAAAGGCGCAAAAGTTGGTTTTATGAAACCTGTTTCTCAACCAAGCACAGGTGAAGATAAACTGGATCGTACAACCTCTATCATTCGCACCAGCACTACCCTTGAAACTTCTGAACCGTTTATGTTAAGCGTTGCTGAATCATTAATCGGTCAAAATCAATCAGATGTGTTGTTAGAAAAAATTGTGGCAAATCACCAACAATTAACTAAAAACAACGATATTGTTGTGGTTGAAGGCTTAATTCCAACAAGAAAACACGGTTACGCAAATAGCATCAACTATGAAATTGCACAAGCATTAGATGCTGAAATCGTATTAGTTGCAGCACCTGCAACTGAAACCCCAACCGAATTAAAAGATCGTGTAGAAGCTGCAGCCTCTCTATTTGGTGGTAAAAACAATCCAAATCTTTTAGGCGTAGTTGTAAACAAATTTAATGCACCCGTTGATGAATCTGGTCGTACACGCCCTGATCTTGCTGAAATTTTTGATTCATTCCAACATAGCCATGCATGTGAAGCAGAAGTGAGCAAATTATTTGCAAATAGCTCAATCAAATTATTAGCTTGTGTGCCTTGGTCTGCAGATTTAATCGCAACACGTGCGATCGATTTAGTGAAATACTTAGGTGCATCCATTATCACTGAAGGAGATATTAACCGTCGTATCCGTGGTATCACTTTCTGCGCAAGAAGTTTACCAAATATGGTTGAGCATTTCCGTGCAGGTAGCTTATTAGTCGCTTCAGCAGATCGTCCAGATGTACTTGTGGCAGCCGCTCTTGCAGCGTCAAATGGTATTGAAATCGGTGGCCTTTTATTAACTGGTGGTTACAAAATTGATGCTCAAATCAATAAACTTTGCCAACCGGCTTTTGAAAAAGCAAAATTACCAATCTTCCGTATTGAAGGTAACACCTGGCAAACAGCATTAAATTTACAAAACTTCAATCTTGAAGTACCCGTTGATGATAAAGAGCGTATTGAAAACATCAAACAATACACTAGCCAACACTTTAATGCTGACTTTATCAATAACTTAGTTGCGGATTCTACTCGTTTACGTCGTTTATCCCCGCCAGCATTCCGTTTCCAATTGACCGAACTTGCTCGTGCTGCGAAAAAACGCATTGTGCTTCCTGAAGGTGATGAACCTCGTACCATCAAAGCTGCCGTACTTTGTGCAGAACGTGGCATTGCGGAATGTGTGCTTTTAGCAGATCCAGCATCCGTTCAACGTGTTGCAGAAGCACAAGGTGTTAAATTAGGTAAAGGCATTACAATCATTAACCCAGCAGATGTTCGTGAAAACTATGTTGCTCGTTTAGTTGAATTACGTAAAGCTAAAGGTATGACTGAAACTGCTGCTCGTGAACAATTGGAAGATACCGTCGTGCTTGGTACCATGATGTTAGAAGCAAATGAAGTGGATGGTTTAGTATCTGGGGCCGTTCACACGACTGCAAACACCATTCGCCCACCAATGCAAATCATCAAAACTGCACCAGGTAGTTCAATTGTTTCTTCTATCTTCTTTATGTTATTACCAGATCAAGTACTTGTTTATGGTGACTGTGCGGTAAACCCAGATCCAACTGCAGAACAACTTGCTGAAATCGCAATTCAATCTGCGGATTCAGCGAAAGCATTTGGTATTGATCCAAAAGTCGCGATGATTTCTTACTCAACGGGTACATCTGGTAGCGGTGCTGATGTAGAAAAAGTGAAAGAAGCAACTCGTATTGCGAAAGAAAAACGCCCTGATTTATTAATCGACGGCCCATTACAATACGATGCGGCTGTGATGGAAGATGTAGCTCGCTCTAAAGCACCAAATTCACCAGTAGCAGGTAAAGCAACAGTATTCGTATTCCCTGACTTAAATACTGGTAACACCACTTACAAAGCAGTACAACGTTCTGCAGATTTAGTGTCTATTGGCCCAATGCTTCAAGGTATGCGCAAACCAGTCAATGACTTATCTCGCGGTGCCTTAGTTGATGATATTGTGTACACAATTGCCTTAACCGCAATTCAAGCGACACAATAGTTCAAGTAAAAACATAAAAGAAAATACTGCACTTTGCCACTGGCAGTAAAAGTGCGGTATTTTTTTATAACGTTTTTTTATAACGTTTTTTTACAAATCAACCAAAATCAAAATTGCGGCTTCACCGCCCCATTCTCTTGGCGCTTGATGTAATGCCCGCACTTTAGGATGTTGTACTAGCCAACGTGGAATTTGTTTTTTCAATGTAAAGGTGCCATAGCCCGTCATTATACTGGCACAATCAACATGCTCATTTTCACAAGCCAGTAAAAGTGCGGCTAATTCTTGCTTAGCTTGTTCACGGGTTAAACCATGTAAATCTAAAAACAATTCTGGCGAAAAATCTCCACGACGAAGTTGTTTTAATAAATGGGAATCTTCCCCATCACGTAAATATTTCACAACGCCATCATGCTCATTCAGTAACGGCTCATATTCATCAGAAAAATAGAACAATGTATCTTCTTTCGCTCGTAATTCTTTCAATTCTATTTTTTTCTGATCACGTTTTTGACGAGGGGTAACAAAAGTATCTTGTTTAATTGGCTTAATGCCTTTGGTTTCCGCACGGAATAAATCAAATTCGTCTTGCATTTTTTCTCATTAATTTCAAATTTTGCGTATCATATCATAGTTCTACATTCTCATCTGTGGTATAACTACGCCAAATTTTCATACCGAATTTTATGCTAACTTTTCTACTCACTTTTATGGAGAAATGCGATGGAAACCTCACATAACCAAGAATTAGTTGCAACTATCTTGGAAGATAATGTTGCAAACGAACTGCAAACCATCCAAGATTTTCTGCGTTGGACGTATAGCATTCTCAATCGATCCGATATTTACTTCGGGCAAGGGCACGATAATCCTTGGGATGAAAGCCTGCAACTCGTTTTAAGTGGCTTACATTTACCGATTGATTTACCTACCGAATTATTTAACAGTCGATTAACCCCATCTGAAAAAGAAACCTTAGTTCAACTTGTATTAACCCGAATCGAACAACGCGTACCGGTGGCATATTTAACAAATAGTGCTTGGTTCTGCGGTCACGAATTTTATGTCGATGAACGAACCATTATTCCGCGTTCTCCAATTAGTGCTTTAATTCAAGATCGCTTTGAAGATTTAATTTCACAAGAGCCGAATCATATTCTCGATCTATGCACAGGCAGTGGCTGTATTGCCATTGCTTGTGCTTATGCTTTCCCAAATGCGGAAGTAGATGCTGTCGATTTATCAGTTGATGCACTTAATGTCGCTGAGATCAATATTTCACGCCATCAATTAGAACATCGCGTATTCCCGATTCAATCAAACTTATTTGAAAATATTTTGGGACAAAAATACGATCTTATCGTGACCAATCCACCTTATGTGGACGAAGAAGATCTCGCCGATATGCCAGAAGAATTCCATTTTGAACCAGAGTTAGCCTTAGGTTCTGGTCATGATGGCTTAAACATAACCAAACAAATTTTAAAACAAGCGCCAGATTACTTAACTGAAAATGGCGTGTTGGTGTGTGAAGTGGGCAATAGCATGGTGAGCTTAATTGAGCAATATCCAGATGTACCATTTGAATGGGTAGAGCTTAAAAATGGCGGACTAGGCGTATTTGCTATTCAGCGTAAAGATTTAGTGAAATATCACGATCTGTTTTAATCTTTCAAGTGCGGTAAAATTTTAATATCAATTTCAACCGCACTTATAAAATTCACGGCGCGCGTTATTCAACGCGTGCTTTTCTTTTTTATCATTTGACTCTATGAATTTACAAAAACTTTTACTTACTCGGCGTTTCTTTTCCACCCTTGCATTTTTTTCTGTGCAAACGGTATTTCTGATTTATCTACAAAGTAAAGGATTGAGCAACAGCGAAATTGCCTTTTCCTTATCACTACTCTTTTTCTCAAACCAAGCCCTTTCCATTCTTGCCGGTATTTGGGGCGATCGTTATGGTTTAGCCAAAATGATGTTGCTCGGCTGTTTTTTAGATGTAATAGCTTATATTTTCTTTCTCGCAGCAGATAATTATTTATTGCTCCTTATTGCGACCACTTGTTTTGGTTTAGGTAGTTGCTTATTTGGAACCAATGCCAAAGCCTGCTTACTTGTGCTGGCTGGGGATGAATACAAAGAAAAAACGCGCTTGCAAGGGAAATATCTAAAAGTGACCTCCATGTCATCTATGTTTGCGCCGCTTTTAGTCATTCCATTTATTAAATACGAACATATCGACTTACTCATTTGGGTCTGTTTTTCAATGGAAGCCATATTATTTGCCTTAATGGTGAAGCCTTTCTATCAAATTCAAACCTTACAAACGTTGGTAAAATTTCGCTTTACACAAATCAAAGAAATTATTACAAAAGAATTTCTCATGGTGCATTTAATGCTCTTTTTACCTCTTGCCATTGCGAGCTCTTTCTTTGTCATTTTTCCTTTTTTATTTAACAATAAACTTGGCATGCCTGAACATTCGCCGATAGCACTATTTGGCAACGGCTTACTCACCGTGCTATTACAAAGCTATTTTTCCAGAAAAATTAATTTAACGATCAGACAAGCAGCATGGGTTGCCCCTCTGTTGGCTATTGGAATTATCGTACCTTGGTTTATCACTTTACGTTATCTTTCCGTATTTTCCGCCTATGCCTATCTTGTCATTTTTACAGTCATTGAAGTGTATGCCCTCACGGCGATGGCAAACTTATTAGTGAAATTTGATAATGGCACTAATCGTGGTTTTATTTTTGGCGCATCAAGATTATTACTTTCTATCGCGACAGTGATCGTCATGAACTTGGTACCACATTTATTTTTATTGTAACAAGTGCATTAATCAAATATGCACAATACACCTTTATACATAAATAAATTGCACTTATTTACGATGTAAGTTAGACTGAGGGAGACTATAAATTCAAGAATAAGGAGATACCATGTCATTTTTGTCTAAGACACTTGGTGGATTATCAAAAGCTTACTATACTCGACAATTTCTATTTGGTTTAATATTCTTTATATTTATAGTTGCTATAAGCTATAACGGATATAATCACACTGGGAAAATATCTATTCTTGTAACAAATGCAATCCTAGGATTAATCTGCTTATTATTATATCCTTATTCTAGATTCGTTTATGAAAGTATTATCGAATATATTTTAGGTGATAATGTTTTTTTCGTTAATGCACCTTTAATGCTTGTAACAAAACTAATCACAATGGCGATTTGTTTTATATTCTCAATTTTTATTGCACCAATTGGTTTAATATATCTTTATTTTTATCATTCAAAACAAGAAAAACTTCAAAATCAGAATGAACAATAAGAGTAAGAAAGGACGTTTAACGTCCTTTTCTCTATCACTTAATTTCAACAATTAATTTATCTAACGTCTAATTTCACGTTATCAAATAATTTTTTCACTGAATTGTTATCACGCAAACGCTCGGCTTTTTCCACGACACTACGAGTTAAGTGCGGTGAAAAATATTCCATGAAATCGTACATATAATTACGTAAGAACGTGCTATGTTTAAATGCAATATTCGTCATACTCGGGCGGAACAAATGACTCGCATCAATTGCCACAAGATCTGTATCTGATGGCGTATGAGCCATAGATGCCATAATGCCCACTCCTAAGCCTAAGCGCACATAAGTTTTAATAACATCAGCATCGGTAGCCGTAAAGACTATATTCGGCAAAATTCCTGCGCTATTAAATGCGTAATCTAAGTCAGAAACACCTGTAAAACCAAAAGTGTAGGTCACAAGCGGATATTTACCTAATTCCTCAATCGTCAATTCTTTCACTTTGGCAAGCGGATGCTCGGGCGTAACAATCACTGCACGATTCCACCAATAGCATGGAATCTGAACCAAATCATCAAATAAATAAGGCGCTTCGGTAGTAATCGCCAAATCCACTTCACCTGACATTAATGCATCATGAATTTGTGTTGGCGAACCTTGGTGAATATGCAAACTCACATCAGGATATTTTTTAGAAAAACGTTCAATCACACTTGGCAGCATATAACGTGCCTGAGTATTTGTCGTCGCAATACGTAATACACCATGATTTGGCTGAGTATATTCATCGGCAACGGCACGGATACCTTGCGCTTTAACAAGTAACTCGCGTGCAATCGAAATAATCTTTTTCCCTGCTGGCGTAATTGATTTTATATGCTTGCCATGACGCTCAAAAATTTCTAGACCTAATTCATCCTCCAGCAACCGCACTTGCTTACTAATTCCAGGCTGTGATGTATAAAGCGCATTAGCCGCCTCAGTTACATTTAAATTATGGTTAGCGATTTCAACAATATAGCGCAGTTGCTGCATTTTCATAAAAAAGTCCTTATTTTTTATAACGTTTGCTCAGTTCAGAATAACGTTTTACCGCTTTACGAATTTGTCCTGATTTTGGACGACGACGTGGCTGTGTAACATCTAATTTCGTTTCGGTTTCAGCTGGTAATCCCACAAGTTCACGCAAGTAATTGACGTTTTCAAGATCCATTTCTTCCCAGCCACCACGAGGCAAACCTTTCATCAGTTTAATATTTCCGTAACGAATACGAATCAAGCGGCTGACTTGGATCCCTTGTGATTCCCACAAACGGCGAACCTCACGGTTACGTCCTTCCATCAAGGTTACGTCATACCATTGGTTAATACCCACACCGCCTGTAAATTTAATTTCTTTAAAATTAGCAGGGCCATCTTCAAGCTGAACGCCTTTACGTAAACGCGCTAACATTGCATCATCAACTTGACCAAATACACGCACAGAATATTCACGTTCCACTTCACGACTTGGGTGCATTAGGCGATTTGCCAGCTCACCATCAGTAGTGAAAAGTAATAAACCCGATGTATTAATATCTAAACGCCCCACCGCAATCCAACGAGAGCCTGTTAAACGCGGCAAACGATCAAACACAGTGGCTCGCCCTTCTGGGTCGCTACGCGTACAAAGTTCGCCTTCAGGTTTGTAATACATTAACACGCGGCAAATTTCTTTTTGTGCGTGGCTAAGATTAATGATTTGGCCATCAATACGCACTTTCACGCCAGAATGTACGTCAATACGATCGCCTAAAGTCGCAATTTTACCCTCTACACTCACTCGGCCTGCGGCAATCATCGTTTCAATTTCACGACGAGAGCCTTGTCCAGCACGCGCTAAAACTTTCTGTAATTTTTCGCCCTCTGCTTTAGGTTGATTAGAGGCTTTTACAACAGGTTTCGCTTTTGGCTTAGATAAAAATTTGTTGTCAGAATTAACCGCACTTTTTTTCGTATTTGTCGTTTCTACGCGAGCAGTACGAGATACTGAACGTCTATCATTTTTAGCTGAAAAATCACTTTTCTTTGCTGAATCTTTGGAAAAGTGCGGTTGTCTTTGGGTTTGTTTTTGACTAGGTTTCATTGTTTTCCTTAAATAATGGAAAGGTCGCTTTCACAAGCGTCTATAAGTTAAATAAAAGGAGCAGTACTTCCACTTCCTTCGCGCAAAATCACTGGTGATTCTTCCGTTAAATCCACCACTGTTGTAGGCTCTTGCCCTAAATATCCACCATGAATAATTAAATCGACTTGGTGTTCCAAACGATCTCGAATTTCCTCAGGATCAGATTGCGTAGTATGTTCTTCACCTGGCAACATTAACGAACAAGATAAAATCGGCTCACCTAAGGCTGAAAGTAAATCTAAAGCGATCTTATTATCTGGTACGCGTAAACCTATGGTTTTACGTTTTGATGTCATTAAACGACGCGGTAATTCTTTCGTTGCAGTAAGAATAAAAGTATAACGCCCTGGCGTATTATTTTTAATCAAACGATAAGCGGTATTGCTCACTGTTGCGTAAGTTGAAAGTTCCGACAAATCACTACACACCAACGTAAAATTATGTCCTTCAGGCAATTTACGAATCGCTACAATACGATCCATTGCATGTTTATCGCCCATCATACAGCCTAAGGCATATCCCGAATCCGTCGGATACACAATCACACCGCCTTTTTGTAAAATCTCTACGGCTTGATTAATCAAGCGCGCTTGTGGATTTTCAGGATGGATATAGAAAAATTGGCTCATGTGTTTCTTCCTTAAAAAGTGTGCGCTGATTATAGCAGTTTTGCGCTCACTTTATAATGGCGAGCATATAAAAATAAAGGCGTAGAGAGTCAATCTACGCCTTGTCAAACTAAAGTGCGGTTAATTTTTAGATGATTTTAATACCTTTCTCAAGGCTGCACCAATTTCAGCGAGACTTTTTACACAGGTCACACCTGCGGCCTCAAGCGCTGCAATTTTTTCTGCGGCAGTGCCTTTTCCCCCACTAATAATGGCCCCCGCATGTCCCATCCGTTTACCTTTTGGCGCAGTGATACCCGCAATATAGGCAACTACTGGTTTAGTGACGTTATCTTTTATGAAGGTTGCCGCTTCTTCCTCTGCGGAACCGCCGATCTCGCCAATCATCACAATGGCTTCAGTTTCGGGATCTTGCTGAAATCTTTCGAGAATATCAATAAAACTAGAGCCTGGAATGGGGTCTCCACCAATACCCACACAAGTCGATTGTCCAAAGCCTTCATCGGTGGTTTGTTTTACCGCTTCATACGTTAAAGTACCAGAACGAGAAACAATCCCCACTTTGCCTTTTTTATGTATGTGTCCCGGCATGATACCGATTTTACATTCATCAGGTGTAATTACTCCCGGGCAATTTGGCCCAATCATCACAACGCCTGTTTCATTTAATTTTTGTTTCACCTTAAGCATATCCAATGTAGGGATGCCCTCAGTTATGCAGACAATTAACTGAATCCCTGCATCAATGGCTTCAATTATGGCATCTTTACAAAATGGTGCTGGCACATAAATGACTGTCGCCGTAGCCCCCGTATTTTCGACAGCTTCACGAACCGTATTAAATACAGGCAAACCAAGATGCGTGGTTCCACCTTTATTTGGTGATACGCCACCGACTAATTGCGTTCCGTAGGCTAATGCTTGTTCAGAATGAAAAGTCCCTTGTCCACCAGTAAAACCTTGGCAAATCACTTTGGTATTTTTATCAATTAAAATCGCCATTAGTGTTCTCCTTTTGCTGCATTCACGGCTAATTCTGCGGCTTGTTGTAAGCTGTGTGCGGTAAGAATATTAACGTCGCTTTCCGCTAAAATTTGGCGACCGATTTCAGCATTGGTACCTTCTAATCGCACAACCACTGGCACTCCCACGCCCACTTCATTTACTGCAGCAATCACGCCTTCAGCAATCAAATCACAACGAACAATGCCCCCAAAAATATTCACTAAAATCACTTTAACGGAAGGATCGGTTAAAATGATTTTGAACGCTTCAGCAACCCGTTCTTTCGTTGCACCACCACCCACATCAAGAAAATTCGCAGGCTTCCCACCATAGAGTTTCACAATATCCATGGTGCCCATTGCCAGCCCCGCCCCATTTACCATACAACCAATATCGCCCTCTAAAGCCACATAGTTTAACTGGAATTTTTCAGCTTCTGCTTCACGAGCATCATTTTGAGTTAAATCTTGCAGTGCTAAGAGATCTTTATGGCGAAATAAAGCGTTATCATCAACAGATATTTTGGCGTCTAGACAAACCAAATTGCCTTGTTTAGTTAGAACAAGTGGATTGACTTCCACTAAAGATAAATCTTTTTCTAAAAACAAACGAGATAAGCCCATAAAGATATCGGTAAACTGTTTGTTTTGCGCACCACTTAACCCTAATTTAAACGCCAATTCACGGCCTTGATAAGGCAATCCTCCAAATAAAGGATCAATGGTTACTTTATGGAGTAAGTGCGGTGAATTTTGCGCAACTTCTTCAATATTCATTCCACCAGCAGGAGAAGCAATAAACACCACTTTTTGAGAGGCGCGATCAACAACCGCACTTAAATAAAATTCTTTATCAATATCGCAAGTTTCTTCAAAATAAATCTGGTTTACTGGCTGACCCGATTTATCCGTTTGAAAAGTGACTAAACGTTGCCCTAGCCATTTTTCTGCAAAAGAGCTTGCTTCCTTTACATCGCGCACTAATTTAACGCCACCTGCTTTACCACGCCCACCAGCATGAACTTGGCATTTCGCCGCCCACTTATCGCCTGAAAGTTGAGCAAGTACCAAATCTACTTCATCAATAGATTGACAGACCGCCCCATTTTTTACGGGTAATCCATGATGCTCAAATAGTTGTTTTGCTTGGTATTCGTGTAAATTCATTCGCGACGTCCTTTTTGGTTATGAAAACAATTCACTCAAGATTTTAATGCTATATGTACCGTAATTTCTTCACGATCGTGATATAAATGCTTTGCTTGAATATCAAAATTAAAATTCTGCTCCGCCAACATAACAGCCAAGTTTTCTAAACATAATATCACTTCTTGATAACGTTTTTTCATGGGTAATTTTAAATTGAAGATGGTTTCTCGGCACCAACCATTCAACAACCATTTGCCAATCAATAACGAAATACGGCTTGGTTGTTCCACCATATCACAGACTAACCAATCCACTGTTTTCCTTTTTGGGGGTTGAAATTTAAAACCATCTTCCGCGCAATGTTCAATGCGCCCCGTATCATGCAAACTCGCCGCCATTTTTCCGTGATCAACTGCATAAACAAATAAACCGCGTTTGACCAATTGATACGTCCAACCACCAGGGCAAGCCCCTAAATCAACGCCAATCATATTTTCATTTAAACGTTTATTCTCTTCTTTACGCGGAATAAAAGTCAAAATAGCTTCTTCTAGTTTTAACGTAGATCGACTCGGCGCATCTGCTGGAAATTTTAAACGAGGGATTCCCATAAAATGGGGAGAATGATTATCCACATAAGAATATCCCACATAGCAGCAATTCGGTTTTACAAAAAAACAATGTAAAAATTGACCGCTCTTTTGAGTCGCTTTTGCCGAAAGCCAGCCTTGTTTTTTCAATGCCTGACGTAAAGGCACGGTAAATTTACGACAAAAAGTGGAAAGCTCCTTCGCTTCATTTGTATCTGCAGTTTCTACAAAAAGCTCGCTAGATTGAGCAAAATTAATTTGTTGTGATAATTCTTCAAACGCCGCCACGATGGGACTAATACGATCAGCAGGATCTAAATCTTCCAATAAATCGGAAATAACTATCATCTGACGAGCAAAAATCAAACGGTTAAAAGGAATGTCTCGAGCAAGGCGATCAGCTTCATCAGGTTGATAACATTCAAAAATGACATAGCCCGAATTATCTTGTACTCGTGCAAAACCAAATACACCTAAATTACTTGCTTGATCGGTGATCTCGGCAGCAACTTCTTTCTCAAAACCTGGGCGACAATATAATGCGAGTTTATTCATTTTCTTCTTGTTTAATTGAGTTAATAATCCACTGACGGAATGCTTGAATTTTTTGATCATCTAGGCGATCAAGATGATTGACCACATAAAATGATTTTGGATCAGGTAAATTGGTTGGCAATACCACTTTTAATGAGCCATTTTCAATTTCTTGCAAAGCTAATAAGCGATTCGCTAATACAATACCTTGCCCATGAATTGCTGCCTGTAACGCCATAAATGTATGGCTAAATAACGGCCCTTGCTGAATATTCAAATCATCTAACTGTAAATGATTTGCCATCGCTTGCCAATTATCACGTGTATGAATGTGAATTAATGTATGTTTTTTTAAATCTTCAGGCTGAATAATTGGATTTTCGGCTAACAATTCGGGCGAGGCTAAAATCAATAAATTTTCTTCACCAAGACGATCCACTTGAAGATTCTGCCAATTTCCCAAGCCATAATAAATAGCAAGATCAATTTCTTTATTTAACAAACCTTCATCTTGATCCACGCCTGTTAAACGAACCTCAATTTGCGGATAAAGCTGATTAAATTCACTTAAATGTGGAACTAGCCATTGAATACCAAAAGTTTGTGGCACGCTAATATTTAAATGAGGATCCGTTTTTAACGTTAACAATCGCTCTGTTGATTCATTTAAACGACGTAGAATTTTATTAATATCAACAAAATAAGCTTTTCCAAGCTCTGTTAATTCTAAAGAACGATTCTTTCGCTTAAATAATTCAATTCCTAAGAACTCTTCTAATAATTTAATTTGATGACTAACTGCCGCTTGTGTGACACAAAGCTCATCCGCCGCTTTAGTAAAACTTAAATGTCGAGCAGCCGACTCAAAAGATTTTAGCGAATTCAATGGTGGCAAACGTTTATACATAGGTATTTCCATTTATGAAATTTTCGTCTATAATAGGCAAGATTTAATTCGGATTAGTTTTTCTAATACCTCAAATAAAAAAACGTCATTTGTCCTTTCTAACCCTTTTTCTTAAAATATCGCCATACTTAATGATTGGTAATTCCTTACTAGTTAATGAGTTTCGGACTTAAGTATGATGTTGTGTTTGCATATAGTTCGGGTAACCGAACTTGAGTAACAAATGTGTTACTCATTTACTTCCTGTATATTATTAAACCGATTTGGTTAAACGCTGCTTTCATTGAGTGGCGTTTTTTTCATCCCGATTTTAGCATAACTATATCTTTATTTCCTGCCCTGTTTCCAAAATTTCATTATTCCTTTTTAATTGACTAAAAATTGCATAATTTCGAGAATTTATTATTTAAATCACTTCTGGAATGGTGTAGATTAAACAGCATTTCATTCAAAAAAATAATATTAAGGAAGTAAAATGAAAGATTTAGACTGGAATAACCTTGGTTTTAGTTATATTAAAACAGATTACCGTTTCATTGCGCACTGGAAAGATGGTAAATGGGACGAAGGCAAACTCACCACAGACAATACCTTACATATTCACGAAGGTTCTACCGCACTTCACTACGGTCAACAATGCTTTGAAGGCTTAAAAGCTTACCGTTGCAAAGACGGTTCAATCAACTTATTCCGCCCACAAGAAAATGCAAAACGCATGCAACATACTTCGGATCGTTTACTCATGCCACAAGTGCCTACTGAATTATTTATCCGTGCATGTAAAGAAGTGGTGAAAGCGAACGAAGAATGGGTCGGACCTTACGGCTCTGGCGCAACCTTATACTTACGTCCATTTTTAATTGGTGTGGGTGAAAATATCGGTGTGAAAGCTGCGCCAGAATTTATTTTCTCGGTATTCTGCTGCCCAGTTGGTGCCTATTTCAAAGGTGGTTTGACACCATCTAACTTCATTACCACCGAATACGATCGTGCAGCACCTATGGGAACCGGTGGCGTAAAAGTGGGTGGTAACTACGCTGCAAGCCTTCTGCCACATGTATTAGCGGCAGGACAAGGTACGCCAGAACGTAAATTCGCTGATGCCATTTATTTAGATCCAAAAACTCACACTAAAATTGAAGAAGTCGGTGCGGCAAACTTCTTTGGGATCACAAAAGATAATAAATTCATCACACCAAAATCAGAATCTATTTTACCAAGTATCACCAAATACTCTCTTTTACATATCGCAAAAGAGCGTTTAGGTATGGAAGCAATTGAGGGCGATGTTTATATCGATCAACTAGATCAATTTGCTGAAGCGGGTGCTTGTGGTACTGCAGCGGTAATTTCACCTGTTGGCGGAATCCAGCATAAAGGCAAATTCCACGTGTTCTATTCTGAAACTGAAGTTGGCCCAGTAACACGTCGCCTTTATGAAGAACTCACAGGCATCCAATTCGGTGATGTCGAAGCCCCTGAAGGCTGGATTGTGAAAGTAGAATAATTTTTCCTGAAATAAAAAAGCGATAACTCTCCTAAAAGTTATCGCTCTATTTTTATGGAACGTAAATATGAAACATTAATTAGAACAAGTATCTTACACCAAGATGAGCTTGCCAATTTTGTTTAAAGTTATGCGTTGAAGAACGTTGTGCCTCGAAATAGAGTTGCGTATTTTTCGCTTTATTCATATAAGAGAGCCCAAAACCATAAACCCACCAACTCCCTTTATTACTGAATCTCTCAACTGCAACTTCATTAAATGTGTGTTGCATTTCACCTAAAAATTCTCTTTCATACATTAGCTTGACATAAGGATGTAGATTTTTTTCTTTGAAATAATCTATCCCCGCACGAAAACCAATTCTCCCCACTAAACTACGCATTCTTTCTGTTTTAACGCTTGCATCATGTGAGGTTTTAAATGAATAGCCATTCGTAGCGTGATAACTTAATTGTGCTTCTGGTTGGAAATAAATAACACGTTCAGCATTTTGGCTTAGGTTAAAACGTTTCCCCATTTCAGAAGAAAAAATGTATGTAGACGCCATGATGTTTGGAGATGTAATGTCTTTATTTGAATAATTAATTACATTATAGCCACCACGATATCTAATAGCTTTTGCCCAAAAATCCAAATACAGATCGTTTTCTTTGTTTAGCCAAGCAGAATATAAACCTAACTCTTTACCATAAATATGAATTTTTCCACCAAATGTGTTCAATCGTGCAGTTGAATTGATGTATCCAAATGAGAGCCCGTTGTAATTAATCCAATTTCCTCTTGCTTTAATCCAATCATAACCTGCTTTTAATCCACGATAACGATTTGTGTATCCTCTCACTTTCACAGTTTCTGTTCCGACATATTCGCCACCAAGAGATTTAACCCAAACATTTTGTTGTTTAACAATCTCTTTATTGAAATGAACCTCTCCCAAACGTTGATGTAAACTTTCAGTTAAAGTTAAATTAGATTGATAGATTAAATCATTCAACACCACTGCAGCCTGAGCCCATGAACTCAAAGTGGCTGGATAAAGATAGAAATCGTATTTATTGTCAGCCTTAATATCGACTATTTTAGAATCTGTAGATTCGCCTATGGAAAAACAGTAAGCCCCTTGTTCGGTACAGCGGACATTCAGTTTATAAATCGCTTTGTTATCTTTTTTATCGCCTCTATTTTCAACAAGTTTAAGGTATTCCTTTCCTGTTGTTTTCGCAGTCGCTTTATCTTTATCTTCATATTCAATAATATGCGTTCCTTCGCTGCCTTTCCGGGTAATCAGCTTGTCCGATTCGCCTTTGACGATGTCGCCGTACATTTTGAACACGCCGCCGTCGCCCTTGAGCTTGCTCACGGACACTTTGACGAATTTGTTGCTGTCGCTAAATTCAACCTGCGCGCCTTCCGACAAATCCAACTCTTTCAGCATCGAATCATTGGTAACCGTCCAGCGCGCGCCGTTGCTCATTTTGAGGTTGACGGTGTTTTTTGTTTTGTCGTCGATAACGCTGTCTTTAATCCAACCGTTTTCATCGAAGAACTCTTCAGATCTTTTGATTTCTTCTTCGAGTACCGCAACCCTTTCTATGTCTTCTTTTAGACGTTCTATTTGCCTTTTTTTGCTCTGAATTTTGTACTCTAACGATTTTACTTTTTTTTCTAGTTCTTTTCTCTTTTCATTTTCACCTGATTCAGCCAATTCTTTATTTAGTTCAGCCAATTCTTTATTTTCTTCATCCAATTTTTTATTTACGTTATCCAAAGTTTTTTTTCTGCTTGGCAATACTTTCTGCTTAGCATTCAGCTCTTTCTTTTTCTTTTCAATCGAATTTGTATCGGGGGCTAATTCATATCCGTCCGCATCCACGGTTAAGGCGAACATATCTTTCCCTTTGGCAAAGCTCCTTTTCCCGATATGGGCTTCCCCTTCAAAATAAGAATCTTTGTTGGCGAGGTTCACGCTCACGCTGCCGCCGTTGTAGGCGAAAATATCGCCTTTGATTTTGACAACCTTGTCTTCCCCGCCGATAACCTCGACTTTGCTGTTTTTCCCGTCAATCGCAAACGCGCTGCCTATGCTTTTGGGCCTGCCTTGCTCGTCATAAACCGGCGTTGCAACGATATCGACATTTCCACGGAAAATCGCTTCCATTTTGGAGCCTTCCGGAATCTGCTTCTTATTGCCTAGTCTGCGGCTTGAATAGAAGCCAAAACCGTTTGCTTCCGCCTCTTCCTGTCCGTTCCTATCGATTTTAATGTTTACATCGCCCTTGAACTCCATCGTGGTGATGCTTGGAGAAGCGTTGTTGAGGTTGATGCCTGAGTTACCATAGTGGTTGGCGGTAATGCCTTGTCCTCTATCTTTTCCTGATTTGATGTTGATATTCAGCGTCGAGCCTTCTTCGGAAACAAGACGATATTCCCCCACTTTTTCACCATTATTAAGCAATGTAATACCTTCGACCCCGGGATTGGCATTCGGGTCCGCGTCTGCATTGATGGTATTGCGCCCTTTAAAGGTAAGCGTCGCCGGCGCCAAGCTTTCGGATTTTTGCGTATTGATTCTGTCATAAGACAAAATGCCGTAAGGCGCGTTATGGGCGGCTATGGTTACGTTTTCAAAAGTGATGTTGTTTTTACCCTCATAGCTTTGATCCGCCAACATCACCGCGCCGCCCCTATGATATCCCGGTCTGTACGTTTCGTGTAATGTGTACGAATAACCGTTTGTGTTTATATTTCTTTCAATCGATTTATTGTCAATCGTCGGCGAGGCATCGGCAGAGCCGTCTGCCAATTTGCCTTTTATCGTAATGTTATTCGTACCGCCGTTGGCGGCAATAATGAGGGAATTTAAGGGTTTGTCTTTGGTAGCGGCATCGTAGGTATATTCTATTGTATCCCCTGTTTGTGAATGTACTAAGGTATAGCCCGACTCTTCAATGACTTTTCCTTGTGCAACTAAAGGAATTAAAAGAATAAATAAGATTTTTCGATTTCTCATAAGAAGGGAATTTTTACAATGTTTCATTATTTTTTACTTAAAGATGAAATTTTTTCAGGTGGAATAGAATTACCTTACCCTGATTATTAATCATCAAAGACTCCATAAAATTTTGGATAAAAATTGTCTAAATGATATACTTCAAGGAAATTTTTACCATAAACAAGTAATATTAAAAACTAACCTAACAATGTGTAAAACCGCACTTTAAGGAAATAAAATGGAAGTCTACGATAAAATTCGCGTAATGAGAGAAATCAATCAATGGTCGCAAGAAGAAATGGCGGAGAAGCTTTCAATGTCACCGAATGGATATGCCAAAATTGAGCGTGGACAAAGCAGCATTAATTTAGATAAATTACAGCAAATTGCGAATGTGTTTAATATTGATATGGGCGAGTTGATTACTGCCCAAGATAAATCATTTTTCTTTAGTATTGGTGATCACACAAATAATAATAGTTATTTTGGTGTAAGTAATATTCTTGCAGCAGAAAATAAAAAATTAAATAGTTTACTGGCAATGAAAGATACCTTATTAGCTCAAAAAGACGATGAAATTAAGGCATTAAAAGAGATTATTGAGCTATTAAAATCAAAATAAAATTATGAAATTTTATTGATAGCCGCAATAAGTGCGAAAACTAAAAAATCTAAATAATAAAAGCCTATCTACAATGTAAAATAGGCTTCTTTATAACCGCACTTTTTATTGATTTAGTCCCCATTGACGAGAATCTTTATCAAATTTAACACCTGAATGAGAGCCTTCCGCTCCGTTAAAATACACGTCTTTATTTGCACAAGCTGAAATAATCAACGCGCCTGCAATAATGAATAACCATTTTTTCATAAGTAAACCTTTTTGTTAAATTAAAAAACCCGCGAATTGTAGCACAACGATGCCACATCCCAACGAAATATTTTACTTTACTTGCTATCATTAACACCTCTCACCAAAGCCAAGCTTCCCTTCTTTGCTGACAAATTTGGCTTATTGAACTATTAAAAACACAAGAAATTTAAACTGCACTTTAAATAAAATAAAAAATTTCTTATTTCCTCTTGATCGCTATAAATTTATGTATATAATGAATCCTGTTTTAGATACTAGATAGTAATTTAATAGTAATGAAACTTGGCTAGTGCATTCCCCCACTCCTTCGCACTAGCCATTTTTTTTGGAATTTTGTACCATATCCCAACTTTTTCCAATCAACGATCCATTATGAATAATCTCGAACTTGAACAACTCATTAATCAAAAACTTTCTTCCGATAAAATCAATGACTATGCGCCCAACGGCTTACAAGTCGAAGGTAAAACAGAAATCAAAAAAATCATTACTGGCGTAACGGCGAGTCAGGCTTTGATTGATTACGCAATCAGACAAAATGCCGATGCGATTTTGGTTCATCACGGCTATTTTTGGAAAAGTGAAACCCCTTGTATTCGAGGAATGAAAGGCAAGCGAATTAAAGCGCTTTTAGTGAACGACATTAATTTATATGGCTATCATTTACCATTAGATGTGCACCCAGAATTAGGCAACAACGCACAATTAGCCAAACTGCTCGACATTGAAAATTTACAACCATTAGAAAAAGGCGCTGTGAGTATTCCTGTTTGGGGCGAATTAAAAGAACCGATGACAGGTAAAGACTTTGCAGAAAAAATAGAAAAAGTGTTAAATCGAAAACCGTTAATTTGCATTGAAAACGGACCGCACTTAATCCGAAAAATTGGTATCTGCACTGGTGGCGGACAAGGTTATATTGATCTTGCGGCAGAACAAGGCTGCGATGCGTTTATTACTGGTGAAGTGTCAGAACAAACAATCCATTCTGCCCGTGAGCAAGGATTACATTTCTTCTCTGCAGGCCATCACGCAACAGAACGATATGGCATCAAGGCATTAGGCGAATGGTTAGCGAAAGAATATGGTTTTGATGTAGAATTTAAAGATATAGATAATCCAGCGTGAAATGCAAAAGTGCGGTAAAAATATTTCTTTTTTACCGCACTTTTATCTTCTGAAATTATCGTTTAAACATTCCGCCAAGCCCGCCTAAGCCTCCGCCCATTAAGCCTTGCATTCCACGCATCATTTTAGCCATGCCACCTTTACGCATTTTCTTCATCATGCGTTGCATTTCATCGAATTGTTTAAGTAATTTATTAACATCTTGCACTTGAGTACCAGAACCTAATGCAATACGACGACGGCGAGATCCTTTGATAATATCTGGGTCTGCACGTTCTTTTAAGGTCATGGAGTTAATAATCGCTTCCATTTTGACAAACATTTTGTCATCCACTTGATTTTTAACGTGCTCAGGCAAATTTTTTGCACCCGGTAATTTCTCAAGCATAGACATCATGCCGCCCATTTTTTTCATCTCGATAAGCTGCTCGCGGAAATCATCTAAAGTGAAATCATCGCCTTTCTTGAATTTCTGCGCCATTTTTTCTGCTTTTTCACGATCAACAGAACGTTCAAGATCTTCGATAAGGGAAAGTACATCGCCCATGCCCAAAATACGGGAAGCGACACG
Organism: Haemophilus haemolyticus; assembly: GCF_003352385.1. Taxonomy (NCBI): domain Bacteria; kingdom Pseudomonadati; phylum Pseudomonadota; class Gammaproteobacteria; order Pasteurellales; family Pasteurellaceae; genus Haemophilus; species Haemophilus haemolyticus. The sequence goes on along the minus strand of NZ_CP031243.1, from coordinate 908,021 downwards.
ATCAGGATGGAAAGGCTCAAGCGCTTCTGTTTTCTCGCCCACACCCAAGAATTTGATTGGTTTACCTGTGATTTGACGAATTGATAACGCTGCACCACCACGCGCATCACCGTCCACTTTCGTCAAAATAACACCGGTAAGCGGCAATGCTTCATTAAAGGCTTTTGCCGTATTGGCCGCATCTTGACCTGTCATCGCATCAACAGTGAAAAGAGTTTCGATTGGATTTAATGCTGCATGGACTTGCTTGATTTCGTCCATCATTTCTGTATCAACGTGCAAACGACCTGCTGTATCCACAATCAACACATCGTAGAATTTCAGTTTTGCATCAGCAAGTGCCGCTTTAGCAATATCAACGGGGTTTTGTTTGACATCCGATGGGAAAAAATCCACGCCAACGGATTGAGCCAAGGTTTCAAGTTGCTTAATCGCAGCAGGGCGATATACGTCAGCAGACACCACTAACACTTTCTTTTTATGGCGTTCACGCAAGAATTTTGCCAATTTACCCACGCTGGTAGTTTTACCCGCACCTTGTAAACCTGCCATTAAGATAACCGCTGGTGGTTGGGTTGCAAGATTTAAACTCTCATTGGCTTCGCCCATGGCTTTTTCAAGCTCACGCTGAACGATTTTTAAGAACTCTTGCCCCGGCGTTAAGCTTTTATTGACTTCTTCCCCAAGCGCGCTTTCTTTTACTTTTGCGATAAATTCACGCACTACAGGCAAGGCAACATCAGCCTCAAGTAATGCCATACGCACTTCGCGCAAGGTTTCTTTAATATTATCTTCCGTTAAACGACCTTTTCCTGTGATATTACGTAAAGTTTTGGAAAGGCGATCCGATAAATTCTCAAACATGGCTAACAATCCTGTTTTTCTTAAAAAATTGCGCTGATTATACCGAAATTTAGGCGTTTTTCATCATTTCAAATGAAAATGGCTTTTTGAGTAGGCGATTTCATAAAGAAAGCATAGGAGATAAGGAAAAAGAATGATTATTTAGCCAATTTCGGGTATCATTCTGCCCACTCTTGGCTATTTGAGTAGCCATTTGATTTAGCAAAATCAAATAACAGGTAAAAAGTGCGGTGAAAAATGACCGCACTTTTTGTTGATTAACGAACAAAAGGATTTTCCCTTGGACAGTATTCCCCTTAGTACTTTATTTATTATTCTCATTATCTGTTTAGTGTTATCTGCCTATTTTTCCGGCTCAGAAACCGGACTACTCTCTCTCAATAAATATCGTCTTCGTTTTCTATCCGAACAAGGCAATAAAGGCGCACAAAAAGCAGAAAAACTGCTCGAAAAGCCTGATACCTTGTTAAGCTTTATTCTTATTTTTAATAACCTTGTGAATATCAGTGCATCGGCAATTGCGACCATGATTGGTATGCGTTTATACGGTGATGCCGGCGTGGCGATTGCAACGGGTTTGCTCACTTTCGTGATGCTTGTCTTTTCTGAAATTTTCCCCAAAACTGTGGCAGCGATGCACGCAGAAAAAGTCGGTTTCATTTCCAGCCATATTTTGACAGTATTACTTAAAATCTTCTATCCGCTAGTTTGGCTGATGAATATTTTTACCAAATCATTAATGCATTTGGTGGGATTAAAACCCGATATGCAAAAACAAGTAATTAGCCGTGAAGAACTTCGTAGTATCGTATCAGAAGCGGGCGAAGCGACGCCTGATGAACAACATCCACAAATGTTGCTTTCTATTTTAGATATGGAAACCGTCACCGTTGATGACATTATGGTTCCACGTAACGAAATTGGTGGCATTGATATTGATGATGACTGGAAAGCCATTATGCGCCAGCTCAATCATGCAGCACATAACCGCGTGGTGCTTTACAAAGGCAGCCTTGATGAACAAGTGCTTGGTATTTTGCGCGTGCGTGAAGCATTCCGCTTACTGCTGGAAAAAAATGAATTTACCAAAGAAACCTTAATTCGTGCCGCAGATGAAGTGTATTTCATTCCTGAAAGCACGCCATTAAAAACGCAACTTGCAAATTTCCGTACAAATAAAGAGCGAATTGGCTTAGTTGTAGATGAATACGGTGATATTAAAGGCCTTGTGACGTTGGAAGATATTTTGGAAGAAATCGTTGGTGATTTTACCACTTCCACCGCCCCAAGCATTGACGAGGAAGTAACGCAACAATCCGATGGTTCCATGATTATTGATGGCTCTGCCAACCTACGCGATCTCAACAAAATGTTTAACTGGGAATTGGATACAGAAGATGCCCGAACCTTTAATGGTTTAATCCTCGAACACTTAGAGGAAATTCCCGATGAAGGCACGGTTTGCGAAATTGATGGCTTGCAAATTACCATTCTTGAAGTGGGCGATAATATGATAAAACAGGCGAAAGTCGTCAAACTTTAATCATAAAAAACTCCGCTAAATTGAACCGCACTTAGAGTTAAATATCTCTCAAAGTGCGGTTTGTTTTTAAAAGTTTTTTTCAAATTTCAATACCACTTCATTCTGTTTATAGCGATATAACATTTCTACGTTACTCTGATGATTTGTATGAATAAAATTGATACTAGGCACAATATCGTAAAATTTGAATTTAGGAATGGCAAAGGTAAACAAATATTTTTGTTCATTGTCTTTTCTTGTTTTTCCTAAAAGGGCATTATAATCTTGATAATCTATTTTTCTAAAAATACCTTGCGCAGTAATATCAATTCCGCTTTCAAAACTTTTATTAATACCTATTCTTAACCCCTTTCTAGTATATTGATCAATTTTTGATTCTGTTGAAAACTTTTTCGCATAATCCAATCCACCAAATAAAATCCAATCATTTGGTAAGCTATAAACTAAAGTAGAAAAGAAAGAGAGAATTTTTCCATCTTGATAAGATAAATTACGATCTTGATATTTTTCCCATTTATATTCTGTTTGCAAAGAAAAGTATAAATTCGGATTTAAAATCGTTGAATAAGAAATATTAAACCCTTTTCTTTCGCTATACCAATGATGATAGGCTCTTGTTTTTTCAATTAAAGGATAAAGATCTAATTGATTTTTTTGATCTTTAAAACGGTATCCTAATCCAAGTGAAATATTATGTTCAGTAAATTCTGATTTTTTCGGATAAAACTCACCATAAGCTAATCCTTTAAAAATAATACCTTGATTATTTAATATTTCAGTATATTTATTTAATACCGCTTCATAACTAAATCCTGTGCTTTTTTGAATAGTTGGTCTAGTTCGTGTAAATTCTAATGTACCAAGATAAGGATTTTCGACAATTTCTTTACTAGTTTCATTACCAGATTGATTTAAATTAGAATTATAAATTGTGCCAAAAGAAAAAGATCCTTGCCACGATTGGCGATAATCAAGTTGTGATAAATATTGGTTTACACGTGCCATTACATTTGGTTGTTGCGGCAATGCTATCTGATTAAAAAGAATTTTAGATTGATTGTTTTGCCAGTTTAGAAAATAGAGTTTAGCTAAATCTAATTTTCCGCGTGTGAAATCAGGTTCTTGTTGAACAAGTTGCTCGTAAAGTTGAATGGCTTTTTTGGTATTTCCTTGATTAAATGCAATATTCGCTTCTGCAAATAAAATCATTCCTCGTTCTGCTTGTGGAAATTGTTTATAACGGATTAATAAATGTTCAATATCATTCGTTTGTTTGTGATTAATCGCGAGAAAAAGAGCGGTCATTATTTCTTCTATATTATCACTCACCTTAAATTCTTGGTTGTTTATTGTTAATGTAGTAAAGAATTTATCTTGTTGAATAAATTGTTGTTCTTGTCGTTGTTGATTTAATTGAGATTGTTGCTGTAAGCGGAAATCTTTTTCTTGATTTTCGGCAAGAACCAAAAAAGGAATAAAAAGAAAAATAAAAGGGAATTTCGACATAAAACATCCTGTTTACAATAAGGCTTGCTTTCGCAAGCCTTTTGTTTATTAAACTTAATTTTTAGTACCGCCAAAGGCTGTGTTGTATTCAGGTTTTGAAGCAAAGGTTGCCATACCTGCCAAGCCTTCAGCTTTAGCACCATAGAAACGACCTTCTGATTTACCAGTGATACCTTCTGCTGTAGCTTCACCCTCAAAAGTGGCTTTAGATTTATTGATTTGGCTTTGAATAGAGAGTTTTAAATCAGGTTTAGATAGAGAACCCTCAATAGTTCCAGCATCAAAATCAACATTGAATTTACCTGTCATTAGTGCCCTATTGAAGTCATTATATTGATTAATACCTTTAACTTGATAAACAGCTTTACCTTTTGGTAAACGTTTTGTCGGATTAGAACCAGCATAATAAACACTGACATTTTTTTCTTGGGTAGTTTGACCACTCACATTTTCCCATTCACCATAGTAGGTATCTAGATTACCAACTTGTTTAAAGGACAATCTTCCTAACCCAGTATGATCTGGCATAATTAAAGTCAATTTAGGCATTTTGTATAATTTTGCCACAACTACGCCATTGGAATCTTTTTTAGCAACGCCAGTAATATGCGAAATCCATTTGTCTGCACGCTCAGCCATTAAAGCCATTGATTGACCTTTATTATTTGCTGTTTTACTTAAGACAGCGGGATCATTAGGAATACTACTGTCATATATTTCAACGCCAGCCTTTCCATCTTTTTCTCCTGCCTTGATTTTTATATATCGAGTTTGATTTGTATCAGTTGATACATTTCCCACTACCTGCGCTTGTGTAAAACCAACAACCCCACAAGCCATTACTGCTACTGCAATTTTACTTAGTTTTTTCATAATAATTTCCTTATTATAGAAGGTTTATAAAATCAAGACATTAATCGTCTTGAGCCAAAGTCATCATATCACAAAAACGAATATGATAATTATTTTCATTTAAAATTTTGCGGTGAAACCTAATTTGATCGTTCTTCCTGGTGCAGGCATACTAGAACGTGTGAGTGGATCAAGATAATAACGATCAGTAATATTTGTTCCCACCAATTCTAATTGAAGGTTTTCATTTACTTTATAGGAAGCATAAGCATCAACCACTAATACTGGATTCCAGCGATTGGTTTCAGAGCTTCCTAAGAAGCCCGCATCTCTTAATGATTTTGCACGGCTGTCTTTTACTTGAGAATGATAAAGCCAGCGAGTACCTAATTCTAAGCGCTCATCAAATGCTCGAATACCTAAATTTGCAGTAATAGAATATTTTGGTGCAATTGTATGTTTTAAATATCCATTATTATTACCACCATTTACACATTCAGGAAATGCTCTAGTTCTTTTTCCTGTAAGTCCGTTATAATCCCAACCTCCTCTATCTAAAATAGTAGAGTTTTTATCACAAAATTTATTTTTTAGATTATAAACTACACCTAAATTAGCAAAGAAATTTCCTTGATCATAACGAGCTTGTAATTCCAACCCAGATAAAATTCGTTTGTCAAATTGTTTTAGTTCATAATTTATATCTCGATCAAATACATTTTTAGTTAAATTATGAAAATAATTTAAACGAATATCTGCACGACGAGCGTTAGATAATAAGTTGCGTAAATCTTGTACATAACCTACTTCAATATTTTTACTATGTTCTGGTTTTCGCTTATAGAATGGATGGAGTTCTATAATTGAATAGCCAATTGTATCTTCAAAAATACTTGGCATTCTTTTAGTCTCAGTATAACGAGCATATAAACGAATATTATCTTTCACTAAAATAGTTATCCCCAAAGATGGAGACCAAGCATGAGCACTTCGTTTTGCCTTTTTCATTCTTTCCCATTGTTCAGGTGTTGGATTTTTCTTAACCAAAGTTGATGAAAGAGTAATATTTTTTATAACTTTTTCCATTTTTCCTGTATCTTTATTATATATTTCTTCATCAAGTTTATCTTTTGGGAAATACTTGTTTATAGTAGATTCATTAAAGTTAAAGTTTCCATATTCATCTCTCTCAAAGAATATACTTCTGTATATAGGCTCAGAATTTCTTACTGCTTTATCGATCGCATGATCTTCTTCTGTAGGTCTATGTAAATTCTCTTTTTCTAATTTTTTATCAACATATTTTTCCATTTCATTAAGCCAATTGTCATAAGCACTGTCATCATCAGGTGGTGGATTCTTTGCTTCAAATTCATCTTCATATTCTAGTTTCTTATTGCTTGCTATTTTATAAGTATTTAGTCTCTTTCTTATCTCATCGTCTAATTTCACAAAACCATAATAACTTAATTCTAAAGCGGCAGGATAAAATACTTCTTCCCTTTGTTTATCTTGAATTTGTTTTCTTAATCCATCATCACGAGATTTATAATGAGTATATTTCGCGCCTGCATCTAACACTAACCAATCCACAGGGCTATATTGGAAATTAAAGCCTACATTTAATTCTTTACGTTTTCCGTGACGTTCGCCACTCATATAATAATCCCAACTAGGGCAATATATTTTACTGTTCTTCTTACCGCCACCAACCCAGCCACCACATACCTCGTTTGCAAGTGGCGTGTTTTTAGTAAATTCATTTTCAGAATTTAGATTCTCCCATTTGTAATTACTCATTACATCAAAATTTAATTTTGGAGTAACTTCAAAACGGTTGCTGGCATAAACACCATAGTGATTATCTTTTGACCATTGTGCTTGCGCTTCTTTGGTATCAAAAACCCCCTTAATATTTGGTGTTTTATCATTGGAATTAGCGTATTCTTTCCATTTTTTACGCATTTGTTTTATATATTCGGCTTTATCTATTAAATATTTTTCATAACCTTCTTCCCCTGGTTGTTTAATTTCAGGTGCAACAAGATCAGTTCCTACAGAATTAAATCCCATATCATCAAAAATAATATCGGAAGGGCTTCCGCCTGAAGTATTGGTTTTGGCATGATTAAATACAGCATAGGCTCCAAGGCGCAAATTCACCCATTTATTATTTTCAGGGTTATATTCAAAATCTGTATTCACTGCGGTTTGTTTTACATTGGCAAGCGGCCATTGTAGAACTGTGCCTTGTTGATAGCTGGTTTGCCATAAACGAGAAGGCATTATCTCACCATAATGCATATCGCTATGGCGCAAACCAAATTTCCATTTTGTATGATCATTAAATTTAATTGTGGCTTTGCCTAAATAGGACTCGGATTCAAAAGACGTATTTGGGACTTCTTTTTTCGGATGATAAACAATCGCTATCCAGGGAATATAAGGATCATCACTTCGATAATAATCAGGATTAATATCATGGGCCTTTGCGTATTCATCTAAAGTTTTTCCCTCACCATAATTATGACCACCCTTTCCACCAGAAAAATAATTGCCTTTGTTACGATAAGCATAAGCAAATAATCCTTCAAAATGCTCATCTTTTGTTGCTATAGCTAGTCGATAGGCATTATCATTAAAAAATTTATTGCGTCCTTTGGCACGCGCAGGATAACGATCGGATGTTCTAAAATAAGCTGAAATAGCACCTAACCCCATATCTTCAGGATGATCGAGTTTTCGGAAATCTTGACCAACAGGAATAGGATAACCACGTTGCTTAATAGAATTGTTAGCTGTTTCAGCTTTAAATTCGATACCAAATTTTTCACCTTTTTTAATAATGTCATCAGGTTCTAATGTGCTTAAACGAATAGTGCCCGCTGCGCCACTATCTAAAGTGCGGTTTAAATTTGGGCCTTTTTCAACAGTGACACTGCTAATTAAAAATGGATCAAGATAGTTACGGTTGCTCACCCCCGCAAAACCACGCCAAACAGTGATCGCTTGTTCTGTGCCATCAACTAAAACGGGAATTCGACCTTGTCCCTGTACTCCACGAATATTAGGATCCAATGCACCGCTATTGCGTGCATCACCACTATATACGCCCGTTGTGCCTGTTAATAAATCCGCTACAGAATGACCTTTGTAAGTTTCAATTTCTTTTTTGCTTTTATATTCAGTTACTTGGTTTTCTGAAAACATTTTATCTTTACCTGCTTCGGCTTTACTTTCAGAAGTACCCAAAACAGAGATCGTATCAAGCTGATTTATTTGTGGGGAAGCATAGATAGTTTGATGAATAAGCAAGGCGAGAGGGCATAGTATAAAGGAAAATTTATTTTTCATTTTTTTAATCTCCATATTTAACGATAACAATTATCATTTAAATACTAGTCCTATTTTTTTATATCAGCAAAGAAAAATTGTTTATTTTGTGATCGATGTAACAAAATTTTTCACTAAAAAGTTTTGACTTAAATCACAAGTGCGGTTCTTTTTTGCGCATTTTTCAGAAAACATTTTTATAATTCTTTCTAGGTATATTTTGATAGAAGAAGAAAGATATGGAACACGAATATCAACGTGAGGTGACTCGCGTGTGCGTACAAACGGCACTGCTCTTGTTACAACATGGGGCAGAAAGCACTGTGGTAGTGCAAATGGCGCAGCGTTTAGGCGTAGCACTTGGTGTAGAAAGCGTGGAATGTGCGCTCACGGCAAATGCAGTGGTGCTGACGACCTTATCAGATAATCATTGCATCACCACCGCACGAAAAAATACAGATAAAGGCATTAATATGCAAATGGTCACTGATGTTCAGCGCATTGTGATTGCCGTTGAACACCATTTGTATGACTTAGAAATCGCACAAAAAAAACTGGATCAATTAAAACCGCTTAAATACAACCGATGGTTAGTGGTGTTTATGATTGGCTTATCTTGTGCAGCATTCGCCCATTTATCTGGCGGAGACGGGGTGATTTGTGGCATCACCTTTGTGGCGGCAGCCATCGCCATGTTTGTGCGACAAGAATTTTCTAAACGGCACTATAATCCCCTTATCGTCTTTTCCATCACCTCTTTTGTCGCCTCGCTGATTTCTGGCGTGAGCTTAAAATATAACTTAGGTAACGATCCTCAAATTGCCTTAGCATCTAGTGTTTTATTACTTGTGCCAGGGTTTCCTCTAATTAATTCTTTGGCGGATATATTAAAAGGTTATGTGAATATGGGATTAGGCCGTTGGACGATTGCGACTATTCTCACTTTTGGCGCATGTCTTGGCATTGTATTCGCATTAAGCCTATTACATATTACAACTTGGGGGCATTAAAATGTTATTAGATATCACAATATTTATATTGAAATTACTTGATGATATGTTATTTGCCGCAATTCCAGCTGTGGGCTTTGCTTTAGTATTTAATGTGCCGCCAAAAGCCTTAAAATATTGCGCAATTTTAGCCGCACTTGGGCATGTGACACGCACATTATTACTGCATATTAATATGCCTATTGTATTTGCCACCTTCTTTGCAACTTGCGTGATTGGATTTTTAGGCGTACATCTTTCCCATCGTTATTTAGCCCATCCCAAAGCCTTCACCGTTGCCGCTATTATCCCCATGATCCCCGGTGTTCATGCCTATAAAGCAATGATTTCAATGGTGCAAATTCATCATTTTGGCTTTTCTGATGCATTATTTGAACAGATGATTAGTTCCTTTATTAATACCAGTTTTATCCTAGGCGCAATAGTATTTGGATTGGCTTTACCGGGCCTATTGTTTTATCGACAAAAACCTGTTGTGTAACCTAAAACAGTGCAACAAAAAAACCGACATTTGTCGGCTTTCTACTATTCTTGTGATTTTTTCTTGAGGTATTCATAAAGCTCATCTTTAATCCGTAATTTTTCTTTTTTCAAAGCCTCAATTTCCATATGAGTAGCGAGCTGAATGTTTTCCTGCATATTCTTAATTTCATGATCTAATTCGTTATGCTTTTCAAAAAGACGATCGAAATAAGCATCATTACTTTTAAGTTTGGTGATTAATTCCCTGTATTCTGGAAACATAAAATCGCTCCTGTGTTAGTTAAAATCGATCTTGAGTTTACGCTTTTCTTTACAAAGAAACAAAATTCAATCTTAAAAATTTGACCGCGATCACAAAAATTTATTCTGAACGAATTATTTTTGCTCATTTACCTTTTTATTTCTTCCAGCACCTAAAATCAGCATGGCTAACAAACTAAGAATAATTCCAAAGCCAGCACCAATACCCGTTGAGATAACATAAGGTTTCTCAGCCATTACGAGATTAGGCTGTTGAATAAAATGGAATGCCACCAAATTATTATCTAACGGTTGAACAGATTGCATCATTTTCAATTTGTTTTCCCAAGAAACGTCAATTTTGGCGTCCGCCGCATTTTTCACTTGTTCAAATAACGATTTCCATTTTGTAATCAATTCATTATTTAACGTTTGACGCGCTTGATTATTCACGTAACGAATGTATTCCACAAAAAGTTGATCCACTTCTTCACGATCAAAAGAAGACAGGATGAATTGATCAAGATTATTTTCTTGGGAAAATTTAAAATGTGAGGCGATTTGCTGAATGGTTTGATTTTCAACTTTAGCTCTAGCTTTCACAAAATCAGATTGATTTAAAAAAGCCATTAATTGAGCGGGAGAACTCAGAATTTTTGTAAATTCATGATACGCAGAATCTGTCGCCTTACGCTCAATTTTTACCATATCAACGGCATCAGCATCACCGCTAACTAAACTGTATGTAGAAAAAAGAGAAAAATAATTACCCAATTCATTCATTTTTGGCGCTTCAAATTGCGCGCTAACCTGCCATTTTGTCGGGTGAAAATGCACCCCCGCAAAACCAAGTCCACCACCGATAAGCATAAACAGAAAAGAAAGAATAAATTTTCTCATAATTTACCTAAAATTCAGACTAAACGAAGTGTGGATTCTAACACAAAGTGCGGTTTATTTTTGCTTTATTTTCAGAATCTCGCTTTTCCCTTGGCTTTTAACTGGTTTATTTGAATAAAGCACGCTAGAATAAAGTCATTTTCATTTCAACGAAAAAAGTAAGGAAATTCTATGATCGATCCAAATTTGCTCCGTAATAATTTAACGGAAGTCGCAGAAAAATTAAAAGTAAAACGTAACTTTATTCTTGATACAGAAAAACTCATCTCATTAGAAGAACAACGCAAGAACTTACAAGTCACCACCGAAAATTTACAAGCGGAACGTAATACTCGTTCAAAAGCTATTGGTGCTGCGAAAGCACGTGGTGAAAATATCGAACCATTATTGGCTGAAGTGGATAATATGGGCAATCAATTGACTGAAGCAAAAGCACAATTAGATGCGGTACTTGCGGAAATCAATCAAATTGCATTAACTATTCCAAATCTACCCGCAGACGAAGTGCCATTAGGCAAAGATGACACCGAAAATAAAGAAATCTTACGTTGGGGCACTCCGCGTACATTTGATTTTGAAGTGAAAGATCATGTCACTTTAGGTGAGGAAGCAAATGGCTTAGATTTTGCCGCAGGGGCTAAATTAGCTGGTGCTCGTTTCGCCGTAATGAAAGGTCAAATCGCAAAAATGCACCGTGCATTGGCGCAATTCATGTTAGATCTTCATACTGAACAACATGGCTATTTAGAAACCTATGTGCCTTATTTAGTCAACCACGCCACACTTTATGGCACAGGTCAATTACCAAAATTTGGGGAAGATTTATTCCATACTTTAGCCTTAGAAGGCGAACAACCTTACGCATTAATTCCAACCGCAGAAGTGCCCGTCACTAATTTAGTGCGTGACGTGATTATTGATGAAACAGAATTACCAATAAAAATGACCGCACATACGCCATGTTTCCGTTCTGAAGCTGGCTCTTACGGTCGTGATACTCGCGGTTTAATTCGTATGCACCAATTTGATAAAGTGGAAATGGTACAAATCGTTGATTCAGATAAATCAATGGAAGCACTTGAAGAATTAACCGGTCATGCAGAAAAAGTATTGCAATTATTAAATTTACCATACCGTAAAGTTTTACTTTGCACAGGCGATATGGGCTTTGGTTCTTGCAAAACTTACGACTTAGAAGTGTGGGTGCCTGCACAAAATACTTATCGCGAGATTTCTTCTTGCTCAAATATGTGGGATTTCCAAGCTCGCCGTATGCAAGCACGTTGTAAAGCGAAAGGTGATAAGAAAACGCGCTTAGTGCACACATTAAATGGTTCTGGCTTGGCTGTTGGTCGTACTTTAGTGGCTGTGCTTGAAAACTATCAAAATGCTGATGGTTCAATCACCGTGCCAGAAGTGCTACGTCCATATATGGGCGGATTAGAAGTTATCGGCAAATAATCCTTCTATAAAATAAAAAAGCGTGGATTTTAAAATTTCCACGCTTTTTTTTATGGAAAATATAGGGCGTTAAGTCATTATTGTGGTTTAAAACACGCCATTTTGCTGCCAAATTTTTTTCTTCGGCATCTTGTATTTTTTTTTTTTTTTTAGAATGGGGAAGTTTTTGCGCTGTTAAAAATGGCAAAAACATCAATATTGGAGAAATCCATTATTTGTCGTCATTTTTTATTAAACATTTAAAAAAGGAAAATATATGAAAAAATTAGTATTGGCAACAGCATTAGTTGCGGCATTCTCAAGCCAAGTTATGGCAGCATCTACATCTACTGTAGGTGGTACTGTAGCAGGAAAAGCAACTGATGGTTCTACACCAGGTGCAAACAGCGGTATTGTTCGTTTTAAAGGTAAAGTGGTCGATCAAACCTGTACTATTGATGGCAATAGCCAAGATCAAATTGTGGTGTTAGATACGGTTTCAAAAAATCGTTTTACCGCTACAGAAAAGACAGCAATGCCAACACCATTTGAGATTAAATTAAGTGGTTGTACCCTACCTACAGCTACAAACGGCAAAGCACCAAAGGTGAAAGCGCGTTTTGCTTCTGTGGCGAATGTAGATACAGCTAACAACTACACTTTAAAAAATACTAAAGCTGTTGCCGCAGGAGGTGCTGCTAACGTTAATATTCAATTATTTAATGAAGATGGCACTACAGCTATTTCTCCTATGAAACGAGTAACAACTCCTGCTACAACAACTACTCCAGTTACACATAAATCAGATGATGGTGCAATCTTCAAAGATATTACTGCAGAAAATCAAACGCTTCGTTATGTAGCTAAATATTATGCTACTACAGCAAGCGTTGGCGTAGGTGAAGTTGAATCTGCGGTTGATTTTGAATTAACTTATGAATAATTCTTTTGGCTAATATTATTAGCTTTTATTTCACCGCATTGTTAAGACAATTTTAGCAATGCGGTTTTAATTATTTGGTGGTATCACCTTATTTATGAATAAAGTTGAGAAAAAATGATGTTTAAGAAAATTGTATTCGGATTAACCGCACTTTTTACCTTTTCTGCCCAAGCGAACGTCGTCATTATCGGCACCAGAGTAATTTACCCTCAAGATCAAAAAAATATTATCGTGAAATTAGAAAATAACGGTAAAAATGCGGCATTAGTGCAGGCTTGGTTAGATACGGGCGATCAAAATGCCGATCCTAAAAATATTAAAACGCCTTTTATCATTACTCCGCCAGTAAGCCGTGTTGAGGCAAAATCTGGTCAGAGTTTACGTATTACTTATACAGGCAGCCAATCTTTGCCACAAGATCGAGAAAGCCTCTATTATTTTAATTTACTTGATATTCCGCCTAAACCAAGTGCGGAGCGTTTAGCTGAAAGTCCAAACTTTTTACAATTGGCTATCCGTTCCCGTTTAAAATTCTTTTACCGCCCAAGCAATCTCCCTATAACAGTAACAGATGCCTATCAAGCGGTAAAATGGATTGCGACGCCAGATGGCATTAAGGTTAGCAATCAAACGCCTTATTATATGAGTTATGTTTCAGCTCAAATCAATAAAACTTCAGTTAAAGACGCTCGTATGGTTGCGCCTTTTAGTGAGGAAGTTTTCCATGTTTCAGGCGCCCGTGCTGGCAGCAAGGTAACTTGGAATCTCATTAATGACTTTGGTGGCGACACAATTGGTGAATCTATTTTACAATAATGGGGAGTGTTTATGCGTATTCAAAAAACATTATCCCATTTTAACCGCTCTTCTCTTGCTATTTTATGTGCTTTAGGGCTTTATGGTAACCACGCTTATAGCGATGAATTTGATGCCTCCCTTTGGGGCGGTAGTTCTGTTTTAGGCGTAGATTTTGCCCGTTTTAATCAGGCAAATGCGGTATTACCTGGGGAGTATCGAGCAGATATTTGGGTAAATAATCAATTAAAAGGTCACGAAACATTACGTTTTGTTGATAATTCGGAAGGTCGAGCTGAACTTTGTTTAACGCCAGAACTACAAGATGTATTAGATCTAAAATCTGCGGCGATTATCAAACAAGGAAGTGATGAAGATTGCGTATTTGTTAAAGATGCAATACCAGAGAGCACCTTTGTTTATAAAACTGGCGAACTAAAACTAGATTTTGAAATACCGCAAGCTTTAACTGTTCAACGACCTCGTGGATACATTTCGCCAAAACGTTGGCAAAGTGGGACGACGGCGACCTTTTTAAATTATGATTTAAATTACTATCGCTATCAAACAGAAAGCACTATAAGTGACAGCCTTTATGGCAATGTGAGAGCGGGCTTGAATATCGGTTCTTTAGCTTTCCGCCACACTGGTTTTTATAACCAAGTTAATAGCCGAAGCAAAGAAAATTCTTTCCGTTATACCTATTCTAAATATCAGCCAAGTGAGACCTATGTTCAGCGCGATTTTGAACTATTGCGAGGAAATGTCACCTTAGGTGATTTTTATACTAGCGCACAGGTTGGGGAAAGTTTTGGTATGCGTGGAGTGCGCATTGCTTCTGATGATCGTATGCTAAGCCCTTCACAACGTGGATTTGCGCCTGTTGTACGAGGTGTGGCAAACAGTAATGCCAATGTCACTATTAAGCAAAATGGCAACATTATTTATCAACTTTCTGTGCCTGCAGGGCCTTTTGTTATTTCTGATTTATACCCAAGTGGATATAACGGTGATCTTCTAGTAGAGATCCAAGAAAGTGATGGTTCTGTCCGCACTTTTACGGTGCCATTTTCTAATGTCGCTCCTTTGATCCGTGTTGGGCAATATCGCTATCAAATTGCATCAGGTCGTTATCGCCATTGGAATAACGAATACGTCGATCCAATTACTCAAGCCACTCTACAATATGGTTTGTTTAATAATTTGACCTTAAATGGTGGCGTAATTTACAGTAAAAATTATCGTGCTGCTTTATTTGGTTTTGGTTTAAATACGCCGATTGGTGCTTTTTCTGCAGATTCTACTTGGTCACATGCCATTTTCCCAGAAGAAAAGGAAAATAAAAAAGGTTATAGTTTACACGGAACTTACAGTATTAATTTTAATAGCACAGGTACTAATATTACGTTGGCAGCCTATCGCTATTCATCCCGTCATTTCTATACTTTACGAGACACCTTGGCAATTAACCATCGTGATTATATTTACGATGAATTTATTAATGTACGCACTCAACGTCCAAAAAGCCAATATCAATTCTCTATCAATCAAACCTTAGGGGATTACGGCGATTTGTATTTGGTCGGGCAGACTTATAATTATTGGGGCGAAAATGGAACAAATAATGAATACCAGATTGCCTATGCGAATAGTTACAAAAAATTGAACTATAACATTACGTTATCCCAAACGACTAATAGCGAAAGTAGCAAACGAGATACTGCTATTTATATCAATCTAAGTTTACCACTCGGCGAAGGTAAACATACAGTTAGCTCTTCTTATTCTCGTAATAATTCTGGATACAGCTACAATCGAATTGGTGTTAGTGGCACGATGGGAGAGCAGAATCAATGGCATTATGGTGTAAATGCATCTAAAAATAATCAGCAATATAGAGCTATTGGAGCCAATGCTGGCTATACGGGGCGTTTTGGTAGCTACCGTATGAACATTTCGCAAGAAAAGAACCATAACCGTCAAATAGGATTAGGCGCAAGCGGTTCTATTGTTGCTCATAAATATGGCGTGACATTAGGGCAACAAGTGGGAGATAGCTTTGCTATTGTACGAGCCAAAGATGCATCTGGCGCGTTAATTCAAGGCAATAATCAACGTATTGATTATTTTGGCAATGGTATTATTCCTTACACTATGCCTTATTCAATCAACTATGTTCGCATTGATCCGAAAGATATTTCTGGCAACATTGAATTTAATGCTACTGAACAACAAATCATTCCACGTGCTAATGCGATTAATTTAGTAGAGTTTAGCACTCATAAAAATGTGATGGTGTTGTTTAATTTAACTCAATCCAACGGTGAAAATGTGCCAATGGCAGCGACTGCACAAGATGATAAAGGCAATTTTGTGGGGTATGTGGTGCAAGGCGGTATGTTATTTGCTGGTCAATTACAACAAGAAAAAGGAAGACTTACAGTCAATTGGGGACCAAATCATAATGAGCAATGCTATTTTGATTACCAAGTTAATTTAGAAAATCTTGATAGCTTAGAAGCTCAAACATATGACGCAATGTGTTTACCCATAAAAAAATAAAGGAATTTATCATGAAACAAAGAATCAGCTCTTATTTAGTGCTGTTTACCATGTTACTGGCAAGTACTACTTGCAGTCATGCCTCTTCTACTGGAACGATTTCTTTTACAGGATTGGTAAAAGATGATGGCACCTGTAAAGTAGAAATTGGTAGCGACGATCAATTAGTGGTACTTCCCACTGTGGCGACTAACCGTTTAGCTGTTGCAGGGCAAACTGCAGGTAAAACTAAATTTACTATCAAACTTAAAGAATGTAATGCTGAAGATAATGGCAGAGCACAGATTAAGTTTAAGAATGCAAATGCCACAAATGGATTATTAAATAATCTTACTACAGCGGGCGCACAACATGTCTCGATTCAATTAATTAATGCAACCAGTAATCAAATTATGCCACTTAATGGTACAACTGCCGATTCTGCAAAAACTGCAAATACAGGTATTCAGCTTGGGGGAAAAATCATTCAGCCCCAATTTGATTATTATGCTCAATATTATGCAACAGGGAGTGCTACTGCTGGCGAGGTTACCGCTCGAGCAGAATTTGAAATTAGTTACCCTTAAGATTAAATAAATAAGGAAATAAGAATGAATAAATCCGTTTATAAAATAGCCACAACTATTTTACTGATGCTAGGGATGCGGGAAACATTTGCTTGTATTCAAGTAGACGCTCCTAGAAGATATGGTAATAGCATGACATACGAGATTAGAGGTAATAATGGTTCAAATTTAAATTTAACAACTCAATATTTTAGAAAAGATCAAGATGAATTTATTTCTGACTGGTTCTCAACACCAGAAACAGGCACCGCTTGCTTTGATTTAAGTCAGCTCACCAATGAAAGAGGAACAGATGTCTTAGATCCGTTTACCATTACGATGAAATTAGTTATGCAAAGTAACCTCACATCAACTGGAAGAACTTATGATGGTTATACAATATACAAATTAAATAGTAATCCTAACCTAGGCTTGATCTTTGATGCCAGAATGAGAAGTAATTTATGGTCTCTTTCTCCTGTTAAAGTGAATGATCGAGAAACAGTTATTGGCCAAAATCAAATTCGATTTAGTCGAAGTACTGGCTCATTTGGAGCCGTCGTCAGAGCGCGTTATATACTATTGAATAAACCAGCTAGCGGTACAAGTTACACAATTCCAGTAATAAATGAGCCTATTTTTCAAATAAAAACGGAATCTAATACAACACGATTAAAAAAACCACCCTATACGACGTTTAAGTTAGATGACAGATCAAATGCATTGGTTAATCTCTCAACAAATGGACTCGTAATTTCAAACCCTATTAAATCTTGCTTAATAAATGGTAGCTCAGATCAAAATATCCCGTTAAGAGAGATTTATAAGAAAGAGATTGACCCCACCGCAAGCGGGAGTACTGGTAGTTTAGAAGCTCTGGGCAAGGATTTTACCCTAGATGTAGATTGTACTGGAGAAAATAATAAAGAAGGAAGTCAGCTTAAGCCCCCAAAAGTATTTGTTACTTTCACAGGACTAAATGGCACGACTAACGATGGTAATAATGATTTATTAAACATTCAAACAGGTACAGGAAAAGCGCAAGGGGTTTCCTTACGCTTAAAACAACACGATAATAACACTTCAATTAAATTTGGTAAGAAATTCCAAATGGCAGATGCCACAGGAAGCGGTCATTCTATAAACAATTTCGACGTATATTATGTTAATAATCAGAGTGTTCCCGTTGCAGGCGGTGAAGTAAAAGCCGCAACGACGTTTACACTATATTATCAATAAACTCACTAAAATGAGAAGAATGTAAAATATTCCCAAAATAAGGAAACCAAAGGCTAACTTTCAAAAGTTAGCCTTTTCATTGGACTTTTAAAACTTACATAATCCCTAATAAATATCAATCAAAACCGTTTTTTCTACTTTTTTAGGCTTTAATTCACCCACTTCATATAAATCAATACCCGCATCTTTGGCTATTTCAATGACCGTTTGAACGCTATTAGGTTCAACTGCCACTAATAAACCGCCTGATGTTTGAGGATCACACAAAATCGCTTTTTGTTCTTCGTTTAATAGACCCACTTTATGCCCATAACTTTCAAAATTACGCCCTGTTCCACCTGGGACGCAACCTTGTGCAATATAATCTTTTACGCCCTCCAAGGTTTTAATTTTGTCAGAAAAAACTACCGCACTTAGATTTGAACCTTCACAGATTTCAATTAAATGCCCGAGTAAACCAAATCCTGTGACATCCGTCATTGCGGTGACGCCCTCCACTTGGGAAAATTGACTGCCAATGGAATTCATTTGGCACATAGCAGCAGTGGCTAAACCTTGATGTTCTGGTTTTAGTTTTCCCTTTTTCTCCGCCGTCGTCAAAATACCGATACCAAGCGGTTTTGTCATATAAAGCCTACAACCTGATTTTGCAGACGCATTACGTTTCACTTTTTCAGTGTCAATTACGCCTGTCACGGCTAACCCAAAAATAGGTTCAGGCGAGTCAATGGAATGTCCTCCCGCCAAAGCAATACCCGCTTGATGGCAAGCAAAACGCCCACCATCAACAATTTTCTGTGCAACTTCTGCAGGTAATACATTAGTTGGAAAACCTAAAATGGCGATGCCCATAATCGGCTTGCCACCCATAGCAAAAATATCACTGATGGCATTGGTTGCGGCAATTCGTCCAAAATCAAAAGGATCATCTACAATCGGCATGAAAAAGTCGGTGGTACTGATAATTGCAGTTCCATTACCAAGATCATACACCGCTGCATCGTCAGCAGTTTCATTGCCAACGAGCAGATTTGGATCATAAAATTTTTCCAGTTCTGAATGTAAAATTGTCCCTAACACCTTAGGCGAAATTTTACAACCTCAACCTGCACCATGGCTGTATTGCGTCAGCCGAATTTTTTCTTCCATTTCTTATTTACCTTATTGAATATCTGTTTTTGAGAATCTGCTCTTATATTTACCTGAGATATTATAAGACCTTCTATTATATTTTATCCAAAATAAAATAGGGAGGCTAACCTCCCTACCTAAAATTGGGTTACTTTATTTAACGATTATTGGTGCCCAAACAAATCCAAATGCAACACCAGCTATAACACCTAATAATGCAGGCAACATAAATGGATGATTTAAAATATATTTACCAACTCTAGTAGTTCCTGTCGTATCCATTTCCATAGCTGCCAATGAAGTAGGATAAGTTGGTAAAAGAAAAATACCAGTAACTGCAACGAAAGATCCTAAAATAGCCCAATTAGGTACTCCTAGTGCAACTGCAAGAGGTATAATTAATGGGGTTGTAGAACCTTGGGAGTATAATAGTGCACAAGTAAAAAACAATACTGGTGCAAGTAGCATTGGATATGTATGTAATACATCTCCTGCAATTTCTTTAATATTTCCTAAATGAGCATCAACAAATGTAATACCTAATGTGACGATCCCCAAAATAACCGCTACGGAGCTCATTCCTGATCTAAATGTTGAATTTGTAACAACGGCTTCGGGTTTCGTTTTACTTGTTACTAGCATCAAACAAGCCGAAGTGAGCATAACTACAACGATAATATCTCTTGTTCCCATAGCTTTACCACTTTCATACACAGGTCTTAAAGATGGTAGTGTTGCAAATAATACAATAACAACTGTAGCCAATAAGAAAATTAGTACTGAGATCTTAGCTGATTTAGGTGTATCACTTGTTTTATATTCTGTCTTAGAAACTAATCCATCTTGTAAACGTTGTAAATACACAGGATCATCTTTTAACTCACAACCTTGTTTAGAAGCTACAAATGCAGCTACCATTGAAGCTACAAAAGATACAGGTAAACAAACGGCCATAACTTGGAAAAATGTAACAGAATTATTTTCCATAATAGTGATCATTGCTGCCATTGCTGCACTAATTGGTGAGCCTGCAACAGCTAACTGAGATGATACAACCGCTCCCGATAAAACTCTGGATGGTCTAATTCCAGATTCTTTTGCAACTTCAGCAATGACAGGTAATGTAGAAAAAACAATAAATCCAGTACCTGCAAAAATGGTCATTAACCAAGTAATCATTGGTGCAATAAAATTTATATGTTTGGGATTTTTACGCATCAATCTTTCTGCATAATTAACTAAGAATGCCATTCCCCCTGTAGCTTGCAATGTTGCTGCTGAAAGAGATACAGACATTATGATCAAAATAACATCTATTGGAACAGATCCTATTGGTAGTCTTAAACCCAACGTTAAGATAGCAAGTCCAAGACCACCAAATAAACCAATGGCAATACCTCCAAATCTAAGGCCAAGTACAATAGAGGCTAGAACAACAAAAATTTCAACCCAGACCATAATCATCTCCTTAATCAATGAGTTTGATACCAACGAATAGCGGCTCTAACTAATGCTGCTGTAGAATCCTCATAAAGTGTAGGTTGCTCTCTCATTGCATTTTTTAGGATCAATGGGATTTCCGTACACCCTAGAATAATTACTTCTGCACCGTGACGAATAAGTTCATCACGTTGTATTAACATTAATTCTTCAGCTTTTTGAATCTCTCCGCTCTTATATAAATAAATACTTTCCATGACCGATTTTTGATGTTCTTCATTGGGAAGAAGACAAATTAATCCATATTTTTCTAATGTTTTCTGATATAGCTTTGTTGCTAAAGTAGCATCAGTAGCAAGAATACCAATCTTTGTTTTACCCATTTGTAGAACTTCATTAATTGTTGAATCAATAATATTTAACATATCAACATGACATTTCTCTTTTAGTTCATCATACCAATAATGCGCAGTATTACAGGCAATTAGGATACATTTAGCACCCGCATTTTCTAACCCATAAATGCGTTCCTCCATTGCAAGTAGTGGTGATTCTCCTCCATACAAAATGGAAGTTGTACGATCAGGAATATCAGGAATAGACGAAATAACAAGAGGAATATGTTCTTGATCACAATGAGCTGGTGTAAATTGAATAAATTTCTGAAACATATCTGCCGTTGCTGCTGGTCCCATTCCACCTAAAATACCAATAATGTTCTTCATAAGAAAAATTCTCCTATTTATCTTTGGGTTATTTATTTTTAACAAAATCTAATGAAACAAGAGAAATGCAACAAATCGCACACCAATGCAAATATTGCATAACACAAATTATGCACATTACAAATGCACAAAATAATGATTTAAATCAATATGATAAAAAACATAGAGTGATAAACTATTACATATTTAAGAATAA
Source organism: Haemophilus haemolyticus (assembly GCF_003352385.1). Taxonomy (NCBI): domain Bacteria; kingdom Pseudomonadati; phylum Pseudomonadota; class Gammaproteobacteria; order Pasteurellales; family Pasteurellaceae; genus Haemophilus; species Haemophilus haemolyticus. Next base: position 886,274 of record NZ_CP031243.1, on the reverse strand, counting down.
GGTATGCAAAATTAGCATAAGGAGAAATAATAAATGAAAAATATTGAAACAAAATGGTTAGAAGATTTTTTAATACTAGAAGATACACGTAACTTTTCACAGGCAGCAGAACATAGAAATTTATCACAGTCAGCTTTTAGCCGAAGAATAATTTCTCTTGAAGAATCTATTGGTGTAAAACTCTTCGATAGATCCTCTGTCCCACTTCAACTTACAGAAGAAGGAAAATTATTTCATTCGCAAGCTAGAAACCTTTTAAAACAGTTACAGTATAATCTTGATGAATTATTAGGGCAGAATACACAAAAAAAACCGAATATAACTTTTGCAGCTGCGCATTCCCTATCTTTATCTGTAATGCCAAAGTTAATTCATGATATTGGTCAATCACATCAGAACTTTATTTATTCCGTTGAAGCAATTGATGTTGATCAAACAGTAAAAACTTTGGTTGAAGGAAAAAGTGATTTTATTTTTTCATTTTATGATGATCTATTACGTCAAGAACCTTTTTTATCAAAAGAAATATTAGAATCAAATCTATATCCTGTAAGTGCATTAAATAAAGATAAAGAACCTGAATTTTCTTTTTCTAAAGAAGAGACCCCGTTACTTAATTATACAAAAAATTCTTATATGGGAAGATTAGTAAATAGAAAACTAAATCTCTACTCACATCTTAATTTTAGAACGATTTTTGTTTCTTCTATGAGTGAATTATTAAAAAATATGGTTTTAAACAAGCAAGGAATAGCTTGGTTACCAGAGTACTCAATAAAAGAGGAACTGAGACAGAATAAACTAGTTATTCTTGACGATAATGAACTGATTATTCCAATAAAGGCATATATCTATCGAATAAATACAAGATTAAATATGTATGCCGAGCAATTTTGGAAATCTCTAGATAATAGAAAATAATCTAATCGTAAAGATCCTCACCATCTTTCCTTGTGCGCAATAATTGCAAAATCCAAACATATTGCTCTGGTGCTGGCGTAACAAAAGATTCTATTTCTTCGTTCATTGCTCGGGCTGATTGTTCAGGATCATCACTTAAATTCATTGCTGGATGAATTTCTATTTCATATTTGCCCGTTTCAGCGTTATAACGAGGAAACATTGGAATAACAACGGCTTTAGAAAGTTTTGCCATTTTATTTAATCCCGGCAATGTCGCTTTATAAGTTCCAAAGAAATCAACAAATACGCTTTGCTCCACACCAAAATCTTCATCTGGTAAGTAATAACCCATTTCGCCTTTACGAACATGATTTAAAAAAGGTTTAATGCCATTTTGGCGAGCATGCATTTTTCCGCCGAAACGTTGGCGTGTAATCGTCCAAAGCCAATCCACCAATGGATTACGGTGTGGATTGTACATAGAAGTCATTGGCATGCCTTGAGTATGCAAAATAATGCCCGATGCATCAATCGCCCAGCCATGTGGCACCATAAGAATAATATTCTTGCCTTCAGCTTTTGCCTGTTCGATATGTTCAAGACCGATAAATTCGCTACGTTTTTGCAAATGTTTCTTTGAACGGATAGCAATCTCACCAATGCCAAACATAACTTGTGCAACAACCGCAAACATTTTATCAATGACTTGCTCACGTTGTTGTTCAGTCCAATGAGGGAAACAATATTGCAAGTTAGTTTGTGCACGCGTACGCTGTTTCTTTGCTTTATGCCCAATCCAAATACCTAATTTTCCCGCCAATTTATCGCGCAGACGAAAAGGCACAAATGCTAACAACAATAAAAAGAAAATACCTAGCCAAATTCCCCAATATTGAGGCTTTAAATACGACCATGAAAAGTGCGCTTCATAGCCCACTCTCGCCGTCAAACGTAAATTTTGTTGATTATCCGACATAATAAAATGAAATTAATTTTAACCACACTTTTGCACGCTTTCCGAATTAAAAATGAAACCAACCCTGATCGTAAACCATTTTAGCCGTCATCATGAAAGATATAATAACAACCATTGGGCGAATCAAGGTTTTACCTTTCGTCATCACCATTTTGGCACCTAAGTTTGCGCCTAAAATACTCCCAGCCATCATCACTAAACCTACCTTCCAAAGAATTTGCCCGCCAAATAAGAAAAATATAAAAGCAGCGAAGTTAGAAGTAAAATTCATCACTTTGGCATGCGCCGTTGCTTTCTGAAGATTAAAACCTAGCAAAGTGACGCAAGCTAAACTCATAATTGACCCAGCACCAGGACCAAAGAAACCATCATAAAAACCTAAAAATGGGCTAACTAAAAGACCAAATAACAGATAACTTAATCGTTGTTTCCGATCTTCATCACCTAATTTAGGGGTAAATAAAAAATATAGACCAATGGCTAAAATCAGAAAAGGCAGAATTTTTTTGAAAATCGCCACGTCAATTGATTGAATTAATAATGTACCTAGGGCAGAACCTAAGAAAACCCAAATCAAAATAAACCAAATATCGCGTAAATTGACCGCTCTTTTTCGCAGAAAATAAAAGCTTGCAGATAATGCCCCTCCCACAGCTTGCAATTTATTGGTGCCTAACGCCATTGCAGGAGGCATACCTGTCATAAGCAACGCTGGAATAGTGATTAATCCACCACCGCCAGCAATCGCATCGATAAATGATGCAACAAAACCAACACAAAACAATATTGCTAAAAGATCAATTCCGATATCCATATTGATTTACCTCAATGCTATTCTAACCATTCACTCCGATTCGGTGAGTTCAAAATTTGTTGGCACAAAAACGGCTCTGGTGGTGTAACTTTAGGTTTACTCACTGAAGTGCCTGGTTTTGGTGGTTCAAACCAAGAATATAATTCGTCTCCACAACCATCACCGGCAGGCACAGGTGCTTGATTTTCACAATAAGATGCATCTGCTGGGCAAGTTAAACGAACATGAAAATGGGAGTCGTGTCCATACCAAGGACGAACTTTGTGTAGCCAACCGCGATCATTGCCAGCGGTCTGGCATAATTTTACCTTAATCGCGGGATTAACAAAAATACGTGTCACACTTGGATCTTGCGCGGCTAACTTGATTAACGTCGCATGATTGCTATTCCATACGCGTTCATCCACTCGTTGCGCCTTTCTATCCACAACTAATAAACCTTTACCATCAGAATTCAGCGCATCGGCATCTGACATTTCGCCCATTCTTAACCAAATATCCGCATCTAATCCCATCTGATGGCTAGCATGACCAGTTAAAAATCGCCCGCCACCTGGCATGGCAATATCGCCTACTAACATCGTTGGCAACCCAGCAGCTTTAGCGCGTTGTCCCAAACGTTCAAGATACTGAATCATATTTGGATGACCATAATAGCGATTGCGATTCATGCGAATCACTTGGTAACCTTCTCCTTTCGGCGGTAATGCTTGCGCTCCAATAATACACCCATTGGTATAACTACCTATAGGTTTTGCTTTCCCATCATCACTTGGAATGGGACGTTTCACTTTTTGCCAATCGAGAGGAGACGCAACAACATTCAGAGAGAAAAGTGCGGTAAAAATTATGGTTGTTTTTAATAAAATTTTATTCATTCTAAGGTTTTACCTTGAGTAAGCATATCCTCGGTCTTACCGTGGGTAAGTATATCCTAGGTTTTGCTATGGGTAAGCATATCCTAGGTCTTGCCGTGGGTAAGTATACCCACGGTTAGAAAAATAGTTCCCCTTTGGGGAACTTTACACCTACCCCAAAGGGGTAGCATCAAACTAACCTAGGGTATACCTACCCTAGGCACAGACTCACATATAGGTACACCTACCCTAAGTTCAGCCCCATTGAAGAACTTTACACCTACCCCAAAGGGGTAACATCAAGCTAACCTAGGGTATACCTACCCTAGGCACAGACTCACATCTCATACTAAGATTATTTACACTGTGCCTTAAAACGTAATAGATGATCTAATAAGACAATCGCCATCATGGCTTCTGCGATGGGTACAGCACGAATACCCACGCAAGGATCGTGACGACCTTTTGTTACAACCTCTACGGGTTCTCCATTAAGATTGATTGAACGACCAGGAATCGTAATACTTGAAGTTGGTTTTAGCGCAATTGTGGCGATAATCGGTTGACCAGAACTAATTCCGCCTAAAATGCCGCCTGCATGATTACTTTCAAAGCCATTAGGGGTCATTTCATCACGATGTTCCGAACCACGTTGCTCAACCACCGCAAAACCATCACCAATTTCGACGCCTTTCACTGCATTAATCCCCATTAATGCATGGGCAAGATCAGCATCTAAACGGTCAAATACTGGCTCGCCTAATCCTACTGGAACATTTTCTGCAATAACGGTAAGTTTTGCGCCAATAGAATCTCCTTCTTTTTTAAGTTCACGGATCAATTCATCAAATTTTTCTACCGCACTTTCATCAGGACAAAAGAATGGATTGCTGTTTACCTTTTCCCAATCAATGTCTCCGATGGTCTGCGGCGCAATTTTCACATGACCGATTTGACTTAAAAAACCGCGGACTTCAATACCAAAATGTTCGCGTAAATATTTTTTTGCAATTGCTCCCGCTGCAACTCGCATCGCTGTTTCACGCGCTGATGAACGCCCACCACCACGGTAATCGCGGATGCCATACTTTTGCTGATAGGTAAAATCAGCATGTCCTGGGCGAAAACGATCTTTAATCTCGCCATAATCTTGCGAACGCTGATCACCATTTTTAATGATCATCCCAACACTTGTGCCTGTCGTTTTTCCTTCAAATACACCAGATAAAATTTGAACTTCATCGTCTTCACGACGCGGCGTGGTATATCGAGATGTCCCAGGTTTACGACGATCTAAATCTGGCTGAATATCGTTCTCTGATAATTCAAGATTTGGCGGTATCCCATCAACGATACAGCCTAATGCAATACCATGTGACTCTCCAAAAGTTGTCACACGAAAAAGTTGTCCGATTGTGTTACCAGCCATAATTTCTCACTTATTTTTTTACGTCAATAAAAGGCATTTCTTCGCCAGTATCATTATTTTTGATAAAAACATCAAGTTGGTTAAATGCAATATCAATATTGTTTTCTGCAAAGAGCTCATTAATACGGCGATTAAGTGCATCAATCGTATTTGTACGTTCAGCAAGTTGAGCAACATAAACGCGCAATTCGTGATCCAAGGTGCTGGCACCAAAACTCAAGAAATAGGCTCTTGGTTCAGGATCCTTTAATACTGTTGTCTGCTCATTTGCGGCTTGTAGCAATAATTTCTTCACTAATTCAAGATTAGAACCATAAGCGACACCAACATTGATCACTAAACGCGTCATAGTGTTAGAAAGTGCCCAGTTAATTACCTGCCCTGTTACAAAAGATTTATTTGGCACAATCACTTCTTTACGATCAAAATCAATCAACGTAATTGCACGAATACGAATTTTCGCAACGGTCCCGCTAATGCCATTAATTGTAACGGTATCGCCTACTCGAATTGGGCGTTCAAATAACAAAATAATACCAGAAACAAAGTTAGCAAAAATCTCTTGCATACCAAAACCAAGGCCAACAGAAAGTGCGGCAAATAACCATTGTAATTTTGACCAAGACATACCCAAGGTTGCAAATGCCCACGCGCCACCAATAGCGATAAAAATATAAGTGAGCAACGTCGTAATGGTATAGGGCGTACCTTGTGAAAGATTCACGCGAGAGAAAATCAATACTTCTAAAATACCCGAAATGTTACGTACCAATACATAAGTAATCCCTACGATAACTAAGGCAACAAGAAGATTAAATAAAGTAATGCTTTCTGTCACTGTACCTGCTTCAGTAGTTGTTGTTTGCTGCCATAAGGTCACTTCACGCAAATAACTTGCCACCGTGACAAGATCTGACCAAACGTAATAGAAAATTCCAATCAACGCAGTCCAAATAAAGAGATCAGCAAAACGTAATAATTGACTACGCACTTCATTTAACGCTAAACCTTCTTCTTTTTCATTCAGAACAACAACATCATCGGATGTCAAACCATCATTAAAGCCTGCTTGTTTTTGACGGAGTTTTTCTTCTAAACGACGATGAGCCAAGCGACGAGATGATACAGTAATACCACGATAAATTACTTGGCGAATTAACCACCACACACACCAGGCTATATAAGAATTAATCAGATGCTGTATTAAATTCAACGCAGTGTAATAGTATCCCAATGCGACTAATAGCACTAAGCCAACAGGAATAATCTGTAAACCAAATTGAACAATTTTGACGATAATGTGGTTATGGTTTTTTTTCTCATCTTCGTAAGAACGTAGCACATTCTTGAAACGTGGTGCGATGATAATAATGCAAAACAGCAATGAAACAATCGTATTTACTTGTCCAATCACATCATTTGCTAAACCATAATCAGTTACGTTACTAAATACTGATGTATTCAGTAATAAAACAACCGCTACAACAATACGTTTAATGACACTTTGAAAACGCACCGCACTTTGTTGAGAAAATTCAAAGTGACGGACAAAAATTCCATTCGGGCGAAATAAAGAAAGCCAAAACGTGAAGAACCACCAATAGCCCGCCATACTAAACGACCAATCCCAAAACTCAGTTGGATTTTTCATAAAGAAAAAGCCAAGCATTTGACAAATGGCTAAAAACCATAAAGTTCCTGAAAGCGTTAAAAATGCAGTAAGCAATAAGGCTTGTGGAGTATTCCACTGATTATCATATTTTAATCGGTTAATTTCGCCGTTAATTTTTGACAGACGTTGTTTGATGCGATCTTTAAATTTAAAAATAGCACCACCCACGACAAACAAGCCCAAGCAGTACATCAATAAGTAAGGCAAGTTACTGTAATTTGTGGGTAAACCAATTTTTTTCAAAATACCATCGACTTGCGCTATAAATGCCCTCGGCAATTCAGCAAACCAATCCAAATTTATAGGGCTATTGCTTTTAACCCAGAAACTCTGTTGATCTAGTTTTAATTGAATTTGATCACTTATCTGAGTAATTTGCTGTTGTGTGAGTTCTAAAGAAATGGCTAAATTAAGCTGATTATTCAATGACTTAATTAAGTCAGAACTCATTTTACGACGCTCAGTCAATAAATTAGTTAATTGTATTTTTTCGGCGTTAGTAAATTTTTCACCTTCATCTGATTCGACTTTAGCAATATACGCGTCTAAATCATAAAGCTCATTACGTTTTTGAGTAATATCGAAAATTTGTACTCGTAAATCCGCAATTTGTTTTGATAAACCTTGAATATTTAAGTTAGTCGGTAATTTTTGTTTTTGTTGCTGGATAATACGAGAAAGCACCAACGTACCTTGTAATGCGCTAATTTGCTCCTCGATGGTATGTTGAGTTTGAGTTAGGCTATCAAACACATTACGCATTCTTAAATCATCTTGCGTCAAGATGTTCGTCTTTTCCGTTTGTTGCAACAAATATTGACTCAACTCTGCATTACGTGCCAATTCTTTCTGAATATAAGCATTTTTCGCACTATTTTGTTGCTGTTGCTGAGCTTGTTCGACTTGGTTTTGAGTTTGCGCCAAGTTTTTCTGATTAATCACTTCTTGGATCGCCACAATTTGTTGTTGTAGCAGTTGCAAACGAGCATTCAACAAATCATAACGGCTTTGATAAAGCAATGTCAGCTGATCGCTATTTTTCAATAAATCTTGGTTGTAAGCGTTTTTTAAATCAATCAACTGTAATTCTATTTGATTTTTTTGACGTAAAGTTTTTGTAAGATTGCTATCGGCTAATTGTTGATTAATTTCTTGTGTGCGTTTCAAATTCTCAGTAAGACTGGTTTGTGCACGCTCAGATACAGAACTTTGCCCCGCTAATTGAATATTAGCCTTGCTTAACGCAGTTTGAGTTTCTTGCTGTTGAGCATTAAGTTTGCTTAATGTAGCCTGTAAATCTGCTAAATTTTGAGCTTGATAATCAACTGATTTAGATTGTTCTAACTGCTTCTTAAACACCAATAAATCTGCATTATTTTTCTTAATTTCACTATCAGCATGGGCTAAAACATCATGTAAATCTTCATTATTTTTTTGTTGAGTTTGAATGAGTTGCAATAAATCTAAAGAGGTTTGCAATTCATTCATAAGCGCAGTTTTTACATCACCGTCAGCCATTTTTTGTGCATCGGCTAAATCAGTAGTGAGTTCTTGCTCCGTAGGTAATAATATTTTGCTTTTATTTGCAGCCAATGTTGGATTCACCGTTGCCCAACCAATTAAAGCTGTAGCTAAAAGTGCGGTGAAAAAACGTGATGTTTTCATAAGTTACCTGTATTTTTTATTGTTCGTTTATTTGTTTTGCTAACCAATCGGCAAGCACTTTACGTGATATTTTTATTGCGCCAGCAGATAAATCTACTGGTAATTCATAATAAGCTATTGGCTGTTTAAAGCGAGCCAATTTATCTTGTAAAAATTCAGTGAGTTTTTCGACCGCACTTTGATTAAAGGGTTCATTCAAAGCAACAATCGCAACTGGGCGATAGCCAAATTCATGATCGGCTTTGGGCAAAACAAAAACTTGTTTCACCATAGCATTTTTCAGCATCACTTGCTCTATTTCTTCTGGCTGAATATTTTCACCGCCCGAAATAAACATATTATCAAGTCGTCCGATAATAACCAGTTCGCCCTCTTGCAAAATGCCTTTATCTTTTGTCTGAAACCAGCCATCTCCATTCGTTAATGGAAAAATTTGTCGATCTTTCCAATAACCCATCGCCAAACCTGCACCTTTTAGCCAAATTTCATCATTCATCAAACGATATTCTCGACCTAATAAAGGTAGCCCTACGCCTTGTTTTTCATCAGATTGTTTAGCAAAAACCGTAGACGCCATTTCCGTCATGCCGTAGCCAGAATAGGTTTCGATACCATATTTCACCATTTTTTGTGTAAGTTCTGTGGGAATATGCGCACCGCCCAGTAAAATATGACGTGTAGAAAATGAAATGCTCGGATTTTTCTGTAAATAATCTAATAAACGCTGTAATTGCGTTGGCACAAGAGAAACGTGAGTCGCCTCCAATAATGAAGCGTAAAAATCCGTTTTCGGAAAATGCAATTCAGCACCACAACTCAACCAACGCCAGACAATACCTTGTCCTGAAACATGATATAAGGGCAAAGAAAGTAGCCAAGAATGTTCACTATCGAACTTCATCAACTCGCATACGCCCTTCGCATTATCTAAATGCGCTTGAACATTATGCACTATCGCTTTTGGCAAACCTGTCGAGCCAGACGTGAGCGTCATTGTAGCTGGGCGAAAGAAATCAGCTTTTTGTATAACTACATCAGCTTTTGGAAAATCCCTCAAATCTTCATCATAAAAACAAAAATCGATGTGATGAACATTACACAATTCTGTCATTTTTTCTTGAGGAAACGCCGGATTAATACCTAGAATTTTTGCACCAAGTTGGATTGTAGCAAGATATAAAAATAAAATGTTTTCTGTATTTTTTCCTACAAAAGCAACCGCACTTTCAGGATTTACACCTTTATTTTGTAAGAAGGAAACCATTTGATCCACTTTCTCGGCTACTTGTGCCCAATTAAAAATATCGCCCTGTGCAGTGCGCAAGGCGATTTTATGAGAAAACTTAGGGTGGATAGCAAAGGCTTGCCAAGGATACATCATTAATTTACCGTGAAATATGCCCGCACTTCGTCAATTAAACTTTCAGGCAAATCCATTGATTGCATTGCGCCTTCCAACATCAGCATTTTACGACCACTGTTTGTGTTTGTGATAACCCAATAAGGCGTATCTGGAATTTGTTTTGGTTTTGTATGATTGCCAGTCATTAACAATGTTGCTTCATCGCGCGCAAAATAAACTCGAGTACGGCCTTGTAAAGATTCTGTGGCTTGCGCAAAACTCTCAGGATTGGTGCGATAAAGCACGCGTAGAATTGCTAAGAAACGTGTAACAGCTTTGCCTTCTTCTTGAAATTCTGTCGAGTTCAACAACGTTTGAACTTTTTCTACGATCTGATTAATTGCAGTTATCGGCTGTTTTTTCGTCGGTTTTACACTTTCTGACTTAGCAGGTTCAGTCTGTACTTCTACTTTTGATTCTGTTTTTTCGTTATTTTCAGCCGGAGCAAATGTTAAGTCATCGGCGAAAACACTCGCATGTGCCGGTAAATTAAGCAAACGGCGTAAAATATCCGAAGCACTTTCCCCAATAGAGCGGGTTTGGCTCGCAATGTATTGGTATAATTCTTCATCAACTTCAATGATCTTCATTTTTTTCTCTCTGTTTGCTAGAATTTTTTTAATTATAGCGACTTCTTTACAAATTCTCACGCAAAAATTATGGCAAATTCATTGCTCAATTATCAATTTCATCAAGTAAAACAAACGATTAATTCTCCAACTTTGGTTTTTATTCATGGTTTGTTCGGGGATATGAATAACCTTGGCATTATCGCCAGAGCTTTTAGCGAGAATTACAATATTTTACGCGTGGATCTGCGCAATCACGGTCATAGTTTTCATTCGGAAAAAATGAATTATCAACTTATGGCTGAAGATGTTATCGCAGTAATCCGCCACTTGAATTTACCTAAAGTGATATTAATTGGTCATTCTATGGGGGGGAAAACTGCCATGGAAATCACCGCACTTTGCCCCGAATTAGTCGAAAAATTAATTGTAATTGATATATCTCCCCTGCCTTACGAAGGATTTGGACATCAAGATGTGTTTAATGGCTTGTTCGCTGTCAAAAATGCAGCCCCTAAAACTCGTCAAGAAGCGAAACCGCTCTTAGAAAAGGAAATTGATGATCAGGATGTCGTGCAATTTATGCTGAAATCTTTTGAACCCAATTCACCTGATTATTTTCGCTTTAATCTCACCGCACTTTTCAACAATTACGCTAACATTATGGATTGGGAAAAGGTGCATGTACTCACGCCGACGCTGTTTATCAAAGGTGGAAATTCTTCTTATATAAAAATAGAGAATAGCGAAAAAATTTTAGAACAATTTCCTCATGCGACGTCTTTTACTATTAGTGGTTGTGGGCATTGGGTCCATGCTGAAAAACCTGAATTTGTTATACGTGCGATAGAGCGATTTGTAAATAAGAATTAATTAATTTAAATGAGAATACTTTTGTAGTATACTCCCACACAATTTAGGGAATATCCCCTATTTATAATCAATATGTTAAATTTTAATTTAAAAGGAAAGAAAAATGGCAGTTGTTGGTCTATTTTATGGCAGTGACACAGGCAATACCGAAAACATCGCGAAAATGATCCAAAAACAATTAGGTAACGACTTAATCGATATTCGTGATATTGCAAAAAGTAGCAAAGAAGATATTGAAGCATACGATTTCTTACTTTTCGGTATTCCGACTTGGTATTACGGCGAAGCACAAGCAGACTGGGATGATTTTTTCCCAACGTTAGAAGAAATCGATTTTACAGATAAACTCGTAGGTATTTTCGGCTGTGGCGATCAAGAAGACTATGCTGATTATTTCTGCGATGCTATCGGCACCGTGCGCGACATCGTAGAACCGCGCGGCGCAATCATTGTGGGTAACTGGCCAACTGAAGGCTATACTTTTGAAGCTTCAAAAGCATTATTAGAAGATGGAACTTTCATTGGGTTGTGTATTGATGAAGATCGACAACCTGAACTTACTGCAGAACGTGTGGAAAAATGGTGTAAACAAATTTACGATGAAATGTGTTTGACCGAGCTTGCTTAGCATTTCTCACACAATAAGAAGGGAACGTTATGTCTGAAGAAAACATTAAATTACTCAAAAAAGCTGGATTAAAAATTACCGAACCACGTTTAACGATTCTTAGCTTAATGCAAGAACACAAAAATGAACATTTCTCAGCAGAAGATGTATACAAAATCCTGCTAGAGCAAGGGAGTGAAATTGGCTTAGCGACTGTTTACAGAGTATTAAATCAATTTGACGAGGCTCATATTCTAATTCGTCACAATTTTGAAGGGAACAAATCTGTATTTGAGCTAGCACCCACTGAACACCATGATCATATTATCTGTGAAGATTGCGGAAAAGTATTTGAATTTACTGACAATATTATTGAACAACGCCAACGTGAAATTAGCGAAAAATATGGCATTAAATTAAAAGCGCATAGTTTATATCTTTACGGGAAATGTAGTGATATTAATCATTGTGATGAAAACAATTCAAATAAATAACATCTCTAAGGCGACAAAATGTCGCCTTTCTTATATTCAAATTTCATCCTAAAAAAATAACCGCACTTTATTATAGTGCGGTTATTTGATTTGGCTTTTTTAGATGTTAATAAACACCTTGTGCCAACATAGCATCAGCGACTTTGACAAAACCTGCTACGTTTGCTCCTACCACATAGTTGATATTTTCTTGTCCTTCAATCGTGCCGTATTTTTTACAGTTTGCGTGAATATCTAACATAATTCGATGCAATTTTGCATCCACTTCTTCTGCAGTCCAATACAAACGTTGTGAGCTTTGCGCCATTTCTAAACCAGAAGTCGCTACGCCACCAGCATTAGCCGCTTTACCAGGTCCAAATAATACACCAGCAGCCTGTAACGCTTCTGTTGCTTCAATGGTAGTTGGCATATTGGCGCCTTCAGCAACCAATCTCACGCCATTTTTAATTAAAAGTTGAGCATCTGAAAGTTCTAATTCATTTTGAGTTGCACAAGGAAGCGCAATATCAACTTTCACTTCCCAAGGGCGTTTACCTTCAAAATATTGCAAACCAAATTGTTCTGCATAATCTTTCACTCGACCACGTTTTACATTTTTAATTTCTAAAAGTGCGGCTAATTTTTCAGTAGTAAATCCCTCAGCATCATAAACATATCCTGATGAGTCAGAGCAAGTCACCACTTTTGCGCCAAGAGATAATGCTTTTTCAATAGCATATTGCGCTACATTGCCAGAACCTGAAACCGATACGACTTTCCCCGTAAAACTATCGCCTTTTTCAGCCAACATGGCTTGAGCAAAATAAACTAAGCCATACCCTGTTGCTTCTGGACGAATTAAGCTACCACCAAAAGATAATCCACGCCCAGTAAAGACGCATGCTGCTTGGTTGGATAATTTTTTCATATAGCCAGCTAAATAACCAACTTCGCGCCCACCAACACCAATATCACCCGCAGGCACATCAGTATCCGCCCCTACATGGCGATAAAGTTCAGCCATCAATGCTTGGCAAAAACGCATGACTTCAGCATCTGATTTCCCTTTTGGATCAAAGTCTGAACCACCTTTTGCTCCGCCCATAGGCAATGTAGTTAAAGCATTTTTAAAAATTTGCTCAAAACCTAAAAATTTTAAAATAGATAAGTTTACTGATGGATGGAATCGCATACCGCCCTTAAATGGACCAATTGCACTGTTAAATTGCACGCGGAATGCACGATTGACTTGCACCTGGCCATTATCATCGGTCCAAGCTACGCGGAATTGAAATGCACGTTCAGGCTCGACTAAACGTTCTAATAATCCCTCTGAACGATATTTAGGATTAGCTTCTAAAAAAGGCCAAATAGAAGTAAACACTTCTCTAACCGCTTGTAAAAACTCAGGTTGATGACCATCACGTTGAGCGACTTTTGCTAAGAATGCATCTAAGGAAGCAACTGTTGACATAATGAATTTCCTTCTTTGTTGTTGATATTGTGTGTATTGTGTTTTTATTATGTTCGCCTCATAGGGCGCAATGACAATATGCAATGAGCGATTTAACGTTGCAATAATTTTTATGAAGTAAATTTAAAGAAAAAGAAAACAGAAAGAAATTATCTAAAAAATCACCCAATTTATTAAATAGAAAATAAAAATAAAGATAATAACCTAATAAAATGATGATGTTTTAGGTGAAAATACGAAACTTTTACTCAGCTATAAATCACATTTAGTCGCGAATAAACCAAAAGATATTGTTTTATGAAAAAACAACGCGACGATGTCATCAATGCAATAAAAAAGGGGCTAAGCCCCCATTTTATATATTAATTGATTCATTCTTCTGTTTTTCTGATTCATCGTTATTTTCAACCGCACTTTCATCATCTTTGGGTTGATAAAAACGAGCTACTAATAGGCCAAGTTCAAAGAGCAAACACATCGGCACCGCGAGTAAAGTTTGTGAAAAAACGTCAGGAGGAGTTAAAAGCATGCCGATAAAAAATGCCCCCACGATAATATAAGGACGTTTTCCTGAAAGTGCTTTTACTGTTGTTACGCCAGTCCAGCAAAGTAGAATGATAGCTATCGGTACTTCAAAACAAACACCAAAGGCTAAAAACAACGCTAAAGCAAAATCTAAATAACTGCTGATATCTGTTGCAATAGCAACACCTTCCGGTGCAGTTTGTGTAAAGAAACTAAATACAAAGGGGAAAACAACGTAATAAGCAAAAGACACGCCACAATAAAATAAAATCGTACTTGAAAATAGCAACGGATAAATCATCCGTTTTTCATGTTGGTACAATGCTGGCGCAACAAAAGCCCAAATTTGATAAAGCAAATAAGGGACAGAAATAAAAACAGCAACAATCGCCGTCAATTTAATTGGCGTAAAGAAAGGCGTTTGAATATTGGTTGCGATCATCGTCGCACCTTTTGGCATAACCGTTGTTAAAGGTGCAGCAACGAAATGATAAATATCATTGGAAAAATACACCAATGCGACAAAAACCAATACCACACAAATCACACAGCGTAATAAACGGTTTCTTAGCTCAACAAGGTGTGTAATTAGAGGTTGAGATTCATCCACATTACTCATAAAAACTCGCTATGATTCAGTTTTTGAAGATTGAGATTTTGGTGCTGGCGCGATTTCAATATCATCCGGCGGATAATAATCAGATAAACGCTCGGTCAATTCTGCTTGCTCGTGGGCTTCAAGTGCGGTTAAATCTGCAGGTGTTTTTTCTACTTCAGGTAAAGTTTCTGTCGAATCCTCTGTTAATGCCACATTTTGAGGTTTTTCTGCATTTTCAGCCGCACTTTTAATTTCTTTAATTTGCTCTTCCACTGTTGTACCAGCTTGAGCTGCTTTATCTTCTAGCTCGGCTTTCATTTTATCTGCTTGAGCTTTTAATTCTTCCACCGTTTTACTCAATTCTGGTGAAAGGGTTTGCAAGTTTAAAGATTCAGCTTTTTTGATACTATCCTGTAATTCTTGCAATTTTAGTTCTTGTTTCAACTCATTTTGCACATTGGCAGCTAAACCACGAATCGTTTTCACCCAGCCCATCACTGTGCGAATAGCGACAGGTAAACGCTTCGGCCCTAGCACAACTAGGCCAACCACCATTAACAAAACAAGTTCTGAAAAACCAATATCAAACACGGATTAAGCCTGTTCTTTCTCTTTTGTAGTTTCAGTTTTTGCAGATGTTGCATTATTGTCAATAGACTTAAATTCTGCATCTTTTGCTTTTTCATCATCTTGCATTGCTTTCTTAAAGCCTTTCACTGCAGCGCCAAGATCTGAACCCGCATTTCTTAATTTTTTCGTACCGAAAACCAATAAAATGACTACTAATAAGATAATCATTTGAGCAGGGGATAAACCAAACATAATAAACTCCGTTCTGTAAAAAAGAAAAAATTTGGGTCGGAATATACCCTTTTTACCCACTTAGAACAATAGCTATCGGGGATTATTTTCAATTTATCACGATATTAATGATAAAACGCAATATATGAATAAACTAAAAATGGCTAAAAATTTCTTTCTAGCCATTTTATCTTTATTTCCAAATGCGGGAATCTAATATTTTCTTACGTAATTCAGGGTGTTCGTCAATCTTAAACTCTGGTGTTTTACCTTCTTTAAGCTGGCGTTGATAATCCTTCATCAATTTCCATACGATTGGAGACAACATCAAAATTGCGATCAAGTTAATGATTGCCATGACTGCCATTACCGTATCTGCGAAATTCCACACCACATTGCCTGAACGAACCGAACCAAAATACACGAAGAATAGCACCATTAAACGGAACAAAAATACAAACCAAGGTTTATTCTTGATAAAACGGATATTGCTTTCCGCATAAGCATAGTTACCAATAATAGAAGAATAAGCGAATAACAATAAGATAAACGCCAGGAAATGTACCCCAAATTCACCTACATGATATTGCAAGGCATTTTGCGTAAGTGAGATACTTTTTAGCGTTTCACTACCATAATTATTTGAAAGCAAAATAATTACCGCAGTACAAGAACAAACAATCATAGTATCAACAAAAACACCGAGCATTTGCACTAAACCTTGGCTAACTGGATGCTTCACGTGTGCTGCTGCAGCCGAATTAGGCGCAGAACCCATCCCCGCCTCGTTAGAGAATAGTCCGCGTTTAATCCCCATCATCATTGCTTTTGATACCAATGCACCAAACATTCCGCCAGCGGCAGCATCAAAACTAAATGCACTTTGAATGATACGATGAATCACGGAAGGGATCATATCAATATGCATGCCAAGAATAATCACTGCCATAATCAAATAGAAAAGTGCCATCATTGGCACAAGACTACTCGAAATAACCGCAATACGCTTAACGCCACCGAAAATAATAAGTGCGGTCAAAATTACTAATGAAATACCGACATATTCCCCTTTCCAATTCCACGCATTGCTCGTCGCTTCAACAATGGAGTTTGCCTGTACAGAATTAAAGGCAAAACCAAATGTAAAAATTAATGCAAGCGCAAAAGCCACTGCCATACAACGTGATTTTAAACCTTGCACAATATAATAAGCAGGGCCGCCACGGAATGATCCATCTTTATCTTGAATTTTAAATAATTGAGCAAGAGTAGATTCAGCGAAAGCACTCGACATACCAATAAATGCGGTTACCCACATCCAAAACACTGCACCTTCGCCTCCTAATGCGATTGCCGTTGCAACCCCACCAATGTTACCCACACCAACGCGGCTCGCAAGACCTGTCGTAAACGCTTGGAAAGGCGTTAATGAACTTCCCTCCACTGCACGACCAAACCACATTTCACGAAGGCTTGCTGGGAATAAACGGAACTGCACAAATCCTGTTGTAATAGTAAAAAATAGACCCGTCCCAAGCAAAATAATAATTGTTGCATCCCATAAAGGTCCATCAAGGTGTGCGACTATCCAAGTTAGCACTTCTTCTAACATTTTTGAAAATTCAAATTCCATAATCATCCCTCAAGCGATAAATAATTTGATTGTATGGTTTTTCAATGAAAAGGCGAGATTTTTTAATGATTTCTCTAAAGAAAGTAAACACAGACAAGAAAAAATCTAATAAATTTAGAATATTCTAAATATTTTCTAAAACAAAGGGCGTATTATTTGAATACGCCCCACTAGTTTGTTGAATTATTTGGTTAAAAACAACGCTGCCGCACCACGCACACCACCAGAATCGCCGTGTTTTGCTTTTTTAATTGGCGGAACTTTTGCTGTCCGCATCAAATGAGGCGGTAATGCTTTTGGTAAAGCCTCATAAAGGTAATCAAAATTAGATAATCCACCACCTAACACAATCATATGCGGATCAAATGCCGTAATGATATTGCCAATAGAAATCGCCGCTAATTCAACAAAAAGATTCACAAAATCTACCGCACTTTCATTGCCTTGATAGAACAAATCGATAATTTCACGAGCAGATAATGTTTCGCCTTTCAAATCTCGATAAAGCATTTCAAAACCGCGACCAGATAGATAATTATCCAAACAAGCCTTGTTGCCACAACCGCATTGATAAATTGGGGCTTTATCCCATCCTAATAATTTCAAGGCATGATAATTTAGTTGTAAATGACCAAGCTCTCCCGCCATTCCAACTTGACCTGAATGAACTTTACCGTTTAAGACAAAGCCACCACCAAAACCAGTCCCAAGAATTAAACCAAGTACAGTCGGATATTGTTGATTTTCTTCGTCCCACGCTTCAGATAACGCAAAACAATTTGCGTCATTTTCTGCCCGCACTTCACGGCCTAAACGCGCAGACAAATCGCGTAAAATTGGTTTATTATCTGCCACACGAATATTGGTAATTTCTGCTAATCCAGTTTGTTGATTAACAAAACCAGGTACGCCCAAACCTACCGTACCGACTTCACCAAACTTTTCATCAGCACGATTCACTAAATCCACAATTGTGTTAAGCCATTCTTCATAGTCGGTTTTAGGTGTTGGCACCCGTTCAGAATATAATTTTTCTAATTTCTCATTGAATACGGCAAGCTCTATTTTCGTGCCACCAATATCTAAACCATAATACATAATCTGCTCCTTTATAAAGAAGTGCGGTTAAAATTAACCAAAATTTTAACCACACTTAAATCATTATTTTATGACGAAGATCGCCTTTTTCTTTAAAAAGACAAAAATAATGCAATTAATCAACCATGCCAGCAATGTCGCCACCAATAAATCAATTGGGTAATGCATGCCTAATCGCACACGGCTAATCAACATCAGCAAGCCCCACACTGCAATACCCGCCACCAGCAATTTTGCTTTAAAAGAACGATTACCCAATAATTGGGTAAAGCCAACAGCAAGCATAAGCCAAGTTGCCGCAAAAATCGTATGCCCAGAAGGGAACGAATACCCCGTTTCATTTTCATAATGATGAACTAACCAAGCTGGCGTGATGGCATCCATCGAATAAAAATCCTTAGCGATTTCTGCACGCAAAGTGCGGTCATTTTTATAAAAGTTTTCAGGCGTTGAATGAGTTTGCTCAGCTAGATACACGGTGAAGGGACGAGGTTCTTCAAACAATGCTTTTGCCCCCGTTTTTGCCGCTTGAGTGGCAATAACTGAAATCCCCATCACAATTACGCCTAATATCCATTGTTTTGGATTTTTAAATAAAAACGCGAACAAAAGCGTAAACAACACACAGGTGATCAAAGCATAAGGTACGCTACCCGTTTCAGTGAGCAAATAAAGCCAATAATCAGCTTCAGTTAATTGGCTATTGCCATGCCACTGATAGGAAATACCCCAAATAAAAAATGGTACAAGACAAAGTAATAACGTATATAATGACAGTCTTTTAAACATGCTCGCCCCTTAATAATAAAAAATAACGCGCGCATTCTAACAGAAATGACTACGAATAAGGATCACTTTATGGCAAAAATTCAGCTAGTTGCGCAAGCCAATTTACCTACTGAATATGGTATTTTCAGAATGGTGGGGTTTGAATTTCCAGATACCAAAAAAGAACATGTAGCCTTAGTAATGGGCGATATTTCTAATGCTGATGAACCTGTGTTAGCACGCATCCATTCTGAATGTTTAACTGGCGATGCGCTTCACAGCTTAAAATGCGATTGTGGGTTCCAACTGGCGACAGCGTTGAAACAAATTAAAGAAGAAGGTCGCGGTGTCTTAATTTATCATCGTGAAGAAGGCCGTGGCATTGGTTTGATTAATAAAATCCGTGCTTATTCTTTACAAGATAAAGGAATGGATACCATTGAAGCCAATCTTGCTTTAGGTTTCAAAGCGGATGAACGCAACTTTGAAGTCTGTGCCGATATGTTTGAGCTACTTGGTGTAAAAAAAGTTCGCTTGATGACCAACAACCCAGAAAAAGTAGAAACCATGAAAAAAGCAGGTATCAACGTGGTTGAACGAGTACCTCTTAATGTTGGCGAAAACCGCTACAACACAAAATATCTTGATACTAAAGCGAAAAAAATGGGCCATTACATTGTGCATAACAATAATGAACAACATTTAATGACCTGTCCACATTGCCAAGAAGAAATAATTTAATAAAATAATACATGTTAAAAAAGCCATACTGTTGTATTGAACAGTATGGCTTTTTTATTTAAACTTTATGCCATGGAATAATCAAAAGATTTTTTAGCATATTGCTAAAAACGAGAAACCCCGTCTCGTATTCCAAAGATCGGGGCTTATCAGGAGTAAGTAAAATGAAAAAAATGACCTTTTTCATTT
Organism: Haemophilus haemolyticus; assembly: GCF_003352385.1. NCBI lineage: Bacteria > Pseudomonadati > Pseudomonadota > Gammaproteobacteria > Pasteurellales > Pasteurellaceae > Haemophilus > Haemophilus haemolyticus. The sequence continues at coordinate 866,204 of NZ_CP031243.1, read as the reverse complement.
TCTTGATTATCTGTTGTTTAGTTAGCTGTTCTGGTACAGTTATCTAAGATAATCGCTACGGGGACGATGTAGGAGTTGTCCCCAATGCCCCCAATCTTAAAGAATTCTCTCCTTAATTGCAAGTGCGATTACTAATTTTTAACCTTTCGCCATAAATCTTTACTATAAATAGTACCAACAGAATTTACTTGCGCCCCCATTATACTTGGCGCGAGATAAACTGGCGTACTATATTGAAAAATGGGTAATACTAAATATTCTTGTTGAACTATCCCTTTTAATTTCGCGTAATTTTCTAACCGCACTTTTTCGGATGTCGTCGTCATTGCACTTTCAAATAAACGATCAAATTCTGCATTTTTATAGCCATTTTTGTTATCAGGGCTTTTGGAATAGAACAAATTTAAGAAAGCGATGGGATCATTAAAATCAGCGCACCAACCTGATCGAATTAATTGAAAATCGCCTTTTGTGCGAGCCGTTTGCAATTCTTGCCAACTCATCCCTTGATTTTCAACTCGTAATAAATCTGATTGCGATAACTGACGATTTAATTGCATTGCAATGGTTTGATTCAGAGACGAATCATCATAACGAATACGTAATTTCAACGGGTGAGTTTCATTAATGTGGTTTTGGGAAAGAAGCTGTTCTGCAACAACAGGCTCCCAAACAGATTCTTGCTCACCTAGCATAGATTTTGGCAAAAAAGTATTACTAGGATGAAGATGAGCAATATCAGCAACCAAATTTTTCGTAGAAACCATCGAAGCAATCGCTTTTCTTACCGCACTTTTTTGCAACATAGGATCGACAAGATTAAACTCATAGAAATAAGTACAAAGTTGCGGATAATCTTGGATATTTTGAACTGTTTTTTTCGGATTCAATACAACATCAAAATCAGACAAATCTGCATTTTCTGTAATTTTTTGATACTTCACTTGCTCAAATATCACTTTTTCTTTCGCCCAATAATAAGGATTGGCAGTTAAAATGTGCTGATTTTCAGCCTGACTTTGTAATTGATAGGCGCCATTGCTGATAAACGTTTCAGTCGATTTCGTATAACGAGGCAAAAGGCTGACGTGCGCCAACATAGAAGGTAAATATGGCGATGCTTTATCTAATTCAATGCGTAAAGTGCGGTCATTTTCGGCAAATAATCCGAGCGATTCCACAGCTAGTATTTTTTCCAATACTGCCTTCGCATTTTTCACATTCATGAAAGCCAAATAATTTTTAAGTGGACTTTCAGATTGAGAAAGTGCTTGCCAAGATTGCACAAAATCAGAGGCTGTTACTGATTCACCATTCGACCATTTGACATTTTCACGCAAAGTGAAAATCCATGTTTTATTATCCTTAGTTTGCCAGCTTTCTGCTGCGGCAGGAATAAGATTACCTTGCACATCATAAGCTGTTAAGCCTTCAAAAAGATCGCGTAATAATTGCGTTTGTTCTTCGTTTTGTGCTTGCCAAGGTTGCAAAGTCAAATCGCTATAAACACCACGTTTTAATTCAACTCGGTTAGATTCCAATTGAGTATTTTTCGGTGCCTCAACTCGTGGCGAAACAGACTTGGGGTTATCCAATTTATCACAAGCCACTACCGTAAAAACAATGGAAAAAATAACCGCACTTCGCTGGCACAAAGCGAGAAAATTATTCATTTTCAGTTTTAACCCAAAATAAGAAGAACCAAAACTTAATACAAATCAACGCCGCAATAACACTACGCCCTATTACGCTTGGCGTGAAATAAAAACCAATAAGCAACATTGTGGTCGAAAAACTCAAAATATAAATTTTGGTATTTTTCTTTAATGATCGATTTTCATTAAAAGACTTAAGATGTTTTTGATAAATACTTGTGCTTAAAAACCATTGTTCTAAGCGTTTTGAACCTTTTGCAAAGAAAAATAAAGTAAGTAATAAAAACGGCGTGGTCGGTAAAATAGGAAGGAAAATTCCAATGATGCCAAGTGCAAGAGAAAGAAAACCTAAAACAATGTAAATAAACTTCATAATGTTCCTAATAAAAAGAAAATGCGAACCATTATTACTGATTTTTTAGATTTTTCAACCTTGATATTATAGAATTTGCCGTCACATAAAAAGCAGTTTTCAAAAAAGGAACATTTATGTCTATGTCAAATCCATTACTTAACATTCAAGGCTTACCGCCATTTTCACAAATCAAGCCAGAACATATTCAACCGGCTGTTGAAAAATTAATTCAAGATTGTCGCGATACGATAGAACAAGTGTTAAAACAACCGCACTTTACTTGGGAAAATTTCATTTTGCCTTTAACGGAAACCAATGATCATTTAAATCGTGCTTGGTCACCCGTTTCTCATCTCAATTCAGTAAAAAACAGCACTGAATTACGTGAAGCCTATCAAGCGTGCCTGCCTTTACTTTCTGAATACAGCACTTGGGTTGGTCAGCATAAAGGGCTTTATAATGCCTATTTAGCGTTAAAAAATAGTTCTGAATTTGCGGACTATTCTATTGCACAAAAGAAAGCCATTGAAAATTCACTGCGTGATTTTGAACTTTCAGGTATCGGGCTTTCAGAAGATAAACAACAACGTTATGGCGAAATTGTGGCGCGCTTATCGGAATTAAATTCACAATTTAGCAATAACGTATTAGATGCCACCATGGGTTGGGAAAAACTCATTGAAAACGAAGCAGAACTTGCAGGCTTACCTGAATCCGCACTACAAGCTGCACAACAATCTGCCGAAAGTAAAGGATTAAAAGGCTATCGTTTTACGTTAGAAATCCCAAGTTATTTGCCTGTGATGACTTACTGTGAAAATCGTGCATTGCGTGAAGAAATGTACCGTGCTTATGCAACACGCGCCTCAGAACAAGGTCCTAATGCTGGCAAATGGGACAACAGTAAAGTTATGGAAGAAATTCTTACATTACGCGTGGAATTGGCGAAATTACTCGGTTTTAATACTTACACCGAACTTTCACTTGCCACCAAAATGGCAGAAAACCCACAACAAGTGCTTGATTTTTTAGATCATCTTGCCGAACGAGCTAAACCACAAGGCGAAAAAGAACTGCAAGAATTGAAAGATTACTGTGAAAAAGAATTTGGTGTCACTGAACTTGCACCTTGGGATATTGGTTTTTACAGCGAAAAACAAAAACAACATTTATACACCATTAATGATGAAGAACTTCGCCCATATTTTCCTGAAAATCGCGTGATTTCGGGATTGTTTGAATTGATTAAACGTATTTTCAATATTCGTGCAGTTGAACGCAAAGGCGTGGATACTTGGCATAAAGATGTGCGCTTCTTTGATTTAATTGATGAAAACGATCAACTCCGTGGCAGTTTCTATCTTGATTTATATGCGCGTGAACACAAACGTGGCGGGGCTTGGATGGATGATTGTATCGGACGTAAGCGTAAACTGGATGGCAGCATTCAAACTCCTGTGGCTTATTTAACTTGCAACTTCAACGCACCGATAGGGAATAAGCCAGCGTTATTTACGCACGATGAAGTCACCACGCTATTCCACGAATTTGGTCACGGCATTCATCATATGCTCACACAAATTGATGTCTCCGATGTAGCGGGTATTAACGGCGTGCCTTGGGATGCTGTGGAATTACCAAGTCAATTTATGGAAAACTGGTGCTGGGAAGAAGAAGCTTTGGCGTTTATTTCAGGACATTACGAAACAGGTGATCCGTTGCCAAAAGAAAAACTTACGCAATTGTTAAAAGCGAAAAATTTCCAAGCAACGATGTTTATCTTGCGTCAGCTTGAATTTGGTATTTTTGATTTCCGTTTGCACCACACCTTTGATGCGGAAAAAAACAATCAAATATTAGAGACTCTTAAAGCGGTGAAATCACAAGTTGCCGTCATAAAAGGTGTAGACTGGGCAAGAACTCCGCACAGCTTCAGCCATATTTTTGCAGGGGGCTACGCCGCAGGTTATTACAGCTATTTATGGGCTGAAGTATTATCAGCTGATGCTTATTCACGCTTTGAAGAAGAAGGTATTTTCAACCCAATCACCGGCAAATCATTCTTAGATGAAATTCTCACGCGTGGTGGCTCAGAAGAACCAATGGAACTCTTCAAACGCTTCCGTGGACGAGAACCGCAATTAGATGCGTTGTTAAGACATAAAGGAATTATGAACTAATACGTCAAACTATAGGGCATGCACAACATGCCCTTTCTCAAATATTTTCCTCTAAAAAAGCCCTTCATAAAAACATTGCAAATTTCAACCGCACTTTATCTAGACAAAACCTGCAAACGAGACATTATTTTTACAAATAGCCGTAAGACAAACTCATAGAAATTCACGCAGAATAGACTAATTTCCTGTATAATTTTTCACATATTTATCCAACTCATTACACAAAATATTCTGAGGATTTTATGACAATAGCAATGCAACAACGTGCAGAACTTCAACGCCGTATTTGGCAAATCGCTAATGATGTACGTGGTTCCGTCGATGGTTGGGATTTTAAACAGTATGTTTTAGGTACACTTTTCTATCGTTTTATCAGTGAAAATTTTGCCAACTATATTAAAGGTGGCGATGATAGCGTTGATTATTCTGCATTTAATGACGATGATCCTATTATTGCGGCAATCAAAGAAGACACCATCAAAGCAAAAGGCTATTTTATTTACCCAAGCCAATTATTTAAAAATGTCGTGGCGACAGCCAATACTAATCCGAATTTAAATACAGATCTGAAAAGCATTTTTACTGATATCGAAAACTCCGCCATAGGCTACCCTTCCGAACAGGATATCAAAGGCTTATTTGCTGATTTTGATACTACCAGCAATCGCTTGGGTAATACCGTTGCCGATAAAAACAGCCATCTAGCTGCAGTATTAAAAGGCGTTGCCGAATTAGATTTTGGTGACTTTGAAGATAATCATATTGATTTATTCGGTGATGCTTACGAGTTTTTAATTTCCAACTATGCTGCTAATGCCGGTAAATCGGGTGGCGAGTTCTTTACGCCACAATGCATTTCCAAGCTGATTGCTCGACTGGCTTTATATGGACAAGACAAGGTCAATAAAATTTATGACCCTGCGGCCGGTTCGGGTTCTTTATTATTGCAAGCGAAAAAACAATTTGACGAACACATTATTGAAGAAGGGTTCTTCGGGCAGGAAATTAATCACACCACTTACAACCTCGCCAGAATGAATATGTTTTTGCATAACATCAACTACGACAAGTTTGATATCGCTCTTGGCAACACCTTAATGAATCCGCAATTTGGCGATGATAAACCTTTCGATGCTATCGTTTCTAATCCGCCTTACTCCGTAAAATGGATTGGCTCAGACGATCCAACGCTAATTAACGATGAACGCTTTGCCCCTGCTGGCGTGCTTGCACCAAAATCCAAAGCGGACTTTGCCTTTATTTTACATGCGTTAAGTTATCTTTCAGCAAAAGGCCGCGCGGCGATTGTCTCCTTCCCTGGCATTTTTTATCGCGGCGGTGCCGAGCAAAAAATTCGTCAATATTTGGTGGATAATAACTATGTGGAAACGGTGATCGCCTTAGCGCCCAATCTCTTTTTCGGCACCAGTATTGCGGTGAATATTTTGGTGCTTTCCAAACACAAACCTAATACCCAAACCCAATTTATTGATGCCAGCGGTTTATTTAAACCCGCCACCAATAACAACATTTTAGAACCGGAACATATTGAGCAAATTCTCAAACTCTTTGCCGATAAAGAAGATGTGCCACATTTGGCTAAATCCGTGTCCTTTGAAGATATCGTTAAAAATGACTACAACCTTGCGGTGAGTTCTTATGTGGAGCAAAAAGACACCCGAGAAGTGATCGATATCGATAAACTCAACGCTGAAATTAAACAAACTGTTGCCAATATTGACCGCTTGCGTGCGGAAATCGACAAGATTGTGGCGGAAATTGAGGGGTAAAACACCATGAAAAACAACCGCACTTTTTTAGAAAAATTATTAGATGGGGCTGAGGTTGACTGGAAGCCACTATCTTTAGTTACAGAAATGCAACGCGGAAAAACAATAACTGCAAAATCTGCAAATGAAGGAAAGATCCCTGTCATTAGTGGGGGGCAAAAACCTGCTTATTATCATAGTGAATCTAACCGTGATGGGAAAACTATTACTGTAGCAGGTAGTGGCGCTTATGCAGGTTATATCATGTACTGGGAAGAGCCTATTTTTGTTAGCGATGCTTTTTCAATTAAAACAGATGAATCTTTATTACAAATAAAATATGTTTACCATTTTTTATTACAAAACCAACAAAAAATTCATGCAATGAAGAAAGGTTCTGGTGTTCCTCACGTTTATCCAAAAGATATAGGAACATTAATGATCCCCATCCCCCCACTCCCCGTCCAAACCGAAATCGTTCGAATTTTGGACGCATTGACAGCGCTTACCAGCGAGCTTACCAGCGAGCTTACACTACGCCGTAAGCAGTATGAATACTATCGGGAAAAATTGTTAAGTGAAGAAGAGCTTGAAAAGGTTGGGTTTGAGTGGAAAACTTTAGATCAAATTTCAGAAAATCTAGATTCTAAAAGAAAACCTATTACAAGTGGCTTACGTACTTCAGGTAAAATTCCTTATTATGGAGCTTCTGGTATTGTTGATTATGTAGAGGATTACATATTTGATGGAAATTTTTTACTTATTTCTGAAGATGGAGCTAATTTATTAGCTAGAAATACGCCTATTGCATTTAGTGCTACTGGGAAAATATGGGTAAATAATCATGCACATATTCTACAATTTAGCTCTTACGAAGAACGTCGATTTATTGAATTTTATTTAAACAAAATAGATTTAACTCCTTATATTTCAGGTGCTGCGCAACCTAAATTAAATAAAAAAAATTTAAATAGTATTAAATTCCCGATTCCTAGTATTCCAGAACAACAACACATCGTTTCAATCTTAGACAAATTTGAAACCTTAACCAATTCCATCACCGAAGGCTTACCTTTAGCGATTGAGCAAAGCCAAAAACGGTATGAATATTACAGAGAATTGTTATTAAATTTTTCATAGCTCAGTAGCAACTGTAATTTTATGGAATAACTAATGAACGACTTAATCATCTACAACACCGATGACGGCAAATCTCACGTTGCTTTATTGGTTGTCGAAAATGAGGCTTGGTTGACTCAAAATCAGCTTGCGGAACTTTTTGACACCTCTGTACAAAATATAACCACCCATATAAAAACATATTACAAGACAAAGAGTTAGATGAGTTTTCAGTTATTAAAAATTACTTAATAACTGCTCAAGATGGTAAACAATATCAAGTAAAAGATTTTAGATAAAACACTGAAGATTTAGAAAATGCAAAAAGATCTGAAAAAGCAAAAAATCATAATTAAGGAGCCACTCATGACCCAATACAAAACTATCGCTGAATCCAATAATTTTATCGTTTTAGATCAATATAATAAATTTGTGGAAGAACCTAATGCTGGTTATCAAACAGAAGGGAGCCTTGAGCGTGAGTTTATTCGTGATTTACAGGCTCAAGGCTATGAGTATTTACAATGGCTTAATAATCACGATGAACTGATTAAAAACTTACGGTTTCAATTGCAGCGCTTAAATAACGTGGTTTTCTCTGATGCGGAATGGCGACGTTTTTTAGAGGAATATTTGGATAAACCGAGCGATAGTCTGATTGAGAAAACCCGTAAAATTCATGATGACTATATTTATGATTTTGTGTTTGATAATGGTCGAATTCAGAATATCTATCTGCTAGATAAGAAAAATCTTGCTAATAACGCCGTGCAAGTTATCAATCAATTTGAGCAAACCGGCATCTATGACAATCGTTATGATGTGACGATTTTGGTGAATGGTTTACCACTTGTGCATATCGAACTGAAAAAACGTGGCGTGGCCATTCGTGAAGCCTTTAATCAAATTCACCGCTACAGCAAAGAAAGCTTCAATAAAGAAAATTCTCTCTTTAAATATATTCAAATTTTTGTCATTTCTAATGGCACAGATACCCGCTATTTTGCCAATACCACCAAACGCGATAAGAATAGCTATGACTTCACAATGAATTGGGCAACGGCAAAAAATACCTTAATTAAAGATTTAAAAGATTTTACAGCGACCTTCTTGCAAAAGCATACCCTGCTCAATGTATTGGTGAATTACTGCGTGTTTGATGTTTCCGATACCCTATTGATTATGCGCCCATATCAAATAGCCGCCACCGAGCGTATTTTATGGAAAATTAAAAGTTCATATCAGGCGAAAAATTGGCGCAATAAAGAAAGTGGAGGCTATATTTGGCACACCACCGGCTCAGGCAAAACGCTCACCAGCTTTAAAGTTTCACGTCTTGCAACGGAATTAGACTTTATTGAAAAAGTATTCTTCGTAGTAGATAGAAAAGATTTGGACTATCAAACTATGAAAGAATACCAGCGTTTTTCACCGGATAGCGTGAATGGTTCGGAAAGTACGGCTGGGCTAAAACACAATATCGAAAAAGACGATAATAAAATCATTGTCACCACCATTCAAAAACTCAATAACCTAATGAAATCGGAAGATAAATTACCGATTTACGATAAACAGGTCGTTTTTATCTTTGATGAATGCCATCGTTCTCAATTTGGTGAAGCGCAAAAAAATCTAACAAGAAAATTTAAAAAATACTATCAATTTGGGTTTACCGGCACACCGATTTTCCCAAGTAACGCATTAGGTGCGGAAACCACGGCGAGTGTTTTTGGCGTTGAACTTCATTCTTACATTATCACCGATGCGATTCGTGATGAAAAAGTGTTGAAATTTAAAGTGGATTACAATGATGTACGGCCACAATTTAAGAGCATTGAAACCGAAAAAAATCTTGAAAAACTGACCGCACTTGAGAAGAAACAAGCCTTTTTACAGCCCAAACGTATCGAGCAAATTGCCCAATATGTTTTAGATAATTTCAAACAAAAGACTCATCGTTTTAACGCGGGTAATCATGGCTTTAATGCTATGTTTGCAGTAAGCAGTGTCGACGCAGCTAAAATCTATTACGAAACGTTCAAACGGTTACAAAGTGCGGTCAAAAATCCACTTAAAATTGCAACAATTTTTTCCTTTGCCGCCAATGAAGAGCAAGACGCAATAGGAGATATTGCCGATGAAAGTTTTGAAGTGGAGGCGATGAACTCCTCTGCGAAGGAGTTTTTAAAATCTGCCATTGACGATTACAACAACTATTTTGCGACAAATTACGATGTGGATGGTAAATCTTTCCAAAACTACTATCGTGATTTAGCCAAACGCGTAAAAAATAAAGACGTCGATTTATTGATTGTCGTTGGAATGTTTTTAACTGGTTTTGATGCCCCAACCTTAAACACGTTATTTGTAGATAAAAACTTACGTTACCATGGTTTGATTCAAGCTTATTCTCGTACAAACCGTATTTACAACAGCACCAAAAGTTTCGGCAATATCGTCACTTTCCGTGATTTGGAACAAGATACCATTGATGCGATTACCCTTTTCGGTAAATCCAATACGCGCAATGTCGTTTTGGAAAAAAGTTACCAAGAATATATGGAAGGCTTTACCGATGCGGGTGTTGCCCGTCGAGGGTATTTAGAGGTTATTGCTGAATTGCAAGAACGCTTCCCTGATCCAGATGAAATTCAAACTGAAAAAGACAAGAAAGACTTTGTAAAATTATTTGGTGAATATTTGCGGGTTGAAAACATTCTGCAAAACTATGATGAGTTCGCTGCTTTACAAGCATTTCAATCGCTCGATACTAGTGATGCCAAAGCCGTTGAAGCCTTTAAAGAAAAATATTATTTAACGGATGAAGCTTTTGCTGAAATGCAGCCTATTGATATGCCAAGCGAACGCCACATTCAGAATTACCGTTCAACTTACAACGATATTCGGGATTGGCTCCGCCGTCAAAAAGATGGCGAGGAAAAAGCCAAATCGACTATTGATTGGGACGATGTGGTGTTTGAAGTAGATTTATTAAAATCTCAAGAAATCAATCTAGATTACATCTTAGAATTAATTTTTGAACACAATAAGAAAACGAAAAATAAATCTGAACTCATTGATGAAATTCGATCTATCATCCGAGCAAGCCTAGGAAACCGCGCAAAAGAAAGTTTGATTGTGGATTTTATTAATCAAACTGACTTGGATAACATTGTCGACAAAGCTGGCATTATTGAGTCATTCTTCCAATTTGCCCAAAAAGAGCAACAACAAGAAGCCAATGAATTAATAAGTACCGAAGGACTTAATATTGCAGATGCCAAACGTTATATTAACGTGTCATTACAACGTGGATATGCAAGTGAACAAGGTACGGATTTAAATGAGGCTCTCCCTAAAATGAGCCCACTTAATCCACAATACCTCACTAAAAAGCAGAATGTTTTTCAAAAAATATCAGCGTTTGTTGAAAAATTTAAAGGCATTGGTGGAAAAGTTTAATATATCAACAATTACATCCAGTAGATTGCTCCTAAAAACTGCTGGATGTAATGATTATTTGTCCATAATAAAATTTATTGGTATTCACAAAATTTAGCTAAGTCTTCTACATTTTCTAACCAATGATTCCCCATTTCATCAATCAATTCTCCACAATTAAAAATATCAGAATTTTTAGCCGCACTTTCTAAAGTATCCGCTAATTGACGTAAATGATTTAATCCTACCGATGCCGCTGCGCCTTTAATTTTATGGGCGGTATCTTCTGTTTCTTTCATATTATCTTTTGATAATTGAGCAAGATAATTTGGCATAGTTTGTTTGAATAAAGATAAATTTTCTAAAATTTGGGATTTTCCAAGGGTTTCAATCAGCGCTAAATCAAATTGTTCTGAAAGCTCATTATCATCATTCATGTCTATAATCGATTCGCTTTCATCCGCAAAAAATTGCTGCAGACAATGGTGTAAATCCTTAATTGAAATGGGTTTACGTAATACGCCATCCATGCCCATTTCTAAATATTCTTGCTCGCTTTGCATAACATTGGCGGTAAAAGCAATCATTGGTGGTAAAAAATCATAAATACCGTCCTCATAGTTCTCTCGCAAATATTGGGCGATTTCAAAACCACTCATATCTGGTAATTTAATATCTAGCAATAAAATATCGTAAACATTTTTCTCAAATAAAGTGATCGCCTGCTTGCCATTTGTCGCAACATCAACATGATGCCCAAGTTTTTCCAAAATAGTTTTCGCAACCATAATATTGAGGTCAACATCCTCCACTAAAAGAATGTTCAAGGATGGAATATTTTTCTTAACGGATTCTTTTTCAGAAATTTCCTGAGCATGGAGAGTAAGATGGAACGTAGCGCCTTTTCCTCGCTCACTTTCAACTGTTAAATCCCCTTCCATTAACTGAGCGAGATTTTTAGAAATAGCCAACCCAATACCGCTACCCGCACTTTGCTGGCGACTTTCTTTCACTTGATAATACATTTCAAAAATATGTTTTTGTTCTTCAGGTGAAATCCCCATTCCTGTATCTTTCACAATAAAATGGTAACAATCCTGATTTCTGATAATTTTCAGAATAATATTTCCCTGATCTGTAAACTTCACCGCGTTACTAATTAAGTTCCACAAAATTTGGCTTAAGCGAACACGATCAAGATTCAACCAATTAGGCAAATTAGGCTCAAGCTCTAAAGAAAAAATGAGATTTTTTTGTTTGGCAAGGAAACTAGCAAAATTATAAATATCGTTTAATAAGGCGGGGAAATCTGTTGGCTGGCGATTTAATTCAATTCGGCTGGCATCGATTTTTTCCAAATCAATAATATCGCTAAAAATATAGCCTAAACTGACCGCACTTATGTTGATAGTTTTTAAATAATTACGCTGGCGATCATCTAATTCGTCATCAAGTAAAATCTGGCTAAGCCCCACAATCCCATTCAATGGCGTGCGTAATTCATGGCTTATTGTGGCAAGTAAGGTACTTTTATCACTGCTATTTTTTTCCAACTTTTCCAATGCTTGGGATAATTTTTTCTGAGCAGCAATTCGCTCGGCAACCTCATTTTCCAATCGATTAACCGAGCTAGAAAGATCAAGACGAGAATGTTCAAGTTTTTCGACCAATAAAGTGAAAAAATAAATAACAAAAGGCGCAGTGAGTAAGCCAAAAGTTACCGAACGAAAAATATCTACCCAAGAAATCTGATGAACAATAAATAAACTAAATAAAATCTGAGTACAAAGTGCTAAAATCGCGAGAATCATCACACCTAAAAGAGAAAAACGAAGGCGCCCAAGACGAATAACCCAATCCACATAACTCTGAGCAAAATATTTGAAATTTTTCATCAAATCTCCTAAAACATTATTATCGTTATAAAAAACCTATGCATATAGACTTTATTATATCCATAAAGTAAAAGAGATTGTTATTACTATGTGTGAGTAAGAAATGAAAAACTTAGTCTTTATTAATTATCTGTTTGACTAAAATTTGTAATTCAGGAATAACTTGTTCTTCAAACCAAGGATTCTTTGTTATCCAAAGCTGATTACGTGGGGAAGGATGCACGAGAGACATAAAGTGCGGTAAGAATTGACGATAATTTTTAACAGTATCAGTTACATTATCTTTGTTTTCAGGTAAATAATATTTCTGTGCGTATTGCCCAATAAGAATAGTGAGCTGAATATTAGGTAAATGCTCTAAAATCATTGGATGCCATTTTTCGGCAAAACCTTGACGAGGTGGTAAGTCACCCGATTTACCTTTTCCGGGATAATAAAAATCCATAGGAAGAACCGCAAACATCCCAGAATTATAAAAATAATCGTAATCTACTCCCAACCATTCACGTAAACGCTCACCGCTTTTATCATTCCAATATAAACGAGTTTGCTCAGCTTTTAACCCTGGAGCTTGACCAACAATATTAATTCGGGCTGTTTTAGGAGCTGAAAATAAAGGAAAAATCCCACGTTCGGTAAAATTTTTATTTTGAGGGTCTGCGATAATACCTGAGGTTATTTCATCTAAATTTTTAAGCATAATGGATGAGATTAGAAATGAGTATATAAAGTCTATTTGAAAAATATGAAAAATCAAAACTCTAAATGATATAAATAGATATATTTATTAAAAACAAAACCCCAGTAGTTCAACTGGGGTTCTTATCTTTTATTCTACTCTGCTTTATTCTATTTATGTATTTGTAACCTGGCGGTGCCCTACTCTCACATGGGGATGCCCCACACTACCATCGGCATTACAGCGTTTCACTTCTGAGTTCGGTATGGTGTCAGGTGGTTCCACCGCACTATCGCCGCCAGGATAATTCTTTGATAACGTTTATTTCAAATTCTATCTATGTTCTTCATTGGCCACAAGCTGAACGTTTAGTTAATTTCTTTTCCTTTTACTCTGTTTTCCAAAAACACTTGAGCGTTGTATAGTTAAGCCTCTCGGGCAATTAGTACAGGTTAGCTCAATGACTCACATCACTTACACACCCTGCCTATCTACGTCTTAGTCTTAAACAACCCTTACACACTTGATGTGTGGGAGAACTCATCTCTTGGCAAGTTTCGTGCTTAGATGCTTTCAGCACTTATCTCTTCCGCACTTAGCTACCCGGCAATGCGTCTGGCGACACAACCGGAACACCAGTGGTGCGTCCACTCCGGTCCTCTCGTACTAGGAGCAGCCCCAACCAATTCTCCAACGCCCACGGCAGATAGGGACCGAACTGTCTCACGACGTTCTAAACCCAGCTCGCGTACCACTTTAAATGGCGAACAGCCATACCCTTGGGACCTACTTCAGCCCCAGGATGTGATGAGCCGACATCGAGGTGCCAAACACCGCCGTCGATATGAACTCTTGGGCGGTATCAGCCTGTTATCCCCGGAGTACCTTTTATCCGTTGAGCGATGGCCCTTCCATTCAGAACCACCGGATCACTATGACCTACTTTCGTACCTGCTCGACTTGTCTGTCTCGCAGTTAAGCTTGCTTATACCATTGCACTAACCTCACGATGTCCGACCGTGATTAGCAAACCTTCGTGCTCCTCCGTTACTCTTTGGGAGGAGACCGCCCCAGTCAAACTACCCACCAGACACTGTCCGAGACCACGTTTCGTAATCTTCGTTAGAACATCAAACGTTAAAGGGTGGTATTTCAAGGACGACTCCAACAATACTGGCGTATCATCTTCATAGTCTCCCACCTATCCTACACATCAAAATTCAATGTTCAGTGTCAAGCTATAGTAAAGGTTCACGGGGTCTTTCCGTCTAGCCGCGGGTACACCGCATCTTCACGGCGATTTCAATTTCACTGAGTCTCGGGTGGAGACAGCCTGGCCATCATTATGCCATTCGTGCAGGTCGGAACTTACCCGACAAGGAATTTCGCTACCTTAGGACCGTTATAGTTACGGCCGCCGTTTACTGGGGCTTCGATCAGGAGCTTCTCTTTCGATTACACCATCAATTAACCTTCCAGCACCGGGCAGGCATCACACCCTATACGTCCACTTTCGTGTTTGCAGAGTGCTGTGTTTTTAATAAACAGTTGCAGCCAGCTGGTATCTTCGACCGGTTCAACCTTCAGGGGCTAGCCCTTACAATCTACGCCGGCGCACCTTCTCCCGAAGTTACGGTGCTATTTTGCCTAGTTCCTTCACCCGAGTTCTCTCAAGCGCCTGAGTATTCTCTACCTGACCACCTGTGTCGGTTTTCAGTACGGTTTAGTAAAGCCTTTCGCTTAGTGGCTTTTCCTGGAAGTGTGGTATCAGTTACTTCAGCTCCGTAGAGCCTCGTCATCATCTCTCAGTGTTAAGGAAGTCCGGATTTGCCTAAACTTCCCACCTACCAACTTAAACGCACATATCCAACAGTGCGATAACCTAACCTACTCCGTCCCCACATCGCAGCTTTACCAAGTACAGGAATATTAACCTGTTTCCCATCGACTACGCTCTTCAGCCTCGCCTTAGGGGCCGACTCACCCTGCCCCGATTAACGTTGGACAGGAACCCTTGGTCTTCCGGCGAACGGGTTTTTCACCCGTTTTATCGTTACTTATGTCAGCATTCGCACTTCTGATACGTCCAGCTAACCTCTCGATTAACCTTCATCCGCTTACAGAACGCTCCCCTACCCAACAGACGTATCACTAATAATCCTCACTCAAAGATGCCCGACTCAACGTTCGGGTTGCTTGAACAACATTTCATGTCGCTTCGCGTCATTCCATGTTGTTAATCGTAAGGCGTATTAGTGATACGCCTGATGCCGCAGCTTCGGTGCTATATTTCAGCCCCGTTACATCTTCCGCGCAGGCCGACTCGACTAGTGAGCTATTACGCTTTCTTTAAATGATGGCTGCTTCTAAGCCAACATCCTAGCTGTCTAAGCCTTCCCACTTCGTTTCCCACTTAATATAGACTTGGGGACCTTAGCTGGCGGTCTGGGTTGTTTCCCTCTCCACGACGGACGTTAGCACCCGCCGTGTGTCTCCTGAGTATCACTCTTTGGTATTCGTAGTTTGCATCGGGTTGGTAATCCGGGATGGACCCCTAGCCGAAACAGTGCTCTACCCCCAAAGGTGTCCGCTCAAGGCTCTACCTAAATAGATTTCGGGGAGAACCAGCTATCTCCCGGTTTGATTGGCCTTTCACCCCCAGCCACAAGTCATCCGCTAATTTTTCAACATTAGTCGGTTCGGTCCTCCAGTTAGTGTTACCCAACCTTCAACCTGCCCATGGCTAGATCACCGGGTTTCGGGTCTATACCTTGCAACTATTCGCCCAGTTAAGACTCGGTTTCCCTTCGGCTCCCCTATTCGGTTAACCTCGCTACAAAATATAAGTCGCTGACCCATTATACAAAAGGTACGCAGTCACCCTTTCAGGCTCCCACTGCTTGTACGTACAAGGTTTCAGGTTCTATTTCACTCCCCTCACCGGGGTTCTTTTCGCCTTTCCTTCACAGTACTGGTTCACTATCGGTCAATCAGGAGTATTTAGCCTTGGAGGATGGTCCCCCCATCTTCAAACAGGATATCACGTGTCCCGCCCTACTTATCGTTAGCTTAGTACCATGACCTGGACTTCGAGTACGGGGCTATCACCCTGTGTCGCTAAGCTTCCCAGCTTGTTCCTCTGTCTCTGTCATTATCACTAACAGGCTCCTTCGCGTTCGCTCGCCGCTACTAACGAAATCTCGGTTGATTTCTTTTCCTCGGGGTACTTAGATGTTTCAGTTCTCCCGGTTTGCCTCAACAAACTATGTATTCACTTGTTGATAGTAGATTCTTCATCTACTGGGTTTCCCCATTCGGATATCTTGGATTAAACGCCTCTTATCGACTCATCCAAGCTTTTCGCAGATTAGCACGTCCTTCTTCGCCTCTGATTGCCAAGGCATCCACCTTGTACGCTTAGTCACTTAACTATACAACCTCAAATGTTTTCAATCACTTTACGTTTTCACTTCAAAGTACGGTCAATTTGATGCGTATGTTCATTCAACTAAACACTTGATTGCTTTTGTTCAATCAAGATTTTATGCAAAACAGGTTTGCTTTCAGAGTTTCCTTCTCAGTTCCCTCTTTCACTTTCCTGCCTTGCCTACTCAGACTTTCTCTCGAAAATCTCTTGTTTTCAGCTTGTTTCCAATTTTTTAAAGAACAGTTGATAAAACTTTTCAGTTATCATCGTTAAATAAACTAAATGAATAAATTTACTTAACGATGATAAGTGGTGGAGATAAGCGGGATCGAACCGCTGACCTCCTGCGTGCAAGGCAGGCGCTCTCCCAGCTGAGCTATATCCCCATTTCATCATAATTTAATAACTAATCATTTATGTTTTAGTTATTATTTATTTACACTACACCTTTCGCTTCACTCACTCTCAGAGTGGTGGGTCTGAGTGGACTTGAACCACCGACCTCACCCTTATCAGGGGTGCGCTCTAACCACCTGAGCTACAGACCCAAGGGTAATGCTTTCTTCTGCTCATTTGTCTACAACTATCAGGCAATCTGTGTGAGCACTCGCTGTCTCTCGTCTTTGGTAAGGAGGTGATCCAACCGCAGGTTCCCCTACGGTTACCTTGTTACGACTTCACCCCAGTCATGAATCATACCGTGGTAAACGCCCTCCAAAAGGTTAAGCTATCTACTTCTGGTACAACCCACTCCCATGGTGTGACGGGCGGTGTGTACAAGGCCCGGGAACGTATTCACCGCGACATTCTGATTCGCGATTACTAGCGATTCCGACTTCATGGAGTCGAGTTGCAGACTCCAATCCGGACTTAGACGTACTTTCTGAGATTCGCTCCACCTCGCAGCTTCGCCACCCTCTGTATACGCCATTGTAGCACGTGTGTAGCCCTACTCGTAAGGGCCATGATGACTTGACGTCATCCCCACCTTCCTCCGGTTTATCACCGGCAGTCTCCTTTGAGTTCCCGACCGTATCGCTGGCAACAAAGGATAAGGGTTGCGCTCGTTGCGGGACTTAACCCAACATTTCACAACACGAGCTGACGACAGCCATGCAGCACCTGTCTCAACGTTCCCGAAGGCACTCCAATATCTCTATCGGATTCGTTGGATGTCAAGAGTAGGTAAGGTTCTTCGCGTTGCATCGAATTAAACCACATGCTCCACCGCTTGTGCGGGCCCCCGTCAATTCATTTGAGTTTTAACCTTGCGGCCGTACTCCCCAGGCGGTCGATTTATCACGTTAGCTACGGGCACCAAGCTTTAAGCCCAATCCCCAAATCGACAGCGTTTACAGCGTGGACTACCAGGGTATCTAATCCTGTTTGCTCCCCACGCTTTCGCACATGAGCGTCAGTACATTCCCAAGGGGCTGCCTTCGCCTTCGGTATTCCTCCACATCTCTACGCATTTCACCGCTACACGTGGAATTCTACCCCTCCCTAAAGTACTCTAGTTACCCAGTCTGAAATGCAATTCCCAGGTTAAGCCCGGGGCTTTCACACCTCACTTAAATAACCGCCTGCGTGCCCTTTACGCCCAGTTATTCCGATTAACGCTCGCACCCTCCGTATTACCGCGGCTGCTGGCACGGAGTTAGCCGGTGCTTCTTCTGTATTTAACGTCAATTTGATGTACTATTAACACATCAACCTTCCTCAATACCGAAAGAACTTTACAACCCGAAGGCCTTCTTCATTCACGCGGCATGGCTGCGTCAGGGTTCCCCCCATTGCGCAATATTCCCCACTGCTGCCTCCCGTAGGAGTCTGGACCGTGTCTCAGTTCCAGTGTGGCTGGTCATCCTCTCAGACCAGCTAGAGATCGCAGGCTTGGTAGGCCTTTACCCCACCAACTACCTAATCCCACTTGGGCTCATCTCATGGCATGCGGCCTTGCGGTCCCGCACTTTCGTCTCTCGACACTACGCGGTATTAGCGACAGTTTCCCATCGTTATCCCCCTCCATAAGCCAGATTCCCAAGCATTACTCACCCGTCCGCCACTCGTCAGCAAGAAAGCAAGCTTTCTCCTGTTACCGTTCGACTTGCATGTGTTAAGCCTGCCGCCAGCGTTCAATCTGAGCCATGATCAAACTCTTCAATTCAAGTTCAATCGCTCAATAAACTGCTTAGCTATAAATAAAAACACTACTTAAAAAAGTAATGATGAATTTTCAGTTAAGCACCTATTAAGACTTCAAAATTAAAAATATTTTTAAAACGAGTCAATCAACAAGTGCCCACACAGATTGTCTGATACATTGTTAAAGAGCAAAATAAAGTGGTCGGCGAGATAGGATTTGAACCTACGACCCACTGGTCCCAAACCAGTTGCGCTACCAAGCTGCGCTACTCGCCGTTAGATCTTATAAAGATAAGATGGGGTGGCTAATGGGATTCGAACCCACGACAACTGGAATCACAATCCAGGGCTCTACCAACTGAGCTATAGCCACCACTAAAAGTTGTTATTGCACTGACCTGGCGCGCTCGACAAGATTCGAACTTGCGACCTTTGGCTCCGGAGGCCAACGCTCTATCCAACTGAGCTACGAACGCGTTACTGCGTCGTTGCGGAGGCGTATATTAATGATTTAATAAAACCTTGTCTAGCACTTTTTGAAAAAAAATGTTCGAGCGATAGTTTTTTATTCAGTTTGTTTAAAATTCACTATTTTTTCGACTATTTTTACAACTTAGCAAATCATTATATATGTTGAATCATCCAACAATTATGAATTTGTTTATTACGTTCAAAATCTAGCGGTAACGTTTTATGCGAAATTTCTACCGCACTTAAACCTAATTCTTCCAATGCAACTAAATTCATTTTGAATCCACGTTTATTATTCGAGAAAACAATTGTGCCATTATTCGACAAAACTCGTTTTAAATTGCTTAGCAATTTCACATGATCTCGTTGAACATCCCAACTCTCTTCCATACGTTTAGAATTCGAAAACGTCGGAGGATCCACAAATATCAAATCAAATTGACGATCACATTTTTCTAACCATTGAAGGCAATCTGCTTGAATTAATTTATGCTGTTTTCCTTCAATATCATTCAAAATAAGATTTTGCTCCGCCCAATTAAGATAAGTATTGGACATATCAACGGTGGTTGTCGATTTAGCACCACCAAGTGCAGCATGAACAGTTGCTGAGCCAGTATAAGCAAATAAGTTTAAGAAATCTTTACCTTTTGCCAACTCACCAATCATTCTTCTTGTTAAACGATGATCTAAGAATAAGCCAGTGTCTAAATAATCTGTCAAATTTACCCAAAGTTGCGCGCCATATTCATTCACATAAAAGTATTCACCTTTATTGGCTAATTTCTCATATTGGTTGGTACCTTTTTGTTTTTGACGAACTTTGAGGATCAACTTATTCGTTTCGACACCTGTAACGTGCAAAGTTGCAGTAACAGCATCCAATAAACGTTGACGCGCTTTATTTTCATCAATATTTTTCGGCGCTGCATACTCTTGCACAACAATGTAATCTGCATAACGATCGACGGCTAAATTATATTCAGGCAAATCGGCATCATATAAACGATAAGCGTCTAATCCTTGTTGCTTTGCCCATTTGCTAATTTTCTTAATATTTTTTTGTAATCGATTAGCAAAATCGGTTGCCACCTCCAAAGTGCGGTTAAATTTTAGTTCCTTTTCATCTGTAATTGCGTCAGATTTTCGTTCTGAAACTTGATAATTCTTCTGCACACAATCTAGTGGGCCATTTTTTGTTTTAAACTGTCGGCTGGCACGCATTCTCAAACAATCAAGCAATGTGAATTCGCTACTAAAAACAGAAACATTCCAACTGCAAAATTCTTTTTTAAGTCTTTGCCCAAATACAGAATAGAGCGCGATTAAAGCTGGGGTTGTGCCTAAACGTTCCCCATAAGGTGGATTACAGATAATCGTACCGACTTCATTTAAACTAGGATTTTTCAACGCTGCAACATCACCTTGTTGCCATTTAATTAAATGTGAAACACCTGCATTTTGTGCATTCTTCTGCGCCTTTTTTAATACGCGGTGATCGAGGTCAAATCCATAAAAGTGCGGTTGAATTTCACTTTGTTTTTCTTCTGCTAATTCAATCGCTTCATTTTTTACTTTTTCCCAAGCCGATTGATTATGCGCTTTCCAAAAATCAAATCCCCAATGTAAACGATAAAGTTGCGGTGCAATTTTGGCTTCCATTTGTGCCGCTTCAATTAAAAGCGTGCCAGAACCACACATTGGATCTACTAATGGAGAACCCGCTAGCCAACCTGAACGCATAACAATTGCCGCCGCTAGAGTTTCACGTAAAGGCGCTTGACCGGCATCCTCACGATAGCCTCGCAAATGTAGAGCCTCCCCGCTTAAATCTAAAGAAATCACTAAATTTTCACGATTCAAATAAGCATGGATACGTACGTCCGGCTGAATTTTATCTACATCAGGGCGAGTTTTACCTTGACGCTCAAAGTAATCGACAATTCCATCTTTAACGCGCATCGCACCAAATTGAGTATGACGAATTTCTTGGTTGGTTCCATTAAAATCTACAAAGAAGGTAACTCGTTCATCAAATTGCGCTAACCAATTAAAGCCAGAAACAGCCGCATAAAGATCCAAATCACTGTAAATTTTAGTTTCAATCAAAGGAAATAAAATGCGTGAAGCAAGGCGTGGCCAAAGCAAAGTGCGGTATAAAGTTTCATCATCTGCTTGATAATGAACGCCCCCTTGAACCACTTTTGCCTCTTGCGCGCCAAGTTCAGTGAGTTCAACTTTTAATAATTCTTCAAAGCCACGAGAAGTCGTTGCAAATAATTGTTTCATTTAGGTACCGATTTTGAAAATTTTGAGGGATTATAGCATAGAAAAAGATGATCTAATTGAGATCATCATAGCGAGTTAAACTGTAAAAAGAAAAGCCCTGATTTTCTCAAATCAGGGCTTTAGAATTTGTTGGTTGCGGGGGCCGGATTTGAACCGACGGCCTTCGGGTTATGAGCCCGACGAGCTACCAAGCTGCTCCACCCCGCGTCTGATGTGGTGCACTATACGCTATTAATATTTTTTTGCAAGAATTAAACAAAAGTTTATGTTTCATTTGTTAATAAAATGTTCAATGTGCGTTTTTATTAATCAGCTTGACTAAATAACACTGGTCGTTTTGAAGGATTTTTGATAGCGTATGCAGCCTTATTTAAGCTTACTTTGGGATTAAAAATGTCAGTTCGAAAATTTTTCTCATTAAAAACATTTTCTATTGCAGTGACAACCGCACTTTTAGTTGCCTGTGGTTCTTCTAATACAACAAAAACTCAAATTCCAACCACCTCAAATGGCAGCGATCCTCAACAATTTGGTGCGAAATATTCGGGTCGTAATTATCAACAAGCTGTGTTTATGCCAGTTTCTCAAGTTGAAAACCAAAGTGCGGTCATTAATCAGGGCGATTTTTTAACGCAACTTTCAAATGTACAAAGTTATTCAAGCAAACTATCTGATCGTTTCTATGGCAACTATGAAAAAATTACGAATTGGGTACTTTCTGGCGCCAATGTCAGTGAGCTTTCTAAATTTGGCATTAACCCGCAAATTATGCGTGGGTTCGATGGATATCAAAATGTTTTGATGACAGGCTACTACTCTCCTGTCCTTCATGCACGCCGTTCACCGCAAGGTCAATTCCAAAATCCAATTTATCGTATGCCGGCAAATAAACGTTTTAGCCGTGCGCAAATCTATGCCGGTGCATTAGCGGGTCAAGGATTAGAATTAGCGTATAGTGATTCCATGTTAGAGAACTTTTTACTTGGGGTACAAGGCAGCGGCTATGTAGATTTTGGTGATGGCAACCTTAATTACTTCGCTTATGCAGGACAAAATGGCTTTCCTTATACTGCTGTTGGGCGTTTATTAGTAGAAGATGGTGAAGTGCCAAAAGAGAAAATGTCTATCCAAGCAATTCGTGAATGGGGCAATCGCAATCCCTCTCGCGTACAAAGTTTGTTAGAACGTAATTCTTCTTATGTATTCTTTAAAAATGATCCGAGTGGCAAAGTGAAAGGTTCTGCAGGCGTACCACTTGTACCAATGGCATCAGTAGCATCAGATCGTAGCGTTGTACCATCTGGTACTGTTCTTTTAGTCGAAGTGCCTGACATTGATAATAACGAAAACTGGCTTGGCACACACAAATTACATTTAATGGTTGCACTTGATGTGGGCGGTGCGGTGAAAGGCCACCACTTTGACTTATATCGCGGCATTGGTGATCAAGCAGGCCATATTGCAGGATTATCAAAACACTATGGCCGAGTATGGGTGCTACAATAATGGCGCCAGTGGACAATTATGAACAGCGATTTGGCGGTATCGGTCGACTTTATACACCTGATGGACTCGCGCGCTTACGCCAAACCCATATTTGCGTAATAGGCATTGGAGGCGTGGGTTCTTGGGTCGTAGAGGCCTTAGCACGTTCAGGCGTTGGTGAGCTAACATTAATTGATATGGATGATATTTGCGTCACGAATATCAATCGCCAACTTCCTGCGATGAGCGGCACAATCGGCAAATTAAAAACTGAAGTGATGTCAGAACGAGTAAAGCTGATTAATCCTGAATGTACTGTCAATATTA
Source organism: Haemophilus haemolyticus (assembly GCF_003352385.1). Taxonomy (NCBI): domain Bacteria; kingdom Pseudomonadati; phylum Pseudomonadota; class Gammaproteobacteria; order Pasteurellales; family Pasteurellaceae; genus Haemophilus; species Haemophilus haemolyticus. Next base: position 842,967 of record NZ_CP031243.1, on the reverse strand, counting down.
TTGATGATTTTATCTCGCCAGAGAATCAATCGGATTATCTCAACCGAGGATATGACTATGTCATTGATGCCATTGACAATGTGAAAACTAAAGCATCGCTGATTGCTTATTGTAAACGTAACAAAATTAACGTGATTACTATTGGTGGTGCTGGCGGTCAAACTGATCCAACCCAAATTCAAATTGCCGATCTCAGTAAAACCATTCAAGATCCACTACTTGCCAAAGTGCGGTCAGTTTTACGCAAGGATTACAATTTCAGCCAAAATCCAAAGCGTAAATTTAGTATCGACGCAGTATTTTCGACACAGCCTCTAATATTCCCACAAATGACTGAAGGCTGTTCTATTTCTGCCACAATGAATTGCGCAAACGGATTTGGTGCAGCCACGATGATTACGGCAACTTTTGGTTTTTTTGCCGTTTCTCGTGTAATAGATAAATTACTAAAGAAAAAATCTTAATCACCTCTTGAAAATGCACATTGACCATAAATGTGCATTTTTTATCGAATGAAACCTATTTACTTTGAAAATGAAAAATTTTCCCTCGCGTTCCCTATAAAATCGTTGCAATTTATATAAAAAGGCGTACTCTCTTTCCCTTTGAGAATTATTACCAACAAGTAAGGAAACAGAAATATGAAAAAACTTTTAAAAATTAGCGCCATTTCTGCCGCACTTTTAAGTGCGCCAATGATGGCGAATGCCGATGTATTGGCATCAGTAAAACCTTTAGGCTTTATTGTTTCATCTATTACAGATGGCGTAACTGGTACACAAGTCCTTGTTCCTGCAGGCGCCTCTCCGCATGACTACAATTTGAAATTATCTGATATTCAAAAAGTAAAATCTGCAGATTTAGTTGTATGGATTGGAGAAGATGTTGATTCATTTTTAGACAAGCCAATTAGCCAAATTGAACGTAAAAAAGTGATTACCATTGCAGATCTTGCGGATGTTGAACCTTTATTAAGTAAAGCTCACCACGAGCATTTCCATGAAGATGGCGATCACGATCATAAACATGAACATGAGCACAAACACGAACATGAACACGGCCATGATCATAAGCACGAGCATGAACATCATGACCACGCTCATGAACATCACGACCATGACCACGATCACCATGATCATGACGAAGGTTTAACAACAAACTGGCACGTTTGGTATTCTCCCGCTATCAGCAAAATTGTTGCACAAAAAGTAGCGGATAAATTAACTGCACAATTCCCAGATAAAAAAGATTTAATTGCTCAAAATCTTTCAGATTTTAACCGCACTTTGGCAGAACAAGGTGAAAAAATCACAGCACAACTTGCGAACGTTAAAGATAAAGGTTTCTACGTTTTCCACGATGCTTATGGTTATTTCAACGATGCTTATGGTTTAAAACAAACGGGTTACTTCACCATCAATCCATTAGTGGCACCGGGCGCAAAAACTTTAGCGCACATTAAAGAAGAAATCGCAGAACATAAAGTAAATTGCTTATTCGCAGAACCACAATTTACGCCGAAAGTGATTGAGTCGTTAGCACAAAATACTAAAGTCAATGTAGGACAACTCGATCCAATTGGCGATAAAGTCAATTTAGACAAAAATTCTTATGCAACATTCTTGCAATCTACTGCTGATAGTTACATGGAATGTTTAGCTAAATAAACCTTTCTAAAAAACAATGACCGCACATAAAAGTGCGGTCATTTCCTTTCTTAAATTTGATATTTAGTTTTATCTCCAATATCAAAATGTAAAGGCATTCGCCATTTTTGTATCGCTAAAACGAAAAGTAATAAGCCAGAAATAATAGAAAAAATACGTAATGCGATAAGATTATTTAACACCCATGAAAACCACAAGCAAGCCACAAATATAGGTTGTAAATTTAGCAAAGGTACGCGGAAACAAAAATATTCTTTAAAACACAAACCACCTAAAGTAAGTAACGCACCGCCAAGGGCCAAAGCGGGATAATGATTAATATAAAAAAGTAATCCTATCCAAGTAGCAAATTGAAAAAGCAATCGGAAAGATTTCAGATAAATATGTAACGAAGAGGCACAGCAAGTTGCCGCAATTAATATAAAGGTGAGTGATAAATCTGGATACCAACTCATGGCAAGAATAGCCAACGCCGCTATCACAAAGCCAGAGCGATAAATAATGACAGTTAGATTATCTAAAAAATCCATCGGGGATTTAATATGTGGATCAGCCATTCTACAAAGATTCCTTTTATAAATTACAAATTAAAAATAGATGTTAAGCCAACTCAATAAAAAGTGCGGTCAACCTAAAAACATTTTCTAAATTAACCGCACTTTGATTATTTCTGTTTAAGCTTATCAAGAATTTTTTGATGAATGCCACCAAAACTGCCATTAGACATCACCAAAATGTGATCTGTAGGTTGGGCCTCAGCGACAATCATATCGACTAATCGATCTAAATTTGCATTCCAATAGGCAGGTTGTACACATTGGTTTGCAATATCTGCCACTTCCCAAGGAAGTTGTTCTGGTTGAAGCATAAACACTTCATCAGCTCGGCCAAGTGCTGGCGCAATTTCATCTTTATGAACACCCATTTTCATTGTGTTAGAACGAGGCTCAAGCACTGCTAAAATTCGCACACCACCACCTACTTTATCTCGTAAAGCGGTTAGCGTAGCAAGAATAGCTTCTGGATGATGGGCAAAATCATCATAAACGGTGATGCCATTAACTTCACCTTTCACTTCTAAACGACGTTTAGCATTTACAAAAGATCCCAATGCTTTACAAGCATCTTCGATAGCCACACCCGCATGATGAGCAGCAGCGATCGCCATTAAAGCGTTATGCATATTATGTTGTCCCACTACATTCCATTTTACTTCTGCCACTTTTTCACCATGATGGAAGACCGCAAAATGTGAAGCATCATTTGTAATACGCTCAGCAAACCACTCATTATCTTTGCCTAAAAATTGTTGTTGTGACCAACATCCCAATGCTAGCGTTTCTTTTGCACTTTGTTCACTCGCCGAACTTAATACCAAGCCACTTGCTGGAATGGTTCGAATCATATGATGAAATTGGCGTTGGATCGCTTTAAGATCATCAAAAATATCTGCATGGTCAAAACTAATGTTATTTACGATAAGTGTACGCGGATTGTAATGGACAAATTTTGAACGTTTATCAAAGAAAGCTGTATCATATTCATCAGCTTCAATAACAAAATAAGGACTGTCTCCTAAACGAGCTGAAATGCCAAAATTACCGGCAATTCCGCCGATTAAAAATCCTGGTTTTAAGCCATTTTGTTCTAAGATCCACGTTAGCATACCTGTTGTCGTTGTTTTTCCATGCGTACCTGAAACCGCCAATACCCAACGATCGCGCAATAAATGATCATGTAACCATTGAGGACCAGATGTGTATTTCAAATTATTTTCCAACACATATTCTACACAAGGATTACCGCGCTTCATCGCATTACCAACAATTACCATATCAGGCGCAGATTGTAATTGTGCAACATCATAATTTGGAATAATCTCGATGCCTTGCTCTTCTAAAAAAGTGCTCATTGGAGGGTAAACATTAGTATCGGAACCCGTCACGTGATAGCCCATTTGTTTAGCAATCATCGCCACGCCACCCATAAAGGTGCCACAAATACCTAAGATATGAATATGTTTCATTGTGCTTCTCTGTTGATTAAGGAAAACGAAAAATATGATAAAACAACTTCTATGAACTTTCAAAAGAAAAGACTGTCATACCAAACTATATGATCTATAATTAACACCACTGAACCATTATTTAACCACTTCAATGGGAATAAACAATGAAATTTAATAAGTCTTTTCTTTTCGCAACTATCATCGCAAGCTCTATTGCCTTAACCGCTTGTAACGATAAAGAAGAAAATGTAGCAGAAAAACCTGCAGCAACAGAAACTACTCAACCGGCTCAACAAGCAGTACAACAACCTCAAGTAAAAACGGATGATTTAGTCACTCAAGCAAATGCAGAGTTTCTAAAAGTTGCGAATGTAAAAGTAACAAATGTTTCTGTAACAGATGATTTAAAATCGTTTTCTATCACTTATGAAATTACAAACTTAAGTGATAAAGCTATTTTAGAAGCGCAATGGTTAACTGTTTATAAAGAAAATAACCTACCATTCTATGTAGCAAATCTTCCAGCATTACAATTTGGAAAAACTATTGCACCAAAAGCTAGCGAAACAGTAACATTATCAACAACTGAAGAAGCAGTGCTTTCTCAAATTCGTCCTCACTTACAACAAGGAAAAAATATCCAAGTAGATATTATCGGGACTTCAGTACATTTTGCTGACGGTTCAAAAATTGGCTTAGTGTCAGAGCAAAAATAATCCTATAAAAAATGCCTGTATAAAACAGGCATTTTTTTATCCGCACTTTTAGGCAATTCGCTCAAATCCAGCTTTTAAATCTGCAATCAATTCATCTACATCTTCAAAGCCAATATGCACACGAATTAATGAACCTGTAAGGTTACGTTTAATATTTGAACGAATATGTGCAATTTCTTCTGGCTGATTACAAAGAATTAAAGACTCAAATCCTCCCCATGAATAAGCCATAGTGAACAGTTGAAAATGATCCATGAAATTTGAGACTTGTTTCGATGTCAATCGCTTAGTTAATTCAAAAGAAAATAAGCCACTACTACCACTAAAGTCTCGTAAAAAGAATTCATGACCAGGGCAACTTGGTAAGGCTGGATGGTACACAGTTTTTACTTCTGGTTGCTCATTCAACCATTTTGCTACTTTAATACTGCTTTCCTGATGTTGTTTTAATCGTACACCCAATGTACGGATACCACGAGCAGTCGTATAAGCAGAATCCGCATCCACCATCTGCCCCATTAAATAGGAATGTTCTCTAAGTTGATCCCAAGTTCGCGCATTCGCAACAGCAGTACCAATCATAATATCTGAATGACCCACTAAATATTTCGTACCCGCTTGAATAGAAATATCAATATCATGCTCTAACGCTTTAAATAGAACACCTGCCGACCAAGTATTATCAATCATAATCACAATATTAGGATTCACCGTTCTTGCAGCTTTCACAATAGTCGGAATATCGGGAATTTCCATTGTGATAGAACTCGGAGCCTCCAAAAAAAGTACTTTTGTATTCGGTTGAATAAGCGTTGCAATATCAGCACCAATAAGAGGATCGTAATAAGTTGTATCGATCTGCATTTTTTTCAGCACAATATTACAGAAATCTTGGGTTGGCTCGTAAGCTGCACCACTCATTAACACATGGTCGCCAGTTTTTACAAAAGAAAGAATCGAATTAGTGACAGCAGCTGCACCACAAGGATAAAGATAACAACCGGCCCCTCCCTCCATTTCGCACATTAAATCTTGTAACGCAAAATGTGTTAGCGTCCCTCTTCTGCCATAAAATAATTCGCCTTTTGCTCTATGTTGAGTAGCGTGTTTTTTATCTTCAATACTGTCAAATACTAATGAAGAAGCTCGCTGTAAAACGGGGTTTACAGAGCCTTGTGAAAAACGTTTTTTACGCCCTGCATGGACAAATGTTGTTGATAGATTGTGTTGTTGCATATTTCCACCTTATTTTAGATAAGATTAATTGCTTTAATAGATAAAATCGAGTATAAAAATATTGGCGTTTCAAATAGAATCGCGCCGCTGTTTTATGTGGCAAAACTTCAACTTAACTTTATATAGGAATTATGACTATGGTATTAGTAACCCGTCAAGCACCAGATTTTACTTCATCTGCTGTATTAGGCAATGGCGAAATCGTTGATAACTTCAACTTTAAAAAACACATTGCTGGAAAAACTGCAGTAATCTTTTTCTACCCATTAGACTTTACCTTTGTTTGCCCTTCTGAGTTAATCGCATTTGACCACCGTTATGAAGAATTCAAGAAACGTGGCGTAGAAGTAGTTGGTGTTTCTATCGACTCTCAATTCACTCACAATGCATGGCGTAACACCCCAACTGAAAATGGTGGTATCGGCCAAGTTAAATATGCATTAGCAGCAGACGTAAAACACGAAATTGCTCAAGCATACGGTATTGAACATCCAGAAGCAGGCGTTGCATTACGCGCTTCATTCTTAATCGACAAAAATGGCGTCGTTCGTCACCAAGTAGTAAACGATCTTCCATTAGGTCGTAACATTGATGAAATGTTACGTATGGTTGATGCATTACAATTCCATGAAGAACACGGTGATGTATGCCCAGCACAATGGGAAAAAGGTAAAGAAGGGATGAAAGATAACCCTGAAGGCGTTGCAAAATACTTAAAACAAAACGCTGATAAACTTTAATCCGTAATTATTTACAAGAAAGCCACATAATGTGGCTTTTTTTATATTCTTAGATACTTTAGAATAGATGCATCCCTAACCCCAAGAGCGGTTCATTTCTATGAAATTTAATATTCCTATTTTCCTAACGGTGTTTCGCGTAATTCTGATTCCGTTTTTCGTGATTGCATTTTATTTACCTATCGAATCTTCCCCTTTTATTACTACATTCATATTCTTTATTGCTGGCGTTACTGATTGGCTTGATGGTTATTTAGCCCGTAAATGGAAACAAACTACAAGATTTGGCGCGTTTTTAGATCCTGTTGCTGATAAAGTAATGGTTGTTGCAGCCTTGGTTCTCATCGTTGAATATCAACACTCTCTTTGGATTACGATTCCTGCGATTATTATGATTTCTCGGGAAATTATAATTTCTGCATTACGTGAATGGATGGCTGAACTTGGAGAACGTAATAAAGTTGCAGTATCTTGGTGGGGGAAATGGAAAACAACAGCACAAATGTTAGCCCTAGGCGGACTATTATGGCGTTACAATAACTATATGGAAATTGCCGCTATTATCTTGCTTTATATCGCAGCTATTTTAACTGTATGGTCAATGCTCCAATATTTAAAGGCTGCAAAAGGTAGTCTACTAGATGACCTCAAACTCTAATTCTCGATAAAGTGCGGTATTTTCTACCGTACTTTTATTATTTTGTCTTATTTTTAATCAAACAAAGTTTTTTTTTATTTTTTCATTTGACACAAGACTATAAAACCGTAGAATACGCCCCGTTGTCACGCAGCAATGCTGATTAGTGATAAATGCGGGAATAGCTCAGTTGGTAGAGCACGACCTTGCCAAGGTCGGGGTCGCGAGTTCGAGCCTCGTTTCCCGCTCCAATTTGCCCGAGTGGTGGAATCGGTAGACACAAGGGATTTAAAATCCCTCGCCTTTCGAGGCGTGCCAGTTCAAGTCTGGCTTCGGGCACCATTTAAACACCAATTCAAAGATTTTTAAATTTACTTTAAAATCACCTAATTGGGTCGTTAGCTCAGTCGGTAGAGCAGCGGACTTTTAATCCGTTGGTCGAAGGTTCGAATCCTTCACGACCCACCACTTTAAAATAAAGTAAGCACTGAAAGGTGTTTTTTTTATTGCCTAAATCTGGTACTACCTTTCAAATTACTGGCTTATTGAAAAATAGCTATTCTCTCTATCCAATCTAAAATAATTAATATATTTTATTGCTACGTATATTTTCTAAAATAAAATAGCGCCTGAAAATCAAGCGCTATCCAAAATACAATAAAAATTTACCGCATTTTATTACTTTAATAAGTAAGCCCGTAGTTGTGCAAAATCATTATCCATTTCATCAGAAAGCAATGGTAGCTGATTATGTTTATCCAGTGCTTCAGGTAATGAAAGCTGAATACCAAGAATACGCTCTACGGATTCTTTAAATTTCGCAGGATGCGCCGTACACAGGAAGATTCCTGTTTCACCCGCTTTAAGTTGATCTTTCAACACTTGGTAAGCTATTGCACCGTGAGGTTCACATAAATAACCTTTCGCCTGCATCGCTTTTAAGGTATCTTCTGTTTCGCTATCACTTAGCATCCCCGAACCTAAATCAGTTAAATTCCAACCATTTCGTTTAAACAATTCCTCCACTCTCGGCCAGTTATTTGGGCGACTAACATCCATTGCGTTAGAAAGAGTTGCAACTGTCGTTTTAGGATCCCAATTTCCCGACTTCAAATAACGTGGCACAGTATCATTTGCGTTTGTTGAGGCAACAAAGCGTTTTATTGGCAAGCCTAAGGTTTTTGCAATTAATCCCGCAGTTAAGTTACCAAAATTACCACTTGGCACAGAAACCACAACATTATCACGTTTTTCTTTTGGCAATTGTGCTACAGCCTCAAAGTAATAACAAACTTGAGCTAATAATCGGCTAATATTAATAGAATTTGCAGAGTTAAGTCCGATAGCTTGGCGCAATTCAGCATCATCAAAGGCTTGCTTAACTAAAGCCTGACATGCATCGAAATCAGCGTTAATCGCAACAGTACGAATATTCCCACCTAAAGTACAGAATAGCTTTTCTTGTAATGGGCTGATTTTACCTTTTGGATAAAGGATAACTACATTAATATTTTCTAATCCATAAAACGCATGTGCTACAGCCGCCCCAGTATCGCCAGACGTTGCCGTTAAAATAGTAATTTTGCCATCACCACGAACTGCTGCAAGCGCCTGAGCCATAAAACGCCCACCAAAGTCTTTAAATGCTAATGTAGGCCCATGAAATAATTCAAGTGCATAAATATTATCTTCCACTTTTTCTAACGGTGCAGTGAAAGTAAACGCATTTTTTACCATTGCATCTAACGTTGCTTGTGGTAACTCGCCATCAATTAATGCACCTAGAATTTTTTGACTACGCTCAACAAGAGGCAATTCAAGTAATTCATTAATGTTATTAAGTTGAGGAATAACTTCTGGAAAGAATAAACCTTGATCCCGTCCAAGTCCTTGACGAACAGCCTGAGAAAAAGTGACTTGTTCTTCGGGATGTTTGATATTGTATAAATTCATATTTAATCCGTTTTCAATTTAATTTTATCTATTTAAATTAACTTATTTAATTTCTCTTGCGCCTTCGTTATCAACCTTGCATACATGCACAAAACCTTCATTATTTTGTAAATAATGATTCTCTAAATAAGTTGAAAGTTTAATTGCGGTTTGTAAGTCTGGAGCAATAGAGAAAATCGTTGGGCCTGAGCCTGAAATACCAGTGGCAAGAGCACCTAAGTCTCGCGTAGCCTGTTTTACTTCAGCAAAATTAGGTAGCAGAGATTCACGATAAGGCTCGGCAATGACGTCTTTCATCATAATCGCCGCAAGGTTTTCCTGATGGGTATGGCAAGCATGTACAAAGCCACCCAAATGACGACCATGGGCAATCACGTCTTGTCGAGTATAGCTTTTCGGTAAAATTGCACGCGCTTCAGCAGTAGAAACTTCAATTCCAGGATATGCTAACACCCAATACCAATTATCAAAAAATGGAAGCTTTTGACAAATATTGCCGAGCGATTGCACCATAAATTGCACACCGCCAAGATAGCAAGGTGCGACATTATCATAATGGATTGAACCAGAAATACGGCCTTCCAATTCTCCCATCATTTCAAGCAATTCCATTTTCGAAAAAGGGCCATCATGAAACTGATTTAATGCCACTAATGCAGCAACAATAGAACAAGCACTAGAGCCTAAACCAGAGCCAATAGGCATATTTTTTTCGAGCGTTAAACGCAAAGGCTTCAGATTTCCTCCACGTAATTTTAATTGCTCACTAAATAGCACATAAGCTTGGTAAACAATATTTTTTTGTGGTTCTTTCGGCAATTTGCGAACAAAATAGCCCGCACTTTCTAACTCAAAACCACTTGAAATAGATTCTATTTGAACCACATCACCTAACAATGAACCATCAATAGGAGAGATCGCGGCGCCTAAAGTATCGAAACCTACGCTAATATTCGCGCTAGATGCAGGGGCGTAAATTCTTAACATTGGGAATCCTTATTAATGTTGTAATGTTCTTAAAATATCTGCAAAGATACCTGCCGCAGTAACTGCATTGCCTGCGCCATAACCACGTAATAAAAGTGGGATAGGTTGGTAATAACGAGTATAAAATGCCAAAGCATTTTCACCGTCTTTTACTTTATAGAGTGGGTTATTCTGATCGACTGCAACAATAGATACTTTACATTTACCTTCGCAAATTTTTCCAACATAACGCAATACTTTGCCTTCAGCTTTAGCGGTGGAAACTCGAGTTTTAAACTCTTCATCAAGCTGTGGCAACATTACCATAAATTCATCTGCAGATTTTCCTTCAGAGAAGCCTTTCGGCAATACACCTTCAACTTCAACATCTGAAAGTTCAAGCTCAATTCCAGCTTCACGAGCAAGAATTAATAATTTGCGCGCTACATCTTGTCCAGAAAGGTCATCTCGAGGATCTGGCTCAGTAAAGCCTTTTTCTCGGGCAAGTGCGGTGACTTCTGAAAGAGAAAGTCCCTCTTCCAATTTACCAAAAATAAAGGAAAGCGAGCCAGATAAAATGCCTTCAAAATATTCAAGTTCATCACCCGCAGCAAGTAAGTTTTGAAGATTTTCAATTACTGGCAAACCAGCGCCTACATTCGTTTCATATAAGAATTTATGTTGGCTTGCTTGAGCGTTTTGACGTAACTCATTGTAATAAGCTAATTCTCGTGTATTCGCTTTTTTATTTGGCGTGACCACATGGAAACCTTCTTTTAACGCTCGAGCATAAAGCCCTGCTACAGATTCGGCTGAGGTACAATCTACAAATACTGGATTCACCACATGATGTAATTTAATGAAAGAAAGCAATACATCAAAATCTGATGGCTGAGTCGCATTTTCTAAATCGGTTTTCCAATCGTCTAAACACAATCCATTTTCATCTAGCAACATGCGGTTGGAATTCGCAATAGCACAAACTCGAATTTCAACATTCTTCTTTGCTAGATACTCCTTTTGACGCTTTACCTGCTCAATTAATTCTCCGCCTACTCCACCAACGCCCACTAAAAACATATCCACTACTTTTTTATTATTGAAAAGCGCCTGATGGGTGGCTTTCACCGCTTCAATCGCTTTATTTTGCGGCACAACTGCAGAAATTGAACGTTCACTAGAACCCTGTGCAATCGCTACAATGCTAATATTTGCCTGTGCTAATGCCGAGAAGAAACGAGCAGCAATGCCTTTCGCTTGCTTCATTCCATCGCCGACTACAGAAATAATGGATAAATCTTTAATCACTTCAATTGGTTCTAATTGATGTTCATTTAATTCATTAGCAAACTCAGTTTCTAGTACGGTTTTCGCTACGTCTGCAGATTTCACGGGCACGCAGAAACTAATACTGTATTCAGATGAAGACTGGGTAATTAAGATGACTGAAATGCCTGCACCTGACATAGCTGAAAATACGCGAGATGCCATGCCTACCATGCCTTGCATACCAGGGCCTGATACATTAAACATCGCCAAGTTATCTAAGTTAGTGATACCTTTGACTTGTAAACCTTCTGATTTCACATTACCATCAATAATCGAACCCGGCGCAGAAGGATTTCCTGTATTTTTAATGACACAAGGAATATTTTGTGGCAACAATGGGCCAATCGTACGAGGATGAATCACTTTCGCACCGAAATAAGAAAGTTCCATTGCTTCACGATAAGAAAGAGTTGGTAATAAACGAGCATCAGGCACTAAACGTGGATCGCAAGTATAAACGCCATCCACATCGGTCCAAATTTCGCATACGCTTGCGCCTAAACAAGCGGCTAAACAGGCTGCAGAATAATCTGAGCCATTACGACCGAGCAGCACCAACTCACCTTTTTCATTACCCGCAGTAAAGCCAGCCATAAGCACCACTTTATCTTTTGCAATACTTGCTGCATCAACACGTTTTGTTGATTCTTCAATTTCAACAGACGATTCAAGATAACCGCCTTTTGCTAATAATTGTTTGACCGGATCCACAATATGTACGCTATAGCCACGCGCTTCAAACCAAGCTTTCATCATCGCGATAGAAAGTTTTTCACCACGGCAATCAATCGTCGCTTTAACTGCATCTTCTACTTTTCCTGCCTGACGAATTTCTTCTAATAATCCTTTGATTTGAGCAAATTCAGCATCAATAAGCGCCTTCGTGCCATTTAAGTCGAATTGATTATTTTCGGCATGTAAGCCATTGATGATGTTATAGAAAATTTCGATTGCTTCGTTGAAATGCGTATCGGTTGGTTGATTTAGTGCAGCTTTTTCAGAAAGGGAGACAAGATGATTAGTTATTTTTGCTGGTGCTGATAAAACACCTGCTGCCTGCTCTTCTAAATGAGCTTGCTCGATCAATTTCGCTGCTTGGGAAAAACGTTCCGGATTTGCAAGCGAAGTGCCGCCAAATTTAAGTACGCGCATGATTGGTTCTCCTAGAGATATTGTGTTTTTAAATTTATAAAAAAACCCGCTATTCAGTTGAATCGCGGGTTTTCTGTATCCTGTTTTTTGGTGCACTAACCCGCGCCATTAATCATAGTAATGGTCATCATAATGGTGGTAATCGTGCTAATGATTACGGATAAAGTGCGGTTATTTTTCATTGTGTTTTATCTTGAAAAATGAATGCGTAAAGAAATACCGAAATTTCCCGAGCTTGTCAAACAGAAAGTAACAAATTTTTCAGAAATTTTCTCAGTAAATAAATTTCGTGTAAACTAATCGCACTTTTATAAAGGAGAACCTATGGATATCCAACATAATCTCAACCTAATTCATCAAAAAATTGAAACAGCTTGCGAAGAAGCTAAACGCAATCAAAATACCGTAAAACTACTTGCCGTATCTAAGACCAAACCTATCTCCGCTATTCTTTCGGCTTATCAAGCTGGACAAATAGCCTTTGGGGAAAATTATGTGCAAGAAGGTGTAGAAAAGATCCAATATTTTGAATCTCAAGGTATTAACCTTGAATGGCATTTTATCGGCCCATTACAATCGAATAAAACCCGTCTCGTTGCAGAATATTTTGATTGGATGCAAACACTTGATCGAGCAAAAATTGCTGATCGTTTAAATGAACAACGACCAACTAACAAAGCACCGTTAAATGTCTTAATTCAGATTAATATCAGCGATGAAGAAAGTAAATCAGGTATTCGACTAGAGGAAATGTTAATTCTAGCAAAACACATCGAAAATTTACCGCACTTATGCCTACGTGGCTTAATGGCAATACCCGCGCCAACCGATAATATCTCTGAGCAAGAAGCCGTGTTCAGAAAAATGTCTGATTTATTTGAACAACTTAAACAAGCCTTACCCAATCAACAAATAGATACGCTTTCTATGGGAATGACGGACGATATGCCTAGCGCAATAAAATGCGGTTCTACTATGGTACGCATTGGTACTGCAATTTTCGGTGCAAGAGATTATTCAAAATAAATTGAAAAAATTATCGTAAGAAAAAGAGAACCGCACATAAAAGTGCGGTTCGTTTTTTCATGTTATTTTTGACTACATACAGCAATAAAATGTAATTTATGTTCAGGATCATTAAAGGTTTTAAACATTCTTTTAAATTGCTCACGATTTTCCGCTTTCATGGCATTACGGATGATTTTTAACGTCCCCAGAATACCCTCATCATAAATCATTCCTTTTGGTGAAAGTAAGGTCATCTCACCAGAGAAAGTATCAACATTTCTAAAGCCACTTTCTTGGAATATTCCTTTCCATCCATCTTTCGTTAATGGTGTTACCGTCACGTTAATCGCTTTGCGCATATTTTCTAGAATGGTTTGATGATCATTCCCCACCAGCATAACATCGTGAGTAAGCAATAAGCCATTGGGTTTTAATACTCGAAAATATTCTGCAATGGCTTTTTTCTTAGCTTCCACGGGTAACATCGTCAGCATCGCTTCATTGATGACAATATCAAAACTTTCATTCTCGAAAGGTAACTTCATCGCATTCGCTCGCTGCACATGAATTTTGTCTTGCAAGCCATTTGTTTCGATATTTACTTGTGCTTTTTCTAACGCATGTTCGTCTAAATCAACACCTTCAATATGGCAACCAAATTGTTTCGCCAATCCAATGGCTGTCGTTCCCATATTACAGGCAACCTCTAACACTTTTTTATCTTGGCTAAAATCGCCATTGGCAATTAACCAATCTGTCGCTTTTTTACCACCTGGACGCAAACGAGTTTTACCTAAACGTGCAAGAAAATTATGCCCTACTTCATCTTTTGCCATATCTATCTCCTAGTAATTAACTTGGTTTTCGTATTATAGATGAAAATTATTCTTATTAAAGTAGTAAAGCAAAAAATAACCCAACCGATTGGTTGGGCTATAAAAGATCAGGAAAATTTACCGCACTTTAAATCAATTAGGTTTCCATTCACCATTGAGCACGGTTGCTGTCACTTTATAATCTGACGTAAACACAGCTAAATTCGCAATTTTTCCTTTTTCTACCGAACCTAAACGATCATCCACACCAATTGCTCGTGCAGGATAAAGGTTACTCATTCGAATTGCTTCAGCAAGCGGAATTTCTACAAACTCCACTGCATTCTTAATAGATTCGATCATGGTAATTGATGCGCCAGCAATCGTACCGTTCGCATCAAAACAGCGGCCATCTCGGATATAAATAGTTTTACCTACAAAGGTGAAGGTTTCCAATTCAGGTGGCGCACCTGCTGCAGCAAGAGAGTCAGTCACAATACAGAGTTTGTCGCCTTTGATTTTTTTATCAATGCGAACATTGCCGTAATTGATATGCACACCATCCACGATAATACCAGTGTAAACATCTGAATCGAGTACCGCACCTACTACGCCCATAGCACGACCAGAACTAATTGGCGACATTGCATTATGCAAGTGAGTCGCAAAAGTTGCGCCTTTGTGGAATGCGGCTTTAGCGACTTCATAAGTCGCATTAGAATGTCCTACAGAGACAATAATGCCCGCTTTCACAAAATCAGGCGTATAGTTAATGGTTGGGTTTTCTGCGGCAATGGTAATTTTTGTAATAACATCACCATTTTCACAGAGGAAATCTTTCATTTCAGGCGTAATTTCACGAATATATTCGGGACGGTGTACCCCTTTTTTCTCAACGCTGATAAACGGTCCTTCAATATGTAAACCAAGTGCTTGGTTTTTATGCTTGTTTAAATATTCACGCATAATTTTCACCGCACTTTTTATGTTTTCATCTGGTGCCGTGATAAAAGTTGGAAGGAAACTTGTACAACCTGATTTCAAGTTAGTTTCCTGCATAATTTCCAAGGTTTCAACGCTAGTTTGATCGTTAAACATCACGCCGCCACAGCCATTTAATTGCAGATCAATAAAACCAGCAGTTAAATTATTACCTTGTAAATCAATAGTTTTGATACCTGTTTCTAATTCAGCTTGTAGAACTATCGCTTCAATAATTTCACCGTTAATAATTACAGCAAAATCACGTAAAACATCATATTTTGTGTAAATCACACAATTCGTTAATGCATATCTCATTTTTTGTCCTTAAATAAAATAATCAGAAAAATTACCGCTCTTTTGAGCGGTAGGTGCTTATAACACGCTATGAATGGCGCGTTGTTCTAATTCAGTAAAATATTTAACCGTTTTTACTTTCAATTCTTGTTGTGCTGGCTCATCACAAACTAACACAAAATGGCGATGTAGCTGAAGTGCACTCACTGTCCACATATGGTTCACACCACCTTCTACAGCAGCTTGAACTGCAAGCGCCTTATGATGGCCAGTCGCAAGGATCATCACTTCTTCAGCATCTAATAATGTGCCTACACCAATAGTCAAAGCATATTTCGGCACTTTATTCACATCATTATCAAAGAAGCGTGAATTTGCGATCAGCGTGTCTTGAGTTAACGTTTTAATACGAGTACGGGAACTTAATGATGATGCTGGTTCATTAAAGGCTATATGACCATCATTGCCTACTCCGCCCATAAATAAATTAATTTTTCCGTAAGATTTAATTTTTTCTTCATAACGGCGACATTCCGCATCATGATCATCCGTGTTGCCATTAAGAATATTGATATTTTCTGGCTGAATATCGATATGATTGAAGAAATTGTTATACATAAAACTATGATAACTTTCAGGATGTTCCTCTGGTAAACCCACATATTCGTCCATATTGAATGTTACTACATGCTTAAAGCTCACCTCTCCCGCTTTACAAAGTGCGATTAATTCTTGGTAAGTTTTTAATGGCGTGCCACCAGTTGGTAAACCTAGAACAAAAGGGCGTTCAGCCGTAGGATTAAAATGATTGATACGATCAACAATATGGCGGGCAGCCCAACGACTCACCTGTTGTTCGTTGTGTAGAGGGATAAGACGCATACTATACTTCCTTTATTTTCAATACCGTGAATAAACAAACCAACGGTTAAACATAATGGTTCCCCACTACGAAATAGAAAAACTGAGAAGCAGGAAACGAGAATTGCTACCCCAATAGGGATAAATTATGAGTAACCTAGGGAAATCACTCCCCTAGGTTCTCACGATATTCCATTAATTATAAAAATTTTGCTTTCAACTCTTTTGCTTTTGCAAGCTGAGCATCTGTTGCTTTTGCTGTCATTGGCTCACGGCAATAACCCGCATCCACACCTTCTAATTTAAGCAATTCTTTAATGGTTAAATATAAACCATTCGCTAAAATGCCTTCGATTAAATCATTGGTTACGTGTTGAATGTCTAACGCTTCGGCTAATTTACCCGCTTTGGTTAATTCAAAAATTTGACGAGCACGAACACCGTTTACGTTGAAAGTCGAACCGATTGCACCATCCACACCAAGTGCAGCCGCAGGTAACATCATTTCATCGAAACCAGCCCAAATTAAGTGGTTTGGATAAGCTTTTTTCAAACGTTCTAATAAATAGAAGTCACCTGCTGTGAATTTTACCCCTAATACTTTCGGGTTTTTGTAAAGTTCACCAAATTGTTCAATTCCCATATTCACGCCAGTTAAGAACGGGATAGAGTACACGATCATATTATTGCCCGTTTCTGCAATAATGGTGTCGTAATAATGTTTGATTTCAGGGAAACTAAATTTATAGTAGAACGGAGTAACTGCAGATAAGCTATCGTAGCCTAATTCTGTTGCATATTTACCTAATTCAACGGCTTCTTTTAAGTTTACGCTGCCCACTTGAGCAATTAGCGTGATTTGATCTTTCGCTTCATCTTTTGCAATACGGAAAATTTCTTTTTTCTCTTCAGTTGAAAGCATAAAGTTTTCGCCTGTTGAACCACCCACATATAAACCATCAACTTTCATCTTGTCGATATTGTGGCGAATAATTTGACGTAAACCTTTTTCATTAATTGTGCCATCTTCATTAAATGACACTAATAATGCACTGAAAATACCTTTTAAATCACGCATAAGTTTTCTCCTATTTTATACGTTGTTCAAGAATCACATTGAGAGTTTTTTGCTTGGTTTGAGCTGCAAGTTCTTCTTCGCCCTGCACTAACAAAGCATAAATTAAATCTAATACAAAAAGCTGTGCAATTTTGGTACCAATGGAATCACCTTGTAATTTCCCTTGTTTATTACCATTTACCAAAACATAATCAGCATATTCTGTAACGGGTGAACGCAAACTGTGAGTTAATGCCACTGTCGTGGCGCCATTTTGTTTAGCAATTTTGAGAGTGTGTGCTGTTTCGGCGGAATAGCCGGAATGACTTAAACCAATTGCCACATCAGAAGACGTAAGTAATGCTGCCTGCATATACATAAAATGATTATTGCCTGTTGCATCCACTTGGAAACCGATGCGCATCAATTTATTTTTCGCATCTTCAGCTGTCACACCAGATGATCCCACGCCGAATAAAAAGATACGACGTGCTTTTTTAATGGCTTTAACAACTTGTTCAAGCTGTTTTAAATCTAATAAATTAACCGTTTCTTCCATTACATTAGAAACTGCCGCTTGCAACTTTTGTGCAATCGTTAAAGAATCATCGCTCGGCATAATTTCTGTTTCGAGCACAGTTTCATCATTGTTATCTTTTGTGGCAAGCTCAATGGACAGTTCTAATTTAAAATCGCTGAAGCCTTTAAAACCAATGGTTCGACAAAAACGGACAAGTGTGGCTTCTCCAACTTCCAAATGCTTAGCGATTTCTGAAAGGGGGCATTGAGACACCAAATCAGGGGAACGCAAAATCGTATCGGCAATCTTTTTCTCTGATTTGGTTAGGCTGTGGTAAAGCGAACTGATGGTGTTTAACACATTTCCGGATTTAGCCATAAATTGTTCCTTGTGGTTTATCAAGCAGAACATCTTTCACCCAATAAGCTGCGCCCACTAATCCTGCATCTTGACCAAATTTAGCAGATTCAATATCACAACTATATACAGCAGGCATAGCCTGTAAGAAACGTTTGACTAATGGTAAATAACCTTCAGCCAACCCGACACTACCGCCTATAACGACTTTTTGCACATCCAATCCAATCACTAAATCCGCCACTAAATTAGCAATGGCTTGGGCTGAACGTTCTATAAGTGCGGTAGCTTTTTCATCATTTTTTCTAAAACATTCAAAAACTTCTTTTGGCTCACAAGGCTCATCCCATTGGGAAGACACTGCTTCAATTGCACGCCCTGCTGCAACGGCTTCTACACAACCTCGACGACCACAACCACACATTGGGCCATTTGGATCCGCTAATGTATGTCCGATATGTCCTGCGATTCCCTTTGGACCAGTTTGTAATTGTTGGTTTAAGATGACACCACCACCCACGCCAGTAGAAACTGTAATAAAAACAAAGTTTGATACTTTCTCTGGATCTTGAAGTTGATATTCCGCATAAGTCGCGGCTTGTGCATCATTTAATAAACCAATTGGTTTATCCGTGTGTTTAGCAATACTTTCTTTTAGTGGAAATTGATTCAAACCACCTAAATTTTTAGGATTAAGTGCGGTTAAAACACCGTCATTTATAATGCCTGTTGAAGCCACCGCCACATAATCAAATTGCCCCACATAATGAGTAAGAAGTTGTTCCAATGCTTGATGCATTCCTTCTACCACATTTTCACGCGGCGTATGAATTTGTTGGCGTTGTTCAACTTCGCCATTTTTTACGATAGCCGCTGCGATTTTTGTACCGCCAATGTCTAGAGCTAAACAACGCATAACTTATCCTTATAGTATGAAGTATTTTCTCACATGTCTTACGACTATCTTGCAGATTTCACAGAATTAGCGAACCAACTCACGATATGCTCAAGGCGAGTTAAGGCTGAACCAACAGTGACACAATCTGCGCCAATTTCAATGGCCACTTTTGCCAATTCAGGCGTGTTATAGCGACCTTCTGCCATCACAAAACAACCTGCAGCTTTTAAATCTTTCACTAATTGATAATCAGGTTCTTCGGGAACTGGACCACCTGTATAACCAGACATTGTGCTTCCCACGATATCAAAACCGAGTTTTTGACAATACAAGCCTTCTTCTAAATTAGAGCAATCTGCCATTGCCAAGCAGCCCATTTCATGAATTTTTTTCACCGCACTTTCAATATCAACTGGGCGAGGACGGCTAGTACCATCTACCGCAATAATATCAGCCCCAGCATTGGCAAGATCTTCAATATCTTGCAGAAATGGCGTAATACGAATCGGACTATCAGGTAAGTCGCGTTTTACAATACCGATAATTGGAATGTTTACAAAAGGACGTGTCGCTTTAAGGTTATCTACACCTTCAATACGTAAACCTGATGCGCCACCAGCCACAGAAGCTTGGGCCATAGCAGAAACAATTTCTGGTTTATCCATTGGGCCATCATCAACAGGTTGGCAAGAAGCAATGAGACCATATTGAATTTGAGAAAGCACATCTTGATGAGATAATTTCGACATAATATCACTCCTAAATATATTGAGGCCGATAATGCTCAAATGCTTTATTACAAGCCATCTAGGCGTTAGCATTATTTAGGCTCAATCATCCTCAAAAATATAACTGAGCCCCCATTTTCGTCAGTGCTTGGCATTATATAAAAACATAACTCCATTTTAAAAGTTTTTTTGAAGTATTTTTTTGCAAATGTGATCAACCTCTCAATTTTGAAATAAAACTTCAAAGATTAGTTCAAAAAGTATTTTTTTACTTTAGAATAACGTCCGAGTCGTTTTTTGATGTCTAAAACATCAAGTATTCACTTTTAAGCTGAGCCAATAATGGCTTATATCAACATAGGTTCACACAGGAGCGAACATTATGAAATTTACTAAACTTTTCCTTGCAACTGCTATCACATTAGGCGTTTCTTCAGCCGTTTTTGCCGCAGATTATGACTTAAAATTTGGTATGAATGCGGGTACTTCATCTAATGAGTACAAAGCAGCAGAAATGTTTGCAAAAGAAGTAAAAGAAAAATCACATGGTAAAATTGAAGTTTCACTTTATCCAAGTTCACAACTTGGTGATGACCGTGCAATGTTAAAACAATTAAAAGACGGTTCTCTTGACTTTACTTTTGCTGAATCAGCTCGTTTCCAATTATTCTATCCTGAAGCAGCAGTGTTCGCGTTACCCTATGTCATCACCGACTACAACGTTGCACAAAAAGCCTTATTTGACACCGCATTTGGTAAAGATTTAATTAAGAAAATGGATAAAGATCTTGGTGTTACTCTACTTTCTCAAGCTTATAATGGTACACGTCAAACAACTTCAAATAGAGCAATCAACAGCATTGCAGATATGAAAGGTTTAAAACTTCGTGTACCAAATGCTGCAACTAACTTGGCGTACGCAAAATATGTAGGCGCATCTCCAACACCTATGGCATTCTCTGAAGTATATCTTGCACTTCAAACTAACTCTGTAGATGGTCAAGAAAACCCATTAGCAACAGTACAAGCGCAAAAATTCTATGAAGTGCAAAAATTCTTGGCGATGACTAATCACATTTTGAATGACCAACTTTATTTAGTGAGTAACGAAACTTATAAAGAATTACCTGAAGATCTTCAAAAAGTTGTAAAAGATGCCGCAGAAAATGCAGCAAAATACCACACTAAATTATTCGTAGATGGCGAAAAAGATTTAGTGACATTCTTTGAAAAACAAGGTGTTAAAGTGACTCACCCTGATTTAACGCCATTCAAAGATGCGATGAAACCATTCTATGCTGAGTTTATAAAACAAACTGGTGAGAAAGGTGAAAAAGCATTAAAAGAAATCCAAGCTCTTAAATAATCTCTATCACGTGCGCCAGCAATTTGGTTGGCGCACTCATTTTCGTTCTCCACAATCTCTCGGAGTGAAGTATGAAATTTTTTAACAAACTTGAAGAATGGATTGGTGGCGCACTGTTCCTTGTCATCTTCGGTATTCTTGTAGCCCAAATTCTATTCCGTCAAGCTTTCCACTCGCCGTTAATTTGGAGTGAAGAACTCGCTAAACTATTGTTTGTTTATGTAGGAATGCTCGGTATTAGCGTGGCAATTCGCAAACAAGAACACGTTTACATTGATTTCTTAACCAATTTAATGCCACCTTCAGTTAAAAAAGTCGCAAACTCTTTTGTACAGCTAGTGATTTTCCTTGGTATTGTTTTCTTTATTCATTTTGGTATCAAAACTTTCCTTGGCTCTAGTTTCCCGATTGATGCATTAGGTGGAATTTCAGAAAAATGGATTTACGCTTCTTTACCG
Source organism: Haemophilus haemolyticus (assembly GCF_003352385.1). Taxonomy (NCBI): domain Bacteria; kingdom Pseudomonadati; phylum Pseudomonadota; class Gammaproteobacteria; order Pasteurellales; family Pasteurellaceae; genus Haemophilus; species Haemophilus haemolyticus. Next base: position 821,217 of record NZ_CP031243.1, on the reverse strand, counting down.
ATCATTTCTATCCTAATGTTAGTGCGCTTCTTCCAAGCACAAGCAGACAATTTTAAAGAAGATAAAAGCTATTTACCTGCAACCTTCTTTATTCTAAGTGCGGTCATTTTACTAGGCATTTTGTTTACTTTCCCAGAGTGGTACAAAGTATTACGCATTACAGAATATGTGAAATTTGGTTCTAACTCTGTATACGTTGCCCTAATATTCTGGCTAGTTATTATGTTCCTTGGTGTTCCAGTAGGTTGGTCATTATTTATCACCACATTACTCTATTTCTCAATGACCAGATGGAACGTGGTAAACGCAGCAGCCGAAAAACTAACCATGAGTTTAGATAGTTTCTCATTACTTGCTGTGCCGTTTTATATCCTAACGGGTATTTTAATGAATACTGGCGGTATCACAGAACGTATCTTTAATTTTGCGAAAGCCTTACTCGGTCACTACACTGGTGGTATGGGGCATGTAAATATTGGCGCAAGTTTATTGTTCTCAGGTATGTCTGGTTCTGCACTTGCTGATGCGGGTGGCTTAGGTCAATTAGAAATCAAGGCTATGCGTGATGCAGGTTATGATGATGATATTTGTGGTGGTATCACTGCAGCTTCTTGTATCATCGGTCCATTAGTTCCACCAAGTATCGCCATGATTATTTACGGAGTAATCGCTAACGAATCCATTGCAAAACTCTTCGTTGCAGGTTTTGTACCAGGCGTACTCGTTACGATTGCCTTGATGATCATGAACTACTACGTATCTAAAAAACGTGGTTATCCAAGAACACCAAAAGCAACTCGAGAAGAACTTTGCACATCATTCAAAAAAGCATTCTGGGCAATTTTAACCCCATTACTCATTATCGGTGGTATCTTCTCTGGCTTATTTAGCCCAACAGAATCTGCTGTTGTTGCCGCAACTTATTCCGTCATCATTGGTAAATTCGTTTATAAAGAATTAACCATGAAAATGCTCTTTAATAGCTGTGTTGAAGCTATGGCAATTACTGGTGTGGTTGCATTAATGATTATGACTGTAACCTTCTTCGGAGATATGATCGCACGTGAACAAGTTGCAATGCGTATTGCAGATGTATTCGTTGCCGTAGCTGATTCTCCACTTATGGTATTAGTCATGATCAATGCGCTCTTGCTCTTCTTGGGTATGTTCATTGATGCATTAGCATTGCAATTCTTGGTATTACCAATGTTAATTCCAATCGCAATGCAATTTAATATCGACTTAGTATTCTTCGGTGTAATGACTACCTTGAATATGATGATCGGTATCTTAACCCCACCAATGGGAATGGCTCTCTTTGTGGTGGCGCGTGTGGGTAATATGTCTGTATCTACTGTAGCTAAAGGTATATTGCCGTTCTTAATCCCAATATTCTTAACATTAGTATTAATTACGATTTTCCCACAAATCATTACTTTTGTGCCAAATCTATTGATGTCTTAACACTAAAGTGCGGTTAAAAAAAGCAAGGCTTTTATAACCGCACTTTTTTTATAAAATAAATCCTATTCAATGCGGTTTTATGAATAGCAATCCATAAACATAACTTAATAAATGAGGTTTATTATGAAATTGACAAAAACAGCATTATGCGCCGCACTTTTTGCAACTGTTGCATTTTCAGCTAGCGCACAAGCCTATCCAGATTTACCAGTAGGCATCAAAAGCGGAACGGGCGCACTCATCGGAGATACCGTATATGTAGGCTTAGGTTCTGGTGGCGATAAATTCTATTCTTTAGACTTAAAAGATCCTGCTGCACAATGGAAAGAAATTGCAGCATTCCCTGGTGGTGAACGTAATCAACCTGTTGCAGCAGCCGTAGATGGAAAACTTTATGTATTCGGTGGTTTGCAAAAAAATGAAAAAGGCGAACTCCAACTTGTTAATGATGCTTACAGCTACAATCCAGCTGATAATACTTGGGTGAAACTTCCTACTCGCTCTCCGCGTGGTTTAGTGGGCTCAAGCAGCGCATCTCACGGTGATAAAGTTTATATTTTAGGTGGTTCTAACCTCTCTATATTTAATGGTTTCTTCCAAGACACCGTGGCAGCAGGTGAAGATAAAGCGAAAAAAGATGAAATCGCAGCCGCTTATTTCGATCAACGTCCAGAAGATTATTTCTTCACAACAGAATTATTGAGCTATGAACCATCAACCAATAAATGGCGTAATGAAGGTCGTATTCCATTCTCTGGTCGTGCTGGTGCGGCATTCACCATCCAAGGTAATGACTTAGTAGTGGTCAATGGTGAAGTTAAACCAGGGCTTCGTACCGCAGAAACTCATCAAGGTAAATTCACTGCTAAAGGTGTTCAATGGAAAAACTTACCTGACTTACCTGCGCCAAAAGGTAAATCACAAGATGGTTTAGCCGGTGCACTCGCAGGCTATAGCCATGGCCATTATTTAGTCACGGGTGGAGCAAACTTCCCTGGTTCAATTAAACAATTCAAAGAAGGCAAACTTCATGCGCATAAAGGTTTAACCAAAACATGGCATAACGAAGTTTATACTTTAAATAATGGTAAATGGAGTATCGTTGGTGAATTACCAATGAATATTGGCTATGGTTTCTCTGTGTCTTACAACAATAAAGTATTGCTCATCGGTGGTGAAACTGACGGTGGTAAAGCGTTAACTAGCGTCAAAGCTATTAGCTACGATGGTAAAAAATTGACCGTTGAATAATTTGGCATAGAATAATGTATAAGGCTTGAGGCAAGAATGGGCTCAAGCCTTTTGATTTCATCAAAATATAAAAATTAAGGAGATTATATGAGTGTACTTAGTTACGCACAAAAAATCGGTCAAGCCTTAATGGTGCCTGTGGCAGCCTTACCTGCTGCAGCATTATTAATGGGTATTGGCTATTGGATAGACCCAGATGGTTGGGGGGCAAACAGTCAATTAGCGGCATTATTAATTAAATCTGGTGCAGCAATTATTGACAACATGGGCTTACTCTTTGCAGTGGGGGTTGCTTTTGGGCTTGCAAAAGACAAACATGGTTCCGCCGCACTTTCAGGTCTTGTTGGTTTCTACGTAGTGACCACCCTACTTTCCCCTGCTGGTGTAGCACAATTACAACACATTGATATTAGTGAAGTGCCTGCAGCATTCAAAAAAATCAATAACCAATTTATCGGGATTTTAATTGGTGTGATTTCAGCTGAACTTTATAACCGTTTCTATCAAGTTGAATTACCAAAAGCACTTTCGTTCTTTAGCGGAAAACGCCTCGTCCCAATTTTGGTTTCTTTCGTGATGATCGCTGTATCATTTGCCTTACTCTATATTTGGCCTCATATTTTTAACGCGCTCGTTTCATTTGGTGAATCGATCAAAGATTTAGGTGCGGTAGGTGCGGGCATCTACGGTTTCTTCAACCGCTTATTAATTCCTGTTGGCTTACACCATGCCTTAAACTCCGTATTCTGGTTTGATGTAGCGGGTATCAACGATATTCCAAACTTCTTGGGCGGCGCTAAATCCATTGCTGAAGGCACTGCAACTGTGGGTGTAACTGGTATGTATCAAGCTGGTTTCTTCCCTGTCATGATGTTTGGTTTACCGGGTGCTGCTCTTGCGATTTATCACTGCGCAAAACCAAATCAAAAAGTACAAGTGGCCTCAATTATGCTTGCGGGTGCATTAGCCTCTTTCTTTACAGGGATCACTGAACCGCTTGAATTCTCATTCATGTTCGTTGCGCCTGTACTTTATGTATTGCATGCGTTATTAACAGGTATCTCTGTATTCATTGCAGCCACAATGCACTGGATTGCAGGCTTCGGCTTTAGTGCTGGTTTAGTGGATATGGTACTTTCTAGCCGCAACCCACTTGCCGTTAGTTGGTATATGTTACTTGTACAAGGTATTATATTTTTTGCTATCTATTATTTTGTGTTCCGTTTTGCAATTAATGCCTTTAATCTAAAAACGCTAGGACGTGAAGATAAAGCAGAAACAGCTGCAGCCCCAACACAAAGCAACCAATCTCGCGAAGAAAGAGCAGTGAAATTTATTGCTGCTTTAGGTGGTTCAGAAAACTTCAAAACTGTGGATGCTTGTATCACTCGTTTACGCTTAACTTTAGTTGACCATCACAATATTAATGAAGATCAACTTAAAGCGCTGGGTTCAAAAGGTAATGTAAAATTAGGTAATGATGGATTACAAGTCATTTTAGGGCCTGAAGCTGAACTTGTGGCAGAAGCGATTAAAGCAAAATTAAAATAAATTTTGACCGCACTTTACATGCCGTCTATCACCAGGCGGCATTTTTATTAATGAGATTTAGCGATGTTATTTATTCCACCACCACTACTCTGTTTATTAATTGGCACAGCAATGTATTTTTTGCCAAAAGTTGCTAGTTATTCTGTCCATTTTGCAGTTATTGCCTTTGTCATTACACTTTCATTTTTGATTGCTGGGGGCAGTGTGCTTCAATTTTTTATCCGCAAAACGACCATCAATCCTCATGACTTTAAACACACAACACAATTAGTTTCTACAGGCATATTTCGATTTAGCCGTAATCCAATGTATTTAAGCTTGCTGTTAATGTTAATTGCTTGGTCTCTTTGGTTGGGTAATAGTTTGACTTGGTTAGGTGTGATTGTCTTTATACTAGTTATGAATCGCGTTCAAATAGCCCGAGAAGAAGCCTATTTGGAAAGTAAATTTGGCGATGAATACCGTCATTACAAACAAAAAGTAAGACGCTGGCTATAAAAAAACACCTTCACAAGGAAGGTGTTTTTATCAATTCTAAATCTATTTCTTCGGTGCCTGCATAAAGCGGAAGAAATCACTATCTGGTTTTAAAATCATCATATTGTCAGAATTTGCAAAACTCGCTTCATAGGCTTTTAAGCTACGTACAAAAGTAAAGAATTGTGGCTCTTGTGCAAAAGCATCTGAATATAATTTTGCCGCAGCTGCATCGCCTGAGCCTCGTAATTCTTGTGCAGTTTTATTTGCATTAGCAAGAATCAAGGTCACTTTACGATCTACATCCGCTTGAATAAATGCTGCTTTTTCTTTACCTTGAGAACGGTGTTCACGCGCGACTGCATCACGTTCTGCACGCATACGTTGATAAATTGAAGAAGATACTTCATCTGGTAAATTAATTTGTTTTACACGCACATCAATCACTTCAATACCCAATTCCGCCGTACTATCTTGCCCTGAATTTAAAGCTTTTTTTGCACCTTCCATTAATTCACCACGCGTACCAGAAACGATATCTTTAATGGTTCTTGTACCAATTTCAGAACGCAAACGGTCATTTACTTTACGACTTAACAAGCTTGAAGCTTGGGTATAATCGCCACCACCAGTAGATGTGTAGAATCGACCAAAATCACTAATCTTCCATTTCACATAAGAATCTACTAGCAAGTCTTTTTTCTCAACAGTAACAAAACGTGTTGCCGAACCATCTAAAGTACGAATACGTGCATCTAAAACTTTAATGCTATCAATCAAAGGCACTTTAAAATGCAAGCCTGGTTCATATACAACCACTTTGTTATCTGCATCACGTTGTACTTTGTTGAATCGCAACATAATACCGCGAGTACCTTCCGTCACGACCACGACACTGGAATACACCACTGCCGCAATGACAAAAATAGCTGGTAATAAAAATTTACGCATTAGTTAAATCTCCCTTGGCGAATCGGCTCAACAGTGCTTGGTAGTTGGCTTGAAGAATGATTAATACGCTCTGGCTGTGATAAAACAGGTGCAGATTCTACCGCTCTTTCTGTTACGGCTGGCGCTTTAGCTGATACTTTTTTACCCATAATTTGTTCTAAGGGTAACACGGTTAAATTGTTACCATTATTGCCATCAAGCATCACTTTTGGCGTATTTGCCATGACTTTTTCCATGGTTTGAATATATAAACGCTCACGCAGTAAATCTGGTGCAGCTTTAAATTCAGGCAACAAACGCTGCAAACGTTCCACTTCACCTCGTGCATCTAACACGATACGATCTTTATAAGCTGTCGCTTCTTCAATAATACGTTGTGCATCGCCACGCGCAATCGGCTCTTTCTCTCGGGCATAGGCTTCTGCTTCACGAATGAAACGTTGTTCATCTTCCTGCGCTTTAATCGCATCATCAAACGCATCTTTTACTTCTTCAGGTGGACGCGCAGATTGGAAGTTCACATCAATAACCTCAAGTCCCATGTCATAGGATTTGATAATGTCATTTAACGCTTTCCACGTATCTTCACGAACAACCGCACGGCCTGTTGTTAAAATATCATTCATTGACATATGGCCGATCACATAACGCAATGCACTGTCAGTCGCTTGACCTAAACTATCATCCGCATTCGTCACGCTAAAACGATATTTTGCAGGATCTTGCACACGATATTGCACGGTCATTTCTACTCGAACCATATTTTCATCTTTAGTCAGCATTGAACCTTGTGTGCGAAGTTCTTTAACTTGCTCTACATTCACTGGCAATACTTTATCTACAAATGTTGGTTTCCAGTTCAAACCTGGTTGAACAATAGAATGTAATTCACCAAAACGAAGCACTACACCACGCTCAGCCTCTTTAATAGTGTAGAAACCACTTACGCCCCAAATAATCGCACCAATCGCCACGGCAAGCGGCACCACTTTTCCAAAATTAAATGGCGTATTGTTTTGAGAACTACCATTATTTTGACCGCTCTTTTTATTTCCACCACCTAATTTTCTGAGAAGGTTATTAAAAATCTCCTCAATATCTGGCGGAGACTGTTCTTGATTCCCACGATTTTGATTGTTATTCCATCCATTATTATTGGATGAATTTCCCGGCTGTTGGTCATTGCTTTGCCCTGGTTTACTCCAAGGATCGCGATCTGAACCGTTCTGTGACATTTCATTCTCCATTTGTCAAAAAATTGTTAAGAGTTTAGCTAAATAAATGGGGCGCGTCTATGAAAATACAAGGCTTTTTAGGCAATAAAAAATCCTTGATTTTACATAAGGATTTTCTTGATTAATTCACATCATAAAGAACGCATTTTTGAAGTTCTTTTATCTGTAAACTTTCCCCACTCCATTCATAAAAGTGCGGTAATTTTTCTTGATGATTGACAAAAGCAGCTAAATAAACAGGGAGTTCGTCAGTAAACCACAACTGCCCCTGCGGACAATAATCTGAAAAAATTTTTTGTTGTTTAGGGAAATGACGAACATTGTATAATTTTACGATCCCAAATCCTTGAGATTTCAATACAGCCTCTCTCAAACACCAACAACGATAAAAAGCGTTCAAAGAATCCTGCTGATGATGAAACCAATCAATTTCTTCTTTTGGTGCAATATGTTCCATCAACGCCGTAAAATTTCTTATTTTAGGAAATTCAATATCAATTCCCACCGCACTTTTTTCTTCATTTCTAATATCTAATATTACCGCCACCCAATCACCAGAATGGCTAATATTAAAATCTATTCGCTCATCAAGAAAATAAGGTCTGCCACTTTCAGTACGATGAATTTGAGATAAAAGTGCGGTGGATTTTCCTGATATTTTTAGAAGTTGGAAAAGTAATAAGTGAGCAAGCCGACGGCACTGATGACGCTGAAAAACACGCGAGCTATCCGTTTCAATTTGATACAGATTTTCTGGAATCAGTTCATCGGGTAACGACTCCAAAGAAAAAGGTTGATTTATATTGCCGTAGGCGATGTAGGTTGTCATAAAATAAAAGCACCATTCAAAGGTGCTTTTATATTAAAAGGATTTAGTTTGTGTGTAAATTAGCGAATCACTAATTCCGCCACAGAAACACCGACCAAGCAAGCAACAACAACCCCAATTAAACCTGGCACCATGAAACTGTGGTTAAAATAATATTTACCAATTTTCGTTGTACCCGTTACGTCAAAGTTTACTGTTGCAATGTCTGATGGATAATTTGGAATAAAGAAATAGGCATAAGTTGCAGGCATTAAACCAACCAAGATTGGCGCAGGAATACCTAAGCCAATACCCACAGGTAATAACATGACTGCAGTCGCAGCTTGGCTATTAATTACGACAGAAACTGCAAATAATGCCAATGCGAACGTCCAAGGATAAGTTTGAACCATATCAGTAATCGCGGCTTTAAATTCTGGCATTGCGTATTGGAAGTAAGTATCGCTCATCCAAGCAATACCATAAATCGCAATAGCAGCTACCATACCTGACTTAAATACCACGCCATTTGGCACGATTTGAGGATTCGTTTTCGTTGCAAGTAAAATCACACCACCGAAACAAAGCATCATCATTTGGATGATTAGCGACATGGAAATCGCTTTTCCGCTACCGATAGTACGAATTTCAGGAATCATCGCAATTGCAACAATCACCACCAATGCTAATAAGAACAAATACACTGATTTTTTAGCACCTTGTGGAAGGGTTTCATTCAATGTTGTGCTTGTGGTATTTAAAATACGTTCGCTCCATACAGGATCTTGTAAACGACGTTGATATTCAGGATCCTGTTCCAACTCTTTACCACGACGCATACTGTATAAGGAAAGCGCTATCGTACCCGCTAAGGTTGCAGGAACTGTCACACAAATAATATCTAACAAACTAATATGCTCAAAACCTGGCATAGCAGTAATTTTACCTAGATAGAAGACAACGGCTGCAGAGAGTGGACTAGATGTGATCGCTAATTGAGATGCTACCGAAGACGCTGCCATTGGGCGCTCTGGACGGATTTTGTTTTTCAATGCAACATCACCGATGATTGGCATAATTGTGTAAACAGAGTGACCAGTACCAAGCATAAACGTTAATAAATACACGACCAATGGGCCTAGTAAAGTGACACGCTTTGGATTTTTACGAAGAATGCGTTCAGCAATTTGTAACATAAATTTCAAACCGCCAGCTGCTTCAAGTATGGATGCACAAGTTACCACTGCAAGGATGATGAGCATTACATCAATTGGTGCTTTCCCTACTGGCATACGGAATACGAAAACTTCGATAGCAAGACCGATACCAGACACGACACCTAAACCGATACCGCCGTAACGGCTTCCCATATAAAGCATTAATAATAAGAATAAAAATTCTAAATAAAGCATAAGTACCTCAAAAATAAAAAAACTGTAAAAATAATACCCTTTTTGAGGAATAAAACTAGATATTTTTTAAATTTTAGAGCAAGAATTGAATTAAAAGGTAATTCAGATCAATTTTACAATGCAGGAATAAGAGAAAAGTGCGGTGATTTTAAAGAGGATTTTTGGGAAAAAATTAGGCGACTTAAAAGTCGCCCAACTTGAAATTATTGATTGTTTTGCACGTAGTCAATCGCAGATTGAACAGTTGTGATTTTTTCAGCTTCTTCATCTGGAATTTCGATATCGAATTCTTCTTCTAAAGCCATTACTAATTCAACTGTGTCTAAAGAGTCCGCACCTAAATCTTCAACGAAAGAAGCTTCAGATTTAACATCTTCTTCTTTAACACCTAATTGTTCAACGATGATTTTTTTCACGCGTTCTTCAATACTCATTTGTTTTTCCTATTTTGTTGGTTTTAACTCATAAAAGAGCGGTTAGTGTATGTATTTTTTATCAACTTGCAACTATTTTATAGGCTGGTCGCACCACAAAATGGGCAATCTGAATACACACATTAAAAATAGTTACGTACCTTTGCATACGCTCAAGGCGTAACCAAGCTACACTGCGAATGGGATTCTAACATTATCTAAAATCTTTGGCTATGATTTTGTGTTTAGAACGCCACTCAAGTCCAAATAAAGAGAAATGCTGATTTTCAGCATTAGCTCATATATAAACCACCATTTACATGCAACGTTGTGCCTGTAATGTAAGCTGCATCATCAGAAGCTAAGAAAGCAACAGCTTTAGCTATGTCTTTTGCTTCGCCTAAACGACCAGCTGGAACATTAGATAAGATCCCCGCTTTTTGTTCATCGGTAAGCACTTCTGTCATATCCGTTGCAATAAAACCAGGTGCAACTACATTTACAGTAATACCGCGCGCAGCCACTTCTTTCGCTAAAGATTTAGAAAAACCAATCACACCCGCTTTTGCCGCACAATAGTTAGTTTGACCGGGGTTCCCCATTGAACCGACCACTGAACCAATATTGATGATACGACCAAAACGTTTTTTCATCATTGAACGTAACATGGCTTTAGAAAGATGATACACCGAAGTTAAGTTAGTTTGCATAATATCAAACCACTCATCATCTTTCATACGCATCAATAAGTTATCGCAAGTAATACCTGCGTTATTCACGAGAATATCAATATCGCCAAAATCATTTTTGATTTGCTCAAGTGCTGCTTCGATGGATTCTTTATCAGTTACGTTTAACACTAAGCCTTTACCTTTATCCCCTAAATATGCAGAAATTGCCTCTGCACCTTTTTCAGATGTTGCAGTACCAATTACAAATGCACCTTTTGAGCTAAGTTCTTCTGCAATCGCACGACCGATACCACGAGTAGCCCCTGTCACTAAAGCAATTTTACCTTGCATTTTTTTCTTCCTTTTACGCTAAAAATTCTTCTACAGCATTGAATGATGCAACATCATTTACAGATATAGCTTGTAAATCACCCACAATGCGTTTGGTTAAACCATTTAATACTTTACCTGGTCCCACTTCAACAAGTGCTTGAACGCCATCTTGCGCTATTTTTTCAACTGTTTCAGTCCAACGAACTGGGCTATATAACTGACGAACAAGTGCGGTACGAATTTCTGCACCTTCAGTTTCAGCTTTCACATCAACGTTATTTAATACCGAGGTTGTTGGTGTATTAATTTGAATATTCTCAAGTGTTACCGCTAATTGCTCCGCTGCTGGTTTCATCAAGGCACAGTGAGAAGGTACGCTCACGGCTAATGGCAATGCACGTTTCGCCCCCGCTTCTTTACATAATGTAGCTGCACGCTCAACTGCAGCTTTCGCGCCAGCGATAACGACTTGGCCTGGTGAGTTGAAATTCACCGCTGATACAACTTCACCTTCTTCCGCTTGTTTACAAGCATTAATAATCGCTTCATTATCCAAACCAATGATTGCATACATTGCGCCAGTGCCTTCAGGCACAGCTTGTTGCATTAATTTTCCGCGCAATTCCACTAATTTAATCGCATCTTGGAAATCCAACACACCAGCACAAACTAACGCAGAATACTCACCTAAGCTATGGCCTGCCATCACTTCTGGTTTTAATTGAGGAAATTTTTCTTGCCATACGCGATAAATAGCGACTGAAGCTGCCAAAAGTGCGGGCTGAGTTTGCCATGTTTTATTGAGTTCTTCAGCAGGGCCTTGTTGAACAAGATTCCATAAATCATAACCAAGCGCATCAGATGCTTGTTTAAATGTTTCAGTAACGATTGGATATTCAGTGGCAAGATCAGCAAGCATACCGACAGTTTGGGAGCCTTGACCTGGGAAGACCATTGCGAATTTTTTCATTATGTTGTTATCCTATGTTTTAATTAAAAATATTTTTCGTTAATTGAAGTCAGGATTTCGCCTGACACTTAACACAAAAAGTGCGGTCAATTTTTACCGCACTTTAAAATCATCAATAATTATATCAAATCAACTAAAATCTCACTAACGCTGAACCCCAAGTCCAACCACCGCCAAAGGCCTCTAATAATAGTAACTGCCCACGTTGAATACGGCCATCTCGAACAGCCTCATCTAAAGCGACAGGCACAGTTGCAGCACTGTTGTTAGCGTATTTGTCTAACGTTACCACCACTTGCGACATATCCATTTCTAATTTTTTAGCTGTCGCTGTAATAATACGTAAATTTGCTTGGTGTGGCACAAGCCAGTCTAAATCTTTTTTATCCAAATTATTTGCTAAAAGTGTTTCTTCCACCACATTTGAAAGTTCACGAACTGCCAATTTGAAGGTTTCGTTACCTTGCATCTCGATATATCCAGATTTTTCTACGCCACGTTCAGGTTGAGCTAAAACAAGGGCATTATGTTTATCTGCTGAAGCATGTAAATGAGTCGAAATAATCCCTTCTTGTTCACTCGCTTCAAGAATTACTGCTCCCGCACCATCACCAAATAGAACAACAGTGCTGCGATCAGTTTCATCTAATTTACGAGAATTGAGATCTGAGCCTATCACTAAGGCTTTTTTCACCTTGCCGGCACGAATAAATTGATCGGCTACGCTCAAGGCATAGACAAAACCAGTACAAGCTGCAGCTAAATCAAAAGAAATCGTATCATCGATATTTAATAAACCTTGCACTTGGCAAGCCGCACTTGGATAAGCGTGTGAATGACTTGTTGTTGCAACAATAATCAGTTCAATATCTTGAGGATTAATCTGGGCAGCTTCGATCGCATTTTTTGCCGCTTCAAATCCCATTGTTGCAACAGTTTCATCTGCCGCTGCGATACGACGTTCACGAATACCGGAACGAGTGACAATCCATTCATCTGATGTATCAACCATTTTTTCCAATTCCGCATTGGTGCGGATGTAGCTTGGTAAATAACTACCAGTAGATAAAATTCTGCTATTCATAATAAATAAAAATTAAGTCATTAATAACGAGCAAGCCCTGCCAAAATTTTTTCTGGAAGTTGCAGGCGGGCTTGTAAGGCAGCATCGGCAATGGCGTGCGCAAAAGCATTCACATTTGCGCTACCGTGACTTTTTACCACCACAGCTTTTAAGCCAATAAGTGATGCGCCATTATATTCATCAGGGTTAATGCGTTTCAAGCGTTGATAACTTTGTTTGAAAAAATATCGCATTATCCACGCCAAAATCGGTTTTAAACGTGATACCTTCGATTGATTTTTAAATAAAGACAACAAATTTTTTGCTGCCCCCTCAAGGGTTTTTAACGCGATATTGCCAGCAAATCCCTCACTAACAATAACATCCACGCGACCATTCAACAAAGCATCACCCTCAATAAAACCAACATAATTAAGTGCGGTAGATTTTTCTAACAAATTTGCGGCTTCGCGAATAGATTGATGTCCCTTAATGGCTTCTACACCAATATTTAATAAACCAATGCGCGGATAAACAAGATGAAGATGATTTTCTGCAAAAATTGCGCCCATTTGTGCAAATTGATAAAGATTTTGCGCATCACATTCCACATTTGCGCCTAAATCCAACATCACAGATTTTTCACCGTTCATTGTTGGAATAAAAGCCACTAATGCCGGACGCGCAATGCCTTGTAAAGGTTGCAACAAAATTTTTGATAATCCCATTAACGCCCCTGTATTGCCAGCACTCACACAACCTTGCGCCTCACCACGTTGCACGCTTTCTAGTGCTAAACGCATAGAAGTTCCCTTGCTATGGCGCAATGCATAAGAAATAGCTTGGTTATTATCAATTTTGTGAGAACAATGTTGAATATGAAGACGATCTAAAAGTGATTGAGGGCTGTTTTCAAGTAAAGGGGAAATTTGTTGCTTATCGCCAAACAGAATAAGAAAAAGCATTGGATCTCGTTCCAACGCCAAAAGGGATGCGGGGATAGTAATACGGGGACCAACGTCCCCGCCCATCACATCTAACGCCAAGGTTAGACGGTTCAAGTGAACACCTATAAGTAAAAATTACTTATTGATCACTTTACGACCACGATAGTAACCGTCTGCAGTTACGTGGTGGCGTAAGTGAGTTTCACCGCTTGCTTTATCTACTGATACAGCAGCAGTTGTTAAAGCATCGTGTGAACGACGCATATCACGACGTGAACGAGATTTTTTGTTTTGTTGAACAGCCATTGGCTATACTCCTAAATTTAATTTACTTTTGCTTTAAATTAGCTAATACAGCGAACGGGTTCGGTTTTTTTGCCAATTCTTCAGGCAATTCGCCAAAAACCTGTTCCTGCGCGGACACTTCACAGTGTTCAGATGAATGCATTGGGACAAGCGGTAGAGCTAAAATAAGTTCGTCTTCCACTGTACCAATTAAATCTATTTCGCCAAACGCATTAAATTCGATTGGTTCATAAATTTCGGGCAAGTCATCAGCTTGATCCCAATTAGCCACTGGACTATAAATAAACTCACACTCCAATGTTTGTTTGTAAGGCAAATTACAACGCTGACATTCAAGCTCGACATCAACCTGTACTTTACCTTTCATCACCACTAATTTTTGTGGATCAACATAAAACGATAATGTTACCTGTGCATCGCTGAGCACGTTTACCACTGATTCCGCCAAACGCTCAAGCTGATTTGCAGCATAATAGCCAACATAATCAAGCCGTCTTTGAGCATCTTTTATGGGATCAACAGTGAGGGGTAGTTTTACCTTTTGCATAGGGCGTGAATATTACCTGTTGTTTCGAAGATAGTCAAAGAGAAATCGTGGATTTTCTAAAATTTACGCTGTAGCAACCGCACTTTTGACTCAATTTTATAATTTTCATCTTAGTTCACGTCGATTTCATTTACAAGAACGTCCAGAAGCAACGCGATTAACGCGATTAAAAAAACACCGCAAACAGCTCAAAAAAAAACAATTAAACTAAAATAGGATAAAAAACATACACCGCAAACATAAAAATGATCTAACATAACAAAACCTTTTTTAGCGCATAAAATAATACCCCAAAGAATATCCTACTGAGAACGGTTATCAATGAATAGCCTATTAGTACATCTCAACTAAAAAAATCAAAAGGAACAAAATAACTATGAAATATAAAAAATCGTCGTTTCTCTTTGTTATTTTACTTCTCGTTCAAGCGACAACTGGTGAATCTGCTACTGCGGATGGACAAGTTCTTGAAAAACAAAGGTTCACAGCGGTAGTAGCCACAAAAAATCAAGAAAATAAAGGAAAAGTATTAGATTATAGTGCAAAGGATGAACCAATTAATGCCTTGGTTGTTGCAGCTTATGAAGGGAAAAATGAAGTCACTGTTAAGGGAAATGGAACAATCAGTGATACTATTGCTAACCAAACCGATGTAGCAGCATCAAAATGGAAAAATTTTGATGGAACGGAAGTGAAAGCACCAGCACACTGGACGATAGTCAAAGACAAACCTATAGGCTATGTGAGCGCAAATAGATATAGGTTACAAAGTGCTGCTGAAAATGCAGGTTTTCTATTAGCCGATAATAGCTATAAGGGGCATAATGATATTACCTTAGAAAATGTGTCGATTAAAACCATAAATTCTAGGCATTCTATCTTTGGAAACCAAACGTTGACCACAGATGGTAAGGGAATGTCTGACACGACGATTACTTTTAAAGGGACGAACTATCTCTTTACAGATGGATCTAAGGTGACTAATAATCCGGAAATGAATGGCATTGAGTTGTTAAAAAGCGATAACACCTTAATGAATGCACCAGGACAAAAAAGCCATACCCATATCAAATTAGAGAAGGATTCTACCCTTAATATTTATACAGTATCTGGTACGACAAAAGCGCGTGGGATTGGTACCACCCACTATAGAAATGTAAATATAACAAATACGGGTCCTAGGAGAACTGTTATTAATCAAACGGAAATGGATTTTTATGGAGCTGTAAATATCAAGGTAGACCGTGGTAACAAGATGAATGCAGAAAATTACGGTGTTTATGTAGGGGGGTTACCGAAAAAAGGTCCGAGAAGTGATGAGGAACCTGATGAATCTTACGATCGTGTTACTTTCTATGGTGATGTGAAAATAGATGTGCAACCTGTACTTGATGAAAACGGAAAACAAAAATCTATCGGGGATGCATTAAATGTAGATGGGAAAAATAGTAAAGCTGAAATTAAAGGAGATGGAAAGGTACAAATCGACGGAGATATTCACGCTCTGAATGGGGGTAAAATTGAATTAAACTTAAAAAATAAAGATTCTTACTTCCACGGAGAAGCTCATATTGGTAAACAAAGATATACTGGTGATCCCGATGATCCTAATAATCTGCCTCATGGACAACCTCTGTTTGAAGAAAACCGTGATGGTCCAGATCCTGATAAAGCTAATACTAAATTTAATTTTACTATGACTAATGGAGCACGATGGGATGCTACAAATACATCAAAATTGAATAACTTTCATATCTCCAATGGTGCTACCGTAAACTTTGGCAATCCTAAGCGGAATATTAATATCTCTGTGGAAAATTTGAAAGGTGATGGTGGTACTTTCAATATGCAAGGTGACATTATGAAAGGCACTGCGGATAGACTGATTGTCCGTGATTCCAGCGAAGGTCATCATAAGGTTAATTATAAAGACGATGGCAGTGCGCCTACCAAGGGAGATGAGCATCTATTACTCGTAGAATTTAAAACACCAGACAAATCAAAAGTCAAAGGGGATTTTGCCTTAAAGACAGGTACTACCGACCAAGGGGCTTATGAGTTTACTTTGACAGATCCAAGTGGTTCCAAAATTGTAAACATCCCTGCCGGTAAAGACTATTACCTAAATCCTACAGGTCGTTTAAGCACTGGTGCACAAGGTGCGGTAATTTTAGGCGATATTATTTATCAATCTAATTTGACTTTAACTGAAAGTTTACATCAACGCTTAGGCGAAATTCATTTCAATAAAAATATCACCAAACAAAGTCAGATTTGGGCAAAAAATATTGATGGCCAATACGTTAGTAAAGGAAGTATTAAAGTTAGCGGATATACCAATAACTACCTAGGCTTAAAAATTGGCTATGATTGGATAAACGCAAGAGGAAATTGGATAAATTATAATGGTCTCTCATTTGGATATATCAGTTCCGCTGCAAAATCACAAACATATCCAGGCAAAATTAAACTTAATGGCACAGAATTAGGCTTATATTCTTCTTGGTTAAACAAGGAAAACGACTGGTATTTTGATTTCTTTACGAAAGCAATAAGTTATAGTGGCGGTTATGACTTAGTTAGCCCGTCAAAAAAATCGGTTAAATCCCCGACAATACGCACTTTTACTTATATACTTTCCGCAGAAACAGGGAAACGTATTAACTTAAGTGAAACAGCTGAACGTGTAATCTATTTACAACCAGAGGCTCAATTATCCTATCATGCTACAAAAGGATATGATTTCACAGTATCAAACAAGCTAATGGTTGAAACGGAAAAAGTAAGAAGTTTAGTAGGACGAATTGGCTTTAGAGCTGGATTAGATTATTTCAACGAAAAAGAGATTCACCCTTATATTAAACTCATGTATAGACGAGAATTTCTTAGTGAAATGAAATATACGTTTAATAAAGTGGCCGTTGAGAAAATATTAAATAAAGGTAATTGGCTAGAATATGGATTAGGCTTGTCTTATATGAATAAAGCTAAAAATACCCAAGTTTATTTTGAAGCACAAAGCTCAACAATTCACCGCTTCAAACAAAATTGGCAAGCTCATATTGGCATAAGATACTTGTTCTAACTAATATTTTACTGTGGCACACGCTTTCAACGTGTGCCAATTTTTTTACCTAGGCTATTAAAATAACGCCCCCAAAACCACCAAAAAAGTTGGCACATTGATAAAAATTGCTATAATCACGCCTCTTTTTTTAACAAGGAAAGATAATGATGACTTCAAATTCTTATTGGCAACGCTTGAAAGTGGCATTTCAATATGTCATGCCGCAAATTTATTTAACTCAAATTGCAGGCTGGTTTGCTAAACAAAAATGGAGTGTGCTAACCCATGTTGTAATTAAAGCTTTTGCGAAAAAATACAACATTGATATGAGCATTGCGCAAAAAGAAAAATTTTCTGATTACGCAAGTTTTAATGAATTTTTTATTCGTCCGTTAAAAGAAAACGCGCGTCCAATCAATCAAAATCCTACCGCACTTTGTTTACCAGCAGACGGTCACATTAGCGAGTGCGGTCATATTGACGATAATCTTTTATTACAAGCTAAGGGGCATTTTTTCAGCCTAGAAGACTTACTGGCAGAAGATAAAGAATTAGTGGAAACCTTTAAAAATGGTGAATTTGCCACTACTTATCTTTCTCCTCGTGATTACCACCGAGTGCATATGCCGTGCGATGGTACACTACGCAAAATGATTTATGTGCCGGGTGATTTATTCTCTGTGAATCCATTTTTAGCCCAACATGTACCGAATTTATTTGCGCGTAATGAACGCGTGATTTGTGTATTTGATACTGAATTTGGCACAATGGTACAAATTTTAGTCGGTGCAACCATCACTGCAAGTATTGGCACAACTTGGGCGGGCGTAATTAATCCACCTCGCCACAATGAAGTGAAAACTTGGACTTATGAAGGCGAAAGTGCAGTCAAATTATTGAAAGGTCAAGAAATGGGTTGGTTCCAACTTGGTTCGACAGTAATTAATTTATTCCAAACAAATCAAGTCCGTTTAGCTGATCATTTAAGCGTCAACGAACCTGTTCGCATGGGCGAAATCTTGGCATATAAAAAATAATTTTTTAACGAAAGGAAAATATCAAATGAATTTTGAACAAGTAAAATTAGAAAGCGTTTCTGAAAAAGGTAGCTACGGTATTGGTTTGCAAATTGGCCAACAATTAGCGGATAGCCAAATGGGAATCACCATTGAAGCTGTAGCGAAAGGTATTTTTGACGCATTAAATCATAATCAACCAGCATTAGACATCAATGAGTTAATGCATTCGGTTCAGGCACTTCAACAACAAGCCGCAGAAGCACAACAAGCACAATTTAAAGCCATTGAAGAAGAAGGCAAAAAATTCTTAGAAGAAAATGCGAAAAAAGCGGGCGTAAACGTAACAGACAGCGGTTTGCAATACGAAATCATGACTGAAGGCAATGGCGCAAAACCATCTGCAACAGATAAAGTGCGTGTACACTACACTGGTACATTACCAGATGGTACGGTGTTTGATAGCTCTGTTGCTCGTGGTACGCCAGCTGAATTTCCTGTAAACGGCGTAATTCGTGGTTGGGTTGAAGCATTACAAATGATGCCGGTAGGTTCTAAATGGAAACTCACTATTCCACACGAACTTGCTTATGGTGAACGTGGCGCTGGCGCATCAATTCCGCCATTCTCGACACTCGTATTTGAAGTAGAATTATTAGATATTCTTTAATCTAAAATAAAAAGGAGGATATTTTTATCCTCCTAAATAAACAATCTGAACGTTCTCACTCTATTCCGCAATCGCCATTGCACAAGCATAAGCCGAGCTCCACGCCCACTGGAAGTTATAACCACCGAGCCAGCCTGTTACATCCAATACTTCACCAATAAAATACAAGCCGCTTACTTGGTTGCTTTCCATTGTTTTAGAAGAAATTACTTTAGTATCTACACCGCCCATTGTCACTTCAGCCGTTCGATAGCCTTCCGTGCCATTTGGAGTAAATTCCCAGTGATGAATAAAATCCACCAGATTTTTTACCCGCACTTTGCTGATGTTAGCAATAACTTCATCTTGCATAAGCCCTTGTTCAATCCAAAGCTCGACCAATTTTTTCGGCAATAATCGAACCAAGATGCTTTTCAACATTTGTTTTGGTGAAGATTGTTTTGCTTGATTAATTTCTTCTTCCAAATTGTGGTTCGGTAATAAATCGATTTCCACTGACTCAGTGGGCTGCCAATAATTAGAAATTTGCAACACCGCAGGGCCTGAAATACCACGATGAGTAAACAAAAGCTGGTTGTGAAACGATTTTCCGCACTGGGCTGTGATCGTGACTGGCAAGCTAATGCCTGAAAGTGCGGTTAAAAATTTATCTATTTCTCGATAAGTAAAGGGCACCAAACTCGCGCGTGGAGGAATAACAGGAATGCCAAATTGTTCCGCGATTTGGTAGCCAAATGGCGTTGCGCCAAGCCCCGGCATAGAAAGCCCACCTGCCGCGACAATCAAATTTTTACATTGCCATTGGGTTGAATTTACCTGTAAAACAAACCGCACTTTTTCATCATTTTGAATCCGTTCAACTTGAGAAACTTCGCTACGCAATAAAATCTTAGCACCATATTTATCGCATTCAGATATCAGCATTTCAACGATTTGTTCTGCGCCATTATCGCAAAATAATTGCCCCAATTCCTTTTCGTGATAAGCAATCCCCTGCTCCGCCACTAAAGAAATAAAATCCCAATTGGTATAACGAGCAAGGGCAGATTTGACGAAATGAGGATTTTGTGAAAGATAATGAGCAGGCGTAACCTCTAAATTGGTGAAATTACAAAACCCTCCGCCTGACATCAAAATCTTACGTCCGATTTTTTTGCCGTTGTCGAAAACTGTCACCGACTTGCCTAGCTTAGCCAACTGTGCGGCACAAAATAATCCTGCCGCCCCTGCACCAATAATAATATTTTCAGAATATTGGCTCACGGATTTTGCCCTTTTTCACCACGTTGTAAAAAATCCAACATCTTCATTCGTTGAATAACGGAACGACGCTCCACTGCCGCATTACCAGAATCTAACAATTGCTGTAAATACGCACTGGCTTGTGGATATTGACGATTTTCTAAGGCAATTGTCGCCAACAAAGAAAGGCTAGATACTTCATTTTTATCTTTTGCCAACGCTTCATTCAAAAGTTGTTCTACTTTTGGGGTCATTTGCTGGCCTGCTTGATAATAAAGTGCGGTGGCTGCCAAGCCTAAAATATTAGGTTTACTGCCTGATATTTTTTCTGCATTAGAATAAGCAACAAGCGCACTATCAAATTCATTATTCTGCACATAGGCTTCCCCAAGTTGAAGCCAAGTTTCCGCATTATTCGGATCAGTTCGCAGTTTATTTTGGATCTTCTCAATCACATTTTCATTTTTGTGTTCATCATTCATTTCAACATTTTGATTATGTTGCTCAATCATTGATTGCTCGCCTTGTTGAACACGACTAAAACGATCAAGAGAAAAATAATAAACGGTTGGAATAGCAATTAATAAAAAGAAAACCACAAAAGAAAGTTTATGATTACTTTTCCCAAAGAAATCTGTCCTTTCTTCCTTTTGCTTAGGATCCAAATGAGGCTCAGCATTAACAGAAAAATATCGCTGTTCTTTTTCCAACGCACTTCCCTTCTCGACTGAAGATAAAGCCGATTTTTTTCTATTTGAGAAATAAAGCAATGCGGCAGCTAAAATTAAAAGAGCGATTGGCAACAGCCACAATAACGCAGTATTCCATTTGAATGGCGGTTTATAATTCACAAAATCACCAAATCTAGCGGTCATTTGATCGATAATTTGCTGATTAGTTTTTCCTTCGTCCACCATTTTGTACACTTCAAGACGCAAGTCATAAGCAATTGGAGAATTAGATTCCACCAAATTTTGGTTTTGACATTGCGGGCAGCGTAAAGATCTTGCCAACTCTACGGCGCGAGTACGATCATCTTGATTTTGGAATTGATAGGTATCCACCATTTCCGCTTGAGTAAACAAGGAAAATGCGAATAAAAGTGCGGTTGCAAAAACAAATGTTTTTTGAACTCGAGTAAAAATATCTAATAGGCTTTTCATTTGTTCTTCAATGCTTCAATTTTTGGCAAAAATACCGTTTGCCAAGTTTCTTTATCCAGTAAACCAGAATGGCGATAACGAATCACACCATTTTCATCCACAAGATAAGTTTCTGGCGCACCATCTACACCTAATTTTAATCCCAATTCCCCATGGCTATCATCAATGGTGAAGACGAACGGATTGCCCATTCGCTTAAGCATTTCAATGCCATTTTGAGGATTGTCGCGATAATCCACGCCCACAATAGGCAACGTTTTTGCAATCTCAATTAACAACGGATGTTCTTCTTTGCAATAACCACACCAACTACCCCACACATTTAGTAAAAATGGCTGTTTAGGAAAATCTTTCGGGCTTACGATTTGCGATGGCTCATGTAAATTAGCCTGATAAAACTCTGGCACAGGTTTATCAATTAAAGCCGACGCAATTTTTTTCGGATCTTGATTTAACCCTGCAATTAATAATACGCACACGCCTAAAAGCAAAAAGAGCGGTGCAAAAAAGATAAGTTTTTTGTTCATTATTTTTCCTGTTTTCTGCGTAATCCGAAAACGCTACAAAGTGCGCCAAAGGCCATTAAAATACCGCCAGCCCAAAGCCAACGAATCAGCGGTTTATAATGTAAGCGGAAAGTAAATTCTCCTTTGCCGAGAGAATCACCCATCACAATATATAAATCCCCCCAGAAACCGCCATCAAGCCCCACTTCACTCATCGTCATTGTTCGCACATCGTAATAACGGCGCTCTGGGATAATTTCTGCATAAGGTTTGCCATTTTCAGTTACATCAAAAAAGGCAACTTCTGCCGTAAAGTTTGGACCGATTTCATTAGAAAATTGACGATAGTGAAATTCATATTGTCCCAGCGTTTGACTTTGTTGCGGTGCTAAACGCACACCAATTTCACTGCCAAAATAACCGCTCATCACCGCACCAATGGTCACAATCGCCACACCACAGTGCGCTAAAATCATACCAAATTGAGACAAACGAATTTGTCGCCAATTTTGCCATAAAGTGACGAACAAAAGCCAAATCGCAAGAGTCAATAACACAAAAGCGAAAGCATGAAAATTTAATGCAGAATTATTGCGTAGCTGTTGCCAAATCATCAAGCCTGCAAGAATTAAAGACGGAATCAACAACCATACACAACGTATCAATAATACGCGCTCAAATTGCACCCAACGAATGGTAAGGGAAATCACCATCAAGATTAAAACTACCGTAATAATTGGGAAGAAAATACTATTAAAATAAGGACTTCCCACTGAAATTGAGCCCCAATTCATTGCTTGGAATAACATCGGGTAAAAGGTGCCTAAAAAAGTAGAAACAGTGGCAATGGTAAGCAAAATATTCAGCAATAAAATGCCACCAGATTTAGAAACGAACTGAAATTTCATCGCACTTTCTGATGAACTGCCCGCTCGTAAAGCAAATAAACCAAAGGCTAACACTGTCAAAACAAAGAAAATTAATAACAACACATAACCGCGCGTGTTATCCAATGCAAAAGCGTGCACAGAAGTGAGTGCGCCAGAACGAACAATAAACGTGCCTAATATGCTAAAGGCAAAAGCAAGCAGAGAAAAAAGCGTTGTCCAATAACTAAATACGCCTTGTTTTTCCGTTGCCATTAAACTGTGTAATAACGCCAAACCAAGCAACCAAGGCATTAAAGACGCATTTTCTACGGGATCCCAGAACCACCAACCGCCCCAGCCGAGCTCGTAATATGCCCACCAAGCACCAAGCACAATGCCAATGGTTAAAAATAACCAAGAAAACAACACCCAGCCACGCATTGAACGTGCAATTTTCCGCGCTGACTGGTTATAAATCAACGCACTCAAACTCATTGCAAAATTCACCGCAAAGCCCACATAGCCAACATATAACAATGGTGGATGGAAAATTAATCCCACATCTTGCAACATTGGATTAAGATCGCGCCCTTCTGCTGGTGCAGGGAAAATACGTCCAAATGGATTGGAATAAAATAAGATAAATGCTGCAAAACCGAAGCAAATCAATCCCAATAAAGATAAAGATTGAGCGGAAAAAGTGCGGTCATTTTTTCGATTAAAAAAAGCAAAAGCAGCAAGCCATAAACTCAATGAAAATAACCAAAACAACATTGAACCTTCATGCCCGCCCCAAGTGGCAGCCACTTTAAAAAATGTAGGTAATTGGGAATTAGAATGTGCCGCTACATATTCAAGGGTAAAGTCATCTACCGCAAAAGAATAAGCAAGCAAACCAATTGAGAATGTCGTCGCAAGGGTAAAAATATAACTAAGCGGCCAGGCGGCATTAATTAAAGTAGGATTTTTTTTGAATAACCCAAATTGAGGCACTAACGCAAGAAAAAACGCGCTAGCTGTTGCGAGTAAAAGAAGGAAAAAGCCAAGTTCTGGAAGCATAATGTCGTCGTTTTTTTCGTTGATGCGCAGATAAAGTCGCTAATCAAGTATGTTTCATTAATAAAATTAAAAATAGCACCTTAAATAGGTGCTATTGTGCTTATAAAAATTAATGATTAAATTCAGCACCTAAACAAGGACGAATTTTATTTAACATTTCTTTTATTACGCGTGATGGTGCAGCGATAATATTGCCACTGCGTAAGTAGCCGTTACCTGCATCAAAATCACAGACTAAACCACCCGCTTCACGCACGATTAAATCGCCAGCTGCGCAATCCCATGCTTTTAAGCCCATTTCAAAATAACCATCAATACGGTTTGAAGCCACATAACATAAATCTAATGCAGCAGAACCAGTGCGACGGAAATCCGCGGCATCTTCAATTAAGGCATTCATCATTGCAAATTGAGTTGGCATTAATTTTGGTTGTTTGAATGGGAAACCAGTCGCTAAAATTGAACCTTGAATTTCGCGTTTACTATCTACACGCAAACGTACTTCGTTTAATTTTGCGCCTTCACCACGCACAGCGGTAAATAATTCATTACGGATTGGATCGTAAACAACCCCGACTTCAGTGCGATTTTTTACACGAATTGCGATAGACACGGCAAAATGAGGAAGGCCCGTCATAAAATTGCGGGTACCATCTAGTGGATCAATCACCCATTGTACATCGCTATCTTTGCCTTCAAGCGCACCTGTTTCTTCGCTAATGATGGTGTGGTCAGGATAAGATTTACGAATAATTTCAATGATTTCTGCTTCTGCCGCTTTATCAACGTTTGTCACATAATCATTAATACCTTTTTGTGTGCTTTCGATAGCATCACGGCGTTCATAATTTTTAGCAATCACATTGCCCGCTTTTCGTGCCGCGCGAATGGCGATATTTAACATTGGATTCATATTTCCACCAGATTTTAAAGAACAGAAAAATTCCGCGCCATTATAGCGAGATTTGCCAAAATAACCAGTTGAAAATTATAAAACAATGGTTTTTATAGGTTTTCAGGAAAAGTTTGCGATACAGATCGCAAAAATAGCATGAAGTGATTTTTCCATTAATTATTTACCATTAAAGTGCGGTAGAAAATTGGAGAGTTTTATGCAGAAAGGTGTGACATTAGTGGAATTATTGATTGGGTTAGCAATCATCAGCATTGCGCTGAATTTTGCCGTGCCATTATGGCAAACAGATTCACCTAAAACGATTTTAGCCAAAGAGCAACATCACCTATATTTATTTCTACGCCAAATTCAAGCACGGGCTGAAAATTCATCGGAAGTGTGGTTTTTACTTATCAATCGTAACCTTGCGACACAACAATGGTGCTTAACGGCACAAGTAAAAAATGATCAAACTTGCGATTGTTTAAACCCAACAAACTGCCCGAAAGAGGTTTATGCTCATTTTTACTATCCTTATTTCCCTAAAAAAACGATGATTCAAAGCCAGTACCTTTATCCTAAAGAAATTACAAGATTTTATGGGGCTCGTAATACGAGTGTTACTCGTTGTTTTATTCTACAAGCGGAAAATGAACGTACATTATTTTCATTTTTCAATGTTGGCAGTATTCGTTTGAAAACCAATCAAGCGGCTAGTGCATGCAATCAATCATGAAAACATTATTAAAAGGGCAAACCCTATTAGCACTAATGATTTCTATGGCGTTATCGTCTTTATTATTGCTGAGCATTTCGCATTTTTATGTGCAAATACAAACGCAAAATCAACAGATGTTATTGCATTTAAAACTACAAGCAGAATTACAACGAACATTACAGCTTATTGGTAAAGATCTTCGTCGATTAGGATTTAGAGCATTAAATACAAAAGGAAAAGAAAGCAATTTATCTTTATTTGAATTAGATGAACAAGGCACGTCCATTTTCATTAGCCAAGAAGATAACGCCCCACTTAATAGTTGCGTGTTGTTCTTTTATGATTTAAATAAAAATGGCTGTATTGGCAAAGATTCACCGAAAACCTGTATGAAAAATGGGAAAAATACATCTAAAAACAGTACAGAAGAATTATTCGGTTATAAAGTGAGTAACAAAATGATAAAAACCAAACTGACTTATCAAAGTGTTATTCCAACTAATTGCACAGCAGAAACTTGTAAACGAGCTTTTCAACAATCGGCTTGCAACGCTGGGGGAGGTTGGACGGATTTATTAGACAATAATGAATACGAAGTCACTACCCTACAATTTAATTGGTTAATCGAAGGAAAAGGATTAGAAATTAAGCTGAAAGGAAATTTAAAACAAACCCCAAACATCAGTTATGAAACCTCCCTTGTCGTTGCGCTCTGGAATCAAAAACAATGACAATACAAAAAGGCATTATTACGCTGACTATTCTGATTTTTATTTCAGGTTTATTAACCGTAATCTTATTGTTGGATGACAGTCATTTAAGTTTTTTTCGTGCGCAACAAAATCAACGAAAACACTATGTAGAAAGAACATTACAACTGCAAAAAATGACAGAGGAGAAAAAACAAACTGCCTGTCTTAATTTACCGTTAAATAATAATGAAAGTGTAAAGCAAATCAGCATCACTCTTGATGGTGCCACCGATGCAATTCAATATTTTCTTTGGTGTGAAAGAATGAGCCTATTTAAAAAATCGCCCACAAAAGGCGATAATCAAGGTGCATTGAAAGATTTTATTCACACAGAAAAACTAACGGATTTTCGACCGCGCTTTTCTTCCCCTCCCAGAATTTTAAACGTGAATAAAACACCTAAGCTTTATTGGTTTTCAGATTCTCAAGTGGAAGTTGAAATTAATGGCACTGTGTCTGCTGTATTAATTGCAGAGGGAGATTTAAAACTAACGGGCAAAGGGAGGATTAGTGGCGCGGTGATCACCAACGGAAATCTAACTTTAGATGGGGTGACTTTGGCCTATGGAAAACCTGTCGTAACAACCTTAGTGCAACAATATAGTCAGTGGCAGTTGGCAGAAAAAAGTTGGAGTGATTTTAATGTTCCAGATGAATAAAGGCATGTCGCTCACTACCCTATTATTTTCTTTGGCTTTATTTAGCGTTTTATTTATTGCTTTCAATCAATGGACGGCAAGCCAAAGAAAAAGTGCGGTGAAAACTTATCAAGATTTTCAGGCGATACAGGTTGCGGAGAATCAAGCTCAACGCCAATTTTTAGGATTAGCTTGTGAACAATTAATACAACAAAATGGCTTAACTTTTCGCGTTCAATGTGAAAACGAACGCGTCATTGTGCGTTATCCTATGGGTGAAATTTCGATAAAAACTAAGTAAAATGTGGCTTGTCTTTTTCTAAATCAAATCCTCAAAAGGTTGCCATTGTGTTCATTGTTTACTACTCTAATCAACTCGAAAAACAAAAAGAAATTCTTTCTTCCTTATTCAAATCTTTACCTCCAGAAGATCCTTTTCAGCAAGATATTATCTTGGTGCAAAGCCCGGGTATGGCGCAATGGCTGCAAATTGAATTAGCGAAAGAAACAGGCATTTCAGCTAACTTAAAATTTCCTATGCCAGCAAGTTTTATTTGGCAACTTTATGCTCAAAATTTACCCGCAACGGCATTAGAAAACCCTTTTGATAAAGATTCAATGACATGGCGTTTAATGCGATTAATCCCGACTTTTCTCGAGAAAGAAAGTTTTTCACCTTTACGCAATTATTTAGCGTCCTCGCCACATTCTGAACAATACAAACTTTATCAACTCAGCAGCAAAATTGCTGATTTATTTGACCAATATTTAGTTTATCGACCAGAATGGATTTTTGCTTGGGAAAAAGACGAAGATGAACAAATTACTGCTCAAATACAAAAACAACAACCTAACCTCAACAATACATTGTTTGAGCAAATTCAAGGCAATACACAATGGCAAGGTGAGTTATGGCGTGCATTGGTTGTCGATGTTAAATCGGATGTTGGTGATGCCACACATCGAGCGGCCTTGCATAATCAGTTCTTAGCCTTGCTTGCCGATAAAAAAGCACCGAAAAAATTACCCTCACGCATATTTATTTTTGGTATTCCTGCGCTTCCAACTGCTTATCTCAATATTTTGCAAGCCATGTCATTAGAAGTGGATATTCATTTATTTTTTAATAATCCCAGCCAAGAATATTGGGGTGATATTAGCGATTTACGCCTTAATTATTTGCGTTCTCGCAAGCGTTATCAATTCAATAAACAAGATGAAAATCAACCGCTCTTTTCCGAGAATCAACTTTCTCAACTAGAAAACGCTCAGTTTGATGTCACTTATCAAAAAGAAAACCTTCAAATAGGTAATCCGTTACTGGCTGCTTGGGGAAAAATGGGGCGAGATTTTCTCTATACATTGGTGAGAGATGAAGAACATATTCCAACTTATCCCGTCAATGCTTATCAAGAAATTAAATCGAACCGTTTACTTGGACAATTGCAATCTCAAATTCTGCATTTAGAAAATAAACCGCTAAATATCGCAAAAAATGACCGCACTTTAACCCTACATTCTTGCCACAGTGCTATGCGGGAAGTGGAAGTCTTGCACGATTATTTACTCGATTTATTCAATCAAGATCCTAACCTTACGCCAAAAGATGTGGTTGTTATGGTGGCAGATATAAATCAATACACGCCTTATATTCAGGCAGTTTTCGGGCAACAAAATGGAAATGCCCCACAAATTCCATTTTCACTTTCAGATAATAAACTTTCAGAAAGTGATGTGTTGGTATCAAGTTACTTAACTTTATTACGCTTAAAAGAAAGCAATTTTAGTGCGGAAGATGTGTTAGCGTTGTTGGATATTCCTGCGATGCGAGAACGATTTAATATTTCTCTTGCTGATTTACCATTAGTGCGAGAATGGGTGGCGGATTCAGGAATTCGTTTCGGTCTGCAAAAAAATCAAGATGGCATCAATTTCAATTCTTGGCAGGCTGGATTAGAACGAATGATTTTAGGCTATGCGATGCGTGAAGAACACGGCATTTGGCAAGATAGTTTGGGGTTAAACAGCAGCTATGGCTTAAAAGGTGAACTTGCTGGAAATTTATCTCACTTTTTCACCACACTTTCCTCGCTGCATGAAACCCTGCAACAAGCACATTCCATCGAAAAATGGCAAGAAATTTTAACCGCACTTTTATCAGATTTCTTCGTACAAAATGAAGACACAAGTGACACGATTTTCTATATTCAAGAGAAAATTAATGAATTAGCTGAGCATCTAAAAACGCTCCATTTTACTGAAGAATTACAAGCAGACGTGATTGCCGATGTCATCACAATGAAATTGGAAGATGCGCCAAATAGCCTCAAATTCCTTGCAGGAAAAGTAAACTTCTGCACCTTATTACCAATGCGTTCAGTGCCATTTAAAGTAGTTTGTTTACTTGGAATGAATGATGCGGATTACCCAAGAACACAAACACCAAACAGTTTTGATTTAATGCAATATCATTATCAAAAAGGCGACCGTGTTCGCCGTGATGATGATCGCTATTTGTTCTTAGAAGCCTTATTAGCCGCACGTAATTATTGCTATATCAGCTATGTTGGGCGTTCCATTACAGATAATCAACCGAAAGAACCATCCGTATTGGTAAGCCAACTGTTGGATTATATTAATCAAGGTCAAAGTGAAAATGTCCTTACTGTCATTGAACATCCAATGACCGCATTTAGCCCAGATAATTTCAAAAACAACGAAAAATTTACCCGCTCTTTTGCGACAAAATGGTTGCCAATAGCACAATTTGACGCAAGTGTAAGTAATTCGGAATTTGCGGTCACGATGACAGAAAACCCAGAAAAAATCGAAGAAATTGAACTGGATCGTTTAGTCAGCTTTGTGGAAAACCCAGTGAAATTTTTCTTTGAAAAACAACTTGGTGTTTATTTCCGCGATGAAGATGATCATATTGCTGACAGTGAAAACTTTACCTTAAATGGCTTGGATAATTATTCGTTTAATAATGATTTAATCTATATGGATGAACAAAATTTTGCTGATTATTTTAGACAAGCAGAAGTAAAAGGCGTGTTACCTCGAGCTGAATTTGGAAAAGTTTATGCTGAAAATATTCGAGACAATGTTTTGGAATTTAAAAAGAAAATAGCGGATCTTGGCGAAGCCAAACATGCTTCTATTGATTTAAATATTGCCGTAGATTGGCAAAATAAAAATCAAGAAATTCGTCTATTTGGTTATATGGAGCCTTTATTTGGCGATGATTCACAAGTCATTCAGTGGCATTTTGCAAAATACAAAGATCGCTATTGTATCCGTCCTTGGATTTATTATTTGATTCAATGTGTCACACAAGAAAATGCGGTGCCAGCAAAATTAATTACGCAAGATAAGGTTATCGAATTACCGCCTATTGAGCGTGAAGCCGCTCTCGCTCAATTAAAAATTTACGTAAAAGATTATTTACAAAGCCAAATAGAAATTCAATTGGTGCCAACAGTAAGAAATATAAGTGATTTTATTGTAAGTGATGAAAATTCCGTTTCTGAAAAACTTCAGGAATTAACTGAAAGTAATGGTTTCGGGGCAAAAGCTGATCCATATTGGTCACGCATATTGGCGCAGACCTCAAGATTTGAACAACCTGAAAATATTAAAAAATTATTAAAACAAACAAAAGATTGGTTTGGCTTATTATTCGTACAAAAGAAAACAAGAAAGGCATAAAGCTAATCGTCAAAGAACCGATTTTTTGCTAAGATAACGGCCCTTTTTACGGAGAATTGTCTATGCGCTGTCCATTTTGTTTTACAGAAGAAACCAAGGTAATTGATAGCCGTTTGGTATCGGATGGCTATCAGGTTCGCCGCCGTCGTGAGTGCGGTCATTGTCATGAGCGTTTTACCACCTTTGAAACAGCCGAATTAATCGTACCAAAAATTATTAAAACTGACGGCACTCGAGAGCCGTTCAATGAAGATAAATTACGCAGTGGTATTCAGCATGCGTTGGAAAAACGCCCTGTAAGTGCGGATGATGTTGAACAAGCAATTAACCATATAATTTTTCAATTACGTGCGACGGGTGAACGTGAAGTACCAAGTAAACTGGTTGGAAAACTCGCGATGAATGAGTTAAAAAAACTCGATAAAGTGGCTTATATTCGTTTTGCATCGGTCTATTTGAGTTTTGATAACATTAATCAATTCACCAAAGAAATTGAGAACCTAAAGGATTAATCATGAGCGAATTTTCCGCACAAGATCGCAAATTTATGCAACGCGCCTTGGATTTAGCCGCCAAAGGACAATATACCACCACACCGAATCCATCGGTGGGATGCATATTGGTAAAAAATGGTGAAATTGTGGGGGAAGGCTTCCATTTTAAAGCGGGGCAACCTCATGCTGAACGTGTTGCCTTAGCTCAAGCTGGCGAAAATGCAAAAGGTGCAACCGCTTACGTCACCTTAGAGCCCTGCTCTCATTATGGTCGCACACCGCCTTGTGCATTAGGATTAATCGAGGCTGGTATAGTTAAAGTCATTGCAGCTATGCAAGATCCGAATCCTCAAGTCGCAGGGAAAGGTTTGAAAATGTTGTCTGATGCAGGTATCGAAAGTGCGATGAATTTATTAAACGATCAAGCGGAAAAAATAAATAAAGGCTTTTTAAAACGAATGCGTCAAGGTATGCCTTTTGTTCAACTCAAACTCGCCATGAGTTTAGATGGACGAACAGCAATGGCAAGCGGAGAAAGTAAATGGATTACGGGCCCTGATGCTCGTTCGGACGTTCAAAAAATGCGTGCAAAATCATCCGCACTTTTATCCACTTCTGCGACAGTACTTGCAGATGATCCAAGTCTGAACGTACGCTGGGATGAATTTCCTGAAAATCTTAAAACAGAATATAAAAAAGAAGATCTTCGCCAGCCTGTGCGAGTCATTTTAGATTCACAACATCGCATTCAGCCGACTCATAAACTTTTTTTAACTCATTCTCCCGTTTGGTTAGTCTCTAGTGAAACACGAGATTTAACAGGCTTTCCTGATTTCTGTGAACAAATTATTCTTCCAAAAGAAAATTTACTAAAAGAATTAATGCGAGAACTGGGAAAACGACAAATCAATACCCTTTGGGTAGAAGCTGGAGCAAATTTAGCGGGTAGTTTAATTGATGCAAAATTAGTAGATGAATTGATTATTTACGTTGCGCCCAAATTACTTGGCGACAATGCTCGTGGTTTATGCCAATTACCGAATTTAACTAAACTTGCCGATGCACCATTATGGCAACTCAATGAATTAGAACAAATCGGTGACGATATAAAATTAACTTACACACCGAAAGGAATCTAAATGCTTAAAAAACTTTTCCATTCCGCGCTTTGGGGCTTGGCTGCTGCGGGCGTGATTTTGTTTGCGGTTCCAAGGCTGAATAACAGCAATATTTTCACTTCAGACGATATTATATCGTTCAAAAATGCAGTGCGTATTGCTTCTCCAGCAGTAGTGAATGTTTATAACCGCTCTTTTTCTTCCGCCAGCATTAATGATAATGATCAGCTACAAGTGAATAACTTAGGTTCTGGCGTGATTATGAGTAAAGATGGCTATATTCTGACGAATAAACACGTTATCCAAAATGCGGATCAAATTGTAGTAGCGTTACAAAACGGGAATATTTTTGAGGCTAGTCTTGTCGGTTCAGATAACCTCACCGATCTCGCTGTTCTCAAAATTCGTGCAAATAATCTTTCAACTATTCCACAAAATTCAAATCGTCAGGCTCACGTTGGTGATGTGGTATTAGCAATCGGTAATCCCTACAACTTAGGGCAAAGCGTATCACAAGGTATTATTAGCGCCGTGGGACGTAATGCCGTAGGTGATTCTGTTGGCAGACAAAACTTCATCCAAACCGATGCTTCAATTAACCGCGGCAACTCAGGTGGCGCATTAATTAATTCTGCAGGGGAATTAGTTGGAATCAGCACGCTAAGTATTGGCAAAACCGCCAATGAAATCGCAGAAGGGCTAAATTTTGCCATTCCAATGGATATTGCAAATGATGTTTTACAGAAAATCATACGAGATGGACGTGTGATTCGAGGTTATTTTGGCGTGCAAAGTGACATCAGTTCAAGTAGTGAAGAAGGCATTGTAATCACTGGCGTAAGCCCGAACAGCCCAGCAGCGAAATCAGGTATTCAAGTTGGCGATGTGATTTTGAAATTAAATAATCAAGAAGGCATTTCAGCCCGAGAAATGATGCAAATTATCGCAAATACAAAACCTAATTCAAAAGTTCTCGTCACCATTCTACGATTAGGCAAAATCTTACAACTTCCTGTTGTCATCGAAGAATTTCCAGTAAATTAAAGGTGGATAAAAATCCACCTTTCCAAACAATTCAATAATATAAATTAGAAGCGATAAGATACGCCTAAATTATATCGAATATCACGATAATTATGGGTTCCCATGTAATAACCTACATTTGTCCATACGGAAAGATTATCTGTGATATGCCATTTATCAATCCCGACCTCAATATTTTTCAGATCTTTTATCCCTTTAATTGAAATCGCTTTTTCATCAGTGACTACACTTGTTTGATTTGTATGATGCCACCAATTTAATGCCAAATAAGGTTCGCCATGATTTGGGTGTTTTAATGATTGTTGGTAAAAACGCACACCTAAACGTGTAATGAAATAACGAGGGTTTAACACAGCCAATTCTTCACCCATATCTGGTTTATGGAAGTGATTGTAAATAACCTGACCTTGTGGCTGTACGTAATAAGTATAATTATCCGTTTGCTTTAATAACTTATTGTATCCAGCCTCTAATGAAGCCTGAAGTGCGGTCGTTTTATAATCCGATCTTCCATCACTTGTATTCACTTTAGTTTTTAAGCGATTCACTTGGATCCAGCTATCCACATACCAGTTTGGTTTTTCCCATGTTGCGTAGAGCCCTAGAGAATATCCCTTTGTGCTACTACGTACTCTTTCATCATCTTCAACCAAATAAGTTTCTGATTTTTGATGACCTAAACTCACATAGGCACCTGCTGTAAATTTGCTGGTTCCCTTGTTATATTTCAACGCATCATATCCCAACTGTAGGGTATCTGAATGAGCATCGGCTTTTGAATCTACACCATTAAGCTGATATTTCATATTGTGATGATAAACTCTCACCCAAGCTGTATGCTCCTCTGGTAATTTATCTTTCGCTACGCGATCATGGAATGTGTGAGTAAACAAATTCTGACTTGCAGCAAAGCCCGATACAATGCCTGCCACTTCCTTACGGAAAGTCGGGAGTTGTTCTAAATACCAATTACTATAGCCATCCGTATCATTTGCCACATTATAAAACTTATACTTGTAGCGACCATATTTTGATTCAACGAGAGAAAACGCATTTTCATCCGATGATTGGGTTTTAACCAATTTCACTCGATTTTTCATTTTAGCCACTAACTTTGTCGGATCCCTAAACTCAATTTTAGTCGTACCACTTGCTTTTCCACCGACATCAAGTAAATCGAATTCACTTTTGCCCGCACTTGCGTCCACATTCATTTTTAATAGGTTTTTTTCTCCTGCGCCAGTATAGTCCCCTGAAATCACAAGTTTTGTGCCTTGAAGACCATTATTAAATTCAATGGTGCCGCTATTTTCAACATTGCCTGAAGTAGTTAACGTACCTTTTAAATGTACTGTTCCCTGATTTGTAAAATTTCCTTTTACGTCAGCGTTAGACGTAACATTAATAGCACTATTTTCTGAATTTTTTACTTCTGGACTATCTAATGTTCGACCTGCCAACTCAACATTTGCATTATCAAAAGCGATAGATTGATTGAATTTAGCATCATATTTCTTAATATCCCATTTCCCTTGCATTTCTAAATGCTCGAAACCAACATATTTATTGGCTTCAAAATTATGAATTTCATTCTCTTCGTTATCTTTATCTCTGCTTACGACAAGGGTTTCATTGGTTCCATACGCTTCTAAAATATCTTCAATAATTGTTTTTTCATTGACGATAACACGAGTTTCAGCTTGCTTTCGGTCAAGAGAAGAATTCTTTAAAAGTGTAGAATCTTTTAAATCCACTGTTAATTTTTGTGCACCACTATAACTATATATATTTACTAATGCTTTACCGCGATTAACAAATAAGCCCTTATTAGCCGTAAGGAGAAGCCCATCAATCTCACCTGAATTAATAAAATATCCGTCCTTAAATGTCATTTGTATAAGGCCACTTAGCTTTCCACTATTTACTCCATATAAGTTATTTGCGCTAATACGAGGATATTCTCTAAGTTGATCAGTCATGAAGTTTATCAAATCTTCATATGATCTAAAAACTTCATTGAGCCCAGCATTTATATATTCTCGTTTTGATATTGGACGCCCCCCACGAGTATTATTAAACTCTCCCGTATTAGAAAAAAACAAATCGCGCCCCCAAATACTCAGGTCATCTAATTTACCGCTATTTAAGATAGCGGTCTTACGCCCTGAAATATCATGCTTAGATAAAGAGCTTTTATTTTCTAATACCATTCTTCCATTCGTAGCTATCGTCCCTTGAGCATTTGTTGTTATTTTTCCATTATTTTTAAAATAAAAATCATTTTCAGAAATAAAATGTATTGCAGGTTCATTACTTCCTGTTCCTTTTCCAGTAATATTTCCATTATTTTCAATATAAGCGAGATTATTTACGCCAGAACCATATTGTCCATTTTTTACCCAACGCGTAGAAAAAACTTCGGTATAAGATGAAAGATCTGTATTGTTAATCAACTTCAAATTATTAACATTGGGGAACCCACTTCCTATTTGAAATAAATAATAACCTACATTTTCCGTAGGCGTATTATAATGTGAAAATACACTATGAGTTTCATCCCAATTAACATTAGGTCTTCCTTCAGTCTCAAAGTCATATTTAACTTCTTTTTCTTTTTTCTTAATATCCTCAACAGCCTTATTTATATTATCTGTAATAGATTTTTTTCTAGCCTCATACCCTTCCTCGTTAAGAGGTAAAGGTTTATTTTCTTCCGAATTAGAATCCTGAGAATATGCAGGAAAGGAAAGGAAAGGAAAGGAAAGGAAAGGAAAGGAAAGGAAATTTTCACAAATTTCACTATTAATAATCTATTTAATTCCATAATTTTTTTATCCTTGTTTACTTTAGAGAAAGGCTGGAATTATGACTAAATTTCATACAATAATCAATAATGCTTTTGAACTTTATCCTAAGATTTTTTCTGACATTTCGGGCAAAAGAAACTATTACGTTGCCGTATGACTAAACTTTCAATTTTTGTACCGCACTTCGGACAAGGTTTATCTTTATTGCCATATACCAATAACTGTTGTGCAAAATACCCTGGGCGCCCATCTGGCTGCAAGAAATCTTTAAGTGTGGTTCCACCTTGAATAATGGCTTTTCTCAATACATCTTTAATCGTATTCACTAAGGAAATACATTGATTACGGGTCAAATTTTTAACGAGTTTAAGTGGATGAATACCACAAATAAACAAACTTTCATTCGCATAAATATTACCAACGCCCACCACCACAGCGTTATCCATCAAGAAGGTTTTAAGTGCGGTTGATTTTTGACGAGATTTTTTGAATAAATATTCTGCATTAAATTCATCAGAAAGCGGTTCAGGCCCCAGCTTTAAGAAAAGATGAAAGTCATCTAAATTCTCCGCCCACAACCATGCACCGAAACGACGAGGATCGTTATAGCGTAATAATTTGCCATTGTTCATCACAATATCAATATGATCATGTTTATCTATTGCGCTATCCTGTGGCACAATTCGCACCGAACCTGACATGCCCAAATGCCCGATGATATAACCTTTTTCCGTGTGAATAATCAAATATTTTGCTCGACGAGTGAGATCGACAATTTTTACATTTTTTAGCGTTATCAATTCCTCCGATACGGCCCAGCGCAATTTAGGCTGGCGCACGACAACTTTCTCAATCGTAAAATTCTTAAGATAAGGGCTAATACCACGTAGTGCAGTTTCGACTTCGGGAAGTTCCGGCATGATTTGTTCCTTAATAAATCTGGGATACAAAAAAACCCGAACAATGTCGGGCTTTTTCTAAATAAGCAAAATTATTTGATTTTTGCTTCTTTATAAATAACGTGTTTACGCACTACTGGATCAAATTTTTTGATTTCCATTTTTTCAGGCATATTACGTTTGTTTTTATCAGTTGTGTAGAAGTGACCTGTCTCTGCAGTAGAAACTAAACGGATTTTCTCACGAGCGCCTTTAGCTGCCATTTTTTAGCTCCTTAGATTTTTTCGCCACGAGCACGGATTTCAGCTAATACTGCATCAATGCCTTTTTTATCAATAATACGCATACCTTTCGCAGTTAAACGTAAGGTTACGAAACGGTTTTCACTTTCAACCCAGAAACGGTGAGTGTGAAGGTTTGGAAGAAAACGACGACGTGTCGCATTCATCGCGTGTGAGCGGTTATTACCCACAGCTGGACGCTTGCCTGTTACTTGACAAACTCTAGACATAATAATCTCCAATAATTAAATATAAGCTCGAGCTTACGGTTCGGATTGTTTAAAGCCAGTTAAAACTAGCTTGCTACCTCGTCA
The DNA here is from genome assembly GCF_003352385.1 of Haemophilus haemolyticus. Classification (NCBI taxonomy): domain Bacteria; kingdom Pseudomonadati; phylum Pseudomonadota; class Gammaproteobacteria; order Pasteurellales; family Pasteurellaceae; genus Haemophilus; species Haemophilus haemolyticus. The sequence goes on along the minus strand of NZ_CP031243.1, from coordinate 783,558 downwards.
GGTCGCGCTAATCCGACCCGCTTACTATATTAAAGGTCGCAAATTATACTGGCTTTGTTTTCATTTCTCAAGTGCAAATGCGATTTTCCTGAATGTAATCGGTAAAAAAATGGTCAACATTATAAAAATTTATAATAAAAAGTTCTCTGCAAAAGAATAGCAATCTGTTTTCCCGACAATTAGGTGATCAAGCACTCTGATTTCCATTAGTTCTGCTGACTCCTGAATTTTTTTAGTAATAAGCTGATCCGAATAACTCGGCTCCGTTATACCCGAAGGATGATTATGCGCCAAAATTAAAGCAGCTGCGTTACAATAAAGCGCCTCTTTAATTATTTCCCGAGGATAAACCGCTGATACATTAATTGTACCTAAAAATAACCGCTCTTTTTTAATCAGACGATGTTGATTATCTAAAAATAAAACCATAAACACTTCCCTTTCCTCATGTTGCAATTCTGTGAGTAAAAAAAGTTTTACCGTTTCAGGATCATTAATAATCGGAGTACTCAACATCTCTTGCTTTAAATACCGTTTGGTCATTTCCGTAATCGCTTGCAATTGAATAAATTGCGTAATGCCTAAGCCTTTTACGGAACAGAAGGCTTTTTCATCTGCAGAAAGTAACGCATGCAAGGAACCAAAATGTGATAAGACATTTTTCGAAAGCTGAATGACTGGGCAGCCTTTTATCCCAGTTCGTAAAAAGATCGCCAGCAATTCATAATCAGCGAGAGTTTCTACACCAAATTTAAGCAATTTTTCCCGTGGCATTAAATCATCATTGTTTTCCATAAAATATTAAACACAAAATAGAAAAAATTTTGACCGCTCTTTCCTTGTTTTACGAGTAACTTATACAAAGTCTGCGATATATATCGCAAAAATAGCATTGGGCATTCAATAAAATTAAAGTAAAATAACGAAATTGTGGCTAAGTACTAACAAAGGTTGAAACATGAAATTAAACGGAAGGCATATTGTAGTCGGCATAACTGGTGGAATTGCAGCCTATAAAACAATAGAGTTGATTCGTTTATTACGCAAAGCAAAAGCCGAAGTTCGTGTAGTATTAACCCCTGCTGCGGCAGAATTTGTTACGCCTTTAACTCTTCAAGCCATTTCTGGCAATGCTATCGCACAATCTTTACTTGATCCACAAGCTGAGCTGGCAATGGGTCATATTGAACTTGCCAAATGGGCTGATGCCATTATTATTGCGCCAGCTAGTGCAGACTTTATTGCCCGTCTTACTGTAGGCATAGCGAATGATTTACTTTCAACAATTTGTCTTGCGACTGATGCGCCAATTTTTCTTGCCCCAGCGATGAATCAGCAGATGTATCGCCAAGCCATTACTCAACAAAATTTGACGACTCTTCAAACACGTGGGATTACGCTTATTGGTCCCAATAGTGGTTTTCAAGCTTGCGGTGATATGGGGAAAGGGCGTATGTCAGAACCAGAGGAAATTTTTACCGCACTTTCTGACTTTTTCTCTCAAAAACAGGATCTACAAGGATTAAATATCGCCATTACAGCTGGCCCAACTCGTGAGGCAATCGATCCTGTTCGTTATATTTCTAACCATAGTTCAGGCAAAATGGGATTTGCAATTGCTGAAGCATTTGCCGAGCGCGGGGCGAACGTCACGCTGATTTCAGGGCCAGTGAATTTAACAACACCAAAAAATGTAAATAGAATTAATGTCATCTCAGCACAAGAAATGTGGCAAGCCTCTCTTGAAAGTGCGGTAAAAAATCAAATTTTTATTGGCTGTGCGGCAGTTGCTGATTACAGAGTAGCTGAAGTTGCTGACCAAAAAATCAAAAAATCCGAGGATGAAATATCTATCAAGTTAATTAAAAATCCCGATATTATCTCAGATGTAGGTCATTTAAAAACACATCGTCCTTTTACTGTTGGATTTGCGGCCGAAACCCAAAATGTTGATGATTATGCAAAAGATAAACTTGAACGCAAAAACCTTGATATGATTTGTGCCAACGATGTATCTGGCGGACAAGTTTTTAACGCTGATGAAAATGCCTTGCAGCTTTTTTGGAAAAATGGTCATAAAAAATTATCGCTAAAATCAAAAGTAGAACTTGCCGCTGATTTAGTCAATGAAATCATCGAACGCTATCAAAAAACCTTATAATTCCAACCGCACTTTTACCTAAAAATGAATTTCAAACGGAGTATTACATGAAAAAAATTGACGTAAAAATTTTAGATTCTCGCATTGGAAATGAATTTCCTCTGCCAACTTATGCAACTGAAGGTTCTGCAGGTCTTGATTTACGTGCATTAATCGATGAAAGCTTTGAAATTCAACCCGGTGAAACCAAATTAATTCCGACGGGGCTATCAATTTATATTGCGGATCCAAATTTAGCAGCAGTGATTTTGCCTCGCTCGGGTCTTGGCCATAAACATGGTATTGTACTTGGCAATCTAGTGGGGTTAATTGACTCCGATTATCAAGGGCCATTAATGGTATCAATGTGGAACCGTGGAAATGAACCATTCAAAATTGAAGTCGGCGATCGCATTGCTCAACTTGTTTTCGTGCCAGTAGTACAAGCTGAATTTAATATTGTAGAAGATTTTCAACAAACCGAACGTGGTGAAGGCGGTTTCGGTCATTCAGGTAAACAATAATTTATGGTAGAAGAACAATTATCTTTATCAGGCGTGGAAGAGATTGCGCCTAAAATTGAAACACCAAAAATTGAAAAAAGAACGGTAAAAGAACGTCGTCAACAAGTGCTTACTGTGTTGATACATATGCTTCATTCCGAACGTGGCATGGAGCGTATGACAACGGCTCGTCTAGCAAAAGAAGTTGGAGTATCTGAAGCTGCGTTATATCGTTACTTTCCAAGCAAAACAAAAATGTTTGAAGCCTTGATCGAGCATATCGAAAATACTCTATTAAGCCGTATTACCGCTTCTATGCGTAACGAAACCCAAACAATGAATCGCATTCATGATATTTTACAAACGATCTTAGATTTTGCCCGTAAAAATCCTGGGTTAACTCGAATTCTAACTGGTCATGCATTAATGTTTGAAGATGCGCAATTGCAAGTTCGAGTCGCACAATTTTTTAATCGTCTTGAAATGCAGTTTGTTAATATTTTACAGATGCGAAAATTGCGTGAAGGACGAGGCTTTAATGTGGATGAACGCATAATTGCTTCACATTTAGTGACATTATGTGAAGGACAATTTATGCGCTATGTTCGTACTAATTTCCGTCTGAATGCAAGCCAGTCTTTCGAACAACAATGGCGTTTTATCGAGCCACTTTTTGCCTAATTGACTTTACCGAGTAAATATATGATTATTCCTTGGCAAGAACTAGAAGCAGAAACATTAGATAATATCGTAGAAAGCGTAATTTTACGCGAAGGAACCGATTACGGTATAGAAGAACTTTCACTCAACCAAAAAAAACAACTTTTACTGACTCAAATTCGCAATGGAATTGCGGTGATTGTATGGTCTGAATTGCATGAATCCATTGACATCAAAAATAAAACGGAATTTTTGAAACAGGAATGTAAGGAGCACGAATGTCAAATGAATTAACCGAAATTGATGAAGTTGTAACCTCCTCTCAAGAAGAAGAGACAACTCAACGAGATCCAGTTTTAGATTGGTTTCTTACTCACTGCCATTTACATAAATATCCCGCAAAATCGACTTTAATTCACGCAGGTGAAGATGCAACGACACTTTATTATGTCATTAAAGGCTCTGTAATGGTGTCAGCAAAAGATGATGAAGGTAAAGAGATGATTCTCACTTATTTGGGGGCAGGACAATTCTTTGGTGAAGCTGGATTATTTGATGAAGGTTCAAAACGATCTGCTTGGGTAAAAACAAAAACAACATGTGAAATTGCTGAGATTTCTTATAAAAAATATCGTCAATTAATTCAAGCAAACCCAGAAATCTTAATGTTTTTAACCGCACAACTGGCTAGACGTTTACAAAATACTTCACGCCAAGTCAGTAACCTTGCATTCTTAGATGTGGCAGGCCGTATTGCTCAAACGCTAATGAACTTAGCTAAACAGCCTGACGCAATGACACATCCTGATGGGATGCAAATCAAAATTACACGTCAAGAAATAGGGCAAATGGTGGGTTGTTCACGAGAAACTGTAGGACGCATTATTAAAATGTTAGAGGATCAGAATCTTATCCACGCTCATGGAAAAACAATCGTTGTATATGGCGCAAGATAATTTTTCATCATAATTTATTCAAAATAAAACCACCCAAAAATCAATTTGGGTGGTTTTTATTTAATTAGAAATAATATTCAAAACATTAATTGACAATTAATATAAAGGATTCTATCATTACTCAAATTCTTACAAATATAGTGGGAAGACAGGATTGGTCTCCTGATATAGTGGCTTTTAAAGGTTTATAACCTTATTGCATAGTTTTATGCCGCAAAAGCTAGAACACCAAGATGCATTTTCTAATCTATGGTGGGCTAGGTAGAAATCCCGCAGGGATGCGTGCAGTAAGCCACTTGCTGTTAAGACCAATTCTGCTTAGTTCCACCACCCTTCTTTCAAATTCCCTAGCTTTTTCTATCTCACCTTAATTAATCTTTTTTCTTTCTAGTAAAACTAATACTTCATAGTGAGATGTTTGCGGAAACATATCAAAAAGTTGAATTTTCAATGGTTTATAACAAGTGAGATACTGTAAATCTTTACCCATTGTCACGGCATTGCAGCTGGAATACAAGATAAAGTGCGGTTGAATTTGGTTAAGAAATTCACTTAATTCCTTTCCAATTCCACGACGAGGCGGATTTACAATCACAAGGTCTGGCTTATTCTCATCTTGATTTTTCATCACACTCGCCGCATCGAGAGATTGGAAATTTACATGTTCTAACCCCAATATTTTGGCGGAATGAGTCGCTGCAAAAATAGCGGATGAGGAGATTTCAATTCCAGTTAACTCAATACTTTTTCCCCATTTTTCCTGTAAAGCTTTAGCGCAATGTAAGCCAAATCCTCCCACACCACAAAATAAATCCCAGACTTTATAAATTGGTAATTCTCTTACCCATTGCTGAGCGGTTGCATATAATCCCGCCGCCACTTTAGGATTGGTTTGAAAGAAACCTTGTGGGCGAATAAAGAGCGGAATACCGTTGAAATTCTCTGGCAAAAATTGTTGTTCTGTCAGAAAAATTTCTTGTTCACCTTCTAAAATGGCCGCGTGCTGTGGTTGTAAATTAATGCTAACTACTTCTAAGTGCGGTAATTTTTCCAATAATTTAGGTAATTCTCGACGAATTAATGGCAATTTATTTTCTGTGCGCAACACAAAGCGCAACATTAATTTTTTTGTTGCAATACTTTCTGTCAGCAAAATATATTTAAGCTCGCCTTTTTGCTTAGCAATATTATAAGGCACTAAACCAGCACGACCGATAAAATCCTTCAGAATAGGAAAAACGAGTGAAAACCGAGTGGGATAAAGGGAACAACCACACAAATCAATCGCACTTTGTGGATCATTAGGATTTTTTAAAATGCCAAGTATCGGGCGTTCAACACTGCCACTAACAACCATTTTAGCTTTATTACGAAAGCCATGTTCATCAGATTCAAAAGGAGCCAACCACTGAGTTCCATCACAATTAATAGGAATCAATTGCTGTTTTAAATGATGTTGTTTTTCAGTTAGCTGCTGACTATAAGGTATTTCAAGCCATTGACAAGAACGACATTTATTTTGTTGATAATATCGACAATCAATCATTTTCTTGCAGCCTGAATATCTAGCCAACGGCTTTGAATATCTGCGAGATTTCGGTGATTCAGTTTCCAACGTAGATCTGAAACCAGATCATTCCAATCGATCACTCTACGTTTAAATAAATTTTGTAAGCGAGCTTGACGAGCCATAAAGTGCGGTTCATTCTCATTAATTTTTAGATTATCTAATACTTGAATGACACCTTCACGTTCATTGCACAGTAACAAAAGATCACAACCTGCATTGAGTGCTTTTTTGCTACGCTCTACAAAATCGCCCATTACGCCAGCACCTTTCATACCGAGATCATCGGAAAAAATTGCACCTTGGAAATTTAATTGTTTTCGTAAGATTTCTTTCAACCAATATTCTGAACCACTTGCTGGTTGACTATCACATTGTCTATAAATGACATGCGCAGGCATAATGGCATCGAGTTTATTTTGTGAAATCAACTGTTGGAAAGGTTGGAGATCGCCACTAAAAATTTCGTCTTTTGCGCGATCATCATAAGGTGTTTCTAAATGAGAATCAGCTAATACATGGCCATGACCGGGGAAATGTTTACCTGTAGATGCCATACCTGCTTGATGCATACCATCAATAAAAGCGGTTGCTAAATTTACCGCACTTTTTACATCAGATGAAAAACTGCGATCACCAATCGCTCGACATTCATGCCCCAAATCCAACACGGGCGCAAAACTCAAGTCAATATCCAAGGCAATCATTTCTGCTGCCATTTGCCACCCCGCTTCTTTAGCAAAACTCACTTGTTCAGTTGTTGACAGTGTTTCTTGAAAAGCCTGCATTGAAGGCAACATCGTGAAGCCATCACGGAAACGTTGAACTCGTCCACCTTCTTGATCCACCGTAATCAATAACGGCTTTTTCACTCGTTGACGAACAGAACGAATTAATTCTTGAATTTGTCCTCTGTCTTCAAAATTTCGAGTAAATAAAATCAATCCCGCAACAAGAGGGTGCGAAAGTAACTCAACTTCCTCTTGTTCCAACTCTTTTCCTTTTAAATCAATTAACAACGTGCTCATAAATTATTTTAAATAAAGGCGGTAATTTTTACTTTCTACAGTGGGTTTAATTAAATCGATCGATTTCTCTTCTTGTGGTTTTAGCAACACTTGAGCGGAATAGCTTTCTTGCTGATTTTCCCAAGTTTGGGTTACCCCTAAATGATCGTACCAATATAAGTAGTAACTTATATTCAAAAGTTGCTGACTTTTGTTTTTTATAAGCGCTGATTTTTGGCTTGTTTCAACTTGAATTAAAGGTGAAAGATTAGATGTGATATTCAAAATCGGCTTCGTTGAATAAGTTAAGTTTTCTACTGAACTTGAACAAGCAGCGAGCATAAGGCTCGCCAAAATTAAAAAATATTTTTTCATTATTTAACTAACATTCTACCTAAAGATTCACCACCGACTAAATGCATATGTAAATGGAATACTTCTTGTCCACCATGTTTATTACAATTCACAATTAGGCGATAACCGTCTTCCGCAATACCTTCTTCTTTAGCGAGCTTAGCCGCCACGCTAAATAATCGACCTAGAGCTACTTCATCTTGCTCCGTTACATCATTCACTGTTGGGATGACTTTATTTGGAATGATCAAAATATGTGTTTTAGCTTGTGGTGAAATATCACGAAACGCAGTGACTAATTCATCTTGATAGACGATATTTGCAGGAATTTCTTTACGGATAATTTTGCTGAAAATTGTTTCTTCTGCCATTATTTGCTCCCTATAAAAAAGTGCGGTGAATTTACCGCACTTTTTATCAAAATTTATCTGAGATTGCAATTTAATCAATTATTGCTGTGCTTCATCATCTTGATTGATGAAAGAATCATTTACTTCAATTTTTGCTCTCTCACGCAATCCTTGCATTAATTGCGCTTGAACTTCAGCCTGACTTGTACGTAATAATTGAGCACTAAATTGGCTTAATTCTTTATCGTTAAGCACGCCGTCTTCTACTTTATTTAGAGCAATAATAACTACATCGCCTTTCTCATTAGGAGCAACTTGGTAAACCGTTTTACCTGATTCTGGTTTAGCAATTGAGAATACGCCATTTGTTAAAATTGGATCTTTATTTTCACTTAAAGTAAAAGTTTGCTCACTTGAGAAATTAATTCCATCCACTTTCGATTCAGCATTTTCGCTTAATGCTTTCACCGCTTGTTGTGCTTTTTCGTTAAGCACATTTTCAGCCTTCTGGCGTTTTAAGAACATTTCAATATCTGCTTTCGCATCTTCCAATGTTCTCACACCTTCAGGTTTGTGCTCTAACACACGTACTACAATAGCGTGATAATCGCCAACATTCAAAGGTTCTGAATTAGCACCACCGTTGGCAATATCAGATTCAAAAACGGCAGAAACTACATTAGGGAAATTTAATTCTGCAGGTACATTTTGACGAGAAAAATAACCGCTCTCTTGAACTTTAACACCTGCAACTTGTGCCGCGGTATTCAGTGATTTGCTATCCTCAAAAGCCTTATCACGCACTTGCTTTTCAATTGCGTAATAACGATTTTCTAACAAGGATTTACGAACTAAATCTGCAACCTGTGCTTTCACTTCATCTAAAGTTTGAGCTTTACGTTCTTGCACTAAAACAATATGGTAATTGCCATCCACATTGATTGGTTGGCTATATTGACCTACCTGCAATGCAGCTGCAGCATCTTCAAAAGCTTTTGGTAATTCATTCGCATTTACCCAACCTAAATCACCACCATTCTCACCAGAAACTTTATCTAAAGATTTAGCTTTAGCTACATCAGCGAAATTTGCGCCTTTTTGTAATTCATCATAAGCAGACTTAGCATCTTGCTCATTTGCAAATTGAATATGTGCTAAACGCTGAGTCATAAATTGAGCTTTATTATCTTGATAATATTGCGCAATTTCTACATCTTTAACTTCGATACCTTTTTCGATTTGGCTACCAGAGAGATCAATATATTGAACCTTCACTTGTTCTGGCTGAACAAAAGATTTTTGATTAGTTTCGTAATAAGCTTTAATTTCATCATCAGATACCGATTGCTTTGCCATTTCATCTGTAAGAGATAATGTTGCTAAACGAGCTGAACGCTTTTGAAAGAAAACTTCCGCGGTATTTTTTGCTTGGGCAGGCACGATAAATTCACTGTTAGCAACACCACTTTGCATTTGTTCAAGGGTTAATGCGCTACGCAAAATAGCCGCATAACCATCTGACGTTAAGCGATTTTGTTGTAATACTTGTTGATAAACACCGTTATCAAATTTGCCATTAACTTGAAAATTAGGATCTGTCACGATTGCTCGTTTAATCATTTCATCGCTCACGCCTAATTTTAATTCTTTCGCATATTGACGAAGCAACTCTTGATCAATCATTCGATTAATGGTGCTTTGACGAAGTGCGGTAACAAATTCAGGAGAATCTGACTGAGCCATAAATGCTTCGCCTTCGCGTTGTGCACGAGCCTCAAATTCTTGGTTGTAGCGATTTAAAAAATCTTGTTGCGAAATCACTTCACCATTAACTTTTGCAGCATAAGTATCATTTGAACTAAAAAGATAGCCAGACATACCGCCGACTAAAAACGATAAAGTAATCAAACCCAAAATAAACTTAGCTACCTTTGAATTTGATAAATTGTGCATTTTTTCAATTAACATTCTATAACCCTTGTTATAAACATAAAATTTTCCCCGATTATAATCTAAACGTAGAAAATTAGCATCTTAAAAAGTGAAAACACCGTGCTCATAAAGCAAGCTAATACCAATTCCAATCAGCACTATGCCACCAAAAATCTCCGCTTTTGATCTCAATTTTTGCCCAAGAAGATGATTGCTCTAGATCTCCTATTTTCCAATGCAGAAAGAGCTAAAAATATTGCCGAGTAAATCATCGGATGTAAATTGACCAGTAATTTCACTTAAATGGGTTTGTACTAAGCGCAATTCTTCCGCTAAAAGTTCTCCTGCATGAAATTCTGTGAGTTGAACCAAACCGATTTGTAAATGCTCTGCAGCTTTCTCAAGTGCATCTAAATGACGACGACGAGCTAAAAAACCCCCTTCCATGCCAGTTTGGAAACCCATTGCTTGTTTCAAATGTTCACGTAAAAGTTGTACACCATCATGCGTTTGAGCGGAAAGACTAATTATTTGATAACCGCCCTGTTCGCTTTCATTTGCTTGCTCACCATTTAAATCAATTTTGTTTCGAACAATAGTGACAGGCAACGTTGTGGGTAATTTTGCTAAAAATTCTGACCGCACTTTGCTTAAATCTGCACTTTCAGGATCGCTACTATCTAACATCAAAATGATACGATCGGCTTGTTCAATCTCCGTCCATGCGCGAGAAATGCCAATGCGCTCGACTTCATCGGTTGCATCTCGAAGACCCGCGGTATCAATAATATGCAATGGCATGCCGTCAATATGAATATGCTCACGCAGTACATCGCGAGTTGTACCTGCAATATCCGTTACTATAGCTGCTTCGCGGCCAGCAAGCGCATTCAGCAAGCTCGATTTACCTGCATTCGGACGACCGGCAATCACCACTTTCATGCCCTCACGTAAAATAGAACCTTGTTTGGCTTCAGAGCGAACATCTTCCAACTGATTAATAATACCGCGTAAGTTTGCTTCAATTTTTCCATCCGCTAAGAAATCAATTTCTTCATCAGGAAAATCAATGCTCGCTTCTACATAGGTGCGCAAATAAATCACAGAATCAACTAATTCATTTACTTTCTTTGAAAATTCACCTTGCAAAGATTTTAATGCTGAGCGTGCGGCTTGTTCTGATGTTGCATCAATTAAATCCGCAATGGCTTCCGCTTGAGCAAGATCCAATTTATCATTCAAAAAAGCTTGTTCAGAAAACTCACCCGGTCTCGCTAAACGGATTCCATCAATTTGTAGAATACGTTTGAGTAATAAATCTAATACAACCTGCCCACCGTGACCTTGCAATTCCAATACATCCTCACCAGTAAATGAATGTGGTGATTTGAAGTAAAGGGCAATCCCTTGATCTAAAACAGTGCCATCAGCATCTTTAAAAGGGAGATAATCAGCCATTCTTGGCTTAGGACATTTTCCCAACACCGCTTGTGCAACTTCTATTGCTAAAGGCCCAGAGACTCTTAAAATCCCAATACCACCACGACCTGGCGCAGTAGCTTGAGCAACGATTGTTTCTTTCATAAAAAACTCTTTAAAATCTAGCCGCACTTTTAATTTAGAAGGATAACGCTTATCCCTGTTTCTTCTAAAAAGAAACTCTATCTCTACAAAATGCGGAATATATTAAGATCAAATAATAAAGAAAGGCACTATTCGTGCCTTTCTTTTTGCCAGTTAGTGACTATTTCTTACGGGAATGTAACCCTTTTTTCTCTAACCCTCGATAAATTAATTGTTGTTGAACAATAGTGATTAAGTTAGATACCAACCAATACAACACTAAACCAGCAGGGAACCATAAGAAGAAGAACATAAAGACTAATGGCATAAAGTTCATCACTTTTTGCTGCATTGGATCAGCCACTGGCGTTGGCGACATTTTTTGCAACAAGAACATTGAGATCCCCATTAAAATAGGGAAAATATAATAAGGATCTTGTGCTGATAAATCTTGAATCCAACCAAAGAATGGAGCATGGCGTAATTCAACAGCTTCCATAAATGTCCAATATAATGCGATAAAGATTGGCATTTGAAGAAGAATTGGTAAACAACCACCGAGTGGATTTACTTTTTCTTCTTTGTAAAGTTTCATCATTTCTTGGCTCATACGTTGACGATCATCACCAAAACGTTCACGCATTTCTTGCATTTTAGGTTGCAACATACGCATTTTAGCCATTGATGTATATTGTGCTTTCGTAAGTGGATACAAAATTGCTTTCACAACGATTGTTACACAGATAATCGCTAAACCCCAGTTAGATACAATCCCTTGAATAAAGGTTAATAACCAGAATAACGGTTTAGCAATAAACCAAGCCCAACCGTAATCAACGGTTAAATCTAAGTGATTTGCCACAGTAGCCATTTGATTTTGAAGTTTAGGGCCAGTCCATAATGAACTTGTAATTGTCTCTTGACCACCAGCAGGAATAGTGACAACAGGACCACGATAACCAATTGAAGCGACATTATTTTTAGTATCTGTAATTGTGTAAAGTTGATTATTTACATCTTGATTAGGAATCCAAGCCGATACGAAATAATGCTGTAATACTGCAACCCAACCGGCTTTAGTATCAATAGAAAGATTATTATCCTTCATATCGCCAAAACTATATTTTTTATAGTTTGTTTCTGAAGAAGAATATGCGCCACCAGTATAAGTTGGCATTGCGACATTACCAGAGCTTTCAACAATAGAATGTTTTAATTGACCATAAGGCTCTACTTCAATAGCTTGACCACTTTGGTTATCAATCTTGTAATCTACGCCTAAATCATAGCTACCACGTTTTAATACGAAGATTTTTTGATAAGTCACACCATCTTTTTCAAAAAGAAGAGGCACTGAAAGAGATGCTTGACCATCTGCTAATTTAAAATTATCACCTTCAATTTGATATTGCGCACGACCAGAACGAGTATCGATACCGTTTTTACCAATTAAACCACTTTGTGCAATATACACATGTTCTTTGGTGTCTTTTAATAACTCAAACGGTGTTTTTGAATCCAATTCAGCATCATATTTTAGTAATTCAGAACTAATTACATCACCGCCTAAAGTATCAACTTTCAAACGGAATACATCGTTTTCAAGGGTAATAATACGGCCATGAGTTTGAGAATCTGCTACAACTTGTGAATTAGAATAAGGAGAACTTGCCGGAACATCAGAATTGGCAGTCATTGAAGTTGTTTGTTCAGTTTGCACAGGTGGATTTTTATCCAACTGCCATTGCTGATAAACAAGGAAAGAAATAAAAATTAGCGCTAACACTAATAGGCTACGTCTTGAGTCCATTATTTTTTCTCATCGTTATTATTGATTTTAGGTGGAACAGGATCGAATCCACCAGCGTTCAAGGGGTGACATTTTAATACACGTTTTAGAGTAAGCCAACTACCTTTTAACAATCCATGTGTTTTTAACGCTTCAATGCCATAGCAAGAACAAGTAGGCACAAACCGACAACGCGGCCCGATAAGAGGACTAATAACAAGTTGATAGAAACGAATAAATCCAATTAAGATTTTTGCACCAAACGAATGTGTCGTTGCCATAATTTTTCTAAGATTTGCACAAAAGAGCTATTATCAAGCTTACCAATACCACCTTTTGCAACAAAAACAAAATCACATGCTGGTAAACAATGTTGCGATAAACGAAAGCTTTCTCGCACTAAGCGTTTAATACGATTACGATCATGAGCTCGTTTTAAATGTTTTTTAGCGACAGTTAAACCTAAGCGAGGGTGCTCAAGATTATTTTTTCTGGCAAGGATGGTTATTTCTGGAGTGCTAGCTCTGAACGGTTGTTCGAAGACATTTTTGAATTGAACGGGAGTTAACAAACGTAACTCCCTTGAAAAGTTCAGCTTAACCACTAAGAACGGTGATTATGCAGATAAACTTTTACGACCTTTAGCACGACGACGCGCTAAAACTTGACGGCCATTTTTAGTTGCCATACGAGCACGGAAACCGTGAGTACGACTACGTTTTAATACAGAAGGTTGAAATGTACGTTTCATTGTAATCTACCTAAATCCAGATTATGAGTTAATAAAAATAGAGCGCAATTTTAATCATAAAATACGCGTTCGTCAAATAAGAAACGGAAATTTTTCGGGAAAAACTCTCGGACTTCCAAAATCGGGGGATTATACGGATTTTTATATAAATCTCAAGCCGATTTTTTAGAAGATCTTTCCACGTATTTATTGTAAAATCTCCGCCAATTCTTACCGCACTTTTCTCTATTACAAAAACAACAAGGATCCTTTTGTGAATCTCTCAAATCTTTGGCAAAGTTGCCTGTTACAACTTCAAGATCAAGTTTCAGCCAGTGATCTCAGCACTTGGCTTCGTCCTTTACAGGCTGATGTGGTGGCAGATAACCACATTGTTTTATATGCTTCTAATATGTTTGTGAAAGGTTGGGTGGAAACTCATTATCTCGCACAAATCCAGCAAATTTGTCAAACACTTGCACAAAATCCCGAACTGCGTATTTCTTTAAAAGAAGGGGTCAAACCTGCACCTAAAGTAGTAGAAAGTGCACCAAGTGGCAATCCTAAAACAGAAAGTGCGGTAGATTTTCAAGCTGAATCTAGTGCTTCAGTAAAATTTGAATCGCATCTCAATACTAAACACTTATTTGATAATTTTGTTGAAGGTAAATCGAACCAGCTCGCACGCGCAGTCGGTCAAAAACTTGCTCAAGCACCAGGCGAACCTTCGGCCAATCCTTTCTTTTTATATGGTGGTACAGGCTTAGGTAAAACTCACTTGTTACACGCGATTGGCAACGGCATTTTAGCCAATAAGCCGAATGCGCGTGTGCTTTATATTCACGCAAATAACTTTATGCAACATATGGTAAAAGCAGTGCGTGATAATAAAATGGATCAGTTCAAAAAATTCTATCGTTCTCTCGATGCACTTTTAGTGGATGACATTCAATTTTTCGCTGAAAAAGAAAAAACTCAAGAAGAATTCTTCCATATATTCAATAACTTATTTGAAACTGGTCGGCAAATCATCTTAACATCAGATCGTTATCCTAAAGAAATTGAAAAAATTGAAGAACGTTTAAAATCACGTTTTGGCTGGGGCTTAACAACAGCCATTGAGCCGCCCGATCTTGAAACTCGTGTAGCGATTTTATTGAAAAAGGCGGAAGAACATAATATGAACTTGCCAGAAGAAGTTGCTTTCTTCATTGCTCAACGCTTGCGTACCAACGTGCGTGAACTCGAAGGTGCGTTAAATCGCGTAAAAGCAATGCAAGACTTCAAAGGTGGCGACATTGATATTGATTTCGTGCGTGACACCTTAAAAGATATTTTGGCTCTGCAAGAACGTCTGGTTACTATTGAAAATATTCAAAAAGTGGTGGCTGAATATTATCGAATTAAGGTTTCAGATTTAAAATCAAAAAGCCGTGCACGTTCAGTCACTCGTCCACGCCAAATTGCAATGGCATTAGCAAAAGAATTAACAAACCGCAGTTTGCCTGAAATCGGTCGCGCCTTTGACCGTGATCACACAACCGTATTAAACGCTTGCCGCGAAGTACCAAAATTCCGCGAGCAAGACAATAGCATTCAAGAAGATTGGGCGAATTTAATCCGCACTTTGTCCGCATAAAAAGGAGAACGCAATGCAATTTAGTATTTCAAGAGAAAATTTATTAAAACCGTTGCAACAAGTATGTGGCGTATTGAGTAATCGCCCAAATATTCCAGTATTAAACAACGTGCTGTTGCAAATTGAAGATAATCGATTGACTATCACGGGCACAGATTTGGAAGTCGAACTCTCTAGTCAAACTCAGCTTTCATCGTCTTCTGAAAATGGCACCTTTACGATTCCAGCAAAAAAATTCTTAGATATTTGCCGCACTTTATCTGATGATTCAGAAATCACGGTTACTTTTGAAGAAGACCGTGCATTAGTACAATCTGGGCGTAGCCGCTTTACGCTGACAACCCAACCTGCCGAAGAATATCCCAACCTCACGGATTGGCAGTCTGAAGTAGATTTTGAACTACCGCAAAATACCTTGCGCCGTTTAATTGAAGCCACTCAATTTTCCATGGCAAACCAAGATGCCCGCTATTTCTTAAATGGTATGAAGTTTGAAACAGAAGGCAATTTATTGCGTACAGTGGCGACAGATGGCCATAGACTTGCAGTCTGCACCATCTCGCTTGAGCAAGAATTACAAAATCATTCTGTGATTTTACCGCGTAAAGGCGTGTTAGAACTGGTTCGTTTATTAGAAACAAGCGATGAACCAGCACGTTTACAAATCGGTACTAACAATTTACGTATTCATCTAAAAAACATTGTATTTACATCAAAATTAATTGATGGTCGTTTCCCTGACTATCGCCGAGTGCTGCCTCGTAATGCAACGAAAATTGTCGAAGGCAGCTGGGAAATTCTTAAACAAGCCTTTGTTCGCGCATCAATTTTATCGAATGAGCGTGTGCGTAGCGTGCGTTTAAATTTAAGCGAAAACCAACTAAAAATTACCGCCTCCAACACCGAACATGAAGAAGCGGAAGAAATCGTGGATGTCAATTACAATGGCGAAGAATTAGAAGTGGGCTTTAATGTCACCTATATTCTTGATGTGCTAAATGCGCTTAAATGCAATCAAGTTCGCATGCGCCTAACTGATGCCTCTTCTAGTTGCTTAATCGAAAACTGCGAAGACAGCAGCAGCGAATATGTAATTATGCCAATGCGTTTATAATATGGCGATTTCGCGCTTACTGGTCGAAAAATTTCGTAACTTAACAGCCGTGGATCTTGATTTTGATCCCGGCTTTAACTTTTTGGTCGGCAACAATGGCAGCGGGAAAACAAGCTTATTAGAAGCCATTTTTTATCTTGGTCACGGACGCTCATTCAAAAGTGCGGTAACAAATCGCATCATTTCTTACGACGAACCTCACTTTACCTTATTTGGACAAATCCAAGAAAGCCAACATCAATGGTCTGTGGGATTACAAAAACTTCGTCAAGGCAACACGTTAGTAAAAATTAACGGAGAAGATGGCAATAAAATTTCCGATCTTGCGCATCTTTTGCCAATGCAATTAATCACCCCAGAAGGCTTAACCTTACTCAATGGTGGACCAAGTTATCGCCGAGCATTTTTGGATTGGGGACTTTTTCACCATCAAACAAGTTTTTATACTGCTTGGAGCAATCTTAATCGATTACTCAAACAAAGAAATTCAGCGCTTGCACAAAATCAACCCTACTCCGCTATTAAAGTTTGGGATGTCGAGCTTGCCAAACTCGCGCATCAAGTGAGTCAATGGCGTGCCGACTATGCAGAAGCGCTACGCCCTGAAATCGAGCAAACTTGCCAACTTTTCCTCCCTGAATTAGAAATTAATGTCAGCTTTCATCAAGGCTGGGAAAAAAATACAGATTACGCAGAGGTTCTTGAGCAAAATTTTGAACGAGATCGCGCTTTAAATTACACATTTTCAGGCCCTCAAAAAGCCGATTTTCGTTTCAAAGCGCAAGGATTGCCAGTAGAAGATGTACTTTCTCGTGGACAGCTTAAACTTTTAATGTGCTCATTAAGACTGGCTCAAGGCGAGCATTTAATGAAAGAAAAACAACGCCATTGTATTTTTTTGATCGATGATTTTGCATCAGAATTGGATCAATATAAGCGAGCACTGTTGGCAGAACGATTACAACAAAGTGGATCACAAGTATTTGTTACCGCCATTACTCAAGAACAATTAAAAGAGATGCAAGTCGAAAACAGAAAAATGTTTTCAGTCGATAATGGAATCATTAAAACCTTAGATTAGCTCCCAAAGTGCGGTGAAAAATAATTGAATTTTTAAAAGTTAGACATAATTATCATTAGCCAGTAATTTATTGGTGAATATAATTCACTTTTTGAACAAATTATGGTAGAAAAGCGCCCCTAAAATAAAACTGACAAATTAACACCGCAACACATCTTCAAGATTTGAATCACCTCATAGCCGTATATAAAACTGGTCCTATCAAATCTACTTTTTAAAATCAATTTATAAGGACAGCCAACATGCTAAATAAAAAATTCAAACTTAACTTTATTGCCCTAACTGTCGCCTATGCGCTAACCCCTTATACAGAAGCCGCATTAGTTAGAGACGATGTGGATTATCAAATATTCCGTGATTTTGCAGAAAACAAAGGAATGTTCTCTGTGGGGGCAACAAATGTGCTGGTAAAGGATAAAAATAATAAAGATTTGGGCACTGCCTTACCTAACGGTATTCCGATGATTGATTTTAGTGTGGTAGATGTAGATAAACGAATTGCCACGTTGGTGAATCCACAATATGTAGTAGGCGTGAAACACGTTGGTGGTAATGTGGATGAACTTCATTTTGGGAATTTAAATGGAGAGAGAAGGTATGGAAACTCCATTCAACATCGAGATGTATCATCAGAAGAAAATAGATACTTGACCGTTAATAGAAATGATTTTCCATCCACTCCTAATGCAAAAGATGAGCAAAAACGTCGTGAAGATTATTACATGCCACGATTAGATAAATTTGTAACAGAGGTTATACCTATAGAACCTTCAACTTCGAATAGCACTAAAGGCGAATATAACAATACAGAAAAATACTCATCTTTCGTTAGAATTGGAAGTGGAACACCTTTTGTCTATAAAAAGGGAGCTAATTATAGCTTAATTTTAGACCATCGTGAGGTTGGAGGTAGCGACTTAAATTTAGTTGGTGAAGCTTATAGATATGCTATCGGCGGAACACCTTATGAAGTTAATCACGAAAATGATGGACTAATTGGATTTGGAGTTGCCAATAGATATAGGGATCCTAAGACCTTATTATCACAAGATCCACTGACCAATTATGCTGTTTTAGGAGACAGCGGATCCCCACTTTTTGTTTATAACAAAGATAAAGGTAAATGGCTTTTCCTTGGAGCCTATGATTTCTGGGGGGATATAACAAAAAATCTTGGCAAGAATGGAATATTTATAAATCTGACTTTGCTAAAACTGTTTATAGCAGAGATACTGCAGGTTCATTGACCAATCCTAATACAGAATATAATTGGAAAACTATAAATAACAAATCAAGTGTCATTTCTAATAGTTCTGAAACGTTGAATGTTGATTTATCTGATGGAAAAAATAACCCTAATCATGGCAAAAATGTTACGTTTAATGGAAGTGGAACAATTACCTTAAACAATGATATTGATCAAGGTGCTGGCGGATTATTTTTTGAAGGTGATTATGAAGTTAAAGGCACTTCAGATAATTCTACTTGGAAAGGAGCGGGTGTATCTGTCGAAAAAGGAAATACCGTTGTATGGAAAGTGCATAATCCTCAATATGATCGATTAGCTAAAATTGGTGAAGGTACTTTAGTTGTACAAGGAAAAGGAGAAAACAAAGGGCAACTAAAAGTAGGAGATGGAAAAGTTATCCTAAAACAAGAGGCTGATTCTTCGGGAAAAGTTAAAGCTTTCTCTATGCTTGGAATTGTAAGCGGTCGCCCAACTGTTGTTCTCACAGATGAAAAACAAGTAGATCCTAGCTCTATTTACTTTGGATTTAGAGGGGGACGATTAGATTTAAACGGTAATTCACTTAAATTTGATCACATTAGAAATATTGATGAGGGAGCTAGATTAGTTAATCACAATACCAGTAAATCCTCTAATGTAACTATTACTGGGGATAATTTGATTACTGAACTAGGCAAGATAACTATATATCGCCCACAACCTGAAGAGGTAGAACAACCTTTTCTTAATCGAACCGCGAAATATGGACAAAACCTTTATTACAGTAATTATTGCTATAAATATTACACATTAAAAAAATCAGGTAGCCTCCGCGCTGAAATGCCTTGCAATGGAAAAGAAAGTAATCAAGATTGGCTATATATGGGTGAAAATGAAACAGATGCCAAAATAAATGTAATGAATCATATCAACAATGAGCGTATGAATGGTTTTAATGGCTACTTTGGTGAAGATGATGGTAAAGGTACAAATGGTGAATTAAATATCACTTTTAGCGGTAAAACCGATCAAAATCGCTTTTTATTGACAGGCGGAACAAACCTTAACGGTGAATTAAAAGTTGAAAAAGGTACATTATTCCTTTCTGGCAGGCCTACACCACACGCAAGAGATATTGCTAATATTTCTTCAACGGAAAAAGATCAACACTTTACTGAAAATAATGAAGTGGTGTTAGAAAATGACTGGATTGACCGCACTTTTAAAGCAACCTCAATGAAAGTGAGTGGCAATGCCACCCTTTATTCAGGACGCAATGTTGCAAATATTACGTCTAATGTCACAGCCTCAGATAGTGCGCAAGTGCATATTGGCTATAAAGCTGGCGATACGGTTTGTGTACGTTCTGACTATACGGGCTATGTGACTTGCCATAATAGCAATTTATCGGAAAAAGCCCTCAATAGCTTTAATGCCACCAATGTATCTGGCGATGTTAATTTAACTGGAAGTGCAAACTTTACCTTAGGCAAAGCCAATTTGCATGGCTCAATTCAGGCAGGTGGAAACAGCCAAGTACGTTTAACCGAAAATAGTAAATGGTATTTAACTGGCGATAGCAATGTTAATCACTTAAATGTAGACGATGGACATATTCATTTAAATACAGCAGAGAATGAAAACAGTGTGAAAAAATATAACACGCTGACTGTGAATAACTTATCAGGCAATGGGCATTTCTATTACTTGACTGATCTTACTGATAAGCAAGGCGACAAAGTAGTGGTAAAAAACTCTGCTTCAGGTGATTTTAAATTAAATGTGAAAAGTAAAACAGGAGAACCTAATCACAATGAACTCACGCTTTTAGATGCTTCAGATGCTCAAAAAGATAATTTAAATGTGTCATTAGTTGGGAATACCGTTGATTTAGGTGCTTGGAAATATGAATTACGTAAAGATAATGGAATTTATCGCTTATATAATTCAGAAGTTGAAAAAAGATATCAAACCACAAAAGCTACTCAAGTAGATCATAAAAATGAAGAAACAGTTAATGTTGTTGATACTCCTCTACCCACTCCAAATTCTGCGACGACCACAAATGTAGCCCCAAAAAATCAAGATAACGATTTTAATAGAACTGACATAGGACATTCAATTGTTATTGATATACCTGAGCAAGTAATGATTACACATCAAAGCCCAGATGGGGAAATCTTAGCAGAATACGTTGTATTAAAATCTGCATTTAATAATTCACTTGATAAAAATAAAAAATCTTTTAATGGATTAATTGCGACCGAAATGAAATCGAGCGGAAAAAATGCTTATATTATTACTTACAAAAAAGTAGAGGCTGTTGAACCGCAAAATAAACCTGAAGAGACTGAAACTTCCTCTCAGTCTGAAGTAAATAAATCAGAAACAGCTCAACCTGAAAATACAACGGCAGAAACAGTAACGCCTGAAAAACGCCCTGAGGAAACCGCTCCACCAGAAGTGAGTGTGACTGATAATTCTACTCAGCCTGAAGCAGGCAAATCAGAAAAAGCTCAACCTGAAAATACAGCGGCAGAAACAGTAACACCTGAAAAACGCCCTGAGGAAACCGCTCCACCAGAAGTGAGTGTGACTGATAATTCTACTCAGCCTGAAGTAAATAAATCAGAAACAGCTCAACCTGAAAATACAACGGCAGAAACAGTAACGCCTGAAAAACGCCCTGAGGAAACCGCTCCACCAGAAGTGAGTGTGACTGATAATTCTACTCAGCCTGAAGTAAATAAATCAGAAACAGCTCAACCTGAAAATACAACGGCAGAAACAGTAACGCCTGAAAAACGCCCTGAGGAAACCGCTCCACCAGAAGTGAGTGTGACTGATAATTCTACTCAGCCTGAAGCAGGCAAATCAGAAAAAGCTCAACCTGAACTGCGAGATCTCATTAGTAAAAACACCAATGCTGTACTTTCTGACTCAATGGTAAAAGCACAATTTATTGCATTAAATGTTGGAAAAGCGATTTCTCAACATATTAATCAACTAGAAATAAATAATGAGGGGCAATATAGCGTTTGGGTATCTAATTCTTCGATGAACGAAAATTATTCCTCAAGCCAATATCGTCGTTTTAATTCTCAAAGTGTAAGAAGCCAATTAGGCTTAGATAAATCTGTGACGAGAAATATTCAACTAGGTGGTATATTGACTTATGTTCGGAATAGTAACAGCCTTGATGAGGCAACAAGTAAAAATACTCTAGCACAAGTTAATTTCTATTCTAAATATTATGCGGATAATCATTGGTATTTGGGCATTGATTTAGGCTACGGCAAGTTCCAAAGCAACCTACAAACCAATAATAATGCTAAATTTGATCGTTATACCACACAAATAGGCCTAATAGCCGGCAAAGCGTTTAACATAGGGAATTTTGGGATTAAACCAAGTGTAGGTATTCGTTATGGCTACTTATCAAGCTCTAATTTTGCATTAGGTCAAGATCGCATTAGAGTAAACCCTATATCCGTCAAAACAACCTTTGCTCAACTTGATTTAAGTTATACCTATAACTTCGGCGAGTTTTCCATTACACCAATTTTGTCTGCTCGATATGATGTAAATCAAGGCAACGGAAAAATTAATGTAAATGGATATGATTTTGCTTACAACGTTGAAAATCAACAACAATACAATGCTGGCCTTAAATTTAAATACCATAATGTAAAATTAAGTTTAATTGGCGGATTAACAAAAGCGAAACAAGCAGAGAAACAAAAAACTGCTGAAGTAAAACTAAGTTTTAGTTTTTAATACGCCTCTTTGAATTAGCGTTCTAGATGGCAAAGCCCTATGTATGATTTGCACCCCAAAAGTTGAACGAAACAATCAACTGATTAAGGTGCAAATTTTTTATGGTTAAATCCCCCGTCATTTAAACAATAAGTGATCAATTTTTGATCTTTAACACAGTAAAAATTGCTTTCAGTGTAAAATAAAAGGACTAAGCCCTGTGAGTTACAGAACTCAGTCCTTAATTTAACAATCTAACTTTTTGAGAGTTAATCAGTTATACACCTTTATTGTATCGAGTAAAACTTATCCTGTGAAATTGGCAAACCACCCTAAATTTGCGCCGACTTGTGCCACAATGTTTAACACACCGAATAAGATCACAAAGCCAATCATAAAATTACTGCCATACACTTTATAAGTCGCATTTGGGAATTTTTGGCGACTTGCTTTAACAAGCAGTGCCGGCACGATTGCAGCCCAAATGGTTGCAGCTAATCCCGCATAACCAATGGCAATCACAAAGCCATAAGGGAATTGTAAACTTAACAATAGCGGTGGTAAAAATGTCACTAATGTGGTTTTTGTTCGTCCTAACAAGCTATCGTCAAATTTAAACAGATCCGCAATATAATCAAATAGGCCTAAAGTTACGCCTAAGAATGATGTGGCAATCGCCATATAAGCAAAGAAATTTAATGCGACGGCAAGGTATTCTACTTCAATATATTTATGTAATGCCTCTAGTAATGCGGAAACATCGCCGCCTTTTTCAATTACCGGAGCAAATTCATTGCGAGGTAAATTACCTTGCACAGCAAGTTGCCATAAAATATAAATTACGAGTGCTAATCCCGTACCGATGAAGATTGATTTCATGACTCGGCGACCATCACGGTTGTAATATTTTACTAAGCTAGGCACATTTCCGTGGAAACCAAAGGACACTAAACAAACTGGAAGTGCGGTGAATAAATAAGGTAAATATGTTTGTTCGCCTTCAGTAACGGTATTGAATAAAACTTCTGTTTTTACAGAGCTTAATAAACCGGTAGTAGAAAGGAAAAAAGCGACCACCATCCCGACAATTAACACGGTTGTGAAACGGTCCACAGCTTTGGTTGAAAGCCACACGAAGGCTGCAAGGATAAGGCAGAAAATTAAAGATCCTGAAGTTCTTCCAATATCCACCGCACTTTCAGCAGAGCCGAATGCTTGGTTGAGCAGATTTTGAGTAATGCCTCCGCCAGAGGTGATGTAGGCATAAGTCAGAATATACAAGACGAAGGCAACGGAAAGACCATTGATAATATTCCAACTTTTTCCTAATAAATCTTTAACGATGGTGTCAAAACTTGAACCTGTTGGATAATGTAGATTAGCTTCTAGGATCATTAATCCTGATGTTGTCATACAAAACCAAGTATAAATTAAAGCGAGAATCGAACCAATAAACCATACACCAGCCGTTGAAGTTGGGTTAGCCAGCATGCCTGCACCAATAGCTGTACCCGCGATGATCATCGCGCCGCCTAAGAGAGAAGGTAATTTTTGTTGTGTCATAAAATGCCCCTAAAATAAACTTACACTATTATAGTAGTGCAAAAGGAAAGTTCAATATATTTATATCGACAAAAAATAATAAATTCATATAATCTGCGTTAGTTCAAAAAAGGATCACTTATGAAAAAACAACTTAAAAGTTTTGCTTTTACGCTATTAGCTAGTTCACTTATCACTGCTTGTGCTGATTCGGCTTCTATAAATCGAGAGGCAGCGAGTAGTTATGCACAAGAAATGGGAAAAATTCGTACTCAGGGGGCAATTGATACTTCATCAAATACCGCAAAACGAATTCACCATGTGTTTCATAAAATGGTGAATTATGCAAACCAGGCTAATGAGACTGGACAGCAATTTAACTGGCAAATTAATGTGATTAAGTCAAAAGAATTGAATGCTTGGGCTATGCCTGGCGGTAAAATGGCGTTCTATACTGGGTTAGTTGATACCTTACAACTTAATGATAACGAAATCGCGGTGGTAATGGGGCATGAAATGGCTCATGCATTAAAAGAGCATGGTAAAGCTAAAACTAACTTTGGAACCGTTAGTAATATTGTTGGGGCCATTGGAGGGACAGCATTATCCATTGCAGTTGGGACAGATGTGACTGATTTGGTTTCGCTTACTAAAGATTTTGCTTTAGACAAACCTTATTCTCGTAGTGCTGAAACTGAGGCAGATGAAGTGGGATTAATGTTAATGGCTCGTTCTGGATACAACCCACAGGTAGCGCCAGGATTGTGGCAAAAAATGGCAAAAGTGTCTGGTGGTTCTCGAGGTGCTCTTGATGTGTTAGCTTCTACTCATCCTAGCGATCAGTCTCGTCAAGAAAACTTACAACGTTTATTACCTGAAGCAATGGAGCTTTATAAAGCCGCTAAAGATAAAAATGGCTAAATAAATTTAGTCAAAAAAATGATCTGCCCCAAAATCTGGACGATTAATTCAAGGACTGACAACGATATCGTATCGGACTCCGTCCTTTTAATTTCAGTTGGATCCGACGGTGGTTATAATAGTCCAAGTAATCCCTTACCTATTCACCTATCTATTCTTTCGTTTTATTGAGTTATACCCTGCTCAGCAAGTATTCTACGATAAGCACTCATCTGATACTGCCAGCCTTGGTCTGAATGTTAAATCAAGCTCTCAACCTTATTCTGGCGTTTGCCCGCCATGTTTAACATTGACTTGTGCCCCATCTTTTGCTTTACCGTTACCCATTTTTGATTCGGGGCAATATGGCCTATTGTGCCTCGATAGGTCATGAATTTCTTGCGTTTTCTTAACCGCACTTGGCGTCCGAGTACCGCATTAGAAGTTGGATTTTCTTGTGATTTATCGTTGCCAGACAGGCTGAACACTTCGGTAGCCATAATCAGGATGATTGGCTTTGATGCGTTTAATGGCCTTTTCAGCTGCGCCCCCTTATCCAGTTTAATCTGAAGTTTAGCAAAAAATGCACTACGTGCTAACCGTACAAATCCTAAAAGCCATTTTAATGGGTAATGCGTTCTTAACCTTTGGATAATTTCCTTTACTCGGTTTCGTCCTGAAATCTGCTCCTTCTCAATTCATTTAGGTAGGCTTCAAGCTGTAAAATTCTCAGGCGTAAACGCTCTTCTTCAGTTTTGGGTGGCGGTGGCATTTTTGCATATTTGGGTTTCATCGGCGGTCGTCCTGATGGTTTACGGAGAATAAGTTCTTTTATGCCACTTTTTTCAAACCTTTTTAACCACGTCCCGACTAGGGCGTTGGAAGGAATATTGTAAAAACGCGCAGCTTCTCTAATACTCATTTTTCCATTCAAAATAGGGTGGAGAGCCTGTAATTTAAATTCTATTGTGTAATGTTTACCCATAAAAAAATCTGCACCTCAATTGTTGGTTGTTGAGACCAACTTTTAGAGTGCAGATCAAATTTTCACCGTTCTTTTTTCTTAAATAGAATTAGATTTGTGTTAAATCTACGTTTTTAGTTTCTTTTGACGCTAATAATGCCAATAGCGTCATGAGTGCATTGATTGCTAAATAAATACCTACGCCCATCACGCCAAATGATGCATTAATTTTTAAAGAAATCATCGCCGCAATCGTTGCACCAATAATTGATGCTAAATTATAAGCAAGAGATGCGCCTGAATAACGGACTTCCGTTGGAAATAATTCTGGCAATAGCGCAGCCATTGGACCAAATGTCATCCCCATGATCGCCATACCAATTACTAAAAATGCAAATACGCTCATTGGGGTACCATTTTCTAAGAAGAATGGCATGGTTAAACCGAGCACACCAACAGCCACCGTCACCCAAATCAACCATTTACGGCGACCAATTTTATCGGCATAAACACCAGAAATACTGATAAAAATACCAAATACAATAGCACTAATTAATAACAAGCCAGTAAATGTATTTGCTGGGATACCTAAGCCAAGCGCATAACCTGCTTCAGAAAGCTTTGGTGCTGTTCGAGAATATGCCTGAGCAAAAGCCGTCATAATGTAAAACAGAGAATAAGTTGCCACCATGATAAATGTGCCAATAACCATTGGTTTTAAGTGTTTAGTAAAAACAACACTCACTGGTGCATTCAATTTTTTCCCTTTTTGCTCCGCTTCCACAAATACATGGCTTTCGTGTAAAGTTAAGCGAACATATAAGCCGACAGCGACCAATAAAACGGAAGATACAAACGGAATACGCCATGCCCATTCCACAAGAGCATCTTGCCCGAGGAAATAGCTGACTAAGAAGAATGTTGCATTTGCTACAAATAAGCCGATTGGCGCACCTAATTGAGGGAAAGTACCGTACCAAGCTCGTTTGCCTTCTGGCGCATTTTCTGTGGCGACTAAAGCTGCACCACCCCATTCGCCCCCAAGTCCAATACCTTGACCAACACGGCATACGCAAAGCAAAATTGGCGCCCAGATACCGATTTGAGCATAGTTAGGAAGTAAACCAATTACTACTGTTGAACCGCCCATTAAAACAAGGGAGGCAACCAAGGTTTTTTTACGACCAATTTTATCACCAAAGTGACCGAATAATGCAGAACCAATTGGACGTGCAAAGAATGCTAAAGCAAGCGTAGAAAGAGAAAGTAAATCATTAGAAAGCGGATCATCGCTATGGAAGAATTGCGTATTGAAAACTAATACAGCGGCAGCCGCATAGATATAATAATCAAAAAATTCGATTGCCGTACCGACCATCGAGGCTAACGCCACTTTCATCGGATTATTACGAAGTTGTGTAGACATTGTGTTTCCTTAGTAGTTTATTATAAAGAGAAAGGATTGAATCCTAGCATTTTAACTAAGGTCTAGCAATTTTTAATACACAATTTTCTATTTTTTCAGAGAAATATTCTGAACTTTCTAAATGTGAGTTATGCCCAGCGGAAGGAATGGTTACTAAATTAATTTGATTTTCTTTGGCTAAAACTTGGAACTTATGATCTCGTTCGCCACAAAAATAAAAAAATGGCAAAGAACTTAACCGCACTTTTTCACTAAAATCAGGTTGTTTGGATAGACTTGTCGCCAGCAGCATCTTGCCAATATTTTCACCGCAATTTGATTTTCGTTTTTCAACTAATTGCAGTCTTTCTTCTTCAGTTAAATGAGAAAACACGGGCTGTTGATACCAATCATTTAATACATTTTCTGGCGATTCTTGCATAAAACGTTGAGCCCAAGCAAAATCATGTTGAAAACGAATTTGCTTTTCTTCGTCAGTTTTTAAACCTAGATTCGCGCCTTCTAAAATAACACCTTGCAAATTAGATCGTTCCACCTGAGCTTGCAGTGCATAATACAAAGCAATCCTTCCACCTAGAGAATACCCAACAAGAAAATACGGTTCATTTTTCACCGCACTTTTAATTTGCTGAGCCAAATACTCCGCCGTATCTTCAAAATTTGTGACTTCAATATCTTTAGCTTGCCCGTGAAAAGGTAAATCTAGCGCAATACAATTAAAGAGCGGTAGATTTTCAATGACTTTTTGCCAATCGTTTTTTGTACCAAGAAGTCCGTGAAGAAAAATGATGTTTATCATTGAAGGGATTATTGATAGAAAATAATAAAATATGGCGGACTAAAGCCCGCCTACAGAATACTTAAGCACCAATTACTGCGTGACTAATTTGCTCGATTAAGCGTTTATACAAACTGCTGCCATCACTCGGATTCGTTTTAATTTCAATTAACGTTGCCTTGCGACGACTATAAGCCTGTTTAATAACGGAATTGAGATCCGCCCAAGTATAAGGATGAGCGTATTTGAGATCGAACATTGCCGCGATTTGAGAAAAATCGCCATTATGCGGTAATCGATAGAACTGATCTTTGACTTGTTCATCCACAGGTAACATATCAAAAATCGCACCACCATTATTATTGATCACAAAGATTACCGTTGGTTGCATAACGTTTTTGAATAATGCGAAAGAATTTAGATCATATAAAGTGGACGTATCGCCAATCACCGCAACAACAGGTTTATTTGAACCAATACCTATTCCCGCAGCAGTAGCCAACAAACCATCAATTCCACTCGCGCCACGATTGGTATAAACAGGATAGCTTTCTGGTAATTGCGTTAGCGCATCAACCAGACGAACAAGTAAACTATTACCTAAAAATAAAACACCGTTATAAGGTAAAAGTGTTGGTAAACGTAATGCAAGCGAGGCTTCCGTTAAATTTCCACCTACTTGCTGTTCAATAAAGGTCGCACAGAACTTAGATAAAGCTAACGGCTCAAGCAACCAAGGCTTTTGGCGTAAAGGTGGATGCGCACGCAACCAATGATGTGCTTTAGCGTTGAATCTTGTCAATGAATGATGGTAAGGATCTAATGCTTTGCCGCTTTGTTCAACCAACCAAAATTCACCTTTAAACGCCTGTAAGAATTGATTAATTCGTTTACTGATAAAGCGTGCACCAAATTGAATCACAATATCAGCTTGCAGAAGTTTTTCACGAACAGTTTGGTTTGCGAGCCAAATATCTTCATAAGGCGTCGTTGGAACAACACCAGATTGAATATCCGTCAGTAACACCCAGCCCATGGCACTTGCCCAAGAGTTAATGCCCATCGCTTGTTCTGCAGGTAATTGACCAACCACAACGACACCACGTTTGGTACGCCAATGATCCCAGTTCTCATGCATTAATACTTCGTTCTGTTGCGCTTCCACATTCATCCAAGGCTTAGTTTGAATTAACCAGCGCTGTAACGACAGCAGCCAAGGGTGAGAATCTACTTCCTCATCAGTTGCATCATAAAGTGGCTCGGCAAATGGCACATTAATATGAACAACGCCACCTTGTGTTTTTTGTTGAAAGGCAGCCTGTTCAAGTAAAGAAATCAACCACTGCGCAGAATAATCTGCGTTCGGTTTAGGTAAATTAACATTTGCAACTGGATACTGACCAAACATATTTTGCTGCAAAATGGCCTGATTTGCACCGCACTCCCAAAGTTCTGGTGGACGATCAGCAGTTAAAACAAATAAATTCACACCCGTTTGGCGTGCTTCAATAATGGCAGGATAAAGGTTTGCAGTCGCCGTGCCTGATGTCACAATAATGGCAACAGGTGATTGAGTTGCTTTGGCAATACCAAGTGCAAAAAAACCTAAACCGCGTTCATCAAAATGTGTATGACAAGTGACTGAACCCGCATTTTGCAAACGTACGGCTTCAAGAGTTAAAGGTGTCGAACGCGAACCTGGCGCGATACAAACGTGAGAAACGCCTTGGCGCACCAAGGTTTCTAAAATCACTTTCGACCAACAACGATTAAACACGCTTACCGACATTTTTTTCTCCGTTATCATTTTTCTTCTGCAAACAAGGAAATTAACCCTGCTGCTTTACGTTCAATTTCTTTCCATTCTTCCAATGGCTGCGAGCCTGCCACAATGCCCGCGCCAGCAAATACACGAATACGATGACCTTCAATAAAGGCAGAACGAATCGCTACACAAAACTCTGAACATGCATCGCTCATCACGCCCAATGTTCCCGCATACCAGCCTCGATCAAAGGTTTCAATTTCTGACAAAATCATCTTGGCTTGTTGCTGTGGCAAACCCGATACCGCAGCTGTAGGATGAATCGCTTTTAATATATTTACATCTGCATAATGTGCGGTCAAATTTGCACGAATTTTACGAATCAAATGTTGCACTTTACGTAACGGTTTCAATTCCACATTGCTTACATCAAAACTTTCTACTTGCTTACGTAAATTCTGCGAAATATCTTCTACAACCAACCAATTTTCTTTTAAATTTTTCTCGTCATTTAACAACCAATTAGCTTGAGATTGCGTCTCTTCTTCGCTTTCAGAAACCGATGCTGTCCCCGCCAAAGCTTCGGTTAGCAACAAGTTATACTCACGAGCAAATAGGCGTTCTGGTGTAGAACCAACAAAAATCGAATGAGGATGTTCAGCCCATAAAAAATGATAACAACCTTGATTTTGTTTTTCGCTTTCTGCTAAAAAATCGTACGCATTAATCACTTGCTTTAAATGAAAAGTGGTTTCATTGGCTAATACAATTTTTGTCAGTTCCCCACTTTTAATTTCTACCAAAGCCTGATTTACCCAATCACACCAAGTTCTTTCGTTAGCTCGAGGCTCTGTATGCAAAGGAATCTGTTTTGGCAAAGCAGAAAGTGCGGTGATATTTTCAAAAGTTTTGAGGTGGACTAAAGTATCATTCGCACTTTGCTTATCTTTCACAAAAAATGATACCAATGCACCTTTCTCATCCTGTTCAACAAGCATTTTAGGTAATACAAATTGTGCAGTGCCTTGAAATTGCAAACCGCCTACCAATGGGAAACCACTTTCTTCAATAAACTCTTGCGCTAAATTTAACTGTGAAAATGACTGAGCTGACCCAAAGGCAGCCAAGGATTTTGCTTCATCACGAAAATGTAAATAAAATTGTGGATACGCAGATTGACCTTTCAGCCACGCCAACAAATCGACCTTGTCCAGTTTCACCTGAAAACGGACAAGTTCATTCGTTGATTGCTGTAAATATGCGTGAATTTGCGATTTTAACTCGCCTATTGCCTGCGCTAAATAACTCATTAGATTTTGTTTTAAATACACAAAAAATTAGCCGTATTCTACCGCAGATTGTTAATGACAAAAAATTTTTTTACAAAATCTTTTCAATATTGAAAATTCAGCGTAAATTAACCGCACTTTTCTCGAAAAATTTATTAGAAACAAAAGGATTTCACTATGCGATTATTCCCAAAATCCGACAAATTAGAACACGTATGTTATGACATTCGCGGGCCTGTGCATAAAGAAGCACTACGCTTAGAAGAAGAAGGCAATAAAATTTTAAAACTTAATATCGGCAACCCCGCACCTTTCGGCTTTGAAGCACCCGATGAAATTTTGGTTGATGTATTACGTAATTTGCCGTCAGCTCAAGGCTACTGTGATTCAAAAGGGTTATATTCTGCTCGTAAAGCCATTGTTCAATATTATCAATCAAAAGGTATTCACGGTGCGACAGTCAATGATGTGTATATTGGTAATGGCGTATCTGAGCTTATCACAATGGCCATGCAAGCATTACTCAATGATGGTGATGAAGTACTTGTGCCGATGCCTGATTATCCGCTTTGGACTGCTGCGGTAACACTTTCTGGCGGCAAGGCTGTTCATTACCTTTGTGATGAAGAAGCAAATTGGTTCCCCGCTATTGATGATATTAAAGCGAAAGTGAATGCGAAAACTAAAGCCATTGTTATCATCAATCCAAACAATCCAACTGGCGCTGTGTATAGCAAAGAATTATTACAAGAAATTGTAGAAATCGCTCGCCAAAATAATTTGATTATCTTCGCTGACGAAATCTACGACAAAATTTTATACGATGGCTCGGTACATCATCACATTGCCGCGCTTGCTCCTGATTTATTAACGGTTACGTTGAATGGTTTATCAAAAGCTTATCGAGTTGCGGGATTCCGTCAAGGTTGGATGATTTTAAACGGCCCAAAACATAATGCGAAAGGTTATATTGAAGGCTTGGATATGCTGGCATCAATGCGCTTATGTGCTAACGTACCAATGCAACATGCAATTCAAACCGCACTTGGTGGCTATCAAAGTATTAATGAATTTATTTTACCAGGCGGCCGATTACTTGAGCAACGCAATAAAGCCTACGATCTCATCACTCAAATTCCAGGCATTACTTGCGTGAAACCAATGGGTGCGATGTATATGTTCCCAAAAATTGATGTGAAAAAATTCAATATTCACAGTGATGAAAAAATGGTGCTGGATTTACTCCGCCAAGAAAAAGTGCTACTAGTGCACGGTAAAGGATTTAATTGGCATTCGCCAGATCACTTCCGTGTTGTTACTCTTCCTTATGTAAATCAACTTGAAGAAGCCATTACAAAATTAGCAAGATTTTTGTCGGATTACCGTCAATAATGTATGCTTTGACAAAATTATAAATAGGACAAATAATCTGCTCCTAAAGTTGGACTAAATAACCAACTCACTAAGGTGCAGATTTTTTTATTAACTAAATATCTTATCTTTCAAACAACAAGTGAAGGATTTTTATCTTCAACATAGTAAAAATTGTTTTCTCATCTAAACATATTTTCAACCGCCCGAACAAATATTAAATCGTCGAATTCTCCTTAATGTCCAATATATTTATCATACGTTGGACTTTCTTATGATTGATGTTGAGGAAGACTTAGAGCTAGAGTAATAAGAGGATAAACGTAACATTCATGATTATCACGATAATCCGTATAATTTGTTGTGATATCGTCTTATCTTTATCGATTTGTTCTTTCAAATGATAAAAGAAAATACTGAATAATCCCCCCATTAAATCAAGCAATATCTGAAGTGAAAAGCCATTATTCAATAATTGGACAGATTTTATTGCACTGTAGCGCAACCAAAGAAGGTAATATCAAATGAGAGGTTATCAATAAATCCTATTGAAAAACGGTATTCAACAAAGTATGTCGAGAAAAAGAAATTGTTTAGATAATACGGTGGCGGAGAGCTTCTTTGGGCAGTAAAAAAGGAAGACTACAATGGAAAACAATTTGATACTTTTGATCAACTAGAAAAATAATTCATGAGTGCATTCATTATTACAATCATGAGCGTACTCAGTGTAAACTAAAAGGACTAAGCCCCATGGAGGATAGAACTCAGTCCTTAATTTAATAGTCTAACTTTTAGGGTTAAATAAAAATCACCGCACTTTTATCTTTTTTAGCGCAAGAACGCTGGAATGTTTTTCTCGTATTCTGAGATTTTGTCTTCATGTTGGAGGGTTAAGCCGATGTTATCCAAGCCGTTTAACAAACAATGGCGGCGGAATTCATCCAGTTCAAAGTGATAGACTTTGTCACCTACAGTGACGGTCATCGCTTCCAAATCCACATGGATTTGTTTGCCTTCATTTGCCCACACCCATTGAAAGATTTCCTCTACTTCTTCTTCGCTTAAACGAATCGGTAACATGTGGTTGTTTAAGCTGTTGTTATAGAAAATATCTGCAAAACTTGGTGCGATCATCACTTTGAAACCGTAATCAGCTAACGCCCAAGGTGCATGTTCACGAGACGAACCACAGCCAAGGTTTTTACGTGCTAATAAAATGGTCGCACCTTGATATTGTGGATAATTCAATACGAAATCTGGATTTGGTTTAGTGCCTTCTACATCCAAATAACGCCATTCGTGGAATAAGTGTTTGCCGAAACCCACGCGGGTAATGGCTTGTAAAAATTGTTTTGGAATAATCGCATCCGTATCCACGTTTGCCGCATCCAATGGCACTACTAAGCCTGAAAGTTGTTTAAATCCTACCATTTTCTGCTCCTTAGTTTAATGTGATGTCACGAATATCAACGAATTTACCGAACATGCCGGCAGCTGCCGCCATGGCAGGGCTTACTAGGTGAGTGCGACCATTACGGCCTTGGCGACCTTCAAAGTTACGGTTCGAAGTAGAGGCACAACGTTCCCATTCGCCTAAACGGTCATCGTTCATCCCTAAGCACATGGAACAGCCCGGATTACGCCATTCTGCACCCGCTTCGATAAAGATTTTATCCAAACCTTCTTTTTCCGCTTGTTCTTTCACTAAACCGGAGCCTGGTACCACTAAAATACGTTTTACGTTATCGGCTTTTTTGCGGCCTTTCATGACAGCCGCTGCCGCACGTAAATCTTCGATACGAGCATTGGTACAAGAACCGATAAATACTTGATCTACAGGGATATCTTTTAAATCAGTGTTAGCGTCTAAGCCAATATAATTCAAGGCTTTTTCTGCTGAAGCACGAGTCACGGGATCGGTCATTTCTGCTGGGTTTGGCACTGGCTGATCGATACCGATTACTTGGCCTGGGTTTGTTCCCCAAGTTACCTGTGGCGCAATATCTTTCGCTTCTAATGTGATGACCGTGTCAAATTTCGCATCATCATCGGATTTTAAGGTTTTCCAATAAGCAACTGCATCATCCCAATCTTTCCCTTTCGGGGCATGTGGACGGCCTTTTAAGTATTCGAAAGTGGTTTCATCTGGTGCGATTA
Source organism: Haemophilus haemolyticus (assembly GCF_003352385.1). Classification (NCBI taxonomy): domain Bacteria; kingdom Pseudomonadati; phylum Pseudomonadota; class Gammaproteobacteria; order Pasteurellales; family Pasteurellaceae; genus Haemophilus; species Haemophilus haemolyticus. The sequence continues at coordinate 748,994 of NZ_CP031243.1, read as the reverse complement.
AGCCAGCTTTCGCGCCCATTTCGATTGCCATGTTGCACACCGTCATTCTGCCTTCCATGGAAAGATCGCGAATAGCCTCACCACAGAACTCCACCACATGGCCTGTGCCGCCTGCCATAGTGGTTTTACCGATAATGGCAAGAATAATGTCTTTGGCGGTAATGCCCGGCGCCACTTTGCCTCGCACTTCAATTTTCATGCTTTTTGCACGGGCCTGTTTTAAGGTTTGTGTGGCTAAAACGTGTTCTACTTCGGAGGTACCGATACCAAATGCCAAGGCACCGAATGCACCGTGGGTAGCGGTATGGGAGTCACCACAGACAATTGTCATACCTGGCAAAGTTAAGCCTTGTTCCGGTCCCATCACATGCACGATACCTTGTTCTTTCGTGGTCATGTCGAATAATTGAATACCGGTCGCTTTCGTGTTTTTTGCAAGTTCCAATACTTGAATTTTTGCTTGGCCTTCAAGTTTGTTCACATCGCGTACTTGGGTAGAAATACTGTGATCCATAGTGCCGTAAGTTTTACTTACTTGACGTACTTGACGGCCTGCGACACGTAAACCGTCAAAAGCTTGCGGACTGGTCACTTCATGGATTAAATGACGGTTAATATACAAAATCGGCGTTTCGCCTTCCGCTTCGTACACCACGTGGGAATCGAATAATTTTTCGTAAAGAGTTTTTGCCATAATTTTTCTCAATTCGTTAGAGGCTTTTGTTAGAGTAAGTGCGGTCAAAATCCGAGGTATTTTTAAACCGCACCTTCATTGTTTTTTTATTAGATTGCGTTAGCAATTAATGTACCCATTTCCGCAGTTGAAACAGGCGCGGAATCATCAGCTAAATCTCCCGTACGGTGACCGCTTGCTAAGACTTTTTGCACAGCATTTTCAATCGCATCTGCCGCATCATTTAAGTTGAAGCTATAACGCAACATCATCGCGGCAGAAAGAATTTGTGCGATTGGGTTAGCAATGCCTTTGCCTGCAATATCTGGTGCAGAACCGCCAGCAGGCTCATATAAGCCGAAACCTTCTTCGTTGAGGCTGGCAGATGGTAACATTCCCATAGAACCTGTGATCATCGCTGCTTCATCAGAAATAATATCGCCGAAAATGTTAGAGCAAAGTAAAACATCAAAAGATTCTGGTGCTTTGATTAATTGCATTGTGGCGTTATCGATATAGATATGCTCTAAAGTCACTTCAGGATAGTCTTTTGCCACTTCGGTCACGGTTTCACGCCATAAGATTGAAGCTTGTAATACGTTGGCTTTATCCACAGAAGTGACGTGTTTACGACGTTTCATTGCCGCATCAAAAGCCGCACGCGCAATGCGTTCGATTTCATATTTGTAATAAACTTCGGTATCGAATGCTTTGGTTTGTGCACCTTCACCTTCACGGCCTTTAGGCTGACCGAAATAAATCCCACCCGTTAATTCTCGTACAACCACCATATCAAATCCTTTTGCCGCAATATCTGCACGTAATGGACAGAATTTTTCGAGTCCTTTATAAAGGGTTGCAGGACGAAGATTGCAGAATAATTTGAAATGTTTACGCAATGGTAATAATGCACCACGTTCTGGTTGTTGATCTGGTGGTAAATTTGTCCATTTCGGACCACCCACAGAACCAAACAAAATCGCGTCAGCATCATCACAACCTTTTAAGGTTTCGGGTGGTAATGGGCAACCACAATGATCAATTGCAGCACCGCCCACATAAAACTCATTGAAGTTAAGTTTAAAACCGAATTTTTCTTGGACTTTGTTTAACACTTTAATAGCTTCAGCCATCACTTCCGGGCCGATACCGTCTCCTGGTAGAACTGCGATGTTGTATGATTGCATATTGTTTTTCCTATTTTTTCACACTAAAGTGCGGTTAATTTTCTTCATATTTTCTCCTCTCTTTTGTAAAGAGAGGAATTGGGTTAATGATGTTTGTGGCTTTTAATGTCTGCCACTTTATGTGCGCGATAAATGGCATTAATCGCATGCACTAACGCTAACGCGGAAGATTCAACAATATCTGTTGCTAAACCAACACCATGGAATTTACGGCCTTCATGTTCCACCACAATATCCACTTGCCCTAATGCTTCTGCGCCCTCGCCTTTAGCGGTTAAGTTATAGTGAGACATTTTGATTTCTAAACCCGTTAAATTTAAGATGGCATTATAAACCGCATCCACTGGGCCATTACCGCCAATTGAAGACGTACTTAATTTTTCGCCATCTAACTTCAATTGAACAAAGGCTGTGGCTGGATATTCTTTCGTTGAGTGTGCAGAAAGTTTATCTAATACCAAACGATCTTCATCGCCCTGTTGCATATCAATAAACGCCAATGCTTCCAAGTCATAATCAAACACTTGACCTTTTTTATCCGCCAATTTTAAGAACGCGTCATACAATTTATCCAAATCGTAATCTTGTTCGTTATAGCCCATATCCGTCATATGACCTTTTACCGCTGCGCGACCTGAACGTGCGGTTAAATTCAATTTTTCTTTTTTCAAACCGATCGTTTCTGGAGACATGATTTCGTAGGTATTTTTGTTTTTCAACATACCATCTTGATGGATGCCAGAAGAGTGCGCAAAAGCATTTGAACCCACAATGGCTTTATTCGGTTGAATCGGCATATTGCAAAGCTGGCTGACCATTTGGCTCACACGATGAATTTCTTGGGTATTAATACGAGTATCCACGCCCATAAAATCCTGACGCACTTTCATTGCCATGACCACTTCTTCAAGAGAGGTATTGCCCGCACGTTCACCAATTCCATTAATGGTACATTCAATTTGGCGCGCACCATTTTGTACTGCTGTTAAAGAATTAGCGGTTGCCATGCCTAAGTCATTGTGGCAATGCACAGAAATCACTGCTTTATCGATATTCGGTACACGATTGCGCACTTGAGCAATAATGTTGCCATATTCATTTGGTAAGCAGAAACCTACCGTATCGGGAATATTTACCGTAGTTGCACCCGCATTAATTGCGGCTTCAACAATACGGCAGATATTGTCGATACCGGTACGGCCGGCATCTTCGCAAGAGAACTCAACATCATCCGTATAATTACGTGCTCGTTTCACTGCTGCAACGGCCATTCCTACCACATCATCAAAAGAACGTTTTAATTTCGCTTCAACATGCAATGCAGAACTTGCAATAAAAGTATGAATACGGAATGCTTCAGCAACTTTCAATGCTTCGTATGCGGCATCAATGTCTTTATCTACGGCTCGAGATAACGCGGCAACACGAGCGTTTTTAATATGGCGCGCAATGGTTTGAACAGACTCAAAATCCCCTTGAGAAGAAACGGGGAACCCCACTTCCATTACATCCACGCCTAAGCGTTCAAGTGATAAAGCAATCTGCAACTTTTCTTTTACCGTCAAACTTGCTTTTAACGCCTGTTCCCCATCACGCAAGGTGGTATCAAAAATAATAACGCGATCTGTCATAACAATGTCCTTACTAAATATCCTTCTGAAATCACTCCAAAAGTGCGGTGCATTTTCCTGTATTTTTTAGACAAAAAACCCGCAACTTATAAAGTGCGGGTTTAAAATTGGGTATTTACATCTGACTGTTTTTCATCCACAACTTAGCCGCACACCGAATGTGAGAGCAGCAGGTTGAGAGATAAAGAAACAATATGATACATAAATAAAAATCCTTCTGTGTAAAACGTTTTCCATATTACGAATAAAAAACTGACTGTCAAACTATTTTTTAGCGTTTTATATCAAAAATAATCATTAATATACAATATGAAATATACATTTAACTAACAAATCTAAAATAAAAAGAATATTCAACCAAATCAATTGCAATCAGCGAATTTTTATTATTGAATTTTTTACATTTTCAAAATAAGAAAAATTTTGCAATTTTTTACTCATCAAAAAGAATTTTTGCGATCTACATCGTAAAATGCTTTCAAGTTAATCGTTTCTTTCACTCGTTTTTTCCATACTAAATTTTCAAATCAAAAAGGAAAAAGCATGCAAGATATTACCTACACACTACTCCGCCTAATGCAAGTCCCTAAACTTGGCGGAGTTGGCATTGATAAAATTTTATCCAATATTACGCTAGATGAGTTGCTCAATTATGATGATGTTGCTTTCCGACAAATGGGATGGGGAGCCATTCAAATTCGTCGTTGGTTCAAGCCTGAAGCAAAATTTATTGAGCCTGCGCTAGAGTGGTCTCAAAAAGAGGGGAATCATTTGGTAAATTCTTTTTCCCCCTTTTATCCCTTTCTATTGAAACAGATAGCAAGCTTTCCTCCTCTGCTATTTGTAAAAGGAAATTTGACCGCACTTTCACAACGTCAAATTGCGATGGTGGGAAGTCGCTACTGCACGGCTTATGGTGAATATTGGGCTAAATATTTTGCTACGGAACTTTCATTGGCTGGCTTTACGATTACCAGTGGACTCGCATTGGGAATAGATGGGCATTGCCATCAAGCAGTTGTTGATATTCAAGGACAAACCATTGCAGTTTTAGGAAGCGGATTAGAACAAATTTATCCCGTAAAGCATCGCAAACTTTCAGAGCTCATTTTGCAAAACAACGGTACATTAGTTTCTGAGTTTTTACCAAACCAAGCACCTATTGCGACAAATTTCCCTCGTCGTAATAGAATTATTAGCGGGCTTTCAGTCGGGACATTAGTGGTGGAAGCCACAGAAAAAAGCGGCTCTCTGATTACCGCTCGGTATGCATTGGAACAAAACCGAGAGGTTTTTGCTGTGCCAGGCAATATTCAAAGTGAATTTAGCCAAGGTTGTAATCGCCTCATCAAACAAGGCGCAATGTTGGTGGAAAATGCAAAGGATATTTTGGAAACTCTCTACCAACATTCTATCCATAGCCAAACTGAAATCGATTTTGACCAGATCGCTGTGCCTAATTACACGCCTCCACCCGATCCTCGGCGATTAGTAGAAGCACCAAGTCACCCGAAACTTTACTCGCGTATCGGTTACACGCCTGTGAGCATTGATGATTTAGCTGAAGAATTTAACTTGAGTGTAGATGTTTTACTTGTTCAGCTGCTCGATCTTGAATTGCAAGATCTCATCATGAGTGAAAATGGGCTATATAAACGCGTTTAGTGTAAATTTTTATGCTAATATACGCCCATTCTTTTTTCATAAAAGGACGATTATGTTAGCCATTATCTCCCCTGCAAAAACCCTTGACTTTGAAAGTGCGGTAAAAAATTTTCCTGTTTCTCAACCGCACTTTACTGATTACAGCGAACAACTTATTGAGGTTTGTCGTAAACTTTCTCCGCAAGATCTTTCATCGCTTATGTCTATCAGCGATAAGTTAGCCGGTCTAAATGCCGCACGCTTTGCAGAATGGACAAAATTTCACAATGAAAACAATTCCCGCGCTGCATTATTTGCATTTAAAGGCGATGTTTATACTGGTTTAGATGCAGACTCACTTTCGGAAGATGATGTCCTTTTTGCGCAATCCCATTTACGTATGCTTTCTGGCCTTTATGGACTTTTAAAACCACTTGATTTAATGCAACCTTACCGATTAGAAATGGGCACAAAATTAGCCAATCCGAAAGGAAAAGATCTGTATGCCTTTTGGGGAAATGTGATTACCCAAGCGGTTCAACAAGCTATAGATGAACAAGGTGATAATGTTCTGATAAATTTAGCCTCTGATGAATATTATAAATCTGTTAAAGAAAACCAACTTAAAGCCAAGATAATCAAGCCTGTTTTCTTAGACAATAAAAATGGAAAATACAAAGTAATCAGCTTTTATGCTAAAAAAGCTCGAGGCTTAATGTGCCGTTATCTTATTCAAAATCGTTTAACCAACATTGAACAATTAAAAGAATTTGATTTAGGTGGTTATTGGTTTGATTCAGCATCATCCACTGAAACCGAATTTGTATTTAAGCGAGATATCAATGAATAAAATTTTTGTTATATTGACCGCACTTATACTCTCTGGCTGTGCAACTAAACTGACTCAATTAAATGTTCCTACGCAGTTAGAGCACAATGGTAAAAATTATGCCCTTACCGGCAGCCAAGATTTAGAAACCATTGCTCGCTATGTTTATATCGCTAAGCCAGATACGCTAGAAAATTGGCAATCTGAAATTGAAATTCTCTTTGATCGCAATCAACCAGCGCGTTCAATTAAAGAGCGGATCGCATTAAGAGAACGCATTTATCGTAATACAGGCGTAAAAGATTTCCATTTCGATGCTATTCCAGAAAATTCGACGAATCCAAATGAATTAAATGGATATGTCATCTATTCGCCAACAAAGGAAAATCCATCTTGGCAAGTCAATGTGATGAAAGGACGACAATTACCACAATGTGGCTTTGTTCAGTATCAATATTCACAAAAAGTACAGCAACCAACACTTTCTAAACATTTATCCGTCAATAAAGTGCAACAACATTTGCAAAAATACGTTGTGGATATAGAAAGAAAGCACTTACAAGATTTGAAGTGGCAACTATTCTGTCAGAAATAATGTAAAAAATTATGCCGGATCAAAATCTCATCAGATTTTACTAGAGCAGATACCTCTAATGATGTAATCTTATGCCAGTTTCCAATTACGGTTAAAAGTAGGTAAATATGATTAAAAAAATTGCAGTTTTAACAAGTGGTGGTGATGCGCCAGGTATGAATGCCGCAATTCGTGGCGTAGTACGTTCTGCACTTGCAGAAGGATTAGAAGTATTTGGTATCTATGATGGTTACCAGGGCTTATACAACAATAAAATCAAACAACTAAACCGCTACAGCGTATCAGATGTGATTAATCGTGGCGGTACTTTCTTAGGTTCTGCACGCTTTCCTGAATTTAAGGATCCCAATGTTCGTGCGAAGTGCGCAGAAATTTTACGTTCTCACTGCATTGATGCACTTGTGGTTATCGGCGGTGACGGTTCTTATATGGGCGCAAAATTGTTAACCGAAGAACATGGTTTCCCTTGTGTTGGCTTACCTGGCACGATTGATAATGATGTTGCAGGTACTGACTATACCATCGGCTATCAAACCGCATTACAAACTGCAGTCGATGCTATCGACCGTTTACGCGATACATCAAGCTCACACCAACGTATTTCCATCGTTGAAATTATGGGGCGCCATTGTAGTGACTTAACAATTTCTGCAGGCATCGCTGGCGGTTGTGAATATATCGTCGCATCAGAAATTGAATTTAATCGAGAAGAATTAATTCAACAAATTGAACGTAGCATTATTCGTGGTAAACGCCATGCAATCATTGCAATCACTGAACTTTTAACCGATGTTCATTCTCTCGCAAAAGAAATTGAAGCTCGCGTTGGGCACGAAACTCGTGCAACTGTTTTAGGGCATATTCAACGTGGCGGTTCTCCTTGTGCATTTGACCGTATTCTTGCTTCACGTATGGGCGCATACGCGGTAGATTTATTGCTACAAGGTAAAGGTGGCTACTGCGTAGGCATCCAAAATGAACAACTTGTTCACCATGATATTATTGATGCAATTAATAATATGCATCGTGAATTTAAGGCTGATTGGCTTAAAGTGGCAAAACGTTTGGAATAATCGTTTATTCACTTTATATAAATCACCAAAACTTAATTCATCTTTTTTATCTCACTTAAACAGACACAGCAATGTGTCTGTTTTTTCTTACAAAAGTGCGGTGATTTTTTCTTGAATTTTCTATAAATCATTTCACTTTTAAAGTTTGAAAATAAACGCGACTGTCAGTTCTCCCTAGATGATCTTTTTTGCTATAAAAATAGATATCCGATAAAATGCGCCAAGAAAAATAAGGTATAAAAATTATGACAAAGAAAAAAGTAAAACCAGGATCAAATACTATCGCACTGAATAAACGTGCGAGACATGATTACTTTATAGAAGATGAAATTGAAGCAGGTCTTGAACTACAAGGCTGGGAAGTCAAATCCATGCGAGCAGGCAAGGCAAACATTAGTGATAGTTATGTCATTTTTAAAAATGGAGAAGCCTTTTTATTCGGTGCAAGCATTCAGCCATTAAATGTTGCATCAACGCATATTGTTTGTGATCCAACTCGCACTCGTAAGTTATTATTAAATAAACGCGAATTAGCATCCCTATTTGGCAAAGCAAACCGAGACGGTTTTACCATCGTAGCGCTTTCTCTTTACTGGAAAAGTGCATGGGCAAAAGTCAAAATTGGTTTAGCCAAAGGTAAAAAACAACATGATAAACGCGATGATATTAAAGAGCGTGAATGGAAAGTAACAAAAGATCGCATTATGAAAAATGCACATCGAGGATAATATATAGCAAAAAGCCCGAAATTATTCGGGCTTTTTATTCATATCCTATGACTATTTAACAGTCGGAACTTTTAATTCTGGCTCATCTGGTTTTTCAATTGGTGCAAAGGTTTTATCTTTATTCGCATCAATAATCTTTTGGGTATCATTGGCTAATGCTGTTAACCCCATTTTTTCATACGCTTCTTTCATCAAAGATAAACCTTCATAAGTTGCTTTAGCATCAGGATATTGTTTCAACATTCCAACTACACGGTTTGACACTGCAACCCAAGCATCACGTTTTGCATAGAATTTTGCAATATCTAACTCATGACGAGCAAGCGCATCTTTAATATAAGCCATACGCGCTAAAGCATCTTGAGCATAAGGGCTATTAGGGAATACACGAACTAAATTTTGGAAATTAGAAAAAGCAGTACGCATAGAAGTGGTTTCACGTGTCGCACGATCAATTCCAAAGAAATCTTGAATGAAATTATCACCTGTTGCGGCATTGGTTAACCCAGCCATATAGACTGCATAGTCTTGGTTAGGACTTTGTGGGAATTGATGTAAAAAGCTATCTACCGTCAATAATACTTGCGTATAATCTTGCGCTTTATAGTTTGCATAAATTAAATCTAGCATCGCCTGTTCTTGATAAATACTACCAGGAAAACGTTCAGTCGCTGCTTTTAAATAACGAATAGCTTCAGAATAACCGCCTTCTTGTAATGATGTAACACCTTTAGTGTACAACTCATTTACTGATGCTTGCTCCACATCTTTTGAACCACTTGAACATCCAACAACCAATGCTGCCACGGCAAGCAATGCCAAAGATTTTATTTTACGCATTGTTTTTTCCTTAATTTTTACGAAAATCAATAAATAAGATACAATTGTCTGCTATTGTATAGAACATTAATCAATAAGCCAACTTTTAAAATTTTTGAGAGCTATTTATGCCACAAATTACCCTTTCGGCTGAAGTGCAGCCAGAACAAATGGGACAGCGTTTAGACCAAACACTTGCAGAGTTGTTCCCTGAATATTCTCGCTCCCGATTAAAAACGTGGATTGAAGCCGATCTCGTAAAACTTAATGATCGCATTGCCAATATTCCGCGTGAGAAAGTGCTCGGAGGAGAAAAAATAGAAATCACCGTAGAAGTGGAAGATGAGACACGTTTTGAACCAGAAAATATTCCATTGAATATCGTGTATGAAGATGACGACATTATTGTGATTAACAAGCCCAAAGATCTTGTCGTACACCCTGGTGCTGGCAATCCAAATGGAACCGTGCTTAATGCGCTACTCTATCATTATCCGCCGATTGCAGAAGTACCGCGAGCAGGAATTGTGCATCGGTTAGATAAAGATACGACAGGCCTAATGGTTGTTGCGAAAACTATTCCAGCACAAACTAAGTTAGTACGCGACTTACAAAAACGCAAAATTACGCGTGAATATGAAGCAGTAGCATCAGGCATTATGACGAAAGGTGGCACAGTCGATCAACCTATGGCTCGTCATGCAACCAAACGTACTTTAATGGCGGTTCATCCAATGGGAAAACCAGCTGTCACCCATTATCGTATTATGGAGAATTACCGTAACTACACCCGTTTACGTTTACGTTTAGAAACGGGTCGTACGCATCAAATCCGTGTTCATATGGCACATATTGCCCATCCATTACTAGGCGATCAGACCTATGGCGGACGCCCTCGTCCACCAAAAAATGCGAGTGAAAACTTTATGGAAGTATTGCGTAATTTCAAACGCCAAGCTTTACATGCGGTCATGTTACGCTTAGCTCATCCCATTACAGGTGAAATGATGGAATGGTATGCACCATTGCCTGATGATTTCGTTGAATTGCTTAATGCACTCAAAGCCGACTATCTCGAACATCAAGATGAGTTAGATTATTAATATGCAAGTGATTAACCCAAATTGGAACGTTCCAAAGAATATTCATGCCTTTACCACCACTCGTGAAGGGGGCGTGAGCTCGACGCCTTATTTTAGTTTCAACTTAGGCGATCATGTCGGTGATAACAAAAGTGCGGTAAAAACTAACCGCACTTTATTAGTAGAAAAATTTGGTTTGCCACAAACACCTATATTTCTAACTCAAACACACAGTACTCGAGTGATGCAATTACCTTATTCAGGACAAAATATTGAAGCGGATGCAGTTTATACAAATGTTCCTCATCAAGTTTGTGCTGTTATGACTGCAGACTGTTTGCCCGTTCTATTTACTACAGCATCTGGAAATGAAGTGGCCTCAGCACATGCTGGCTGGCGTGGTTTATGCGATGGCGTATTAGAAGAAACTGTCAAATGCTTTCAGACCAAACCTGAAGATATTATCGCGTGGTTTGGTCCTGCAATTGGCCCAACAGCATTTCAAGTTGGCATTGATGTTGTAAAACAGTTTGTTGCGGTAGATGAAAAAGCCAAACTCGCCTTTCAACCTGATGCAATAGAAGAAGGTAAATACCTAGGTAATCTTTATAAAATCGCGACTCAACGATTAAACAATCTAGGCATTACGAAAATTTATGGTGGAAATCACTGTACATTCAATGAAAAAGAATTGTTCTTCTCTTATCGCCGTGACAACCAAACGGGCCGAATGGCAAGTGTCATTTGGTTTGAATAAATAGTCTAAAAGCGCATAAAATGCGCTTTTAGTATCTTTGTTTTATATTCTTTCTTCGATAATACCACCGCCCAAACAAACTTCACCAAGGTAAAATACAGCAGATTGTCCTGGTGTGACGGCTGATTGAGGTTCATCGAAAATCACTCGAATAGTTTCATCATCAATAGGTTCAATCACACAAGGAATATCTTGTTGGCGATAACGCGTTTTCACCGTGCAACGTAATGACTCTCGAATTGGTTCGCGATCAACCCAATGTAATTGGCTAGCAATCAAACCTTTTGAAAATAAACGAGGATGGTCATGCCCCTGAGCGACAATAAGTTCATTATTTTCCACATCCTTATCTACCACATACCAAGCCTCATCACCCGCATTTTTTAAACCACCAATGCCTAATCCTTTACGCTGTCCCAACGTGTGATACATCAAACCATCATGGCGACCAATAATTTTACCCTCAACAGTACGAATATCACCAGGTTGAGCCGGTAAGTAACGAGCTAAGAAATCCTTAAATTTACGCTCACCAATAAAACAAATACCGGTAGAGTCTTTTTTCTTTGCCGTAATTAAGCCAAGATCTTCAGCAATAGCGCGAACAATGGGTTTCTCAATTTCACCAACGGGGAATAAACTTTGTCCCACTTGTTTATGGCTTAAGGTATAAAGAAAATAACTTTGATCTTTATTGGCGTCTAGACCACGTAATAATTTTGCATTTTCATCATCACCAGCTCTACGTACATAATGCCCTGTTGCAATGTAATGGGCACCAAGATCTTCAGCGGCATATTCTAAAAATGCTTTAAATTTAATTTCTTTATTACACAGAATATCTGGGTTCGGCGTGCGCCCTGCTTTATATTCAGTTAGAAAATGCTCAAAGACATTATCCCAATATTCTGCAGCAAAATTAATTTTATGTAGTTTGATACCCAATTTATCACATACAGCCTGAGCATCTGCAAGATCAGCAGCGGCAGTACAGTAATCCGTATCATCATCTTCTTCCCAGTTTTTCATAAACAGGCCTTCCACCTGATAGCCTTGCTGTTGAAGAATAAACGCTGACACAGAAGAATCCACTCCACCAGACATACCACAAATGACTTTTTTTGTCGCATTTCTCGCAAGCTGCTCTTGCGTCAATTGAGGAAAGTGTTGATTATAAGTATTTGAAATTAACATAATTCTCCCGTAACTTCGGTTAAGGCGAAGCACATTGGTAATTGAATGAGAAAACGGCAAAATAATTTTGCCGTTAAGTTTATTTTGCACATAAAGTGCGGTCATTTTTGAGCAAGTTATTTCACTTCATAAAATTGCGAATCATCATCTTTTTTCGCGAATTTTTGCTCATATTCAGCTTTCGCTTGTTCATCGCCCGCATCTAATTTTGATTGAAGCGTGTCACACGGTTTATCACAATCACAAGCTTTAGCAATACCAAGGGTAGATAAACCACCGCAGCTGCCTTTTAAACTTTGTTTTTTGATAATAAATCCGATAGACATCAACAATATAATTGCGACGAAAGCGATTAAAGTAAAAAATAAAGTTTGCATAACTATTCTTTTGTTTCTGTTAATTTTTTGAAAGCAGAGGATGATTTTGTGACAAAACCATTATCTGTTTTAATGATTAAGTAAACAGCAAGATTATTTTTCTCTGCCACTTCTAACGCCTTGTCTTCACCCAGCACAAATAACCCTGTTGATAAGCCATCTGCAGTCATTGAGGTTGGTGCAAGTACCGTAATTGAGGCTAAATGATGCTGAATTGGATAACCTGTTTTCGGATCAATTTCATGAGCAAAGCGTTTACCATTTTCTTCAAAGTAAATACGATAATCGCCAGAACTTGCCATTCCCATATTGTCTAATCCAATGACAGCTTCAACCGCTCTTTCACCTGTTGTAGTTGGTTTTTCAATTGCGATCTGCCAAGGTTTGCCTTCAATATTTTTTCCTTTCACACGAATTTCACCGCCGATTTCAACCATGTAATTCTGAGCATTTAGTTGTTCTAACTTTTCAGCGACCTGATCAACGCCAAAGCCTTTAGCAATCGAGGACAAATCGACATAAACTTGAGGAAGTGCTTTGCTTAATGTCGGTTTTGCACCACTCATATCGAGGGCAATTTTATCAATACCAACCCAAGCTTGGCGCTCAGCTAATTGTTCTGGTGTAGGTTGTTTTTCTGGACGTTTTTCAGGGCCAAATCCCCATAAATTCACAACTGGGCCAACAGTTACATCCAATGCACCTTCAGTCACTTTATTTAAACGAATCGCTTCGGCCAATACTTTGGCAAAATCTGCTGAAATCTCAATCGGTGTATTCACTTGGGTATTTTGATTGAAACGACTCAGTTCCGAATCTTTTTTGTAAGTGGACATTTTCGCGTTCACATCTTTTAAGATAGCTTCAATTTCTTCATGCGTCTTTTCAGATGTTGCGTTCATTGAGCCTTCATCAAGGTATTTAACATGATAAGTTGTTCCCATTGTTTTACCACTTAATGAGATAACTTTTGTTTCTTTTTGACAGGCTGCAAGACTTAATGCCATTGCCACCGCCACGATACCGCTTATTAATTTTTTCATCTGGATTTCCTACATCTGTGAATTACTGGCAAACTCAACAAAACTTACCTGTAATCATAGATAATTTTCTAAAAACACCTTAAATTTTGACCGCACTTCATCACAAAGTGCGGTCAGTTTTTATGATGAATTGATTAACTAAAATCAACCACCAAAATCATCTAATAAAATGTTTTCATCTTCAACACCAAGATCCTTCAACATTTTAATTACAGCTGCATTCATCACTGGAGGTCCACACATATAGTATTCACAATCTTCTGGTGCTTCATGATTTTTCAAGTAGTTTTCATAAAGTACATTGTGAATAAAGCCTGTATAGCCAGTCCAATTATCTTCAGGCAATGCGTCCGATAATGCAACATACCATACAAAGTTTGGATTTTCAGCTTGTAATTGGTCAAAATCTTCTTGATAGAAAATTTCACGTTTAGAACGTGCACCATACCAGAATGACATTTTACGTTTAGAATGAAGACGTTTTAACTGGTCAAAAATATGAGAACGCATTGGCGCCATACCCGCACCACCACCGATAAATACCATTTCTGCATCAGTTTCTTTCGCAAAGAATTCCCCAAATGGACCAGAAATAGTAACTTTATCACCTGGTTTTAATGACCAAATGTAAGAAGACATTTGACCAGGAGGTGCATCTGGTTGACGTGGCGGAGGCGTTGCAATACGTACGTTAAGCATAATGATGCCTTTCTCTTCTGGGTATGAAGCCATTGAGTAAGCACGAATAATATGCTCGTCCACTTTAGAGACATAACGCCATAAATCATATTTATCCCAGTCTTCATGGTATTCTTCAGGAATATCGAAATCCTTATAGTTCACCACATGTGGATCAGCTTCGATTTGAATATAACCACCCGCGCGGAAAGGTACTTCTTCGCCTTCAGGAATCGCTAATTTAAGCTCTTTAATAAAGGTGGCTTTGTTATCGTTAGAAATAACGGTACATTCCCATTTTTTCACGCCGAAAATTTCTTCTGGAAGTTCAACGTCCATATTGCCTTTTACATTCACTTGGCAAGCTAAACGATAGCCTTCTTTTGCTTCACGTTTATTAATATGAGAAAGCTCAGTTGGGAGAATTTCACCACCGCCACTTTTTACTTTCACAATACATTGGCCACAAGAGCCACCACCACCACAAGCAGAAGAAACGAAGATACCTTTACTTGCTAAAGCACCAAGTAATTTGCCGCCAGCTGGTAAAGTGATCGCTTTTTCAGGATCGTCATTAATACCGATAGTAATATCACCAGAATCGACTAATTTTGATTTCGCAAATAAGATGATCGCCACTAACACTAATACAATAACCGTGAATGCGGCAATACCGAGTGCAAGAATTACTGAATCGCTCATGGATTACACTCCTTATAATTGAATACCAGAGAAAGACATAAAGCCTAACGCCATTAAACCAACAGAGATAAAGGTAATACCTAAACCTTTTAATCCTGCAGGAATATCCGCGTATTTCATTTTCTCAGTTAAGCCAGCAAGCGCAACAATCGCTAACATCCAACCTAAACCTGAGCCAAAACCGTACACGATAGATTCAGGGAAATTGTAATCACGTTGAACCATGAAAGATACCCCACCAAAAATCGCACAGTTTACTGCGATTAACGGTAAGAAAATCCCTAATGCGTTATAAAGAGATGGCATAAATTTATCTAACACCATCTCAAGAATTTGTACTAAACCAGCAATAACCCCAATGAAGGTAATGAAGTTCAAGAATGATAAATCTACACCTTCAATTAAAGCATTTTCTTTTAATACATTTGCATAAATTAATTGGTTTACCGGCACTGCGATACCAAGAACGAAAGTTACCGCAATACCAAGACCAAACGCAGTTGATACCTTTTTAGATACCGCTAAGAAAGTACACATTCCCAAGAAGAAGGAAAGTGCCATATTTTCAATGAAGACTGCCTTAACGAATAGGCTAATATAATGTTCCATTGATTACTTCTCCTGTTGCTCTGGTTTCCAAGTTCTTAATCCCCAGATAACAAATCCAATGATAAAGAATGCACTTGGTGCAAGTAGGAATAAACCATTTGCTTGGTACCAACCACCATTCTGAATGGTTTCAAAAATAGTCATACCAAATAATTTACCTGAACCGATAAGCTCACGGAAAAATGCTACGATAATTAACATCGCACCATAACCTAAACCATTACCGATACCATCTACAAAACTTTCAACGGGAGGCGACTTCATCGCAAATGCTTCAGCACGTCCCATTACGATACAGTTAGTAATAATCAAACCAACGAATACCGAAAGTTGTTTAGATAAACCATAAGCGTAGGCTTTTAATATTTGGTCAACAACGATTACAAGTGATGCAATAATCGCAAGTTGCACAATAATACGAATACTGTTTGGAATGTAGTTACGAATCAAAGAAACAAAGAAACTTGATAACCCTGTTACCAAACTCACCGCAATCGCCATTACAACAGCTGTTTCTAATTTTGTTGTTACCGCTAATGCAGAACAAATACCCAAGATTTGTAATGCAATTGGGTTGTTCTTAACAACCGGAGCTAACAACAGATCTTTATAATTTGCTTTTTCAGACATTAGTTTGCTCCCGCATGAAGTTTTTCAAGATATGGACCAAAACCGTTCGCACTAAACCAATAATCAAACGTACCTTGTACACCGTTACCAGTTAAAGTCGCGCCTGATAAACCATCAATACTATGCTCATCTTGTGGAGCTTGCCCTTTCACGATATGAATTGCAGGTTGATGTTGTTCATCAAACAATTTTTTACCTTTAAATAAACTTGCCCAGTTTGGATTTTCAATCTCACCACCCAATCCTGGTGTTTCACCATGTTGGTAGTAAGTGATTCCATTAATAGTATTACCATCTGGTTGAACAGATACTAAACCATACATCACTGACCACAAGCCTGTTCCATAAATAGGTAAAATAACTTGTTGAATTTTACCTTGTTCATCTTTTACAAGATAAACTTCAGTCGTTTTGCTACGAGAACGAATACGTGCTTTATCGGCATCAGCAGGAATAGCTTGTTGGCTATCATCTGCTTGTTGTGTGTATTCACCCGTTGCTAAATCAACGAAACGAGGCTCGATAAATTTTGCATAAGTTTCTTTTACATTAGTGTTTTCTTGTAAAAGGCCAGCTACATTTAAGATATTTTTTTGTTTATCGAGTAACTTTTGTTCTTCTTGTGCAGGCTTTAACATTACTGCGGAACCAGCAACAATAATGGAACAAACTAAACTCAGTAGCAATACGACAAGGATTGTGCCGCCTACGCTGTCTTTATTAAACTTAGCCATTTGTTCTTGCTCTCCGACGTTTGATATTTGCTTGAACAACGATGTAATCGAAAATTGGTGCAAATAAGTTTGCAAATAAAATCGCTAACATCATGCCTTCCGGATAAGCTGGGTTTACAGTACGAATTAATACAGCCATTACACCAATTAATGCACCATACCACCACTTACCTGCATTGGTAAAGGATGCTGAAACAGGGTCTGTTGCCATAAATACCATACCTAATGCAAATCCACCTAAAACAAGGTGCCAATGCCAAGGCATTGAGAACATTGGGTTAGTATCAGAACCCACTAAATTGAATAGAGTTGAAGTTGCAATCATACCAATCATCACACCAGCAATGATGCGCCATGCCGCAATACGAGTGAACACAATCACTGCGCCACCAATTAAAATTGCAAGCGTAGAAACTTCACCCATTGAACCAGGTAAGTTACCAACAAAAGCATCCATCCAAGTGATTGGAGTACCAGTTACCGTATGTTGTAATGCACCTTGACCACCTTGTGACCATTGTGAAAGTGCGGTTGCACCAGAGAAACCATCAGCAGCAGTCCAAACAGTATCACCTGAAATTTGAGCTGGATAGGCGAAGAACAAGAAAGCTCGGCCTGCAAGTGCAGGATTCATAAAGTTACGGCCTACGCCACCAAAAATTTCTTTTGCAACAACGATACCAAAAGTGATACCTAATGCTGCTTGCCATAATGGCAATGTAGGTGGAACGATCAACGCAAATAAAATGGTTGAAACGAACATCCCTTCATTTACTTCATGACCTCGCACCACTGAGAACAATAATTCCCAAATTGTACAAACGGTAAACACCACTAAGTAAATTGGTAAGAAGAAGATCGCTCCCAGCGCCATTTTAGAGCCCCAAGTTGCATTGGCAGTTAAATCTAAACCTAATGAACTTGCAAGTGCATAGTGCCAATCGTTAGCAATTAGTTGTTCTAAATTGCCTAATTGATTTAACGCTGGAATCGCTTGGTTACCCACATTGTACATCCCGTAGAAAATCGCAGGGAACAACGCAAGGAAAACCGTAATCATCATACGTTTTGAGTCTAACGCATCACGAACGTGAGTGTTTTTGTGCGTTACTGTACCTGGTGTATAAAGCAAGGTATAAATCGATTCAAAGATCGGATAAAGCTTGCTGTATTTACCACCTGGTAAAAACGCGGGTTCCATTTTTTCAAAAAGATTCTTCAAACCCATTTTTAACCTTCCTTCTCAATCTTATCTAGTACTTGACGCAAGATTGAACCGTATTCATATTTGCCTGGGCAAACGAAAGAGCATAATGCTAAGTCTTCTTCGTCTAATTCAAGACAACCTAACGCTTGAGCTCCATCGGTATCGCCCACGATTAAATCACGTAATAATAATGTCGGTAAAATATCCAACGGCATAACACGCTCATAGCTACCAATTGGTACCATTGCACGCTCACCACCATTTTCAGCCGTAGTGAAGTTGAATAACTTCTTACCGAAGTGACCTAACACTGTACGAGTAATTGAATATTTATTTGATTGCGGTGTAATCCAGCCAAGGAATTCTTTCTCATTACCTTCAGCAATTACCGATACTTGCAATGCATAACGACTTAAATAGTCATGAGCACCTTTTGCAGTTTGGCCACAAAGCACTGAACCAGAAATTACGCGATTTTCACCCGCACTTAATTCATTTTGGGTTAATTGAGAAAGATTAGCACCAATTACAGTGCGAATTAAACGAGGTTCTTTCACTTGCGGACCTGCAAGAGAAATAACACGTTCAACATAAAGCTCACCTGTTGTAAATAATTTACCCACTGCGATCACATCTTGATAATTGATGTGCCATACAGTTTTACTTACACCAACAGGATCAATAAAGTGGATATGAGTACCAACAAGACCTGCAGGGTGAACGCCACCAAAATCATGAATCTGTAAATTTTCAAGATCAACGGTTGGGATATTCGTATCACCTGCTTTACACAAGTGTAACGGTTTTGAAGGGAATAAACGACTTAATACCGTTAAACCGTTCGTGAAATCTTGCCAAAATTCTTTTAGCACGATTGCAGGATCTGCGGCTAATGGATTGGTATCCATTGCATTCACGAAAATTGAGGCTGGTTCACTATCAATCGCAGGCACTTTGCTAAATGGACGAGTACGTAATGCAGTCCATAAACCTGATTCAACAAGGTTTTGTTTTACTTGTTCAGAAGAAAGCGTATTCAATTGTTCTGCACTATATTTTGCGAAAGTGATTTGCTCATTTCCTTCCACATTAATTACGACAGATTGTAATACGCGCTTCTCACCACGATTGATTACAGTGATAGTACCACTTGCAGGGGCTGTAAAAATCACACCTAGATTTTTCTTGTCTTCAAAAAGCACTTGGCCTTTCTTTACAACATCGCCTTCTCGCACCTTCATCGAAGGACGCATCCCCACATACTCCTCACCTAGAATCGCAACTTGATTCACAACATTTCCGTTGTGGATTACTTGTGCTGGTTTTCCCGCAATTGGGAGATCCAAGCCTTTCTTAATTGTAATCATACTGTTTGCACTACTTTTCAAGGTTAAAAATACAATTGCAAATAAGCAAGTTAAATGCAATCTCGTGTTTGAGCGTGGCAAAATGCCTATAAAAAGACATTAATGCCACAAAAATAAAAAACTCAAATCGGTTAACTTCACGATAAACATCCTTATCGAGAAATTGAATTTGGATAAAATTAAACGCCTTATTCTAGCGAAAATCTGCTTTTTTCGCTACTTAAACGCCTACTTTTTTGTAAAAACCTTTTGCGATATATCAAAAAAATGTTACATCTTCATAACATAAAAAATTAATGTCCAACGCCTGCGCATTTCGTGGAAGCGGGAATTTTCTCATTTAACTCACCCCATTCCTCTACGGTAAATAAGTGCAACGCTAACGCATGAACACCGCTATTAAGCTCATCTGCAAGCAATTGATAAACACGTTGATGACGCTGTACTTTACGCATTCCTTCAAAAACATTACTCACAATCACACATTTAAAATGAGATTCCGTACCACGACCAGAACTATGTAGGTGACTTTCATTTTCTACACTAAAAAAGTGCGGTTGAAATTCTAGTTGAATTTTTTGTTCGATAGTTTGTTGAACAGACATCATAAATCTCCACAAAATCACAATGAAACGCTATACATTAGCAATGAAGTTTGCAAGAATAACACAGTTTTAACTGGCTCATTGGGGAAATTATGACATTATCAAACAAAATCAAAACATTATCAGCAGTAAGTATTGCAGCCGCTACGCTGTTCCTTGCTGGCTGCCAAGCACAATCAAATACATTAACGTTCACACCACCAGCACCGAATGCCACAATGAACATTAATCAAAATGCGATTGTGTATGTAACAACGAAAGATAGCCGCACAACGCAAGATATCGCGAGCTATACCAAACGTGGAGAACTCATTAAATTAAATTCATCACCAAGTGTTACACAATTATTCCAACAAGTGATGCAACAAAATCTTATTAGTAAAGGTTTCAGAATTGGGCAATCCAATGGATCAAATGCGTGGGTAACTGTGGATGTGCGTGAATTTGCTACGCAAGTAGAACAAGGTAATCTTCGTTATAAACTCAATACCAAAATTCAAGCGACTGTTTATGTTCAAGGCGCGAGAGGTTCATATAACAAAGCATTTAATGCTACTCGTTCACAAGAAGGCGCATTAAACGCGGATAATGACGAAATTCAAAAAGTTCTATCTCAAACATTTAACGATATTGTGAATAACATTTATCAAGATCAAGAAGTATCCGCTGCGATTAACCAATATGCTAATTAATCACATAGCTAATTAGATATGCTCTTAAGTGGGGAAGGTTAATATAACCTTCCTCATTTTTTATATTAGCGAAAAATAACATTGATGTAATTAACGGTTTCGGAAAATTTGTCGATGCGCATACTATTGAAGTAACACTTGCTGATGATACAAAAGAGCAAGTAACCGCAGATCATATTTTAATCGCAACAGGTGGTCGCCCATATCATCCAAACATTAAAGGACAAGAATACGGCATTGATTCAGATGGTTTCTTTGCATTAACCGAATTACCAAAACGCGCTGCTGTTATTGGGGCTGGCTATATTGCCGTTGAACTTTCAGGTGTATTAAACAGCCTAGGCGTGGAAACGCATTTATTAGTACGTCGCCATGTGCCAATGCGTAATCAAGATCCATTAATCGTAGAAACATTAGTGGAAGTGCTTGAGCAAGATGGTATTCAATTACATACCAATTCTACGCCATCTAAAATTGTTAAAAATGCAGATGGTTCTCTTACAGTAAAATGTGATGGTCAATCTGATGTTATTGTGGATTGCGTTATTTGGGCGGCCAGTCGTGTTCCTGCGACAGATAAAATTGGCTTAGAAAATACCGGCGTAGAAACGAATGAGCACGGCTATGTCAAAGTAGATAAATATCAAAATACCAATGTGAAAGGCATTTATGCGGTAGGCTATATTATCAAATATCGGCCTTATTTTTTACCTATCATTTTGCATAAAATCTAAAGAATACTTTATTGCGTCAATAATTGAATCCCCGTGATTTTTGTTCGGGATCCATTTAAATGCTGCATGATTGCCTTGGGCTTGTAATTTTTCCGCTAATTGTTGAGCATTAAATGGTCGCATCTTCTTTCGTTGCTCAATGCGTTGTTGCTGCTCCTCTGTCATTTTAGGATCTTGTTCCGGATATTCTTCATATTTGCCTAAAGTGATTAAAATATGCTTAGGATGAGATGTAATCCAAGATTCATTTTTAGACAAAAACGCACCGTTTCCCCACCAAAGTGATGGACTCGCCAAGGTGTAATATTGGAATAAATCCGGCTGATGAAACAGCACGTAAAGACCAAATAATCCCCCAAAGGAATGCCCAAAGAAATATTGTTTTTTAGGATTAATGTCGTAATTTTTCTCAATACTCGGTTTAATTTTAGTTTGGATAAAACGTAAAAAATCTCCCGCGCCACCACCTTGCTTAAACTCATCACCTTGTGCTGGAAATGTGTAATCTCTTTGACGCTCTTCAATGGCATAGGCTTTTTCTGAAACATAGCCAATGCCTACAATCAACGGTAAAGGTAAATTAGCATTCACTGCATTTACCGCTAAAGGAAATTGCGCATTGCCATCAAGTGTATAAAGCACCGATAAATTATGCTGTCGTCTTTTCGGCTCGGCGATAAATAAACGATAACGTTTATTCTCAAACACTAAATCTTGTTGATGAATGTGATAAAGTGCGGTTATTTTCGGATTTATTTTAGAAATAGAAAAATCAGGTGCAGCCATAGCTATATTGATCGCCCCTAAATAGAAAAAAAGAATTTTAAATAAAGTACTCATAAGAAAAAGAAAGCTACATTTAGACGGTGCTAAATGTAGCTTATTTTCGTGCTAATTAGAATGTAACATTCAGATTCGTCCAAAAACGTCGGCCTTCTTCAACCGTCCAGCTTCCCCCATTCGTATTCACGCGTTCACCAATTTCATTGCCAATATTAAGCACTGCTAAGCTTAAGGATACATTAGGGTTAAATTTGTAAGTTGTCCCTAAATCTACTGTGGTGTAAGCTGCGCGGGTTCGATAGTGATTTTTGCTATCGCCATTACGTGGGTTTGCCCATATTTGTTTGCCTTTATAAGCAATACGCGTATAAGCACTCAAGGCATCATTCATTTGCCAGTTTAATTTAGCACTCGCTGCATGTTTTGGTGTATTATCAAGCGGTAAGCCACGTAGGCTCATTTTGGATGCAGAAATATCTTCATCAGATTGGCGTTTAGAGTGTTGATATGTGTAACTCATATCAACATTCCAATGTTCATTGAATGGAATATGAGTGGCAATTTCAGTGCCTTTAATATTCGCACGTCCAACATTAGCATACTCATAAAGTTTTGCCTTCATAACTGGATCAGTTAAACCGGTATAATGGCTCGTTAATTTATTTTTAAAATCCGTATTAAATAAGGTAATGCTCGCATTATAACCATTATCATTGGTGTAAACTAACCCAATTTCTTCGTTCACACTGGTTTCCGGTTTTAAATCTTTATTACCATAAATAACCCCTGCGCCAGCCTCTGTGGATGTCACATAACTTTCACTGATTTCACGAATACTTGGTGCTTTAAAAGCTTTACTTACACCGCCCTTTAACGAGAAATTATCATTGATAT
Organism: Haemophilus haemolyticus; assembly: GCF_003352385.1. Classification (NCBI taxonomy): domain Bacteria; kingdom Pseudomonadati; phylum Pseudomonadota; class Gammaproteobacteria; order Pasteurellales; family Pasteurellaceae; genus Haemophilus; species Haemophilus haemolyticus. Next base: position 725,727 of record NZ_CP031243.1, on the reverse strand, counting down.
GATAAACAGCATAAACTCTTGGGCTCCAATGTGAACCATATTTTTCATGATGATCAAGGCGAGATCCCAGCGTTAATAAAATGTCTTTGCCAATATCAATGCGATCTTCTAAGAAAAGTGCGGATTGCTTTACGCTATTTTTACTACTTTCAAATACGGCCCTTGAGGCTTTACGGCCACTTGGTAAAGTTTTTGTTACAACACGTGTTACCGAGTCATCTTGTAATTTAGCTTGTTGAACCTGTCCGCCAAATACAAAGAAATGATTGGATAAAGGCAACATAAATTTTGCATCAAAGACATTATTTTCGATTTCTGGTTTACGGGTATTCATCACCCCATTAACGCTGACTTCGCGTTTTGCAATTTCTTGTGAAAAACTTAATTCTGATGTCATCACATCCCAATCAGCTTGATGTGTGATAGACCAATGATTACGGCTTGCACGAGTAGAACTTGGATTATTAGGCGTGACTGTTGTGCCACGTGTTGTGGTCAAATCAATAGTTTTCCCCGGTGTTTCATCTTTTTCTAAACGATGGCGCCCCGCCTCAAAAATAAAGGTTTGTTTATCAACCGGCGTAAAAGTCAATTTCGCATTCAAATTTTGATCTTTATTTTTATTCGATGCGCCAATCAAGTTATCTTCTTGACGATAGTTCCCCCCACCATAAACCTGAAGACCTAATATATCCTTAACAAGTGGACCTGACACAAAGAAATCACCATGATAACCATCACCAAAGTCTGACTTATCATGTACGGTAAATCCTGTCGAAATCGATCCTGTCCATTCTTTTGCTGCATTTTTCGTGATGATATTTACCACGCCCCCCATCGCATCTGAGCCGTAGAGCGATGACATTGGTCCACGAACAACCTCAATTCGTTCAATTGCACTAACAGGCGGAATAAATCCCCCTTCAAATCCGCCATTGCCATTTGGGCGGGATTCACGCGTATTTTGACGACGACCATCCACCATAATTAAAGTGTAGTCCGCCGGTAAGCCGCGAATAGCAATATCGGTTCGGTTTGCATTACTCCCACTTACATTTACTCCAGGAATATCTTGCAACGCGTTCTCTAAGCGATTAGAAGGATGCGATCTTAATTTCGCTTGATTCACCACGCTAATACTTGCCGGTGCATCACGTAATTCTTGCGTCGTACCTGAGGCTGTAACCACAATCGCATCAAGGTTTTCAGTATTTTGCTCCGTAGCTGCCGCATTGGTTGCAAGGGCAGCAAGAATTGACAGACTTAAAAGTGAAAGTTTTATTTTGAATGGGTTCATAGTTTGTCCTTAAATTTGTGATGATTAATGTTCAAAAACAATGGGAAAATCGACCGCACTTTTGCGACCGATTTTGCCTAGAATGTCCAATCGAGTTTCATCATAACTGTGCGTGGGCGACCATAGAAATTGTTCATCCCACGAGTGCGGTTGTAATTGTTCTCGAAATAGATTTTATCCGTTAAGTTCGTCCCAATTAGGCTTAACTTAGCGTGCGGATTAAATTCATATTGAATATTCGCATCCCAAAGCGCGTAACCAGCTTGATGGATGCCATATAAACTGCTTGTTGGGCTTTGTGCAGAAGCACCACCACCGATGGTTAATTTTGTATTTGGGATATGATAAGAAGTCGCCAAGCGGAACATTTGAACCGGTGTGAAGTTACTGAAGTTATAAGGATCCGCTTTTGTGTTTTTCTCTAGACGTTCAGCATTCACTTCTTGAGCATTTTTATATTTGCTCTTGTTGTAAGTGTAACCTAAAAAGAGTTGCCAGTTTTCGGTGAGATTGCCTGCAGCTTCGATTTCAAAGCCCTTGCTTTCAACTCTTCCTATTGGTTTCGCAATAGTTTGGAAAGAGCCTTGTCTACCAGTAGAATCAGGCACAAAACCAAAATCGACAACGGTTCTATTCTTTTGCTCTAAGGTAAATAAAGCCAATGACGCATTTAAACGATTGTCCAAAAATACTCCTTTCCAACCTACTTCGTAATTTGTTCCAACAAGGGGTGGCAAGGTTGTTTTTGTTGTGACATCAACATTATCTTGTTGCTTAAAGATTTTGGTATAACTCACATAAATGCTGTGATTATCAGTAAGATCATAAGTTATCCCCAAATAAGGCGTAAACTTATGCCCCGTCATACTGGCTTTATAATGTTCATTATCCGCTTTAACATTACTGGCTGACTGGAAGTTTGTGATAGGTTCACCATAACGAACAGGCATTTCTTTCTGCTGTGAAGTGGTGAAATGTACAAAACTTAACCCAGTTAAGACATGCAATTTATCTGTGGCATTAAAGCGGTTACTTGCTGTAATGGTGTGAGTTTGATTTTTGTTAAAATATTTAGCGTAATTATATTGTGCCAAAATATGATCATCTGGAATTTTAACGTGTTTATAAACAGGCGTAGTACCTGAAAAACCAACAAAAATAGGATCGCCTTTTTCATCAACTTCCTGAATCTTGTTGCCATTGGCATCAAGTTCATAAACTGGCTCTAAAGCAGGTACTTTATTACCAAAATCATCAATTTTATAAATTTGTTTGCCACTGGCATCAAGCATAGGTTTATATTTGGTTTTAATGGCATTTTTACAATCCGGTTCATAGATACTCACATTTCCATATTCATTATATTTATCCCAATCCGGCTCACGATTTCCTTTTTCTGTTGGTAGTTTATTGCTACCTAATGGATGTACTTCACATAAGCCATCAAATTGGGAATGAATAGTTCCGGTACTTGGACGTACTCTATATTTCTTTTGGAAAATTTCAAGGTAAGTTGATTCTATATTTTCATTGTTATAAGCATAACCAAGATAAAAATCGTGGCTTCTATCAAAGAGTTCATAACTGCCTTTTAAATTTAATTTAATACCATATTGTTTATCCTTTTTTTGATATCTCATTGGCATATAGTTAAATCGACGATTTATCACATCTCGATTATTATAGGCTGAATCATATAAACGATTAGGGAAGCGTTCATTTGCATTATCACTAATTCCCTGAGCGGCAAGCACTTTATTAATAAAATCTTGTTTGTATTCTTCATCAGTCAAGGCAGGATAATAACCATCGCAGAAGAAATCCAATGTTCCCTCATCAATACATTGCTGGCGTAGTAAAGCGCGGTCATTTATACGTTTATTTTTATATTGCAAAATCTTGTTGATTAAAACCATTCTTTAAATAATCTGCTTTTTTAGATTCAAACTCTGCTTTGGCGTCTTTACGATATGAAGCTAGTTTTTCCAATGCTTTATCTTTAGGTTCAAAGGGAATTACTTCGCCTTTTTCAGTTAAAAAGCTTGTAGCATCTGCGCCAGAAACCCCTGCAGCATGTTCATCTTTAATAAAATATTGCCCCACTTTGGCATCGGAATTATTTTGTGTATAAGAAAGTTCTAAACTTAATTCCCAATCATTATCTAAAAATAATTTTGTTTCAGAGAAAAGATTATATTTATCGCCTTTTAATCGAGACCAATTTTCGCCTAAGTATGTACTTCGTGGAAATTTAAGAGGATCTTGGCAAGCTGGGCGAGAAGAAAATGCCGCAACTTTTGGATTCTCACAAGGCAACATAACACCGGCAAAATCCGGTACTTCATTAATTTTTTGATACATACCGCCAAGGGTAAATAAACCTTTATCACGGATATTGCTCTCAAATACGCCATAAACCATTTGTTTACTGCCTTTTACATCTTGCTTGAAAGAATATGATTTTTCATCCACGCCCACTAAACGCCCACGTACGTTTTTTTCTTTATTCATTGGACCTGACACATCAAGCATAGTGCGAACACTGCCACGGTGATCTACGGTAATTTCACCTAAATGTTGGAATTTATCTGTTGGGCGTTTGCGAATAAGATTAATGGTTCCGCCTGGTTCGGAATTGGATTGAGTTAAACCAGTTGCACCGCGTACTACTTCAATATGATCGTAAACGGCTAGGTCTGTGCTCGGCACCACATCAATTTTAGCAGTATAACCTGAACGCCCGCCTACATTGGTAGTGATACCATCTTCACCAATTTGATCCACATAGAAACCACGAGAGAGAAAACGGGTTTGTAAACCAGAATCATGCACAACATTCACACCAGTAGTGTTTTTCATTGCGTCTTCAAGGGTATGAATCGCGCGATCATCAAGTTGTTTTCTTGTTACCACACTCACAGATTGTGGCGTGTCTTTACCAGAAATACGCAAGCCAGTGGCTGTATTCATTGATTTGATAGTATAGCTTTTACTGCCAGCTGTGGAGTTAACAGGGCTTTCATCAACAACATTGATTTGCTCTAAGCTTTCAGCCTGAGCAAAGGGATGAAAAGCAAATATCGCTAAAGAAATGAGGCTTAAAGAAAAGCCTTGGATAGGGAGGGGATTTATTTGTTTGTCAAAGACTACATTATTCGGCATAACTTACTCCTGTTGTTTTCTTGTGTTCCATACATTTCTCCATTTGCTTACGTCACTGAATAATTATAAAAAAGAAAGAATAGAGAACAGCCTAAAATTACATTAATGATAATGATTTGCATTACCTTAGTAAAGTGTAAATTTAGATTTTTGAGTGAAAAAGAAAATCGGCGACTAAAAGAACCGCCGACTTATCAAAAAAGAAAAATATTGCGTTTATTTCACCGCTTTTTCAAGCTCCGCAGCAATAATCTCCATGGATTCCAATCCTCCAAAAGCCAAATACCAATTTGCGGCATCTAAATACACGATGTGGTTGTTTTTAAAGGCTTTTGTTTGTTGGATGAGGGAATTATCAAGCACTTTTTGTGCGTTGTTTACTTTGTCGGTGACTGCCGCTGTGCGATCCACCACAAGTAAATAATCCGGATTTTTTTCTAAAATATATTCAAAACCAACGCTCATTCCGTGAGTGGAAGATTTAATGTTCGGATCCGCTGGTTTAAAACCAAATTTTTGATACACCATGCTGTAACGCGAGTTGTCGCCAAATACGCTGATTTTGCTTTCATTTACTAACACGAGCAACGCCGTTTTGCCTTTCACATCTTTTGCCACTTGCGCTACTTTGTTTTCTAAAGCATCCAATTTTTCTTTTGCCACGGTGTCTTTATTGAAAATTTTACCAAGCGCGGTCACATTTTCTTGGAAACTGGGATAGTAATTGGCGTAGTCATTTTGTACATAGAACACCGGCGCGATTTCTTTCAATTTATCCAACAATCTTTGTTGGCGCGACGCGGCGATAATTAAATCCGGATTGAGTTCGTTGATGGCTTCAAATGCCGGTTCAGGTAGGGTACCGACGTTTTTGAATTTGTCCTGGTTGAACTCAGCCAAATACACTGGAATATGCCCTGCTTTCGGGAAGCCCACGATTTGACCAGCATCACCTAAGGCACGGATAGTATCCGCTACACCGAAATCCAGCACCACCACTTTTTGTGGATTTTGTGGCACTATTTGTTCACCGGCTGCATTTTTTACGGTGATCTCTTGTGCGTTTGCCGTTGCCGCTGCGAAAACTGCAATGGTAAGTGCGGTGAGTTTTTTCAATGTTTTCATAGTGTTTCCTTGTGTAATGTTATTAAGGTAAAGAATACCTCGCTCACCCTGTTTACAGAGGATGGGCGCAAGTTGAGAGGGGAACCCTATATGGCCCCTTCCGCTCTTTGGGCACGTTATTTGCTACGTTCATCCCATAGGGATCGTTGGCAAAGCCAACGCTCAAAATGCTATGTATTTTGTCCCCCACAAGCAGTGGGATGGCAAGATAATTTTTATTTAATAAAAGATCATTCCTGACGAAAATAAACCGCAATCCTTCTCCCTTCAATTTCTTGAATCGGAATCGTCATTTCGTAAATATCCTGCAGCACTGGTGATTGCATCATTTCTTCCACAGAACCTTGCGCAACGAGCTTACCTTGTTTCATGGCGATAATGTAATCAGAATAACAGGACGCAAAATTGATATCATGAATCACAATCACGACGGTTTTATTCAGCTCCGTAACGAGTTTATGCAGCACCTGCATAATTTGCACGGAATGTTTCATATCCAAATTATTGAGCGGTTCATCGAGCAAAATATAATCTGTATCCTGCGCTAAAGTCATCGCAATATAAGCGCGCTGGCGTTGTCCACCACTTAGGTTTTCAATGTATTGATGGCGAATTTCATCTAAATTCATATAAGCAATAGCGTTGCTGATAAAAGTGCGGTCGTTTTCGGTGAGATTTCCTTTAGAGTAAGGAAAACGACCGAATGCCACCAATTCTTCCACGGTAATGCGCAAATTAATGTGATTGGATTGTTTTAAGATGGCTAATTGGCGCGCAATGTCAGTACTTTTTTGTTCATTCAGTAACTGATTATTCAGATACACTTCGCCGCTATCGGCTGCTAACAATCGGCTGATAATGCCTAGAAGGGTGCTTTTTCCTGCCCCATTCGGGCCGATAAAAGATGTAATTTTCCCAGTGGGAATGGTGAGTGATACATCATCCACCACTTTTTTTGAACCGTAAGATTTATAAATATGTTTGATTTCTATTGCCATTTTTTATTTGCTCTCAATAACAGAGAAAGGAAATATATGCCGCCCACAAAATTAATGATCACGCTCAGTGGTGTGCTGAAAGTAAACACTTGCGCCAATAAAAATTGTCCGCTTACTAAGGTAAAAACGGAAAGTAACATGGCTGCCGGAATAAGGAATTTATGACGATAATCACGCATAAATTCAAAGGTCACATTCATCACCAGCAAGCCTAAAAACGTCAATGGTCCCACAAGTGCGGTGGAAACAGACATTAAAATTGCCACAATAATCAGTAGTTTTTTTATCATCGGTTGATAATCCACGCCCAAATTAATCGCCTGTTCGCGCCCTAGTGCCAGCACATCCAAGTATTTCCAATAACGCAAGCTAAACAGTATGACGACAATCAAAATCACCAACGCTAACCAAAGAATATGAGTATTGATTCGGTTGAAACTAGCAAAGCCAATATCTTGCGATATTTGGAATTCATTGGGGTCAATCAATACTTCTATAAAGGTCGTCAGACTGCCAAAAAACGTGCCAAACACAATTCCGACGAGCAATAAAAAGAAAATATTCTGTGATTCCTTTTTGAATAGAAAATGATAGAGCGCAAGCATAAAGCCAATCATTACGCCGGTGCTGCCGAGAAAAAGCGTAATCGGATTGAGGGAAAGTAGTGTGTTTGAACCGAATAAAAATAAAATTCCTGTTTGGATTAATAAATACAGTGAGTCCACCCCTAAAATGCTCGGCGTGAGAATGCGATTATTTACCACTGTTTGGAAAAGCATCGTAGCTAATGCAATCGCAATGCCTGTCACGATAATCGCCGTTACCGATAAAGCGCGATTGGTTAAAGCATATTGCCAGCGGTTTGGTAAATGATAGCCAAGATATAAGGCAATGCTCACGAGCACCAGAATCCCTAAAATCACTAAATGAAGGAACGATGATTTACGCATAACGCTCCCGTTTCAGTAAGAAATATAAGAAAATGCCGCTGCCAATCACGCCAACGACAGCATTAATAGAAATCTCGTAAGGGTAAATTAGGCTGCGCCCCAAAATATCGCAGAACAACACAAAAACAGCACCTAAAAGTGCGGTGTGAGAAAGATTTTTTTTCAAGTTATCACCCAAATATAATGTGACGAGATTCGGCACAATCAAGCCTAAAAAAGGAATTACCCCGACAGATACAATAATCATCGACGACACCGTTGCCACAATCATCAGGCCAACATAAAGCACTTGGTTATAATTTAAGCCGAGATTGGTAGCAAAATCTTTCCCCATTCCGACGATAGAAAAACGATGCGCAAACAGATAAGACACAATCAACATAGGGATGCTGAAATAAAGCAACTCGTAGCGGCCGCTCATGACAAGAGAAAAATCTCCTTGTAACCAGCCAGAAAGGTTCTGCAACAAATCTTGTTGATAGGCGATAAAAGCAGTGATCGAACTAATGATATTGCCGAACATCATCCCTACTAAAGGTACAAAAATCGTATCTTTGAACTTCAGGCGGGATAGGATCATCATAAATAACAGCGAGCCAAGGAAAGACACCAGTACCGCGATAGTGGTTTTCAGCAGTATCGAGGCACCTGGAAAAAATAGAATCGCCAGCAAAATCCCAAGACGCGCGCTATCCATTGTGCCGGCGGTTGTTGGCGATACAAAACGATTGCGGCTCAGTTGCTGCATCACCAAGCCACAAATACTCAACGACGCGCCCGCAATCAAAATACTCACCAAACGCGGTACGCGACTATCAAGAAAAATCTGCCATTGATTACCTTTAAAATGCAGCAAGCCCTGTAAATTAACCGTACTTATGCCAAGAAAAAGAGAAATAGCGGAAAGTAAAACTAATAGAAAAACTAAGTATCGCCGTTTAAACATCTTAAAATGAGAATGATTCGTAATGAAAAAAGGATAACATATCAAAGTTAAAAAAGAAAAGAGGATAGTACGATTATTAATAATAACCAATTACATCAATTTATAGCATTCTTCATAAAAATTAGGCAAAATACGGAAAATTTTTAAGTTCAAAAAAGGATCAAGCTATGACTAAACATTATGATTACATCGCTATTGGCGGTGGCAGTGGCGGTATTGCTTCTCTAAATCGTGCTGCAAGCTATGGAAAAAAATGCGCAATCATTGAAGCCAAACATCTTGGGGGCACTTGTGTAAATGTAGGTTGCGTACCTAAAAAAGTAATGTTTTATGGTGCACATATTGCAGAAGCAATTAACAATTATGCGCCAGATTATGGTTTTGATGTTGAAGTGAAAAAATTTGATTTTTCAAAACTGATTGAAAGTCGCCAAGCCTATATTGGTCGTATTCATACATCTTATAACAATGTATTAGCGAAAAATAACATTGATGTAATTAACGGTTTCGGAAAATTTGTAGATGCTCATACTATTGAAGTAACACTTGCTGATGGTACAAAAGAACAAGTAACCGCTGATCATATTTTAATCGCAACTGGTGGTCATCCATATCGTCCAAACATTAAAGGACAAGAATTCGGCATTGATTCAGATGGTTTCTTTGCATTAACAGAATTACCAAAACGCGCTGCTGTTATTGGTGCAGGCTATATTGCCGTTGAACTTTCTGGTGTATTAAACAGCCTAGGCGTGGAAACGCATTTATTAGTGCGTCGCCATGCGCCAATGCGTAATCAAGATCCATTAATCGTAGAAACATTAGTGGAAGTGCTTGCGCAAGATGGAATTCAATTACATACCAATTCCACGCCATCTGAAATTGTTAAAAATGCAGATGGATCTCTTACAGTAAAATGTGATGGTCAATCTGATGTTATTGTAGATTGCGTTATTTGGGCTGCAGGTCGTGTTCCTGCGACAGATAAAATTGGCTTAGAAAATGCTGGCGTAGAAACGAATGAACGCGGCTATGTCAAAGTAGATAAATATCAAAATACTAATGTGAAAGGCATTTATGCGGTAGGCGATATTATCGAAAACGGCATTGAATTAACACCAGTTGCAGTTGCAGCGGGTCGTCGCCTTTCTGAGCGTTTATTCAATAATAAACCGACTGAACATTTAGATTACAATTTGGTTCCAACCGTTGTATTCAGCCATCCACCAATCGGCACTGTAGGTTTAACTGAACCTCAAGCTATTGAACAATATGGTGCTGAGAATGTTAAAGTATATAAATCCTCTTTCACAGCAATGTACACTGCAGTCACTCAACATCGCCAACCGTGCAAAATGAAATTGGTTTGTGTGGGTAAAGATGAAAAAGTTGTGGGTTTACATGGTATTGGTTTCGGTGTAGATGAAATGATTCAAGGATTTGCCGTAGCAATCAAAATGGGCGCAACAAAAGCTGATTTTGATAACACCGTGGCTATTCACCCAACGGGTTCAGAAGAATTCGTGACCATGCGTTAATCTTTAGAGCAAACAAAAAAGGGTTGTAAATTATCGCTCAGCCCAAAAAGTTAAACTATTAAATCAAGAAGAACTAAGCTCTCTAATTAATGAGCTTAGTTCTTTTAGTTTACACTGAATACGCTTATGATTGTAATCATGAATCGTTTTTCGACCAGCTCAAAAGTATCAAATTATTTTACATCGCAGCACGCTGTTTTTAACAGCCCCAAAAGTTCTCTATGGCCACATTATCTGAACAATTTCCTTTTATCGACATACTTTGTCGAATACAATTTTCAACAGGATTTCTTGATAACTTCTCATTTGATATTGCCACACTTGAGCAAAATGTAAAATAGGTATTGTTCCCTAAAGTCTTGATAACGCTTTCTATATCATTCAGATAATTTGCTCAGAATTAAGGCTCATTAATAAATCATTAATTGTCAATAAATAAAGCTTACCTTCGATACCTTTAAATTCACGGAGGTTTGTTACCCATTTTTAATTCTGTCAGCTTGTAGCAATTTTCTCTCTTATATTTCTCTTAATGTCCAATATATTCATCATACTTTGGACTTTCTTATGATTGATATTGAGTTTTTAGTGTAAAGTAACACAAGATAACCATAACATTCATGATTATCACGATAAATCCGCATAATTTGTTGTTATATCGTTGTATCTTTATTGATTTTTTCAAATGATAAAAGAAAACATCGCGTGCTAAACCCAATATCTGAAGCGGAAAGTTCCACCTTAATGCCTTTACGACAGAGACTTTTTCTGTATTTTTTGTTGGTTGAGAGCCTACAACTTTTTAGAATCGTATTCTCCGTACGGAGTTTAAGGTTCTCTAATTCCAACATCATCTCTCATATTTTGGGCTTAGGTGGCATTTTGGCGTAGTTAGGTTTCATACTCGGACGAGCTTTAGATTTCGGCATTAAGCCGTTTATATCTTGTCTTTCAAAGGGAGGAGCATGAGTGATTATACTTGAATTGGCAATACAGATTGGCACATTCCGTATTGAACCGCTTGAATAACTGTGAGTTTAAACTCTGAGAATACATTTGTTTCTCACTCACTACTGACAATCCATTGGTTCCACTATGATTAGATTGTTTAATCCAGTGTCTTAATGTTTTATCAGCAAAATAAAAATATTTTTGTAAGTGAACTATTTTTACCACTTTAAATATAAAAATCACTCACCTGTTGTTTGAAGGATTAGTTGTATTTAGTCACGAAAAATCTACACCTTAATCAGTTGGTTGTTTAGCCCAACTTTTGGGGTGCAGATCAAATCAAGGATTTAGTCTTATATTCGATAAATTGAATTAAAACTTTTGTATTTAAGTACAAACAATTTTAACTGCAAGTCCGCCTTGAGATGTTTCACGGTACTTGGCGTTCATGTCTTTGCCTGTTTCATACATTGTTTCAATCACTTTATCCAAGGTTACTCTTGGATTAGTGGTACGGCGTAAAGCCATACGTGATGCATTGATTGCTTTAACTGAAGCAATCGCATTGCGTTCGATACAAGGTACTTGAACTTGACCACCGACAGGGTCGCAAGTTAATCCTAAGTTATGTTCCATTGCAATTTCAGCAGCGATGCATACTTGCAGTGGATTACCACCCAAAATTTCAGCTAGTCCTGCAGCAGCCATTGAACAGGCTACCCCCACTTCACCTTGACAACCCACTTCGGCCCCAGAAATCGAGGCATTCATTTTATAAAGTGAACCAATCATTCCTGCTGCTAATAAATAGCGTTCAATGATTTCAGGTGTTAATGGTGAGATGAACTTCTCATAGTAAGCTAATACTGCTGGAATAATCCCACATGCGCCGTTTGTCGGTGCTGTGACTACACGTCCACCTGCTGCATTTTCTTCATTGACAGCAAGCGCAAACATATTGACCCAGTCGATCACACGCATTGGATCGTTGGACAAATTAGTATTTGCTTGCAACATACGATAAAGAGATGCGGCACGACGTGGCACTCGTAATGGCCCAGGTAAAATCCCTTCAGTATGAATACCGTGTTCAATACAAGCTTGCATCGTCTTCCAGACATTCTCTAGATGAGCACTGACAGCTTCTTTGCCATGCAAGGCAACTTCATTTTCCAACATAACAGTCGAAAGCATTAAGCCGTTATCACTGCAATGTTTTAAAATATCTTCTGCATTTTTGTAAGGATAAGGCACTTGGACAGTGTTTTTTTCTTCTTGACCAAAATGGGCTTCATCGACAATAAAACCACCACCGATCGAATAATAGGTTTGGCGATAAATTTCTGTGCGATTTTCATCAAGAGCGGTAATTGTCATGCCATTTTCGTGCAATTTTAAAAAAGTGCGGTGGAAAATGAGATTATTTTCAAAATCAAATTTTACCGTTTTTTGACCAACATTAATTGGTAAAAGCGCAGTTTGTTTCACTTTCTCGATGAAACCTGAAATCATATCGATATCCACATTATGTGGTAAATAACCCGCTAACCCCATAATGATGGCGATATCTGTACTGTGACCTCTTCCTGTCATCGAAAGAGAACCATACACATCCACATGAATTTCAGCGGTTTGTTCAAACTGATTTCGTTCAATTAAGTCGTCTATAAATTGTTTGCCGGCTTTCATCGGGCCGACAGTGTGGGAACTGGATGGCCCAATTCCCACTTTAAACATATCAAATACGCTAATCATAAATTTCTCAAAATTCGCTAAACTTTAAAGGGCGCTTATAATAATCCATAAACAACCGCAGAGATAGCGATTAATCCCATAATCGTTACAAAAACATTACTGAAACGTCCGCTGTAGCGTTTCATTGCTGGGATTTTGCGAATCGCGTACATTGGCATGATAAACAAAATCATCGCAATGATTGGGCCGCCAAGAGATTCGATTAAGCCTAAGATACTAGGATTAATAATCGCAACGCCCCATAACGTTAATAAGAAGAAAAGTGCGGTCGCATAATTGAGTTTTTTACGATTTACAGATTCACCTTTCATTTTCAAATATAAGCCTTCTAAGCCTTCACGTGCGCCCATATAGTGACCGAAGAATGAGCTAGTAATCGCTAAGAATGCGACAAGCGGGCCAAAATAAGAGATATATGGATTATCAAATTTATTCGCTAAGAAAGACAAGATACTGATATTTTGTGCTTTTGCTGCTACTAATTCTTCAGGTGTTAATGTTAATACACAGCTAAATACGAAGAACATTACGAAGAATAACAAAATTGTTGAGGTGCCTTTTTCTGTATGGCCGATATGGCGTTCTGCACCATCGAACGTTTTGTATTCACGGAATTGTGAGCAAGTAAAAGATGAAATTGCTGGTGAATGGTTAAATGAGAATACCAATACAGGAATCGTAAGCCACAATGTGGTGACAAAACCGCCTGCTGTTGGGAATTCATGTAACATCGCGCCATTCCATTCCGGAATTAAGTAAATAGAAAGTGCGAATAAAATTAATACTAACGGGTAAACAAGCCATTCCGTGATTTTTAACATCACTTTTTCATTAAATAGCATGACGGAAATCAATACTGCAATTAATACAAAAGAGAGAATAGCTCGGTTTGGTGATGCCATACCAAGTTGATTCACAATGAAAGAATCGACTGTGTTAGTAATACCATTTCCGTAAATTAAAAGAATGGGAAAAATCGCGAAGAAATAAAGTAGGGTGATAAGTTTACCCGCTGTTTTACCAAAGTGTTCTTCCACTACTTCAGTAATATCGCTGCCAGGATTTTTTGATGAAAGTACAAAATAGGCTAAACCACGGTGAGCAAAATAGGTCATTGGTCCGACGATAATTGCCATTAAAACTAACGGCCAAAATCCACCCATCCCTGCGTTAATTGGTAGGAATAAGACTCCCGCGCCAACCGCCGTACCGAAAAGGTTTAACATCCACGTTGCATCAAATTTGTTCCATTTGAGTTTTTCTGTTGGTTTCATAGTTTGCTCCAAAGCATAAATTACTTAAATTTGTCAATTTGCAGAGCAAAATCCGCTCTAACTAAATTTGAGTATTATGTTATGCCGATAAATAGAGAATCTCAAAGAGTAAATTCTAAAATTGTGATCAAGTTAAAATTTTTTTATAAAAAGTGCGGTAATTTTCAGCGACAAAAAAAATCGGTGCGATCACGACACCGATTGCGTATAAAAATAAATGAAATTAGAACCGCACTTTTTTCAATCTTAAGGCGTTCATCAATACGGAAATTGAACTCATCGCCATCGCGGCGCCTGCAATGACTGGATTTAGAAAACCTAAAGCAGCAAGGGGGATGCCGAGAATATTGTAAATCAAAGCAAAAAATAGATTTTGTTTGATATTTTTCAAGGTTGCTCTTGCAATAAAAAGCGCATCCACAAGTTGATTCATCGAATGTTGCATAAGTGTTGCGGAGGCCGTCTGTTCTGCAATATCTGAACCTGATTTCATCGCAAAACTGACGTTTGCAGCGGCCAAAGCAGGCGCATCATTTATTCCATCACCTACCATTGCTACAACATGACCTAGAGCTTTCAGCTTTTGAATTTGTTCCGCCTTATCTCTAGGGCTGAGTCCACCAAAGGCTTTCTTAATGCCGAGTTGTTTAGCTATGTAATCCACGACAGATTGTTGATCGCCACTCATAATTACAACATTAATATTTTGCTGTTGTAAGCGTTGAATGGCGTGCAAACTATCGTTTTTTAAGGTATCCGTCAGCGCAAATGCACCAACTGGTTCATCATTTATAGATACCGCGACAATGCTCGCAATTTGCCAGATATCCTCTAAATTTTTAGGCAAGATTAAACCGCAATAATCGGGTTTACCGACTTTTATTGTTCCCACTTGTTCTAATTCGGCTTGAATGCCCTGACCCACTTCCATCTTTGAAAAAAGTGCGGTAGGAATTTCTAACATTTTTTGTTCTGCTGCTTGCACAATAGCTTTTGCAATTGGGTGGTTAGCTTGTCGTTCAACGGCTGCGGCAAAACGATACAAATCGTCTTCAGAATATACAGCACTTTGTGGTTGCCATAGTGCTGAAATTTCAAGCTCTCCCTTTGTTAGTGTGCCAGTTTTATCAAGTACAACGGTATCCACATGGGCAGTTCCCTCCATTGCTGCTGCATCTTTAAACCATACGCCAGCATTAACCGCTTTACCTAAACCAACCATTATGGATGCTGGTGTGGCTAATCCCAAGGCACAAGGGCAAGCAATTACAAGCACGGATACTGCGTGAATAAGTGAAGACACACTATCATTCGTCAGAACGTAGGTGAGTGCGAAAGTAACAAGTGAAATCAGTAATACAGCAGGTACAAACACTGACGCAACTTTGTCAGCAAATCGTGCAATTGGCGCTTTTGAACCTTGCGCATCTGATAATGCATTCATCATATCGCCAAGTAAGGTTTGGCTACCAAGCTGATTCGCTTGATAGATGATAGAACCTTCAGTTACCATCGCCCCCGCTAATACTTTTCCACCTTTCTGTTTTTCTTCTGGACGAGATTCACCCGTTAAATGACTTTCATCACACCACCCATTTCCACTTTCAATTATACCGTCTGCTGCAATACGCTCGCCTTGATTGGCACGAATGATCTCGCCAATATTGACTTGGTCAAGGGCAATTTCAGTCCATTTGTCATTACGTAGTGCAGTGACTTTTTTCGGTGTCAGTTGCAAGAGCATGCTTAAGCTATTTAGGCTGTGCTTTTTAGTGCGATCTTCAAGAAATTTTCCAAGACTGACAAAACCAATCACCATAACAGAAACTTCAAAGTACACATGTCCCATTGCATGATTGTCGTGGTAAAACAACATGAAAGCAGAATAAAGATAAATGGTGAGTGTTCCTGTACTGACAAGGACATCCATATTGGCAAGTCCACCACGAATACTACCGATTGCTCCGCGATAAAATGGAATAGCTAACCAAAGTTGCACAATGCTCGCTAATGCAAATTGCCAAATAGGTGGCAACATTAAGTTATATGAGCCACTCATCATGCCAAGCATACCAATCAGAAATGGAATATTGATTATCCAAAGTATGATTAATCGCCAAGGGATTGATATATTTTTTTCTTCTATTGGTAATTCGTTGGCTTGTTTGATATGAGCAGAAAAACCTGTTTTATGAATAATCTCGATAATTTGAGTTTCGCTTGCTTGCGTAGCGTCAAATACAACTTGTGCTTCTTCGGCAGCAAAATTTACGCCTGCTTGTTGCACAAATGGTTTTTTATTTAAAACTTTTTCAATACGATTGGCACAAGATTGGCAGGTCATCCCACCAATCTGAATCGAAATTTTTTTACTCTGTGGCGTCAAATCCGGCATCTTCAATTACCTCAATCAACTGTGCAACATTAACTCGATTTTCATCAAAAGTAATATTTGCTTTACCCTCTAATTGCACATCAGCAGATTGTACACCATCTAATTCAGTTAAAACTTGAGTAAGACTTTTTACGCAACAGCCGCAATGTATGCCTTTTATGTTTAATGTGATAGTTTTCATTTTTACTCCTTGTTAGTTGTTTTATTGATGAATGCGATTGGCACAAGATTGGCAGGTCATCCCACCAATCTGAATCGAATTTTTTTTACTCTGTGGCGTCAAATCCGGCATCTTCAATTACCTCAATCAACTGTGCAACATTGACTCGATTTTCATCAAAAGTAATATTTGCTTTCCCTTCTAGTTGCACATCAGCAGATTGTACACCATCTAATTCAGTTAAAACTTGAGTAAGACTTTTTACGCAACAGCCGCAATGTATGCCTTTTATGTTTAATGTGATAGTTTTCATTTGTACTCCTTGTTAGTTGTTTTATTGATGAATGCGATTGGCACAAGATTGGCAGGTCATCCCACCAATCTGAATCGAAATTTTTTACTCTGTGGCGTCAAATCCAGCATCTTCAATGACCTCAATCAACTGTGCAACATTGACTCGATTTTCATCAAAAGTAATATTTGCTTTACCCTCTAATTGCACATCAGCAGATTGTACGCCATCTAATTCAGTTAAAACTTGAGTAAGGCTTTTTACGCAACAGCCGCAATGTATGCCTTTTATGTTTAATGTGATAGTTTTCATTTTTACTCCTTGTGAGTTGTTTTATTGAGGGCTACACTATAAACCTTTACGTAAGGTTAAGGTCAAGAAGTTTTTTATGAATATTAGTGAAGTCGCAAAATTAGTAGGTTTATCTACAAAACAAATCCGTGATTATGAAAAAATGGGTTTAATTAAACCCGCTGTGCGCAGTTTGTCAGGCTATCGAAATTATGGAGAAAGTGATTTAGAAAGGTTGCATTTTATTCGTCACTCACGCAATGTTGGGTTTTCGTTACATCAAATCGCACAATTATTAGCACTACAAGATAATCCTAAGCGTAGCTGCCGAGAAGTGAAAGTGCTAACGGCTCAACATATTGCGATGTTGAATCAACAAATAGAGCAGTTACAAAAAATGGTACAAGAATTACAGCGTTGGCATGATAATTGTCAGGGCAATGACAGCCCTGAATGTTCAATTTTGAATGGCTTGAACGGATAAGTGAAAAGTGCGGTTAATATTCCCAACTTTCTGGATCGACACCTAATTCACGCATAAGCACTTTGGCATCTTCGGGAATTTCATCATTACGCTCTTTCATTAAATCTGCATCGGTGGGCAAAGGTTGACCGGTGAATGCATGCAAAAATGCTTCGCAAAGTAATTCACTGTTGGTTGCATGACGTAAACTTTTTAATTGGCGGCGAGTGCGTTCATTTGTCAAAATTTCTAATACTTTGATTGGAATAGATACAGTGATTTTTTTTACTTGCTCGCTTTTTTTGCCATGTTCTGCATAAGGGCTGATATATTTTCCGTCCCAATCCGCCATAATTTCCCTTAGAGCTTATCGATAACCTTACAAATTTTCCGTATTCTAATTAAAAATCAAATAAATAACAATCTAGACGGCTAAACTTCCAAAACAAGTTCTTAAAAAAGTGCGGTAATTTTTTATATTAAATGCTAATAAAAGCTAGACAGCACAGGGTTTTAATGGTAATTTACGCGCCATTCAAAGAGCATAGGCTCGCCATTCGAATCATCAATTCTTATTAATTCCAATATTTATTCATTATGCATTTAACTGAACTTAAAAATACGCCTGTTTCTGATCTTGTGAAACTTGGCGAAGAACAAATGGGCTTGGAGAATTTAGCTCGTTTGCGTAAACAAGATATTGTCTTTGCAATTTTAAAACAGCACGCCAAAAGTGGTGAAGATATTTTCGGCGGCGGCGTGTTAGAAATCTTACCGGATGGTTTTGGTTTCCTTCGTTCTGCTGACAGTTCCTACCTTGCAGGCCCTGATGATATCTATGTTTCCCCAAGTCAAATTCGTCGTTTTAATCTTCAAACTGGTGATAAAATCGAAGGCAAAATTCGTCCACCAAAAGAAGGCGAACGCTATTTTGCACTTTTAAAAGTTGATCAAGTTAATGATGACAAACCTGAAGTTTCTCGTAGCAAAATCTTATTTGAAAACTTAACGCCATTACATGCTAACTCTCGTTTAAGAATGGAGCGAGGCAATGGCTCAACAGAAGATTTAACCGCACGTATTTTGGATTTAGCATCACCAATTGGTAAAGGTCAACGTGGTTTGATTGTTGCACCGCCAAAAGCAGGTAAAACCATGTTGCTGCAAAATATTGCGCAAAGTATCACGCATAATTATCCTGATGTGGAGCTTATCGTACTATTGATTGATGAACGACCAGAAGAAGTAACAGAAATGCAACGTTCTGTAAAAGGCGAAGTGATTGCTTCTACTTTTGATGAGCCTGCAACTCGTCACGTTCAAGTGGCAGAAATGGTAATCGAAAAAGCGAAACGTTCAGTAGAGCATAAAAAAGATGTGGTCATTTTGCTTGATTCCATTACACGTTTAGCACGCGCTTACAATACAGTAACCCCCGCTTCAGGTAAAATTTTATCTGGTGGTGTGGATGCTAACGCATTGCATCGTCCCAAACGTTTCTTTGGTGCTGCACGTAATGTGGAAGAAGGTGGTAGTTTAACGATTATTGCGACTGCGCTAGTAGATACCGGTTCGAAAATGGATGAAGTTATTTTTGAAGAATTTAAAGGTACAGGTAATATGGAATTACACCTTTCTCGTAAAATTGCAGAAAGACGCGTATTCCCAGCCATTGACTTTAAACGCTCTGGTACTCGTAAAGAAGACTTACTCACAACATCTGATGAATTACAAAAAATGTGGATTCTTCGTAAGATTCTTAATCCAATGGATGAAGTGGATGCAATGGAATTCTTGATTGATAAGCTGATGATGGCGAAAACCAACGAAGAGTTTTTTGAAGTGATGAAACGTTCGTAAAAGCAACCGCACTTCTATGAAGAACAAGGGGAAAATATTATGTTTTCCCCTTTTTTAATACCAGTAATATTTGACGAAATAAATGATGACAGCCGATAAGTTCATAAAAGGGGCAAAAGGTAAAAATTCTTTTTTCTTCTTATGAATAAGCGAAAAACATATTCCAAGCACTGAGGCTAATAATAAAAAGTGCGGTAAGGTTTCTAAATGAATAAAACTTCCTAATGCCATTGCTAGCCAATAATCTCCCCGTCCAAAGGCTTCTTTTCTGTAATAACATTTTGCAATCCAATAGATTGCGTAGAAAACAATAAAAAAACTAGCCGCACTTTTTATGCTTTCAGATAACGTAAGCAATGAAAAGGCATTGTCTGCGCCAAACAAACCGAGAGTAAGTAACCATAAACAGGGAGTCGTAGAAATAAGTTGATAATCCCAATCAAGATAACTAATTGCCCAAAGGATAATAAGTGTGAGCCCTAGCCATATAGCGAAAATAGAGTCCTTGAAGGCAATTTGTAAAAATATAAATCCTACCCCAACACTTAAAAAATATCTCAAAATATGACCGCACTTTTTTTGTTGAATAGAGGAAAAGCTAGGCTGAAATGACAGAAAGTTTTGTGGAAATAATTCAACGTAAGTCGCATAAATCTCTTGCTGCAAACGCGTAATAAAACCAGATAGGTAGAACCACAATGCGATCCCTAAGATGCCGCCTAATAAAAACATTGCGAAGTAAATCATTGAATAACAGAGCCCATATTAAAGATAGGTAAATACATTCCCATCATAATAATTCCAATCAGACTGCCGATGATCACCATCATTAATGGTTCTAGCATTTGCGAGAGTAAGTCAATTTGATGATTAAGTTTTTCTTGGTAATTTTCAGCAATATACTCGAGCATCAAAGCGAGTTTTCCGCTTTGCTCGCCAATTTGTAACATTTGTTGTGCTTCCATCGGGAAAAGATCGCTACTTACACTATTAGAAAACGCATAGCCTTGAGAAACCCATTGCAAAATTGACCGCACTTCTTTATCTAATACGATGTCATTTACAAGCGTTTTCTTGGTTTGCCACGTTTGTGTGCGAGGGAGAAAACTGTCTAGTGCCTGATTAAGCGGTACGCCAGCTTGCAACATAATTTGTAAACTTTGACTAAAGTTCACTAAACGTGAAAGCTTTTGAATTGTGCCAAAAATAGGCGTGATAGAAATAAGTTGATTTTTCTTTTGATGAAACCAAGTCTGGCGTTTTAGATAGAAGTTATAAAATAGAAAAAAACTCAAAGCGAAAAATAGCAAAATGCCAGTATTTTGTTTAAGAAAATTGGATATAGAGAGCAATATTGCGGTTATTGTTGGTAATTCGGCATTATTGCCATTGTACATTTCAGCAAATTGAGGCACGATAAAAAGCAGTAATGCGAGCGTTAGTAATAATGAAATTCCCAATACCATTGAGGGGTACAACATAATTTTCTGTAATTTACGTTGTAATGCTAAAGATTGGCTACGATGCGTGGCTATTTTTTTACAAACTACGGAAAGTTTACCCGTCATTTCTCCCACTTGAATCAGTTGAATTTCTTGTTGAGTGAGATATTTCCCTTGTTGTTCAATGGCTTGTGAGAATGCTAAACCAGATTCAATGGATTGAAGCAGTCGTTCAAGCCATTCATTGAGCATAATTTGAGTACAATTTTGTTGCAAAATTTGCAGACTGTTTTTTAACGGAATTGCGGACTGTAGCAATGTTGCTAATTGATTGAGTAATTCACTGATTTCTGAATTTTTGGGCTTTGCCCCAAATTGCCAGTTTTGTTGTAATTTGATGTGAGTAAGCCCGCGGCTTATTAATTGAAAGTGTGCTTGTTGTTTCGTATCCGCAATAATTGAGCCTTTTTGTTTCTGATTTAATGTGTTACTACCTTGATAATAAAATAGTTTTTTAGTCATGAGTTTTTACCTAGCACACGTTCAATTTCTTTCTCATCTGTTATGCCTTGGCTAACTTTTTCTAAACCACTCGCATGTAAATTTTTAAAATCCGTTTGATAGCCATTCTGTTGCCAATGTAGAAATTGATACACGCCGATTCGACCTCGATAACCTTGATGGCAATCACAAGAATTTATTAAATTTCCACCGCACTTTGGACAGATTTTTCGTACAAGACGCTGCGCAATAACGAGCAGTAAACTGTTTTCAATTTCATGCTGTTGAATACCGAGTTGTTGTAAGCGAGAAATGGCAGATATTGCATCATTAGTATGTAAAGTTGAAAGCACTAAATGCCCAGTTTGGGCGGCACGTAGTGCAATCATTGCACTTTCTTCATCGCGAATTTCACCCAGCATAATGATGTCGGGATCTTGGCGTAAAAAAGCGCGCAATAGACGGCTAAAATCTAGTCCTATTTGTGGATTAATTTGGCTTTGAATAATGCCATCAAGCTCAATTTCAATGGGATCCTCAGCGGTCATAATATGTTTATCTGGTATATTCAGCCACTGAAGTGCGGTGTAAAGTGAGATACTTTTCCCACTTCCTGTTGGGCCAGTTACTAAAATTAATCCTTGTGGCTGGCTAAGCGCACGTTGAAATGCTTGTTGCTGATTTTCTGTCATACCTAATTCAGAAAAGCTAAGTTCTACTGGTTTATTTTGCTGTGCTCTCAGGACAACTTTCTCTCCCCAATGAGTTGGTAACGTTGAAAGACGGAAATCAAGAATATCGGAAAACGTTGTTTTAAATTGAAATCGTCCATCTTGTGGAAGGCGGGTTTCGCTGATATCTAATTTAGCGAGCAGTTTTAGGCGAGAAATAATTCGATTCGCTAAATTTTTGCTAAGTGGAGGCTGAGCTTGTAAAACACCGTCAATTCTAAACCGTACTTGGAAATGATCCGATAAGGTCTCCAAATGAATATCTGAGGCATTGTTTTGTAAGGCAGATTCAAAAATCTGATTAAGTAAGCGGATAACAGGTTCATCATCTTCTTGTTCAAAATGGGTTTCTTGATGTTGATAGAATTTAACTTGCTCTTCCACTTGCATTTGGCGCGGAGTAAGTTGTTGTAACAGTTCTTTGAGTTGGCTGCTTTCTAACAAAATTGGTTCGACAGGTTTTCCTGTTATAAACGCAATGGTTTCACAAGCTGAAAGATTGGAGAGAGAATCAACCCCTAGCCAAAGACGATTATTTTCTTCTTTAAGTGGCAAAGCAAAATACCTCAAGAGCAAGGATTGTTGCTGCTGATTGCGTTCCCATAAATCTGGCGAGATCGTAAATACCTCGCCATTTTGAGCAATTACACGCTGAGTATGAAGTAAAGCATAGCTCGTCATTGTGCGACACTTCCGCAAAAATTTGCAGGAAATAAAGAGGCATCCGTTCCTTTGCAGGTTGTTGTCCAAGTTACACCTGCTGCAGCATTACCTGTAGCTTGCAAAATATATTCCATATTTGCCAATGTGCCATTCCCTTTTACTGTAATGCCACCCGATTGAGTTTTCACTGAGGCTACATAGCCTTTTGCTGTTGTAATATCAGCTGCAATACCATTTTTTCCCCCTGTACAGTTTGTTGTTTCATTTGTGCTATATACACATAATTCCACATCAGCCTTATAAGGTGCAGAAGCTTGCAGTAATTCGGATACCGCTGCTTTTTTGGTATAATTTTGATAAGAAGGAATAGCGATAGTGGCTAAAATCGCGATGATGGCGATGACTATCATCAATTCAATTAAGGTAAAGCCTTTTTTCAAGGTAGTTTGTGTAGTTAGTTTCATTTATTTTCCTTTCGTTAAGCCTTTATTGGCTGAAATATTGTGAAAAGGGAAAATTGTTTTGTAAAACAGACCGCACTTTTTCTGCGATCCTGATCGCAAAAATAGGAAAAATGTATGCGAAAAATAAAAGATATTGAGAAAGGATTTCTGACTGCTTGTCGACAAATTCCATCTCCGCATTTTGATGAACGTCCAGATTTACAAGATATTTCACTTCTTGTGATCCATTACATTAGCTTACCTCCAGAACAATTTGGTGGCGGATATGTGGATGATTTTTTTCAAGGAAAATTAGATCCTAAGATTCATCCTTATTTTGAAGAAATTCATCAAATGCGTGTTTCTGCCCATTGCTTGATTGAACGAGATGGGCGAATCACGCAATATGTTAATTTCAATCAGAGGGCTTGGCATGCTGGATTATCTAGCTTTCAAGGGCGAGAAAAATGTAATGATTTTGCCATTGGAATTGAGTTAGAAGGTAGTAATGAACAACCTTTTACTAATGAGCAGTATTTGGCATTGCAAGAGCTTACTAACTTAATCATGAAAAGTTATCCTAAGATTACGAAAGAGCGAATTGTTGGGCATTGTGATATTTCGCCAGGGCGCAAGATCGATCCCGGTCAATATTTCGATTGGGAACGTTATTTTGCCAGCCTAAAATAATTTGTTTAAAAATTAGACATTAAAATTTAGAGACTTCTGTGTATTACAAATATTGTTATGATTTATTTTTAAGTGATTGAATTAAAATGGAAAAAATTTCTCTTGGAATTGTCTTAGAAAGGTTTTTTTGAGTTATACAACATTATGGATTTTCTCAGTCACAATTTTATCCACAGAAATATTGAATAACTCAAAGAGATTGTTAAAAGATCTTTGGTGAATGGCGTCCCTTTAAAAATTGTATTTTTTTACCGCACTTTCTTCTATTTTTGTATGTAAAAAGTGCGGTTTATTTTTTCTTTAGATTTTTAGATCGAAAATAACTCAATTTATTTTTTAAGTTTGATGAGATAAGGATCCCGCTCTGTTTTTACGTGATCAATTCACAATCAGAAATCCGTTATTCACAATGTTATCCACAATCTGTGTATTTTATTGTGTAATCCGCCCGTTGGTTGATAAAAACACTGATTTATGAAACAATCTGCAGACTATTTTTATATGAAAAATTTAAGGTAAAACGATAGTGATCGATTTTGATGGCTACCGTCCAAATGTGGGTATTGTGATTTGTAATCGCAACGGGCAAGTGCTTTGGGCGAAGCGCTGTGGGCAAAATTCGTGGCAGTTTCCGCAAGGTGGCATTAATGATAATGAAAGTGCCGAGCAAGCGATGTATCGCGAACTGTACGAGGAAGTTGGTCTACAGCCTAAAGATGTGCGCATTTTATATGTATCTAAGCATTGGTTGCGTTATAAATTACCAAAACGTTTGTTGCGTTATGACAGCAAACCGATGTGTATAGGGCAAAAACAACGCTGGTTTTTGTTGCAGCTTGTTGGCGATGAAAAAAATATCAATATGCAAACAACCAAATCGCCAGAATTTGATGGATGGCGTTGGGTGAGTTTTTGGTATCCTGTTCGTCAAGTCGTGTCGTTCAAAAAAGAAGTGTATCGCAAAGCGATGAAAGAGTTTTCGGGCGTGTTGTTCTCAGAAAATCCTCCTGTATATCAACCTGCACGAGAATTGGAGCAAAAATCTTATATTCATCCTAAAAAATATAATGGTTCAAAATTTCCAAAACGTTCTTTCAATAAAACAAGGAATTCATAATGCTTAGCTTTATTTTACTTTGTTTGCTTGTGGGTGCGGTTGCTGGCTTTTTTGCGGGGCTTTTTGGTATTGGCGGCGGATTGCTGATTGTTCCTGTGTTAGTGTACTTATTGCCAATGGTGGGCGTGCCTGAATCTTTATTAATGTCTACCGCACTTGGAACTTCTTTCGCAACGATTGTTATTACTGGCTTTTCTTCGGCTCAACGACATCATAAGTTAGGTAATGTTGTGTGGAGTGCGGTGAAAGTTCTCGCTCCGAGCATTATGCTTAGTGTCTTTATTTGTGGTTTATTTATCGGAAAACTTGATCGCTATATTTCTAGTAAATTATTTGCCTGTTTAGTAGTTTATCTTGCGGTAAAAATGGTTTTATCGATTAAACCTAAGACAAATAAAGCAGTTAAACCTTTGACTACTCAATCATCTATTATCGGGGGTATTTTAATTGGTATGGCATCCAGTGCGGCAGGTATTGGCGGTGGTGGATTTATTGTGCCGTTTTTAAATTCTCGTGGTATCGATATAAAAAAGGCCATTGGTTCCTCGGCTTTCTGTGGCATGTTACTCGGAACTTCTGGAATGTTCAGTTTTATGTTAAGTGGCTGGGGGAATGCTACAATGCCAGAATATTCTTTAGGCTACATTTATTTCCCTGCAGTGTTATGTATTACAGCAACATCGTTTTTCACGTCAAAACTTGGTGCAACAGCTACTTCAAAATTACCCGTGCCAACCTTAAAGAAAGGGTTTGCACTTTTCTTAATTATCATTGCTATTGATATGTTCACTAGATAGAGAAGATTATGAATTCAAATTATTTGCTTCTGCCTCATTTTGATCCAACTATTTTTACTCTTGGTGATAGCAATATCGGCTTACGTTGGTATGGTTTGATGTACCTTTTGGGTTTTATTTTTGCACGCTGGCTTGCGGTTCGCCGTGCTAATCGCCCAAATAGCGGTTGGACAGTGGATCAGGTTGATACCTTACTTTTCAACGGTTTTATGGGCGTATTTATTGGCGGACGTGTTGGCGATGTATTTTTCTATAATCTCGATCATTTCTTACAAGAACCACTTTATTTATTCCGTGTTTGGGAAGGTGGAATGTCGTTCCACGGTGGCTTAATTGGTGTAATTGTTGCTATGATTTGGACGTCTTATTCACAAAAACGTAATTTTTGGCAAACCGCTGATTTTGTCGCGCCTTTGATTCCGTTTGGTTTAGGTTTAGGTAGAATTGGTAATTTCATTAATCTTGAGCTATGGGGACGCGAAACGGATGTGCCTTGGGCAATGATTTTCCCAAATGATCCGCTCTTACTTCCTCGTCATCCATCACAACTTTATGAAGCCTTTTTAGAAGGAATAGTGTTGTTTGCAATTCTGAATATTTTTATTAAAAAACCACGTCCAATGGGCTCTGTTGCTGGCTTATTCTTAATTGGTTATGGCATCTTCCGTTTTATTGTGGAATATGTGCGTGAACCTGAAGTTGAAAATTTCTTTGGGGTCATTACAAGAGGACAAGCGCTTTGCTTACCGATGATTATTGGTGGTGCCTTAATTATGGCTTGGGCGTATTCACGCAAAAGTGCGGTAATAAAATAGGAGATTTTTATGAAGCAATATCTTGATCTTTGTCGTCGCATTATTAATGAAGGTGAATGGGTTGCCAATGAGCGTACAGGTAAGCGTTGTCTGACGGTTATTAATGCAGATTTAGAATATGATGTAGCGAATAATCAATTTCCGTTGATTACTACGCGTAAAAGTTATTGGAAAGCGGCCATTGCTGAATTTTTAGGTTACATTCGTGGATATGACAATGCCGCTGATTTCCGCACACTTGGCACTAAAACTTGGGATGCTAATGCGAATGAAAATGCCGCATGGCTTGCGAATCCGCACCGTAGAGGTATTGATGATATGGGGCGCGTATATGGTGTGCAAGGCAGAGCGTGGCGTAAGCCTAATGGAGAAACCATCGATCAGCTACGTAAAATTGTTAATAACTTAACGAAAGGTATTGATGATAGAGGAGAAATTTTAACTTTCTTTAACCCTGGCGAATTTGATCTTGGTTGTCTTCGTCCTTGTATGCACACGCATACTTTTTCTCTTGTGGGCGAAACCTTACATCTTACTAGTTATCAACGTTCCTGTGATGTTCCGCTTGGATTGAATTTCAATCAAATTCAGGTGTTTACTTTCTTAGCGCTTATGGCACAGATTACGAGTAAAAAAGCAGGCAAGGCATATCATAAAATTGTGAATGCGCATATTTATGAAGATCAGCTTGAATTAATGCTTGATGTGCAACTTAAACGCGAGCCTTTCCCATTGCCCAAATTAGAAATCAATCCAGATATAAAAACGCTTGAAGATTTAGAAACTTGGGTCACGATGGATGATTTCAAAGTCGTTGGCTATCAATCTCATGAGCCGATTAAATATCCGTTTTCCGTCTAATGGATGTAGCGAAAGTGCGGTCAGAATTTGACGAGAAAATGATGCGCTATGCCCTTACTCTTGCGGATAAAGCGGAAGCGTTAGGTGAGATTCCTGTGGGGGCGGTTTTGGTGGATGACGCTGGAAATATCATTGGAGAAGGTTGGAATCTCTCTATTGTTCAAAGCGATCCTACCGCACATGCTGAAATTATCGCTTTGCGAGACGGAGCAAAACATCTCCAAAATTATCGTTTACTGAATACTACGCTTTATGTGACATTAGAGCCTTGCACAATGTGCGCAGGGGCGATTTTGCACAGCCGTATTAAACGTCTTGTGTTTGGTGCTTTTGATTATAAAACTGGTGCTGTGGGATCACGTTTCCATTTTTTTGATGATTATAAGATGAATCATACTCTGGAGATTACATCTGGTGTATTGGCAGAAGAGTGTAGTCAGAAATTAAGCGCATTTTTTCAGAAGAGACGCGAAGAGAAAAAAATAGAGAAAGCATTGTTAAAAAAGTCTGATTGATATTAAATCTCCATTTTCTCCTATTCTTAGCTTTTAAAAACCAGGGTTTATTGTTATCTCAAGTCGTTTTACCTGCGGAAATTCTTCTTGAATGAGTTTCAACAATTCTGTCTGTCTGAATAAAATTCCTTGGCGAACGATCGCATTTGCTGTCTCAATAAAAATTGAGTTATCTATCATATTACCAATACGAAATTTGCCGTGAAATTCCTGTGGAAAAATGCGGTTAAATTTTTGATTGAGTTCATTGATAGCAAGACCTTTTTTCATTATTTTGGCAAAGGGCGATTGCTCAAGCACATCCATAATATTGACTGCTTTTTGATAACGCTCAGCCTTGTTTTCCATAAAGTCTGCCCCCAGTAAATGACATTAGTTTAGATTTCCGCTACAATACACGCAATTTTCATAATAAACAACGAGATGATGATTTCAGGCACTGTCAAACCGAATTTTTGGTCGCGATTACTTTTAAGTATCATCGCGATTTTTGCTTTGCCTAACGCACAAAGTTTTGAAAATCAAAATAATGCGGAAAATTATTCCTCGAGTGTTTCCATTCAACAAGCGTTAGAGACGGTAAAAGTTTCACGTGAAGTGCAACGACAAGCCATTCCTCAACCTTCAATTTCCCACCAAACTGAAAAACAACTTAAAATTCAACCGCACTTTTTTGCTGAAGCGTTGAATCTTAGTGCACCAATTCGAGCAGGCCCCTTGCTTATTTAATTTTTCTGTTTTTTGTGAAGAATATTGCTATTGAAATAGCGATATTTTAAAAAATTATTGTGCATGAAATAAAATATTTCATAAGCATTTAACTATTTAACTTATATATTTAAAAAGAGAAATTATGAGCATTTTAACAAGAATTTTTGGCAGTCGTAATGAACGCATTCTACGTAAATTAAAAAAACAAGTCGTTAAAATTAATAAAATGGAGCCAGCTTTTGAGGCATTAAGTGATGATGAATTAAAAGCAAAAACACAAGAGTTTCGTGATCGTTTAAGTGCGGGCGAAACTTTGCAACAAATTTTACCAGAAGCATTCGCAACAGTACGTGAAGCAAGTAAGCGCGTGCTTGGTATGAGACATTTTGATGTTCAGCTTATTGGTGGGATGGTATTGACTAATCGCTGTATCGCAGAAATGCGCACTGGTGAAGGTAAAACATTAACTGCAACTTTGCCTTGTTATTTAATTGCACTTGAAGGTAAAGGCGTTCATGTTGTGACGGTGAATGATTATCTTGCTCGACGAGATGCAGAAACAAACCGTCCATTATTTGAATTTTTGGGCATGAGTGTAGGCGTAAATATTCCTGGTTTACCGCCTGAAGAAAAACGAGCAGCTTATGCAGCAGATATTACTTATGCAACCAATAGTGAACTTGGTTTTGACTACTTACGTGACAACTTAGCCCACTCAAAAGAAGAACGTTTCCAACGTACTTTAGGTTATGCGCTGGTGGATGAAGTGGATTCCATCTTAATTGATGAAGCACGTACGCCATTGATTATTTCTGGTCAAGCTGAAGATAGTTCTGCGCTTTATATTGCAGTCAATAAACTGATTCCAAACTTAATTAAACAAGAAAAAGAAGATACGGAAGAATACCAAGGCGAAGGGGACTTTACTTTAGATCTTAAGTCTAAACAGGCACATTTAACTGAACGTGGCCAAGAAAAAGTGGAAGATTGGTTGATTGCGCAAGGTTTAATGCCAGAAGGTGATTCTTTGTATTCTCCTGGTCGAATCGTATTGCTTCATCATGTTATGGCTGCCTTGCGTGCGCACACATTGTTTGAAAAAGATGTCGATTACATTGTGAAAGATGGTGAAATCGTGATTGTTGATGAACATACGGGTCGAACAATGGCAGGTCGTCGCTGGTCAGATGGTTTACACCAAGCCATTGAGGCAAAAGAAGGGGTGGAAATTAAGAGCGAAAACCAAACTGTTGCGTCAATTTCTTACCAAAACTACTTCCGTTTATATGAGCGTCTTGCAGGTATGACGGGGACTGCGGATACCGAAGCGTTTGAGTTCCAACAAATTTACGGATTGGAAACTGTTGTGATTCCAACAAACCGCCCAATGATTCGTGATGATCGCACAGATGTGATGTTTGAAAATGAACAATATAAATTTAATGCGATTATTGAAGATATCAAAGATTGTGTAGAACGCCAACAACCAGTATTAGTGGGGACGATTTCAGTAGAAAAATCGGAAGAATTATCTAAGGCTTTAGATAAAGCGGGCATCAAACATAATGTATTGAATGCGAAATTCCATCAACAAGAAGCGGAAATCGTGGCAGAAGCTGGTTATCCTGGTGCGGTAACTATCGCAACGAATATGGCGGGTCGTGGTACGGATATTATCCTTGGGGGTAACTGGAAAGCACAAGCTGCTAAATTAGAAAATCCAACTCAAGAACAAATTGAAGCGCTTAAAGCTGAGTGGGAAAAGAACCACGAGATTGTAATGAAAGCAGGTGGTTTGCATATTATCGGTACAGAGCGTCATGAATCTCGCCGTATCGATAACCAGTTGCGTGGTCGTTCTGGCCGTCAAGGTGACCCTGGTTCTTCTCGCTTCTATCTTTCTTTGGAAGATGGCTTAATGCGCATTTATTTAAATGAAGGTAAACTTAATTTAATGCGTAAAGCGTTCACAGTGCCTGGTGAGGCTATGGAATCGAAAATGTTGGCGAAAGTGATTGCATCAGCTCAAGCAAAAGTTGAGGCCTTCCATTTCGATGGTCGTAAAAACCTACTTGAATATGATGATGTGGCAAATGACCAACGTCATGCAATTTATGAGCAACGCAATTATTTGCTTGATAATGATGATATTTCTGAAACTATCAACGCCATTCGCCACGATGTATTTAATAGCGTGATTGATCAATATATTCCACCGCAATCTTTGGAAGAACAATGGGATATTAAAGGGCTTGAGGAACGTTTGGCTCAAGAGTTTGGTATGGAATTACCAATTTCTCATTGGCTGGAAGAAGATAATAATCTACACGAAGAAAACTTGCGTGAACGCATCGTAGAAGTCGCCGAAAAAGAATATAAAGAAAAAGAAGCACTAGCTGGTGAAGAAACTATACGCAACTTTGAAAAAGGTGTCATGTTACAAACCCTAGATGAGCTTTGGAAAGAGCACTTAGCGGCGATGGATTATTTACGCCAAGGTATTCATTTACGCGGTTATGCGCAAAAAGATCCAAAACAAGAGTATAAAAAAGAATCTTTCCGCATGTTTACGGAAATGTTAGATTCTTTAAAACATCACGTTATCACGACGTTAACGCGTGTACGTGTGCGTACTCAAGAAGAAATGGAAGAAGCTGAACGAGCTCGTCAAGAAATGGCTGCTCGTATCAATCAAAATAATTTACCTGTGGATGAAAATGATCAGGCAATCCAAAATCCAGATTCTGAAGATTATTCAGAACGTCGTATTGGACGCAATGAGCCTTGTCCTTGTGGTTCGGGTAAAAAATACAAGCATTGTCATGGCAGTCGTGCTGCTCGTCATCAATGATTAGCCAAAGTGCGGTGATTTTTCACCGCACTTTTTTCATAGGTGCTATTGGATAGAAAAAATGGATAAAAAAATTATACAAGTCGCTGCAGGTATTATTCGTAATGAGTTTGGGCAGATCTATTTAACGCAGCGTTTAGAAGGACAGGATTTTGCCCAATCTTTAGAATTTCCCGGTGGAAAAGTGGATGCGGGAGAAACCCCAGAACAGGCTTTAAAACGTGAACTGGAAGAGGAAATTGGCATTGTGGTATTAAATGCTGAACTTTACGAGCGCTTCCAATTCGAATATCCAACAAAGATTATTTCTTTTTTCTTTTATGTCGTAGATGAATGGATTGGTGAGCCTTTTGGGCGAGAAGGGCAAGAAGGTTTTTGGGTTGAGCAACGCGCATTGGATGCCGGACAGTTCCCACCAGCTAATGCTAAATTAATTCATCGCTTATTGAATGAAGCTCTCCATCCCATAAAATAAAACCCTAGTCAGACTAGGGTTTATATAACATCTATTGATTTTTTCAAATTATTTCGGCATTGCGGCTTTCATTTGTTTAAGTTGCTCTGCCGCTTGATTACAAGCCTGATCTTGTGCCGCTACGGGCATTGATGCAAATTGTTGTTTGCTTGATTCATATTGAGCTTTCATCGCATTTGCTTGCGCAGCTGGCATTGATGCTAAGAAAGAATCAATTTCAGCGAAATAAGTTTTACAACTTGCAGACAAATCAGCTGCAGAAGCTGAAAAACCAAATCCCATTAAAATAAGTGTAGCTAGTGTTTTTTTCATCATGATATCCTCACGAAAGTTAATTAATAAAGTTATTGCCAAAGTGGCGACTTATTGTACCATTTTAGTGAAAAAAAAAAACAATAGCGATTACAAACAAATTTTCACAGACAAATCAGCGAGTTTAATCCACACTTCATCGCTAAATTCTTGTTTAGCAAGACGTTCAATATTGGCGAGCTCTTGGATAATTTCGTAGAGCTTTTGATAGGTTAAACGTTGAATCACACTTAAAAAGAGCGGTCGGCGATTTTGCCAGATTTTTAGACGGTCAAATTCAGTCTTAATTTGTTGAGTTGGAAGTTTTTCCTTTGTCACAATACGTTGCTGTGGTTTGGTAAGTTCAAGCAACGTAAATAATTCTCGCTGTAGTGTGCGTAATAAAATAACAGGTTGCACATCTTCAGCTTGTAACCCTTTTAAAATGCGTTTGGCACGATTTGCCTTTCCAACAAGCAACGCATCAATCCATTGAAATGGTGTAAAAATTGAGGATTGTTCCACCACGCTAATAACACGATTGTAATTAAGTTTATGATCGGGATGAAGTAAATCTAAAAGCTGCAAAGTTTGCTTGAGTGCGAGCAGATTGTTTTCATAACTATAACAAAGTTGTTGGATTGCTTCATCATCAGCGTCTAATCCCATCGCTTTGGTACGATTTTTTACCCAACGAGGGAGATTTTCAGCCGTAGGTGTTTGGCAATTTACAAGAATTGCACTGGTTTCATATTGGTTTAGTTCAACAAACCATGCTTGGTTTTCATTTGCTTTTGCTAGCTTTGCAATTTGTAAAATCAGCAAGATATCGTCATGTAGAACCGAAATAAATTCTTGCAGATTTTTCTGTAAAAGTGCGGTGAAATTTTCAGGTAAATTTAATACCATGACTTGTTTATTAAAAAACAATCCTATGGACTGACAGGATTCTATGAGTTGTGCCCAGTCAGTTTGGCTATCAATCTGTATGCTATTTTTTTCATCGAATCCTTGTTGGTTGGCTGTTTTATAAATGGCATCTTCATTTTCACTCAGTAACAAGGGATCTTGTCCTACCAAAAAGTAAACTTTGGCTAAACGTTGGGAAAGATGTTGATTAAGTTGCTCAGGGAAGATGCGATTCATTATTTGTTTTTCACTTGTTTTTCTAATGCAACCATTTTAGTAATGAGCTGACGTGCAGCTTGTTCCCGCATATCATTCCAAATTACTTCTCGTTCGGCGGATTTAGCTAATGCTGCGCGAGAGTTATCAAAGAAAGTGCGGTTGACTTTTGCCGTGATTGGGTGGCTTTCACCATTCGCTAAACGAATGCTTGCTTCCACTTCTAACATCAATACTTTTTCAGCTTCACGTCCGCGTTTAAATACAGACGCGACTTCATCATTTGTGCGGAATTTATTGATGCGTAAAACAGGAATGCCTTGAGTCGGATTGACGAGTTGAACATTGTTCGCTTGTAACTGATTACGCATCGCCACTGACATTTCGCTGTATGGATCAGGGCTTTCAAATGTAAGAGTACGTAATTCTTGTGGAATTAATGTACCGTTTTGAAAATGCCAGCCGCAAGCAGAAAGCGCGGTAATGCTTGCTACAATAAACAACGCTTTGATTGATTTAATCATAAAAATTACCTTTATTGTGAAGTGTATAAATTTAAAATTCATACACTAATAAAGATAGAATCTGTGAAATATCAATATTCCACAGATTCTACGGATTATGGTTTAACCACAAAATTCAACATTTTTAATGGAATATAGATTTCTTTAAGAATTTCTTTTCCATCAAGGAATTTTGCAACATTAGGATCTGCTTTAGCTGTCGCTTTAATTTCTTCTTCTGAAGAGGTTGCTGGGACAGTCACTTTTCCACGAACTTTGCCATTTACTTGCACAACAATGAGTTTTTCATCTTCTACCATTGCGGCTTCATCAGCTTTCACCCATTCAGCGGTATCGATGTTACTTTCATTTCCTAGCGCTTGCCATAATTCAAAGCAGATATGTGGCGTAATTGGATAAAGCATACGCACAACTGCACTTAATGCTTCCGCCATGACTGCACGATCTTGATCGCTTTCTAAGGAAGCCTTAGTCAGTTTATTCATCAACTCCATTACTGCTGCAATCGCAGTATTAAATGTTTGACGACGACCAATATCATCGCTCACTTTCGCAATGGTTTTATGTACTTCACGACGAAGCGCTTTTTGCGCGGCTGAAAGTGCGGTGATATCTAGGCTAGTTTTTGCTGGATTTTGTTGATATTGATACACCAAATTCCACACACGGCCTAAGAAGCGTTTTGCCCCTTCCACGCCAGATTCTTGCCATTCCAAAGTCATTTCTGCTGGAGAGGCAAACATCATAAATAGACGAACAGTATCAGCACCATATTTTTCTACCATTTCTTGTGGATCAATACCGTTATTTTTGGATTTCGACATTTTGGTCATGCCACTGTGGACTAGTTCACGCCCTTCAGGATCGGTGGCTTTAATGATGCGACCTTTCTCATCACGCTCAAGAGTCACTTGAGTTGGGCTCACCCAAATACGCTCGTTGGTTGGACTTGTGTAGTAGAAGGCATCAGCAAGCACCATACCTTGACATAATAATTTATCGGCTGGTTCGTCACTGGTTACAAATCCCGCATCGCGTAATAATTTGTGGAAGAAACGGAAGTAAAGCAAGTGCATTGTTGCGTGTTCAATACCACCGATATATTGATCCACAGGTAACCAATAGTTTGCTTCTTCCGCATCAAGCATGCCATTTTGATATTGTGGGCAAGTGTAGCGCGCGTAATACCAAGAGGATTCCATAAAGGTATCAAAGGTATCCGTTTCTTTTAACGCTGGTGCGCCGTTAAGGGTTGTTTTTGCCCAGTTAGGATCTGCTTTAATTGGACTTTTTACGCCATCCATGACCACATCTTCAGGCAGAATAATAGGTAAATCTTCTATTGGTGCAGGTACTACATCGCCATTTTCAAGGGTTAGCATCGGAATTGGTGCACCCCAATAACGTTGGCGAGAAACGCCCCAGTCACGTAAACGATAATTCACTTGACGTTTTCCAACACCTAATTTTTCTAATTTATCTGCAATACCATTGAAAGCACCATCAAAATTTTTACCATCAAATTCAGCTGAATTAACGAGTTTGCCGTGTTCAATAAAGGCTTGTTTGGTTAAATCAATTTCTTCATCTGCAAGCGGTGCGATCACTTGTTTAATTGGCAAACTGTATTTTTGAGCAAATTCAAAGTCACGTTGGTCGTGAGCTGGAACCGCCATTACCGCGCCAGTACCGTAATGCATTAACACGAAATTCGCAATCCAAATTGGTAATTTTTCACCTGTCAATGGATGAATGGCAAATAAGCCTGTTGCCATTCCTTTTTTCTCCATTGTTGCAAGATCAGCTTCTGCTACTTTGGCGTTTTTCGCTTCTTGGATAAAGGCGGCTAATTCAGGATTATTTTGAGCCGCTAAACTTGCTAATGGATGTGCTGCCGCAATCCCTAAATAACTTACGCCGTAAAAGGTATCTGGACGCGTGGTGTAAACCGCTACTTTTTCGTTGGTATCTGCAACATCAAAGGTAATTTCTACCCCTTCAGAACGACCGATCCAGTTTCGCTGCATGGTTTTTACCATGTCAGGCCATTGTGGAAGGGTATCTAAACCACCTAATAATTGCTCTGCATAGTCAGTAATTTTGATAAACCATTGTGGGATTTCTTTTTGTTCCACAGGTGTATCACAACGCCAGCAACAACCTTCGTGTACTTGCTCGTTTGCGAGTACGGTTTCATCGTTCGGACACCAGTTTACGGTTGAGGTTTTTTTATACACCAAGCCTTTTTTGTAAAGCTCAGTGAAGAACCATTGTTCCCATTTGTAGTATTCTGGTTTACAGGTTGCGATTTCACGATCCCAGTCGAAACCAAAGCCTAAAAGCTGAAGTTGTTTTTTCATGTAGGCAATGTTTTCGTACGTCCATTTAGCAGGCGCAGTTTTATTTTTGATTGCGGCCCCTTCCGCCGGTAAGCCGAAAGCATCCCAACCAAATGGTTGTAATACGTTTTTGCCTAGCATGCGTTGATAACGAGAAATTACATCACCAATAGTGTAGTTGCGCACATGCCCCATATGCAGGCGACCAGAAGGATATGGGAACATAGAAAGACAGTAATATTTTTCTTTAGATTCGTCTTTGATTGCTTTGAAAACTTTATTTTCTGCCCAATATTGTTGAACCTTTGGTTCGATCATATCGGGGCGATATTGTTCTTGCATAAAATCACCTTAAATTTTAACCGCACTTTTGCAGCATTTTGACAATAGAAAATGTGGCATAGAATACCGTAAAACGGCATAAATTGATAGGGTATGAGACCAAAGTACGGTGATTTTTTTCTTTGTTTTTACAATAGATTTTGAATTTCTTTTGGAATTAATTTGGGTTCAGGAATCCAAACTTGTTTGTGTCGGCTCAATTCCCCTTTTTCTAAAATAATACTGCTTTTGGGCACTTTGAAGGATTTACTTAAAAATTTCAATAAATGAGCATTTGCTTGACCATCAATGGGTGGCGCAGTAATGGTAATTTTTAATTCATCATCGTGAATGCCAGCAATATGATCTTTACTGGCTTTTGGCTGTAAGAATATTCTTAATCTAATACCGTCTTTATTTTGTTCAATCGCAGACATAAATTCTTCGTTTTGTTTATTTTTCTTTATTATAAAAATGAATTATGTAAAAAATAAAGTGTGGATTAGGGCTCGCTAATCCATAGCAAGCAAATACAACTTATGATATAGTTCACAGCCGAATTTATAGGGATCTTTTTATAATAAAAATAATGATAGAACTCGATCAAAACAATATTCCAAAACACGTTGCCATTATTATGGATGGTAATGGGCGGTGGGCAAAACAGAAAAATAAAATGCGCATTTTTGGCCATACCAATGGCGTATCTGCAGTTCGCCGTGCGGTAAGTTATGCTCGCCAAACTGGAGTAAATTTTCTTACACTTTATGCCTTTAGTAGTGAAAATTGGAATCGACCTGAGCAAGAAGTCAGCGCGTTAATGACGCTTTTTATGCAAGCTTTAGATCGTGAAGTGAAAAAATTACATAAAAATAATATTCGTTTGAAAATTATTGGTGATGTATCTCGTTTTAGTGAATCTTTACAAGAAAAAATTGCAAAAGCGGAAAATTTAACAGAAAAAAATACCGCACTTACCCTTAATATTGCTGCAAATTACGGCGGTTGTTGGGATATTGTTCAAGCGACAAAACAACTCGCAGAAAAAGTAAAAAATAATGAAATGAGCGTTGAAGAGATTGATGAAATTACTTTTCAGCGTCATTTGGTTACACAAGATGAACCACAAGTGGATCTATTGATTCGTACCAGTGGTGAACAACGAATTAGTAATTTTTTATTATGGCAAATTGCATATGCAGAACTTTATTTTTCCGATGTGCTGTGGCCAGATTTTGATGAGGCGGAATTTAACCGCGCCATCGCCTGTTATCAACAACGTCATCGCCGTTTTGGTGGGACAGAATAATTCAATAAATGGATTAAAATTATGCTTAAACAACGAGTTTTATCTGCCATTGTGTTAATCGCAGCGGTGTTATGTGCGCTATTTTTATTCACGCCTTTTTATTTTGCCCTCGCGTTAGGTGCTGTGGCGACTTTAGGCGTTTGGGAATGGACTCAGTTTGCTCGCCTTAAACAGCCTTTAGCGCGTTTTTGTGTTGCTGCTTTTTTAGGTGCCTTTATTTTTTTATGGCTCTATACTGAGGGCAACTATTTAGATGCAGGTCGTGTGTTTGAACAGCATCTTCAGCTTTTATTGATGAATGCTGTTGGTTGGTGGATTTTAGCTTTATTGCTTGTAGTGAGTTATCCTAAATCAGCTAAATTTTGGTCTAAAAATCCTCTTTTACAGCTTTTATTTGCCTTTTCTACTTTAATTCCATTTATCGCGGGTGTATTACGTTTACGTTTAGAACACTATAACAATGATCCTTATCACGGCTTATTTTTATTACTTTACGTGTTTGTGCTTGTTTGGGCGGCTGATTCTGGTGCTTATTTTAGCGGACGCGCATTTGGTAAACGTAAACTTGCGCCAAAAGTTTCACCAGGTAAAAGCTGGGAAGGCGTTGTTGGTGGCTTAATTACTGCGTTAGTGCTTGCTTTTGTATTTATTCATTTCTCTGGCGATGCTTTAGTTGGTGAGCGAAATATCACTGGATTCGTTATTCTTTCCGTTGCAACAGTTGCAATTTCGGTATTGGGTGATTTAACTGAAAGTATGTTTAAACGTGAGTCAGGAGTTAAAGACAGCAGTCAATTAATTCCGGGGCATGGTGGTGTATTAGATCGCATTGATAGCTTGACTGCCGCAGTACCTTTTTTCAGCTACTTCTATTTCTTTGTGTTATAAGGATTTTGAATGTCATTTTTGTGGTCGCTAGGTTCTTTTATCATTGCTATTGCGGTATTAGTATCCGTTCACGAATATGGTCACTTTTGGGCTGCTAGAAAGTGCGGTATAAAAGTCCATCGTTTTTCAATCGGCTTTGGTAAGGTAATTTGGAAACGTATTGATAAGCATGGTACAGAATTTGCGGTTTCAATGATTCCTTTAGGCGGCTATGTAAAAATGCTTGATGGACATAATGAAGCGGTTCCAGCTGAACAAAAGCCACAAGCATTTGACAGTAAAAGCGTATTACAACGCGCATTTGTGATTATTGCAGGCCCTTTGGCGAATTTTATTTTCGCGATTTTTGCCTATTGGGTCATCTACCTTTATGGAATGCCAAGTGTTAAACCTGTAATTGAATCGATAACGCCAAGTTCAATCGCGGCACAAGCGCATATTGAACCCAATACACAAATTCTAGCGGTTGATGGCGAAGAAACTCAAGATTGGGAAACCATCAATATGCTACTTGCCACAAAAATGGGAGAGTCTAATGTTGAGATTACCCTTTCTCCTTTCGGTTCTAATGTTGAACAACAACGTACTTTAAATTTGACAAATTGGACTTTTGATCCTGAAAAAGAAAGTGCGTTTGAGGCATTAGGGATTATGCCTATGCGTCCTAAAGTTGAAATGGTGCTTTCTAAAGTTGTTCAAGATTCTCCAGCTGAGAAAGCAGGTTTACAAATCGGTGATAAAATTTTAAAAGAAAATTTAACCGCACTTCCTTGGCAAGATTTTATAAAACAGGTCGAACAAGGCGAATCTTTTTCTATTAAAGTTGAACGTAATGGGGAAACGCTTGACAAAATTATTACTCCAGTGCGTAATCAGAGTGGAAAATGGTTTGTAGGTTTAAGCCCAACTTTCGTAAAATTATCTGATGAATATCGTACTGAATTAAAATATGATATTCTTAACTCTTTGCAAAAAGGCATTGAAAAGACTGGCCAACTTTCTGTGTTAACCTTGAAGGTGTTAGGAAAGTTAATCACGGGTGATTTGTCATTAAACAATTTAAGCGGCCCAATTTCTATTGCTAAAGGTGCTGGTGCATCCGCTAATATTGGATTGGTGTATTTTTTAAGTTTTATGGCATTGATTAGTGTTAATTTAGGCATTATGAATTTATTCCCATTGCCTGTATTGGATGGCGGTCATTTAGTTTTTTTAGCAATGGAAGCTGTTAAAGGAAAACCTGTTTCTGAGAGGGTGCAAAGCATCTGTTATCGAATTGGCGCAGCACTGTTATTAAGCTTAACGGTGTTTGCATTATTTAATGATTTTTTACGTCTATAATTTATATAGGATACAATCGATGAAAAAACTTCTAATCGCAAGTTTATTATTCGGTACGACAACGACTGTGTTTGCCGCACCTTTTGTGGCAAAAGATATTCGTGTGGATGGTGTTCAAGGCGACTTAGAACAACAAATCCGAGCAAGTCTACCTGTTCGTGCCGGTCAGCGTGTGACTGACAATGATGTGGCTAATATTGTCCGCTCTTTATTCGTAAGTGGTCGATTCGATGATGTGAATGCGCATCAAGAAGGCGATGTGCTTGTTGTTAGCGTTGTGGCTAAATCGATCATTTCAGATGTTAAAATCAAAGGTAACTCTGTTATTCCAACTGAAGCACTTAAACAAAACTTAGATGCTAACGGTTTTAAAGTTGGTGATGTTTTAATTCGAGAAAAATTAAATGAATTTGCCAAAAGTGTAAAAGAGCACTATGCAAGTGTAGGTCGCTATAACGCAACAGTTGAACCTATTGTCAATACGTTACCAAATAATCGTGCTGAAATTTTAATTCAGATCAATGAAGATGATACTGCAAAATTAGCATCATTAACTTTCAATGGTAATGAATCTGTTAGTAGCAGCACGTTGCAAGAGCAAATGGAATTACAACCTGATTCTTGGTGGAAATTATGGGGTAATAAATTTGAAGGCGCTCAGTTCGAGAAAGATTTACAGTCAATTCGTGATTATTATTTAAATAATGGTTATGCCAAAGCACAAATCACTAAAACTGATGTTCAGCTAAATGATGAAAAAACGAAAGTGAATGTAACCATTGATGTAAATGAAGGTTTAC
Source organism: Haemophilus haemolyticus (assembly GCF_003352385.1). Lineage (NCBI taxonomy): Bacteria > Pseudomonadati > Pseudomonadota > Gammaproteobacteria > Pasteurellales > Pasteurellaceae > Haemophilus > Haemophilus haemolyticus. The sequence continues at coordinate 684,720 of NZ_CP031243.1, read as the reverse complement.
AGTATGACCTTCGTAGTGCTCGTATAGTTGGTAATGTGGGCGGTATGGCTTCTGAACTTGAACCTTTGCTTTCTTCATTACATTTAAATGACACTTTCCGTCGTAGCGATATCGCAGATGTTGAAAATGCGATTAAAGCAAAATTGGGTGAACGTGGTTACGGTAGTGCAACGGTGAATGCTGTACCTGATTTTGATGATGCGAATAAAACCTTAGCAATTACTTTTGTTGTTGATGCTGGTCGACGTTTAACTGTTCGTCAACTACGCTTTGAAGGAAATACTGTTTCAGCAGATAGTACTTTACGTCAAGAAATGCGCCAACAAGAGGGGGCGTGGTATAACTCGCAATTAGTTGAGTTAGGTAAAATCCGTTTAGATCGTACAGGATTCTTCGAAACCGTAGAAAATCGAATTGATCCTGTAAAAGGCACTGATGACGAAGTAGATGTGGTGTATAAAGTTAAAGAGCGTAATACAGGTAGTATCAACTTTGGTATTGGTTACGGTACAGAAAGTGGTATTAGCTATCAAGCTAGTGTTAAACAAGATAATTTCTTGGGAACAGGGGCAGCAGTAAGTATAGCTGGTACGAAAAATGATTATGGTACTAGTGTCAATTTAGGTTATACCGAACCCTACTTTACTAAAGATGGCGTAAGTCTTGGTGGAAATGTTTTCTTTGAAAACTATGATAACTCTAAAAGTGATACATCTTCTAATTATAAACGTACGACTTACGGTGGTAATGTCACTTTAGGTTTCCCTGTAAATGAAAATAACTCTTACTATGTTGGATTAGGTTATACTTATAATAAGATTAGTAACTTTGCTCCAGAATATAACCGTGAATTATATCTTGATTCCATGAATTTTAATGGAAATTCAATCAAAACCAGTGACTTTGATTTTTCTTTTGGTTGGAACTATAACAGCCTTAATAGGGGATATTTCCCAACTAAAGGGGTAAAAGCAAGTCTTGGTGGACGAGTTACAATTCCAGGTTCGGATAACAAATACTACAAACTAAGTGCAGATGTACAAGGTTTCTATCCATTAGACAGAGATCACCGTTGGGTTATATCTGCAAAAGCATCTGCAGGATATGCAAATGGTTTTGGAAACAAGCGTTTACCGTTCTATCAAACTTATACAGCTGGTGGCATTGGTTCATTACGTGGTTTTGCTTATGGTAGTATTGGACCTAATGCAATTTATGCCGATCAACATGGTAATTTTAATAAGATCAGTTCTGATGTGATTGGTGGTAATGCAATCACAACTGCGAGCGCAGAACTTATTGTACCAACACCGTTTGTGAGCGATAAGAGCCAAAATACAGTCCGAACTTCCTTATTTGTTGATGCGGCAAGTGTTTGGAATACCAAATGGAAATCGGATAAGAGTGGGTTAGATAACAATGTATTGAAAAGCTTACCCGATTATGGAAAAGTTAGTCGAGTTCGTGCCTCTGCGGGTGTAGGCTTCCAATGGCAATCCCCTATTGGACCATTAGTATTCTCTTATGCCAAACCGATCAAAAAATATGAAAATGATGATGTAGAACAGTTCCAATTTAGTATTGGTGGTTCTTTCTAATTAGATTGAACTTTTTTCATCATTCGAATGTCAAAGATAGCATTCTCTGCCTGATTTTGTTAGGCAGAGAAAATACTAAACTAACCACAATTTAATTAAGGATCTTTATCAAATGAAAAACATCGCAAAAGTAACCGCACTTGCTTTAGGTATCGCACTTGCTTCAGGCTATGCTGCAGCTGAAGAAAAAATTGCTTTCATTAATGCAGGTTATATTTTTCAACATCACCCAGACCGTCAAGCTGTAGCGGATAAACTCGATGCTGAATTTAAACCTGTAGCTGAAAAATTAGCAGCAAGCAAAAAAGAAGTTGATGATAAAATTGCAGCTGCTCGTAAAAAAGTAGAAGCAAAAGTTGCGGCTTTAGAAAAAGATGCACCTCGCTTACGTCAAGCAGATATTCAAAAACGCCAAGAAGAAATTAATAAATTAGGCGCGGCTGAAGATGCTGAATTACAAAAATTAATGCAGGAACAAGATAAAAAAGTTCAAGAGTTCCAAGCGCAAAATGAAAAACGTCAAGCAGAAGAGCGTGGTAAATTATTAGATAGTATTCAAACTGCTACAAATAATTTAGCAAAAGCGAAAGGTTATACTTATGTGCTTGATGCAAATTCAGTTGTATTTGCGGTAGAGGGTAAAGACATCACAGAAGAAGTGTTAAAATCTATTCCTGCTAGTGAAAAAGCAGCACCTGCTAAAGCAGAAGAGAAAAAATAATAGGTTCTCATAATGCAAAAATCCTATTCTTTACAAGAATTGGCAACTCAAATCGGCGCTACCGTTCGCGGTAACGCCGATGTTGTTGTTGAGAATATCGCTCCACTCGATAAAGCCCAATCAAATCAACTTACTTTTATTTCTAACGCAAAATTCCGTGCATTATTGAAAGATTCTAAAGCAGGAATTTTGGTTGTTTCTGAAGAGGATGTCGAACATTGTTCTTCAGAAAGCAATTTACTTATTGTGAAAGATCCTTATGTAGCTTACGCCATTTTAGCGCAATATATGGATAGCACGCCAAAAGCAGCGCAAGGCATTGCAAAAAGTGCGGTAATTTCTGATAGTGCTTCTTTAGGTGAGAATGTATCAATTGGTGCGAATGCTGTGATTGAAGAAGGTGTTGTACTTGGTGATAACGTGATCATTGGTGCAAATTGCTTTGTTGGTAAAAATACCAAGATCGGTTCAGGCACTCAACTTTGGGCTAATGTAACTGTTTACCATAACGTTGAGATTGGCGCTAATTGCTTAATTCAATCAGGAACAGTCATCGGTAGTGATGGTTTTGGTTACGCAAATGATCGTGGTCGTTGGATTAAAATTCCACAAGTAGGGCAAGTAATAATTGGTAATAACGTTGAGATTGGTGCGAATACGTGTATCGATAGAGGCGCATTAGACGCAACAATTATTGAAGATAACGTGATCATCGATAACCTTTGTCAAATTGCACATAATGTTCATATAGGCACAGGTACAGCGGTTGCGGGTGGCGTTATCATGGCGGGTAGTTTGACTGTTGGACGATATTGCTTAATTGGCGGTGCAAGTGTGATTAATGGCCATATGGAAATTTGTGATAAAGTCACGATTACTGGAATGGGAATGGTTATGCGCCCAATTACAGAGCCTGGAGTATATTCCTCTGGTATTCCATTGCAAACGAATAAAGAATGGCGTAAAACAGCGGCACTGACGTTAGGTATTGATGGAATAAATAAACGTTTAAAAGCGTTAGAAAAGAAAATTTCTTAATTTCTTCTGAAGTTTTATTACAAAATCCACACTTTAAACGTTTACTATTTAAGTGTAGATTTTTTTATTTTACTAAACGTAACTAAAAAGTTTAAGCCTGTTAATTCAGCGGCTTATCCTATTATTCTATAAAACAAATAAGCCCAACTTAAGTTGGGCTTATTAACATATCGTTATCTTTAAAGAATTACGCGTTACCGCCAGTGATTTTTGCTACTTCAGCAGCAAAGTCTTCTTCTTTTTTCTCGATACCTTCACCAACTTCTAAACGGATGAAGTTAGAAACTGAAGTGTTTACTGATTTTAAGAAGTCACCTACAGATACAGAAGGATCCATTACGAATGGTTGGCCAGTTAATGAAACTTCACCAGTGAATTTCTTCATACGACCTTCAACCATTTTCTCTGCGATTTCTTTTGGTTTACCAGAGTTAACTGCGATGTCGATTTGGATTTGGCGTTCGTGTTCAACTATTTCTGCTGATACATCTTCTGGATTTACGAATTCAGGTTTAGATGCAGCTACGTGCATAGCTACTTTTTTAAGTTCGTCAGCTGAACCTTGACCTGCAACTAATACACCGATTTTCGCGCCGTGTAAGTATTGAGCAATTACTTGACCATCTAAGTAAGCAACACGACGGATGTTCATGTTCTCACCGATTTTAGCTACTAATGCAGCACGTTTTTCTTCGAATTGTGCTTGTAATGCTTCGATAGTTGTACCTTTGTTTGCTGCTGCGAAATCAGCTACTTCGTTTGCTAAACCTAAGAAACCAGCATCTTTTGCCACAAAGTCAGTTTCACAGTTCATTTCAACTAATACACCGAAACCATTTTCTACACGAGCAAGGATAACACCTTCAGCTGCAACACGGCCTGCTTTTTTAGCTGCTTTAGCTTGACCAGATTTACGCATGTTGTCGATTGCTAACTCAATATCACCGTTTGCTTCAACTAATGCTTTTTTACATTCCATCATACCGGCACCGGTACGTTCACGAAGTTCTTTTACTAATGATGCTGTGATTTCAGCCATTTTTAAAATCCTCTGTCGAAAATGCGATTTATTTTGACCGCACTTTTAGATAAAAATATAGGGGCTAAACTTTAGCCCCTATGCCAATTAATCGTTTGATTATTAAGGGCTTCGCCTTATTGCAAAACTTAAATTATTCTGCGTCAGCTGCTAATTCTTCAGCAACTTGAGCTTCGTTACCACGACCTTCTTTAACTGCTGCTGCAGCTGCAGAAACGTAAAGTTGGATAGCACGAGTCGCATCATCGTTACCAGGGATAACGAAATCTACGCCAGCTGGAGTTGAGTTAGTATCAACGATAGCAAATACAGGAATACCTAGGTTGTTTGCTTCTTTAACTGCGATATGTTCGTGGTCTGCACCGATAACAAATAATGCATCTGGTAAGCCGCCCATATCTTTGATACCGCCAAGGCTTAATTCAAGTTTTTCCATCTCACGGCTACGCATTAACGCTTCTTTTTTGGTTAATTTATCAAAAGTACCGTCTTGAGATTGGGTTTCTAAATCTTTTAAACGTTTAATTGATTGACGAACGGTTTTCCAGTTAGTCAACATACCACCTAACCAACGGTGGTTTACGTAATATTGCTGACAATCTAATGCTGCTGCTTGAACTGCTTCAGACGCTGCACGTTTTGTACCAACGAATAATACTTTACCGTTGTTGCTAGCAATGCGAGTTAATTCCGCTAAAGCTTCGTTGAATAAAGGTAAAGTTTTTTCTAAGTTGATGATGTGAACACCGTTACGAGCACCAAAAATGAAAGGTTTCATTTGTGGGTTCCAGTAACGAGTTTGGTGTCCGAAGTGTACGCCTGCGTTGATCATGTCGCGCATTGAAACTTGTGCCATAATATTTTCCTTTATGTTGGGGTTGAGCCTCCACATATCAGCTAATCGACCGTTTGGCACCCCGATTAAGCCTTGTTGATATGTGTGTGTGTTGTTAGTAATTAAAAAGCTGCTTTTGAAAGGCAAAAACAGCGGGGCGATTTATACCATAAAGTGCGGTTAAAAACCAGTTTATTTTGTTTATTTCTCCACTTTTCTTACTTTGATAAATAACAATGATGGGCGGTGTGATAAATCTTTAAATTCATTATGCCATTGCGGTTGGTCGGCAAGCATTGGTTCTTCCATTTGCTCGATTTGAAACCCTGCATGAATTAAATTATTGATAATTGTCGCTGTTGTTCGATGATAGGTTTGAAAAGGTTGTTTGAACCAATTTCTATTGCGTTCGCCCTCTTCTCGGTAATGATTTAAACGATAAGCAACTTGCTGTTTTTTGTCATTTTTTTCCCAGCGTTCCCCTTCTTTGTGGCAAGTGGTTATCGGATGTTCTTGGGAAAAAACTAATGCGCCGTTAGGCTTAAGCTTGTTGGCAATAGAAGCTAATAAAGCGGGAAAATCTTCAATATAATGAAAAGCAAAAGAGTTGGTAATGACATCAAAATTACTTTCTGGAAATTCCGTTAATTTTTCCATCGGTAACTGATATAACGAAAAACGCCCTGAAAAATGACCGCACTTTTGCATATCTTTTTCAGCTTGTTCGAGCATTTTTTCGGAAAGATCGGTTCCAATCACTTTAGCAGCCCCTCGTTCTAAATAAAGTTGTAAATGACCTCCGGTACCACATGATACATCAACTACAACTCATTTCTTTTTTGTTGCAAAAGAACAACGCATTTTGATATTTTTTCAGATATTCTATCACTAGAATGTTTTTTAGAGAAGCCATACATATTCATGAGCAAAAAATCTAATCTCCTAATTTCTTCGTCCAATTTCAACTTTCTATAGAATTCACAAATAGTTTTATCTGTAATAAATTTATTCTCCACTTTTATATAGTAGTTCTTATCTCTATAAAATAATTCTGTTATACTTCCATCATCAACATTAAATTTCGAAGAATATACTTCATCCCATATAAAATCTTTCTTTGCTCTGTTACATTTTTTACACGAAAGCACTAAATTTTTTATTTTACCTGCATTTATAGAATCTCCATTAAATGATGATTCACATAAAAAATGATCGATCTCAAATAATTCAGAACTTACTACATCCGTTGTTATTCCACAATATGAACATTTATTGCTGTATATGTTTCTAAATAACTTATTATAAACACTATATTTTTTATTTATTTGATTATATATTATTTTAGTTCGAGAATGTTCAGCTTTTATTTTATTTTCTAAAGCGTCTTTTTCAGATACAATATTTTTTTTCGAAACCCAATATATCGTATTTCTATAATCATTCTTCATATAAATTTCTCATTTCTTCAAAAGCCTTAATAAGACTATCTATATCAGCCTTTGTTAAATTATCGTAATTTGATAATCCATTAATAGAATTCTCCATTTTTTCAAATAGATATTTTTCAACATATCTTTTTGAAGAAATATTTTTTAAAATATTCCTATTTAAAATGATATTTTTCGTAGCATTAACTATTTCTTCATTCCAGTTATCTTGAAAAAATGAATCCTCATCACAATGATACGTATTAGAATTATATTTTTTTAATGTACTATATTCCATCTTGTCTTGGTATTGGGTAATTACTATTATTTCTTTAAATGGAAAAATTTTTTTAATTATTAACCCAAGCTCTTCACCAGAAATTTTATTATCTTGTACATTTCCATTTTCAAAAAGCATTGAATCCAAAAATAATATATCAGCTTTTTGAATTTCATTATTCTCAAGTAAGTCTTTATAGGAATATTTATTTTCAAATTTCAATTCTGAATATTTATATTCAGCCTTATTATTTGAATATGAATTTAAATATTTCGAAACATACAAATCAATTTTATCATCTACATAAAGCATAGTTATTGATTCCATTTTAAATCGTTTCCTCCATTTCAAAAATAAATTCAAATCCATTCTCTCCTGAAATAGAAAGAACTTCTCCTTTTTGTAAATTAATTGTATTATTAATTATCCACATTCCGAGACCATGCCCATTGGTTCTACTTGTTTCATGTGGTTCTAAAATAATTCTTGGGTTATCTAAATATTTTTTTGGTAATCCCTTCCCATTATCAGAATATGATATTCTCAGCTTGTTATTATTCCTACTTATTGCTATTTTTATTTTTAATTCATTAGTTTCGATGTTTTGTTGAACACTGTTTAATATTAAATTATCAAATATAGTATAGAACGTATCTTTTGATATATTAAATTCAACTTTATCATCTATACAAATTTCTACATTCAACCAAGAATAATCTTTTTTCCAACCTTTCAATATCGAATTTACAATTTCGTTTATATTTAAGTGCTCTGCGAAAAATTGTTTCTTTTCTACTTTTTCTAAAATTGCATCAATAAAACTAAGGATTTTTTTTACTGCTCTATGGTTATTTTCTAATAAACCAGGTATGTCTTCACATGCAATTTTTCTATTCTCTGGACTATTAACAATATCCCATACACAATATTTTTTTAAAGCAGTGATAATATCATCATAGGATGGTTCCATTTGATTTCTATCGTTATTTATCTCATGCGCTATAGATGTAGCCTTCATTCCAGATGTTGCTAAAGCATTTAAAATTCTAACATCATATTTGTATCTTGCTTCTACATTTGCCTTCTCTTGTTTGAATTTTTTACTATCTTGTTTAAATAATTTAATTTCATTAACAAGCTTATTTTTTTCACTTGTATTTAAGTTCTCTATCCTTTTAGGGTTTTTTACTATTTCATCTGATATTTTTATTGCATACTCTTCTTCATTTTTATTTTTTTCGTTTATTTTTCGAATTATTTTTTGTCTATACCTTTCAAATTCTTTAATTCCAGTTAATATAATTTGTACAAATAATTGATAGGATATATTTTCATCCAATCCTTGTCTATTCATAAGATCTTGCAACACTATATTTTGTTGCTTATCAATCAATACATAACCCGATACTTGATTTTCTCTAACTCGCCAAGCACCTGTAGGATGCGACGCAGCTGCGGGGGATTTTCTTGATCTTTTTCCTAAACCCAGCCAATCTTTTTCTCCTTCAAACGATGATATGCTAAAAGCATTTCTATAAAGAATCACACCACTATCGACACTTTCATCTGTACTTAGATACTTATATAGAAATTTTTCTTTGTCATGCTTTGTTACATTAAGATTGAAAAATAGGTTTGCAGAAAACTCTCCAAGTTTATCTAATTCAGAAGATAATTCTTTGCGTCCCCCCTCATAAATTTCATTACCTTCAAATTCATCTAAAATGTTGATTTCACTATTATATGTTTTTATATCTACTTCCGGACAATATTTAATAGCATCATTAGAAAATTCGTCTGAAAATACAGACACAGATAGCATTCCTTTATTATGTTTGAGGATAATATTCGCTCTGCAATTTTTCCCTGGTTCAGGTTTTGGAAAATGCAACTTCACAAATTTATCATATTCATTAGCTATAATTCGTATCTTCATAGCTGTATCATTATACGTTTTCTCTAAGTATTTATTTAATTTTTCAATCCTCTTAGGGGTCCATTTTTCTCTAAGATTGTTTATTACTATACAAGTGCCTTTATTATCTATGCTAGAATCTAAATCTAAGGTAGATTTATTCCAATCTGTTTTCCAAACAATTCCATCTTTTTGTTCTTTTTTACTATATAATTGTATATTCTTGCCTAATCTTGATAGGGCAAACCTACCTACTCCTTTAGCTCCGGCTTGCACCCTAACATTATTATTTGTATCAATAAAATTATATCCTTTATTGCTTTTCCCAATATGCATCCAATGTTTCCTTATATCCTCTGAATCCATACCATCTCCATCATCAATTATTTTCAGAGTTGTTTTATCTACAAATTCTAATTTGACAACCGACGCCCCCGCATCATATGCATTTTTAACTAATTCTAAAACTGCAGCCTCATCATTGGAAAAGTTTTGTACACCTAAAAGCTCTGAAATTGTACTATCTTCAATACTGTATTTAAGATATTCCATATTTCCTCCGTTAAAAATTAAATTCTTCAATATCCTTTGATGTAATTCTCAATGAACTTCCGCTAATATTTATCCCCACTTTCTTTACATATTCCATAAAATTTTCACTTTCAAGAATTTCTTTTGCAAAACCAAAATTATATTCCTGATGTTCATCTCTCAAAGAAATGTACATCCCTGCATATGGAATACATGCCTCATCTAGTCTATATACAGCGACTTTATCTGTAATGATAGTTGATATAAGTAATTTTTCACACTTAATTCCTAAAAGTGCTTGCGTTCTTCCGTACTCAAACCACTTTGATTTTTTATCTGATTTCCTTTTTATTAAGTCTTCTTTGAATTTTGTTAAGTAAGAAAAAGCCCCAGGATATAAGTTTTTAAATTCTTTTTCTGTATATTTTATTAATTGATTATCAATATACTTATAAGGAAAAATAATTTTTTCCTCTTTACCATATCTCATATTTCTTGGTGTTGCAGTTGGCATAATTACATCCTTTTCGATCATAAATTTTCCAACCTTATAGTATTCATCTGCCTCATCGTACATATCTTCATTAATTACATACGCTTTATTCAACAAGGTTGCTACCACGTGAGATACTTTGAAATAATCTCCAAACCGTTTCTTACCAATGTTAAATTCATTAGAAAAAACCCATTTCTTTCTAATTGTTTTTTTACAAATATATAACCCATCATCATTACTCATATTTATATATTTGATTTTTTCACTGCAATCCTTTTTATCTACTATTATAATTGCTGACTTTACCAACGCATTATCGAATATTTTTTCTTTTGTATAATCTTTTATTTCAACAATATACTTAACCATAAATTCTCTAAGCTTATTCCCAAAAACAGTTTTAAAAATACTACTAGGTATTAAATAAGACATTTTTCCTTCACTTGATAATGACTTAATACTATGTTCTATAAATGCATAGCAATAATCAAATTTTCCTTGTCTGCAAGTTTCATATTTATCCTTAATAAATGTTCTTTCCTCTTGAGATAAATTACTGTAAGTTATATATGGAGGATTACCCACTATAAAATCAAATTGTATATTTACCTCACTTTTTAAATAATCTTCATTATAGATTTTCCATTCAACATCCTGTATCCCATTTTTTTTAACAAGTAAATTCAAGTTACAGATACACTTTTCAAATTGATTTTTGTCAATTTCAAACCCAAAAATATTGTTTTCTAAACCTTTTTTTATTTTTTTATTAGAAAATTTAAGTTCTATTGCTTCTTCAATGTACCTATTAACTATTTCAACAAGTATATTGCCATCACCACAAGAATTTTCTAATATTGTTTTATTTACTATATTTTTATGATAACCAACAGAGTCCAGTAACTCTTTAACATAATTTGTGGGAGTAAAAATTTGACATTTATTCGCTATTTTTTTTTCATTTGTTTTTTTCATCATCGAAATACTCCAGTTTTTTTATTGCTTTCTTATTTAATTTTTCCAAGGACACAATTTGAGTTCTCGCAAGCTTTCTAAGTTCTATCATTCTTTCTTTTTGTTCCATACCTTTTCCAATAAGAATTGCATTATAACTTTCCATATTGGCAAGCACCAGTAACTCATTCAGACTTGCATAATCTCTCATATTGCCTTTCAAATCTGGATTTTCTTCACACCACTGTTTTGCTCGCTTGTTAAATAAGGCAACATTGAGCATATCTGCTTCACTTGCATATTTATAGGATAACTGTTCGTTGGTAAGATCCTTTAATAGATATTCTTTGATTGCATCTGTATGGATTTTATAGTTAATCTTAGAAATTTCTCTATTCAAATTCCAACCTAATGATAGCTTAGAATTTTCATCTAACTTAAGCCTTTTGTAATCTTGGATTAAATAGAGCTTAAACTCTGCTGAAATCCACGAAGCAAATTCCATTGCTATATCAGGATGAGCGAACGTTCCTCCGCCTCTCCCAGATTTAGAAACAATACCGATTGCATTTGTATTTTCAATCCATCTTTGAGGCGATAATGTGAATGCATTTGTTCCTGCTTCCTTTCTAAAGGAGTCGAATTCGACCCCTTTAAAATTAGGATTATGAATAGTCTCCCATAGACCAAGGAATTCAATTGTATCTCTTACTCTTAGCCAGTTTTTAACAACATCTTTAGGTTCATACACATTTTTGTATCTTGCAATATCCGTTAAACTTATATAGTCATTTTTAAAGTCTTCAGTATAAATTTGAATAGCAAAACCTTTTGCTTCAATCGTGTCTTTTTTCACCTTAGACATGTGAGTGCCTCCTTTATGCTGATGTACTGTTTACAACATTTATTTTCGTAATAACTGCTCTAAACAGCACACCAACGATTCATTTTTTTGATTTTAAACTTTGGTAGAAGCTCTAAAACTATTGTATTTACTTGAGTATTTGCCTGTGTCATTATTATGATACGAAACCCACAGCCTAAATCGAGTAATTTTTTCCCTTTTAAATCAGGCAACAGTGAGAGCATGGTGGGCTTTTCAACAATTTCATTGAGGCTAATTGGATTTGCGCGGAGTTTCTGATAAAGCTCAAAGAAGTTTTCTTTGTCATAAACGCTAGTTTTATTATTCATCTCGTATCCTATATTACAAATAAAAAGGAGAATATTGATCTGCTGCCCCAAATTTATATTAGACAACTAATTGATTAAAGTGTAGATTTTTTGTGACTAACTACAACCAACTCTTCAAACAACAAGTGAGCAATGTTTATCTTCAATGCAATAAAAATCATTCTCTCCCCTAAGGCATCTTAAACGTCCCGAACAAACATTACATCGTTGAATGTAAATAATTTAAGGGGCTGACGTAGATTAGCCCTAAATAACCAAATGAAAGGTGAGTATTCATTCACCATGAGAGTATTCGGTGTAAACTAAAAAACTAAGCCCTGTGAATCACAGAGCTTAGTCCTCGATTTAATAACCTAACTTTTTTGGATGGATAAAATTTCACCGCACTTTTGCTTTTCTTTCTTTAGTTTATTTTCAATATTAACTTTCAAACGAATCTTTTAATCGTTCATCTGCTCGACGAGATTCACTTTTATGTTGAAGTTTATTAAGCTGGCGCTCCAATTTTTCCTCAACTTCATTAATTGCTTTATACATATCATCTGAGGTTGCACTTGCCAATAAATTGCCCAGTGGTGTGCCAATAGATGCTTCTACAGTAAATCCATTCGGTACTTTGTTTAAAACAAAATGTGGGTTAATTAACTGTGTTTGCCATTTACCTAATTTCGCGAGTCTTTCCTCCACGTGTTCACGAATTGCAGGGGTGATTTCCATTTGTTTGCTGGTGATATTAAGTGTCATAGCATTTACCTCTTTGTTGCGTGATTTACAGTTTTGTTTAATTACAAAATAGCTTTCTTAATTCAGGTTTTCAAGGGCTTTAAGAGAAAATGTCAAAGTAATTTTTAAAAATATGATCTATGTCTAATTTCTGAAAAAAGCTGCTTTTCTTTCTAAGATAAGTTGTTAAGATAGGAAATTGTGATAAGAAAAAAAGTGTGGATACTGATTGTATCCATACCTTTTTTCATTTGATTATTCTACGATTTCGTCTTGATCGTGATGATTTATTTTCAAGCGTTGGAAATAATCTTTTGTTTCTTCAATCACAACTTTTCGCAATCCAATGAGTGCGATGAGATTTGGAAAGGCCATTAAACCATTTACGATATCGGCGATAATCCAGATTAAATTTAAGTGTAAGAATGAGCCTAACCCTACCAACACAATATAAGCTAAACGATATAGTTTTACGCCACGAATACCAACGAGATAAACAAAGCAACGTTCACCGTAGTAACACCAGCCTAAAATAGTTGTAAACGCAAAAAATAATAAACCGACGGTTACAATCGTTGCGCCAATTGATGTTCCTAAACCTTGTGCAAAGGCATAGTTTGTGACTGTTGCACCCGCTAATTCAGGATTGTTCCACGCTCCAGTTAATACCAATACAATTCCAGTCATTGTACAAACGATGATGGTATCCAAGAATGTACCTGTCATAGAAATTAAGCCTTGTCGAACAGGTTCACGAGTTTGTGCCGCTGCGGCTGCAATTGGTGCGCTTCCTAAACCTGATTCATTGGAGAAAATGCCTCGAGCGACGCCTGATTGAATTGCCTTCATTACGGTAAAGCCAACAGCCCCGCCTAGCGCCGCTTGCGGATCAAAAGCACTATAAATAATTAATGAGATTGCATCTGGTACTTTTTCTATATTTAAAAGGATAATAACCAGTGAAGTAGTGACGTATAAAATCGCCATAAACGGCACAATTACCGATGATGCGGTTGCGATACGTTTTACACCACCAAGAATGATTAAGCCGACTAAAAGCGTAACAATAATGGCAGTAACTAAAACCGGAATATTAAAAGTATCTTGCATTGCATGGGTAATCGCATTGACTTGTGGGAATGTACCGATCCCGAAAAAGGCCACCATTACACCAAATAATGCAAATAATTTTGCTAGCCATTTGATACCTAATCCACGTTCAATGTAATACATTGGACCGCCAGCCATAAAGCCATTTTTATCGCGAACACGGTATTTAACCGCGAGTAAACATTCGGCATATTTTGTTGCCATTCCTAACAAGGCGACTAGCCACATCCAAAAAATAGCGCCAGGCCCACCTGCTTGTACAGCAGTTGCAACGCCCACAATATTACCAGTTCCGATTGTTGCTGCTAATGCGGTACAAAGTGCGGCAAAAGATGACACATCGCCTTTCCCGCCTTTATCTTTTTTAAATAAATAACCCAGCGCACGTGGTAAATAGCGAATTTGAATAAAGCCTAAACGTAAGGTTAAGTAGAGCCCCGTGCCTGATAAGAGTATGAGTAGCGGTGCGCCCCAAATAAAGCTATCAATAGCTGAAAGAATTGACTCAATTGTCATGTGATTCCTCGTCGTTTAAATCAAAAATAAACACGACAAGAAGACGAAAAGATACAATGGAAAAGAAAGTGCGGTGAAAAGATTGATAATTTCCACACTTACGATAGATTGTCTTTTGCCCCTGTCCTTTTGCCTGAGCGTTTGAAAAACGATTGAAAAATTAACCGCTCTTTTGCGCCTTCGGCGTCCATTTCTAAAATGGATCTCTCCAAGGGTTCGTCCAGTAACAGTCCCTGCCATCGCACCTGAAAGATTTTACATCGTCGGTGTGGGGTCAATTCCCCGCTCTCCAGCTACCTTCATCCGAACTCACTTTTCATGGTGACAATCACAATGAAAGCGTATGGATTCTATCAAAATGGGAAATTAATTTCAAAAAGGAATTTTAAAATAGTCTCTCAGTTGATAGAAATAATAACTTTATTCTATATCCCCACAAAAACGATATCCTTCACCATGCACCGTCATAATGATATTTGGGGTATTAGGATGATCTTCAAAATGTTTTCTGATACGTCGAATTGTGACATCCACCGTACGATCCTGAGGTTTTAATTCACGTCCCGTCATTTTTTTTAGTAATTCTTCGCGAGTTTGTAATTTTCCTGGATTTTCACAGAAATGTAGCATTGCACGAAATTCACTGCGCGGAAGTTTAAATTCTTGACCTTCTGGCGTAATTAAACTGTGGCTATTTAAGTCTAATTTCCAACCATTAAAACGATAGAATTCTCGACCAAATGTATTTTCTTTTTCTTGATGTGGCATTGTGCGATGCAATAAATTCCGTGCACGGATAGTCAATTCTCGAGGGTTAAAAGGTTTGGTTAAATAATCATCGGCACCGATTTCTAGCCCTAGAATTTTATCGACTTCATTATCACGACCAGTTAAAAATATAAGCGGCAAGTTGAGTTCTTCGCGGAGCTCTCTTGCTAATAATAAACCGTTTTTACCCGGTAAATTAATATCCATCACCACCAAATTAATATTGTGGTTTTCTAACATGTGATGCATTTCTGCGCCATTTTCTGCTTCAAGCACATCATACCCTTCCGCTTCAAAAATCCCTTTAAGCGTATTTCTGGTAACGATTTCATCTTCAACAACGAGAATTTGTGGAGTAGCCATTTTCCATCCTTATACTTATTTTGGTGTATGCTATCATGATTCCATTCTAGCGGTGTAACATTGTTGTAACAATAAAAAAGTGCGGTTATTTTTTATAAGATTTTCTTTTTTATGATCTAAATCATAGTTTTAGATATTCAAATTTCTTTGTGATAGAATTTTGCGCATTTTTACTTTTCCTTTCAATTCTATGAAAAAACTTTTTCTTTTTTTTACACTGATTTTTACCGCACTTGCAGCTAACGCTGGTCTATTTGATAAAAAACAATCTTTCTTGAAAGTAGATGATGCTTTTGCATTTTCTGCCACTTTATCTGCGGATAAAAGCCAATTAGAAGCTCATTGGGATATTGCCGATGGCTATTATCTATATCAAGATAAGATTAGTGCTGAATTAGTTGGTAAATCGGATGCTCTTACTTTACATGCTCAACAAGCAGCTGAATTACATCAAGACCCTTATTTTGGTAAAGTGAAGGTGTTTACTCGCTCAATTGATGGCGTATTTAGCGGCGCATTTAGCAATGCTGATGAGCAGGTTGAAATCAGTTATCAAGGATGTACCGAAGGTTTTTGTTATCCGCCTGAAACTAAAGTATTACGAATTGGGGATTTAGCCGTTTCTCAAGAGAAAATTGTCGAAAAAACAGTTGAAAAAAATACCGCACTTTTATCTGAACAAGATCGTTTAGCTGATGGTTTATTCCATAGTAAATGGGCGATTTTGGGTTTCTTTTTATTGGGATTGGGACTGGCTTTTACACCTTGTGTATTGCCAATGTTACCGTTGCTTTCTGCTATTGTTATTGGTCAGCAACAACGTCCAAATATGATGCGAGCGTTTAGTTTAGCTTTTCTTTATATTCAAGGCATGGCACTGACTTACACCTTGTTAGGGCTAGCGGTAGCGGCTATCGGTTTGCCGTTTCAAATCGCCTTGCAACATCCTTATGTGATGATCGGGCTTTCTATTTTATTTGTTGTTCTTGCCCTTTCAATGTTTGGCTTATTTACTATTCAATTGCCAAATAGCTTACAAAATAAATTGAATACATGGAGTCAAAAACAAACCTCGGGCGCTTTTGGCGGTTCCTTTGCGATGGGAATGATTGCTGGGCTTGTGGCATCACCTTGTACATCTGCACCACTTTCTGGCGCTTTACTTTATGTGGCGCAAAGCGGTGATTTATTCACAGGCGCAGCAACCCTTTATTTACTCGCACTTGGTATGGGCGTGCCGCTCATGTTAATCACATTGTTTGGTAATAAAATTTTGCCAAAATCAGGTGAGTGGATGAACACAGTGAAACAAACATTCGGCTTTGTTATGTTAGCGTTACCTGTGTTTTTACTTTCTCGTATTTTGCCTGAAGTATGGGAGCCTCGCTTATGGGCTGGATTAGCAACAGCATTCTTTATTTGGTTTGCGTTGCAGATGCCTAAGAGTGGTTTTGGCTATGCCATTAAAATTATTAGTTTTGCGTTGGCTATGGTTTCCGTACAACCTTTGCAAAATTGGATTTGGCAAACTCAGATAACAATACAAAGTGCGGTAGAAAATAAGTCTGTTTCTCAGGTTAAATTTAAGCAAATTAAAAATATTGAAGAACTTGACCGCACTTTAGTGGAAAATCCGCATTCGATCGCGATGTTGGATTTATACGCGGATTGGTGTGTGGCTTGTAAAGAATTTGAAAAGCTGACTTTTTCAGATCCAAAAGTGCAACAGCAGTTTCAAAATATCTTATTGTTACAAGTGAATATGACAAAGAATAGCCCAGAAAATAAAGCATTAATGGAACGCTTTAATGTGATGGGATTACCCACAATTTTATTTTTTGATAAGCAAAATAATGAGATTCAAGGAAGTAGAGTAACGGGCTTTATGGATGCTGATTCTTTTTCTAATTGGATTGAAAAGCTACTTTAGTTATTTTTTACTTTTGGTAAAAAGTATTTTTCGATTTTGATTATTGTTTGACTATCCGTTAAAGATTAATATGACGCCGTTTTAATTCATCTTTAAACAAAAGGAAAGCAAATGAACAATCTTGAAAAATATCGCCCTTATGTATTAGCGCTATTACGCATCACTGCTGCTTACATGTTTATCTTACATGGCACAGCAAAATTCTGGGAGTTCCCAATTTCCATGACGGGTGGAAATGGCCCGGTCGGTGACTCAATGATGATTGTAGGTGGCGTGATTGAAATTATCGGCTCAATCTTATTAATTTTAGGATTATTTACGCGCCCAGCTGCGTTTATTTTATCTGGTCAAATGGCTTTTGCGTATTTCTTTATGCATGTGGCTGGAAAAGGGAATTTACTATTCCCAATTGCAAATGGCGGTGAGCTTGCGTTACTTTACTCTGTACTTTTCTTCTATTTTGTATTCTCTGGTGCAGGTGCTTGTGCCTTAGATAACAAGTTTTTTAAAAAGTAGTTTAGTTGTAGTTTCATAATTTAATCCTTTTATTTGCCCACATCTATGTGGGCTTTTTATGCTTGAAATTTACCGCACTTTATTCTGATTACATTTTATTTAATCTTTTCTATATTTGCGCAAACGTTTGCGTTATAATTCACCCCGCTTATTTTTAACCATTTAATTAAAGGAAAATGTAATGACAGATCGTCCAATTCGTCAGGCTTTACTGAGTGTTTCTGATAAAACTGGTATTGTAGAATTTGCTCAAGGCTTAGTACAGCGTGGTGTAAAACTACTTTCCACAGGTGGTACCGCAAAATTATTGGAGCAACATGGTTTGCCGGTGACTGAAGTGTCTGATTATACGGGGTTCCCAGAAATGATGGACGGTCGTGTGAAAACCTTGCATCCCAAAGTACATGGCGGGATTCTTGGTCGTCGTGGTACAGATGATGCCATCATGCAGCAACATGGTATTGAAGGCATCGATATGGTCGTCGTGAATTTATATCCGTTTGCCGCCACCGTGGCTAAACCAGATTGCATGTTAGAAGATGCTGTGGAAAATATTGATATCGGCGGCCCGACGATGGTACGTTCCGCTGCGAAAAACCATAAAGATGTGGCGATTGTCGTGAACAATAAGGACTTTGATGCCATTCTTGCCGAAATGGATCAACATCAAAACGGCTTAACGCTTGAAACCCGTTTTGATCTTGCCATCAAAGCATTTGAACACACCGCTCAATATGATTCCATGATTGCCAACTACTTTGGACAAATGGTGAAACCTTATCACGTTGCCGCTGAAGAAGATGCGAATGCGAAGTGCGGTCAATTCCCGCGGACTTTAAACCTTAACTTCGTGCGTAAACAAACCATGCGTTACGGTGAAAATTCTCATCAAAATGCAGCCTTTTATGTTGATTTAAATGTGAAAGAAGCGAGTGTGGCGACTGCAAAACAACTGCAAGGTAAGGCTTTATCTTATAACAATATTGCCGATACTGATGCAGCCCTTGAATGTGTAAAAGAATTTGACGAGCCAGCCTGCGTGATTGTTAAACACGCTAATCCATGTGGCGTGGCTTTAGGTAAAGATATTTTAGAGGCCTACAATCGCGCTTACCAAACCGATCCAACTTCTGCATTTGGCGGCATTATTGCGTTCAACCGTGAATTAGATGAAAAAACGGCGAATGAAATTGTGGAGCGCCAATTCGTTGAAGTGATTATTGCGCCGAAAGTTTCTGCTGAAGCGCAAGAAGTCGTGAAACGTAAGAAAAATGTTCGTTTGCTTGAATGTGGTGAATGGACGTCACGTTCCGAACGTTTAGATTTCAAACGCGTGAACGGTGGCTTGTTAGTACAAGATGCAGATTTAGGCATGGTTGGCGTGGATGATTTGAAAGTAGTAAGCAAACGTCAACCAACCGAACAGGAATTAAAAGATTTATTGTTCTGCTGGAAAGTCGCGAAATTCGTGAAATCCAATGCCATTGTTTACGCCAAAGATAACCAAACCATCGGCATTGGTGCAGGTCAAATGAGCCGTGTGTATTCTGCTAAGATTGCGGGTATTAAGGCACAGGACGAAGGCTTAACCGTAGCCGGTTGTGTAATGGCATCTGATGCGTTTTTCCCATTCCGTGACGGTATTGATGCAGCGGCGAAAGTAGGGATTCAATGTGTGATTCATCCAGGTGGCTCAATGCGTGATCAAGAAGTCATCGATGCCGCAGATGAACATAATATGGTGATGGTATTAACTGGAATGCGTCATTTTAGACATTAATTTACTAACTACCCCCTCTTTAGCAAAGAGGGGAAGGGGAGATTTGGCAGAAGTGATTTCAAGCTCATACTAAATTCAATATCGTTTAAATCTCCCCCTAGCCCCCTCTTTACAAAAGAGGGGGAATTGCAGGTAAAAAATAGCCGCACTTTTTTAAATTAAGCATACACAAGGACTACAACATGAACATCCTCATCATCGGAAATGGCGGTCGTGAACACGCTCTGGCCTGGAAAGCAGCACAATCTCCACTAGCAGATAAAGTTTTCGTTGCACCGGGCAATGCAGGGACGGCGTTAGAACAAAAGGTTGAAAACGTGAATATTTCTGCAACAGATATCCCCGCATTAGTGAAATTTGCTCAAGATAAGCAAATTGGATTAACCATTGTTGGCCCTGAAGCACCGCTAGTGATTGGGGTAGTTGATGCATTTCGTGAAGCTGGATTGAAGATTTTTGGTCCAACTAAAGCGGCTGCGCAATTGGAAGGTTCAAAAGCATTCACCAAAGACTTCCTCGCTCGTCATAAAATCCCAACAGCGGAATATCAAAACTTCACTGAAGTAGAACCTGCCTTGGCTTACTTGCGTGAAAAAGGTGCGCCAATTGTCGTCAAAGCGGATGGTTTGGCGGCGGGCAAAGGGGTAATCGTTGCAATGACATTGCAGGAAGCGGAAGTGGCTGTGCGTGATATGCTTTCTGGCAATGCTTTTGGCGAAGCGGGTAGCCGAGTGGTGATTGAAGAGTTTCTAGATGGCGAAGAAGCAAGTTTTATCGTCATGGTAGATGGTAAAAACGTCGAACCAATGGCAACTAGTCAAGATCATAAACGCGTAGGCGAAAATGATACAGGCTTAAATACTGGCGGTATGGGCGCGTATTCACCAGCGCTAGTGGTGACGCCTGAAATTCATGATCGCATTATGCGAGAAGTTATTTATCCAACGGTCAACGGCATGGCGGCAGAAGGCAATGTTTATACTGGCTTCCTGTATGCAGGATTAATGATTATGCCAAATGGTCAGCCGAAAGTAATCGAATTTAACTGCCGTTTCGGTGATCCGGAAACCCAACCGATTATGCTGCGTTTAGAATCGGATTTGGTGGAACTTTGCCTTAAAGCCTGTAATGGAAAATTAGACGAAGTGAAATCCCAATGGAATCCGAAGGCTTCTTTAGGTATCGTATTAGCAGCAGAAGGTTATCCGGGCAATTATCGCAAAGGTGATGAAATCAGCGGTTTGCCTCAAAGTGCGGTCGAAAATGAGAAAGTTTTTTTGGCAGGTGTAGAAGTGAAAGCGGGAAAATTAGCCACCAACGGCGGTCGTGTGCTTTGTGTTACTGCGTTAGGCGAAAGTGTATTTGAAGCGCAACAAAAAGCCTTAAAACTCGCTGAGCAAATTCAATGGTCTGGGCGTTTTTATCGTCGAGACATTGGTTACAGAGCTGTGGAACGAGAACACGCAAAATAGTTAGAAAATTTGCTAGGTCTAATAGAGAAATAATATTATATAGCAATTGTAATTTATCTATTTTTTGTAATACACTGGAACAGTTTTCTTATCACTTTATGGAACCATATCATTCATGCGGCAATTTTTTATCACATTATTATATTCTTCAATTCTACTTTCCTTAGAAATAGTTTATCGCAAATTATTTAATATACCTAGTATTGAAAAATATATTGAAAGCTATATTTTTAATTATTTATTTGTTGTCTTGTTTCTTTATTCAAAATATAAGTTTACAAAAATACTAGTTAGTGCTTTATTTGCAATAAGCATTTTATTTAATAATGTACATTATGCTCTGTACCAATCTTGGATAGGACCTGTTAGTTACTTGCTTGCATTTAAAGAAATTAATGAAGTAACAAATGCAGGTATAACGATGGTAGATAAATTTATTTTTCCATTTTTATTTGGGGTGTTTGAAATTTTATTTTTTCTAAGCTTAAGTTTTATAAGGAGAAAAGAATATAAATTCTCTTGGCTATTTGACTTTATTTTTTATATTGCAATGGTATATGTTTCTGTTCGAGCATACACAACAAAGTCTCACGAACGTTTCATTTCACCTAACACAGCTTATTCAAGGCTAAAGTCTAATTATTTTTCTTTTGGATATTTTGTAGGAAGGTTATTGCCATATGAGATACTCTCATTGTCAGACACCCCTATTTACTTGAAAAGTAAACCTGAAAAGACGAATGAACCTAAAATTAAGAATATTATTTTAATAATGGGGGAAAGTGCATCAGCAAGCCATTTTAGTGTATTTGGATACGATAGAAACACCTCTCCGTTTCTAAATTTGTTAAAAAATGAAAAAGGAGCAATTGTTAGAAAAACTTATTCAGGAGGTTTATTTACAGCAATATCCTTACCAATGTTTTTTAATTCTATTCCTTATCCAAATGGAATGCAGCAAATAGCTAAAGGTGATACAAATTTATTTAATTTAGCAAAAGATCAAGGATTCCAAACATTTTTTTACTCAGCTCAAGCTAGGGATGATATGCATATGATCAATTTTTTAGGAGGAGCTTGGGTTGATGATATTCGTTTTCCAGATAATGAAGGGTATTCTTTAAGAGATTCAATGCCTGATAATAAATTACTTCCTGCTTTTAAAAATATTAATTTAGATAATGGTTATCATTTTGTTGTTTTACATCATAGAGGGAGTCATATTCCTTATGGGGCATTATTAGATGAGAAAGAGAAGGTGTTTGGAAAAAATAACGCAACAGATAATTATGATAATACTATTCTAAATACTGATAACTTTATCTCAGAGGTTTACCATTACCTATCTAGTAAATCTTCTAAAGATTGGATAATTGCCTATACATCAGATCATGGTCAATATGTAAAAGGTGATACTTATAAGCAAGGGACATTTGATGAAGATAATTATATTGTGCCATTAGTTCTATATAGTCCAAATGACGAAATACAGAAACTAGTATTAGACAATTTTTCATCATGTAAGGTTTCATTTCATAATCAGTTATCTAGTTTTATTATTAATATAATGGGATATAACTACTCAGTTAGCACTTGCGATAAAGGGGTTGTTAATGGAAATATTCTAACAGGTGATGCTGGATACCTAAAAATAGAATCTAATGGTAAACAAGAATATGTTCATTAAATTAGACTCTATGATGAATTAATTTCATTTAAGTGATGAAAATTTAGGAATGAAATTTTAATTAAGTTTTTATCTATAAACAGTTAAACTATCTGCCATAAGTTACATAACAGGAGAACACAATGTTTACAAGAAATATGACTATCGCTGATTACGATCCCGTATTGTGGCAAGCGATCCAAGATGAAAATCGTCGTCAAGAAGAACATATCGAACTAATTGCATCTGAAAACTATGCTAGTCCGCGTGTGATGGAAGCTCAAGGTTCACAATTCACTAATAAATACGCTGAAGGCTATCCAGGTAAACGTTATTACGGCGGTTGTGAGTATGCAGACATTGTGGAGCAATTAGCAATTGACCGTGCGAAAGAATTATTTGGTGCAGATTACGTGAATGTTCAACCGCACTCTGGTTCACAAGCAAATGCTGCGGTGTATGGTGCATTGATTAATGCGGGCGATACTATTTTAGGTATGGATTTGGCTCACGGTGGGCACTTAACTCACGGTGCAAAAGTAAGTTTCTCAGGCAAGATTTATAACTCTGTGCTTTATGGAATCACTGCGGATGGCTTAATTGATTATGAAGATGTTCGTCAAAAAGCATTAGAATGTAAGCCAAAACTTATCGTCGCTGGTTTCTCGGCTTATTCACAAGTTGTGGATTGGGCGAAAATGCGTGAAATCGCAGATGAAGTTGGTGCATATTTATTTGTGGATATGGCGCATGTAGCAGGATTAATTGCTGCGGGGTTATATCCAAATCCATTGCCTCATGCACATGTTGTTACAACAACAACCCATAAAACATTGGGCGGTCCGCGTGGTGGTTTAATTCTTTCATCTTGTGGTGATGAAGAAATCTACAAAAAATTACAATCATCCGTATTCCCTGCAAACCAAGGTGGTCCATTAGTTCATATTATTGCGGCAAAAGCAGTTTGCTTTAAAGAAGCATTAGAGCCTCAATATAAAGAATACCAAGCAAATGTGTTGAAAAATGCAAAAGCGATGGTTGAAGTATTTAAACAACGTGGTTATGACGTTGTGTCAAATGGTACTGAAAACCACTTGTTCTTAGTAAGTTTCATCAAACAAGGATTAACGGGTAAAGCAGCAGATGCGGCATTAGGCAAAGCAAATATTACCGTGAATAAAAATGCTGTACCAAACGATCCGCAAAAACCATTTGTTACTTCAGGTATCCGTGTAGGTACACCATCTGTGACTCGCCGTGGTTTCAATGAAAATGATGTGCGTGAATTAGCTGGCTGGATGTGTGATGTTTTAGATGCTTTAGGCAAAGAAAATGAAGAACAAGTGATTGCTGAAACCAAAGAAAAAGTATTAGCAATTTGTAAACGTCTTCCAGTTTATCCGAAATGATTTATTATCTTTCGTTGATTATATGGTTAGCGGCGATAAATATCGCCGCTTATTTTTTTATGTGGAGAGATAAAATTCGGGCCGTGCGTAATGACTGGCGAATTCCTGAAAAAACATTTTTCCTTCTAAGCCTTTTAGGTGGTTTTATGGGAATGTATTTGGCCATGAAACATTTTCGTCATAAAACCCTGCATTTTAGTTTTAAATTTATTGTTGTCATTAGTGCATTTCTTTGGGTTGTTATTTTTCCATGGTTATATTTTTCTTTTATTTTTCAATATGTAAAGGCTATCTAATGTAGACAAACTAATTTGTTATGCCTCACTGAACATTGTGCTTGGAGAACTGATTCTTACTAGCGTTATTTTGTATAATATTGGAAATTTTTTTATGGAAAATCATATGACTTATATTGTTGGCTTAACTGGAGGCATTGGTAGTGGTAAAACAACGATTGCTAATTTATTTGCCGATCTTGGCGTACCTCTAGTAGATGCGGATGTGGTTGCTAGAGAGGTCGTCGCGAAAGATTCCCCCTTATTGTCAAAAATTGTTGAACATTTTGGATCTAAAATTTTAACGGAACAAGGCGAGCTTAATCGTGCGGCTTTACGAGAGCGAGTGTTTAACCATGATGAAGATAAATTGTGGTTAAATAACCTTCTACATCCCGCTATTCGTGAACGAATGAAACAACAACTCGCTAAACAAACTGCGCCTTACACATTATTTGTCGTCCCTTTATTAATAGAAAATAAATTGACCGCACTTTGTGATCGTATTTTGGTGGTGGATGTGAGCCCACAAACTCAACTTGCTCGTTCAGCTCAACGAGATAACAATAATTTTGAACAAATTCAACGAATTATAAATTCTCAAGTTTCTCAACAAGAGCGTTTGAAATGGGCGGATGATGTGATTAACAATGATGCTGATCTGGCCCAAAACTTACCGCACTTGCAGCAAAAGGTGCTAGAATTGCACCAGTTTTATTTACAACAAGCGGAAAATAAAAATGTCTGACGAAATTATTGAAGTACCTTGTCCGATTTGCCAAAAATCTGTGCCTTGGACAAATGAAAGTACTTTTCGACCTTTTTGTAGCAAACGTTGCCAGTTAATCGATCTTGGCGAGTGGGCAGCTGAAGAAAAAGCGATTCCAAGTGATACTGCAGATTTTGCAATGGATCCAAATGTGAGTGACGAATGGAGCATTAAATAGAGATTAACCGATAGGAAACCCTATCGGTTAATTTTTATAAGTGCGGTCCTTTTTTGAGGATTTTCCCTAAGCATGCTATGCTAAACGCAATTTTATTATTCTAAAATGTGATTTTTATGCAACAAGATTATTTAAGCCAACAACGATTCTCCGATCTTCCTCTACATCCGATTGTGCGAGATGCTTTGGCAAAAAAAGGCTTTGATTTTTGTACCCCAATTCAGGCTTTATCCTTGCCTATCAGTTTAAATGGACGAGATGTCGCAGGACAAGCTCAAACTGGTACAGGCAAGACAATGGCTTTTTTAACAGCTACTTTTCACCATCTTTTAACTCACCAGGATCCTAATCTTGAATATCCTCATCCAAGAGCTTTGATTTTAGCACCTACACGAGAATTAGCGGTGCAGATTAGTAATGACGCAGAATTTCTTGCAAAAGCGAGTGGATTAAAGACCGCACTTGCCTATGGTGGCGATGGTTATGATAAACAGCTACAAGCGATTGAGCGTGGCGTCGATATTTTGATTGGTACGACGGGGCGAGTCATTGATTATGTTAAACAAGGTGTAATTTGTTTAGATGAAATCCAAGTTGTCGTGCTAGATGAAGCGGATCGAATGTTTGATCTTGGGTTTATCCGTGATATTCGTTATTTATTGCG
Source organism: Haemophilus haemolyticus (assembly GCF_003352385.1). Classification (NCBI taxonomy): domain Bacteria; kingdom Pseudomonadati; phylum Pseudomonadota; class Gammaproteobacteria; order Pasteurellales; family Pasteurellaceae; genus Haemophilus; species Haemophilus haemolyticus. The sequence continues at coordinate 658,553 of NZ_CP031243.1, read as the reverse complement.
TAAATGCCCCGCTCCGCAAGCGCGTTTAACGATGTTATTTTCAGCAACGCTTTCTTATAAAGTGCGTGAATTAGCATTTGAGGATATGAATGACCCTGAATATATTGAAATTGAACCAGAACAAAAAACAGGACATCGCATTAAAGAAGAACTTTTTTATCCATCTAATCAGGATAAAATGGCACTTCTCTTAACCTTAATGGAAGATGAATGGCCTGAGCGCTGTATTGTATTTGCGAATACGAAACATCGTTGTGAAGAAATTTGGGGTTATTTGGCGGCTGATGGGCATCGTGTTGGTTTACTGACTGGCGATGTAGCACAGAAAAAACGTTTATCGTTATTAAAACAATTTACCGACGGCGATTTAGATATTTTAGTAGCAACAGATGTGGCTGCTCGTGGCTTGCATATTTCTGATGTGACGCATGTTTTCAATTATGATTTACCCGATGATCGAGAAGATTATGTTCACCGAATCGGCCGCACTGGACGAGCAGGGGAAAGTGGCGTTTCGATTAGTTTTGCTTGCGAAGAATATGCGATGAATTTACCCGCTATTGAAGAATATATTGGCCATTCTATCCCAGTGAGCCAATATGAAACAGAAGCCTTGCTTGAACTGCCGAAACCATATCGGTTAAAACGTGCGGTGCCACCGCAAGGGCATACAAGACATCGTTCTTATCACACAAAATAGTGATATAATTTTTTTAGTTTCAATAATTAATAAGGAAATCATTATGGCCATTTTAGTGACAGGTGGTGCCGGTTATATCGGTTCTCACACAGTTGTAGAATTATTAAATGCTGGCAAAGAGGTGGTGGTATTAGATAATCTTTGCAATTCATCGCCAAAATCCCTTGAGCGCGTAAAACAAATTACGGGCAAAGAAGCAAAGTTTTATGAAGGTGATATTTTAGATCGTGCTTTGTTACAAAAAATTTTTGCAGAAAATGAGATTAACTCCGTTATTCACTTTGCTGGATTGAAGGCCGTAGGTGAAAGTGTTCAAAAGCCGACAGAATATTACATGAACAATGTCGCTGGCACCCTTGTATTAATTCAAGAAATGAAAAAAGCAGGTGTTTGGAACTTTGTATTTAGCTCATCTGCAACGGTTTATGGTGATCCAAAAATTATTCCAATTACAGAAGATTGTGAAGTCGGCGGTACAACCAACCCTTATGGTACCTCTAAATATATGGTTGAGCAGATTTTACGCGATACAGCAAAAGCGGAACCAAAATTTAGCATGACTATCTTGCGTTATTTTAATCCAGTAGGGGCGCATGAAAGTGGCTTAATTGGTGAAGATCCAAATGGTATTCCAAATAATTTATTACCTTATATTAGCCAAGTTGCTATCGGTAAATTAGCACAACTTTCTGTATTTGGTAGTGATTACGACACTCATGATGGAACAGGTGTGCGTGATTATATTCATGTAGTGGATTTAGCTGTGGGGCATTTAAAAGCGCTTCAACGTCATGAAAATGATGCTGGCTTACATATTTATAACCTAGGTACAGGCCATGGTTATTCTGTATTAGACATGGTAAAAGCCTTTGAAAAAGCCAACGACATTACCATTGCATATAAACTTGTAGAACGCCGCCCTGGTGATATTGCGACATGCTATTCTGATCCTAGTTTAGCGGCAAAAGAGCTTGGTTGGGTGGCAGAACGCGGTCTTGAAAAAATGATGCAAGATACGTGGAATTGGCAGAAAAATAATCCAAAAGGGTATCGAGATTAATATTCTCTGATATTTGTTTTTCTTTTTTAGGAAGAAGAATGCTAAACATTGGGGGATGTGATTAAAAATCCCCCTAATTTTTACACTTGTCCTTTAATTGAAAGGCGAAGTTTCTAAAATACAACCAAAATTAACCGCACTTTATGTCAAATTCCCTTTCTTCCCAAATTTTTACGCGCAAGATGTTGATTTGCGTATTCACAGGTTTTAATTCTGGTTTGCCATTATTTGTGTTATTGCAAATGTTGCCTGTTTGGCTGACGGATAAACATCTTTCAATTGAGCTTATTGGTGCGGTAACCGGTGTGATGTTGCCTTATGGATTAAAATTTTTGTGGGCACCATTATTAGATCGTTATTTCCCGAGTTTTTTAGGGCGTCGTCGTAGCTGGATGCTGCTTTCACAAGTAGCATTATTGATCTTACTTTACATAATTAGCCTTTTTGATCCGCTCACACAATTGAGTACAGTAGCAAATATTGCGTTGCTTATCGCCTTTTTTTCAGCCACACAAGATATCGTGTTGGATGCGTATCGTCGTGAAATTTTGAGTGATCATGAATTAGGTTTGGGAAATACTATTCATATTAATGCTTATCGAATTGCGGGATTAATTCCTGGTGGGCTGTCGCTATATTTGGCGGCGATTTATCCCTGGGAAACCGTCTTTTTGTGGACCGCACTTTGTATGTTAGCAGGCATCTTTATGACGCTATTCTTAGCAAAAGAGCCAAAAATAGACATGCAGCAAACTAATCAGCCGTTCTATCAAGCATTTTGGATTCCATTACAAGAATTTTTCCAACGTAAAGGCGTTATTCAAGCTATCGGTTTTTTACTGTTTTTGTTTTTGTATAAGTTTGGGGATTCTTTTGCTACAACGCTACAAACCAAATTTATTTATGATATGGGGTTTAGCAAAGAGGATATAGCCATTGTTGTAAAAAGCACTGCACTTTGGTCAAGCATTTTATCTGGGCTTGCTGGTGGTGTGATAATGCTAAAACTGGGTATTAACCGTGCATTGTGGCTATTTGGGCTTGTACAGATGGTAACAATTGGTGGGTTTATTTGGTTGGCTGCTTTCGGTCATTTTGATGTTATTACATCAGCCGAGTTATGGAAACTAGGTGTTGTGATTGCTGCAGAATATATCGGCGTTGGACTTGGCACCGCAGCTTTTGTGGCTTTTATGGCGCGTGAGAGTAATCCTCTTTATACCGCAACACAGCTTGCACTTTTTACAAGCCTTTCAGCTTTGCCAAGTAAAGTTTTAGGTATGCTTTCTGGTTATGTTGTGGGAGCAGTGGGGTATTATCAGTATTTTTGGTTTTGTTTATTTTTAGCGATTCCAGGTATGCTTTGTTTATTTTGGGTAGCGCCTTGGAATCAAGAAAATAATACGACCAATTCACTATAAAAGTGCGGTAAAAATTATAAAAAATTTGACCGCACTATGCTTTATCAGTATCTTAATCACGTTTTTATTAATGGAGATTTTTTATGAAAATTATTCTTTTAGGTGCACCGGGCGCAGGTAAAGGCACTCAAGCACAATTTATTATGAACAAATTTGGTATCCCGCAAATTTCAACTGGTGATATGTTCCGTGCTGCAATCAAAGCGGGGACTGAACTTGGCAAACAAGCCAAAGCATTAATGGATGAAGGTAAATTAGTACCAGATGAATTAACCGTTGCCCTTGTAAAAGATCGTATTGCACAACCTGACTGCGCAAATGGTTTCTTATTAGATGGTTTCCCTCGTACTATTCCACAAGCGGATGCATTGAAAGACTCAGGTGTTAAAATTGATTTTGTTTTAGAATTCGATGTGCCAGACGAAGTGATTGTTGAACGTATGAGTGGCCGTCGTGTACACCAAGCATCTGGCCGTTCTTATCATATCGTCTACAACCCACCAAAAGTGGAAGGTAAGGATGATGTAACTGGTGAAGATTTAATTATTCGTGCAGATGATAAACCAGAAACTGTGTTAGATCGTTTAGCCGTATATCATAAACAAACCAGTCCATTAATTGATTATTACCAAGCAGAAGCGAAAGCGGGGAATACTCAATATTTCCGTTTAGATGGTACACAAAAAGTAGAAGAAGTTAGCCAAGAGTTAGATAAAATCTTAGGCTAAAAATAATCTAAAAAAATAAACCGCACTTTGGGTGACCTAAGTGCGGTTTGTTTTTTCTATGTTTTAATTAGTGGGTTGTTTTATTTTCATCAAAAACCGGTAATGGTTTGTGTTCGGTTGCGACATAGCTATATACCACAGGCAATACGAACAAGGTGAAAATAGTACCAATGGATAATCCCGCTACAATCACTATTCCCATACTAAAGCGAGATACCGCTCCTGCACCTGTTGCATAGAGTAATGGAATTAAGCCTGCTACCATTGCCGCCGTTGTCATTAGGATTGGGCGTAAACGTACTTTGGCTGCATGAGTGATTGCCTCAATTCGCGTTTTACCATGGTTTAGCTGCTCTTCTTTTGCCACTTCACACATTAAGATACCGTGTTTGGTGATTAATCCTACGAGAGTAATCAACCCAACTTGAGAGTAGATATTTAATGTTGTTCCCGCTATGCCAAAGAAGGATAAAATATTTAAGCTCACTAATGCACCACTTACGGCTAATGGTACGGAGATCATAATTACCATTGGATCCCGTATAGATTCAAACTGAATGGCAAGTACCAAGAATATGATGATAACAGCCAATGCAAAAGTGACGGCTAATGCGTTACCTTCTTGTACTAATTGACGTGCTTCAGATTTAAAGTCAAACGTATAGCCTTGCGGTAAATTGTCAGTCGCATATTGTTGTAACCATGCAACAGCATCACCCGTTGATGAACCTGGCATTGGTACGGCACTGATTTCAGCAGAATTTAACTGACTGAAACGTGGTAATGATGTTGGTTGTGTTTCTAGCTTCATCGTGATTAAACTGCTTAATGGCACGGATTGCCCATTACTTGCCGTTAAGTAATAGTTTTTGAATGCTTCGGGCGATAAACGGTCGTCACGTTTTACTTGTGAAATGACCTTATAGGCACGCCCATCGACATCGACTCGCGTAATTGTTGCTCCAGATAAGAAACTACCTAAAGTATTACTAATTTGTTGCATCGTGATACCGTAAGTACCAGCTTTCTCTTTATCTACTGAAATTGTCATTTGCGCAGTGTCATAGGTCAAATCTAAATCCGTATAAATAAATTTACCCGAGTCTTTCATCGCACTTAGGAATTTCTCTGCGGTATTTGCCAAAGATTTATAATCTTGTGCAGTTTTCAACACGATAGAGACTGGAGGTCCTTGTTCTCCCGTATCAATTTCAGGAAAGTTAAATGCAGATACGGAGACTTCTGGAATTGATTTCGCTTTTGCGTTGATTTCATTCATTACGGCAGATTGCTTGCGTGAGCGTTCTTTCCAGTCTTTCAATGTGATGATATTTAACGAGCTATTAGAAGTTAGCGCGCCCGCAATACTCATACCAAAAGAGACTTCAGGTGTTTCCATTACATTTTTCATGTATGGTTGCATTGCATTTTGAATATAATCCACATTCACACTAGATGGCGCGTTACCAATGGCAATAAATGCACCTTTATCTTCATTTGGCGTTAATTCACTAGAAAGTGAATTAAACAAAAATGGGAGCGTTGAGAAAATCACCACCGCAAAAGCCAGCATTGATTTACGATTGAGCATAACGAGATCAAGCATGTATTCGTAAATACGATTTACTTTACCTAAGGTATGTTCTACGCGTTCTTCCATCCATGTTGGTTTAGCGTTGGATTTAAGTAATTTACTACTCATCATTGGCGATAACGTTAATGCCACGATACCAGAAATAAATACCGCACCAGCAAGGGTTAAAGCAAATTCTTTAAACAATGTGCCAGTAATGCCCCCCATTAAAGCCATCGGTGAGTAAACCGCGATCAATGCGATAGTCATGGAAATTACAGGCACGGCAATTTCACGAGTACCAATAATTGCAGCACGGAATGGTGTTTCCCCTTCTTTAATATGGCGATCCACGTTTTCTAACACGACAATCGCATCATCAACTACTAAGCCGATAGCTAGAATAAGTGCTAATAATGTCATTAAGTTAATAGAAAAATCTAAACTTTGTAGCATCATTAAAACACCGATCAACGAAATCGGAATGGTGAGAACTGGAATTAAAATTGCGCGAAGCGATCCGATAAACATCAAAATAACCACTAATACAATAACAGTCGCTTCCACAATAGTTTTAATTACTTCATGGATTGAACTATTAATCGCAATAGTGCGGTCATAAAGAATGTCAGTTTCCATACTATCCGGTAGTTGCTTTTTAATATTGTCAAAGAGCGGTCGGATTTTTTCTGCCACTGTTAATGGGTTAGCCGATGAAGTTGGATTGATTCCTAATACGACAGAATCCGCACCATTTGCCGTTGCACGAGAATTATCACTTTCTTTGTTCAATTCAATGGTGGCAATATCGCGTAGGCGTACTAAATCATCACCACGAGAAGCAACAATTAAATTACCTAATTGATCAACGGATTTGGTCGTTGTTTCAACTTTGTTGCGGTAAGTGACGTAGTAGCCGTTATCATTACCAGCTGCAGTTTGTACATTATTTGCAGAAAGGGCAGACATCACTGTTGGTGCAGAAAGATTTTGTGACGCCATTTTTTGAGGATCTAGCCAAATACGTAATGCATATTCAGCCGCACCAAATACTTGTACTTCTGCCACACCTTCAATCGTAAAGAATTGAGGTTTGACTACGCGGTTAATGTAGTCTGTTACTTGACTTGAGTCGAGTTTGTTGGAGCGGAAACTTATATACATAATCCCCGTACCACCTGATGAAGAGGCTACGGTTGGCGCTTCAATTCCGCTTGGTAATTTTGAGCGCACAGCATTTACTTTGGCTAATACATCGGCAAGTGCTCCGGCAGGATCCGTATTCAGTTTCATTTTGACTGTAATAGTCGATGAATTTGGCGCACTGCTAGATGACATATAATCAATGTTATCCGCTTGGGCGATAGATTCTTCTAATGTAGAGGTAACAAATGCTTGAATTAGATTTGCATCAGCACCAGGGTAGGCGGTTGTTACCGTAATTACCGTGGTGGTCATTTTTGGGTATTCACGCACTGCCAATTTCGAAATAGCTTGCAAACCTAAAATAATAATAAGCAAGCTAATTGAAATCGCTAAAACAGGACGACGAATAAATATATCGGTAAATTTCATTCGTATTTCCTAGTTAATTAAAGGTTAGTTTTATTTACTGGCTCTGTTGCACCTACAATGTCTTTTTCAATCCATTCTACAAGACTGCCATTGCCGATACCTTGCTGACCACCAGTGATAATTTTATCACCCGGTTTTACTTCATTACCTTGTAATTGAGAATAAATGCCTTGGCGATCTTTAGTGAATACAGTGATTTGTTTTGCTCGATATAAACGATCTAATTTTTTATTCTCAGCCATTTTCTCTTTGTCTTCATCAGATAATGGTTTGAGTAAATAAGCAATTTCACCATACATGTTGTAGCTAATAGCTACTTGTGGAACGACAACTTGATTTGTTTCAGTTGGAAGCGCAATGCGTAAGCGAGAGAACATACCTGAAAGCAATTTACGCCCATCTTCAGGATCAAATGTAGCCTGAACATCAACTAAACCAGTTGATGAATTAATGGCTGGTTCAATAGCCGTGATTCGAGCTGAAAATGTTTCGCCCAAGCGAGCATCTGTTGTCACTGTGACGCGTTGACCGATATGCAATTTATCTAAATCATTTTGTGAAAGGGCAAAATCCACTTTCATTGAGCTAGTATCTTCTACACGCACAATTTCTGTTCCTACATTCACATATTGACCTACGTTTACTTTCACAATACCTGCTTTGCCATCAAATGGCGCAACAATTTTACGGCGCTCAATTGCTGCTTTTAAAGATTCGATATTGGCTAGTTGAGCGTCATAAGCCGCTTTTGCGTTATCCATTTCTTGTCGTGAAACAGCATTGCTTTTCAATAAATTAGCATAACGTTGATAAGTTTGACGAAGAGCTGGGAGTTGTGCCTGTGCGGCTTGAAGGCTTGCATGTTCAACAGAACTATCGAGTTCAATGAGTAAATCGCCTTTTTTCACTTGTTGGCCATTTCGCACGAGCACTTGAGAAATCGTACCTGCATTTTGTGTACTGAGCATCGCGCCTTGATTTGGACGCACAAGACCTGTTGTGTTGATAACTGGCGTCCATTCACGGGGTTGAACTTCAAGTGCGGTTACTGGGCTTGAAGGTTCTGGCATTCCCGCAATGGCTCGGCTTATCATTACGCCTTTTATCATATTAAAAGCGATGACACCGGCAAAAATTAAGACAAATACCACTAAAATTATTTTCATAAAGAAAATATGTGAGCGTTTTGGTCTTTGATGTTGAGTTTGACTCATGTTTAAAGCTCCGTTATAAAAATAACAACAATTATTTCTGAATTGCACGCCAGGAGCGTTTAATCACAGATTCTAAAATTTCAGGATTAAGATCAAAATCGATAAATTTTGCATCAGAGGCTAAATTTATCGCCGTTTTCAAACTTAATAAAAAGAGAATATCTTCAGATAATTCCGCTAATAAGCCAGCTTTTTGTGCTTGATGACAAAATAAATCCCAACGGCAATTTTTAACGTTTTTACAAATATCCTTGAAATTAGGCAGAGATTCATATTGCTTTAAATTGGATAGAATGGTGGGATTTTCTTGTAAGAAATACCAAATGTTTTTCCACATTTGTCGATACTGTTCGAAAAAAGGCTTAGATTCATCAAAATCTTTTTCAAGTGTTGCCATAAACATTGAAAACACTCTGTGTGCAAATTGTTCAAGCAACTCATCTTTGTTTTTAAAATAAAGGTAAATCGTTCCCGCGGCTACATTCGCTTCTTTCGCAAGTTTGTGCATAGAAAGTTGATTCAACCCTTCTTTTGCCATTAAACGATCTGTCACTGAAAAAATCTGTTCAGCTAAGTCTGTTTTAGCTTGTCGCATAAGATCCTTGAGTAAAATAAGGAGCAATAATTGCTCAAAAATGAATGAGCGTTCATTTTAGTTATTTTTTGTTTTTTGGCAAGTTAAAAAACACAAAAGCACAACAAAATGGGCAACATTTAAAAGCTAGATTTTGTAATCAACTTTTAAATGTTGCCCATTTTGACCGCACTTTTGATTGTGGGGAATAAAAATCTAAATTGGTTCTAGTCCTAACACTTTACGACCGTTAATACTTGCGATATTGACCATCTCATCTAAGTGTGGGAAACGGCAGCCCGCAGCCAATAGGCTTAATTCTTGCCATAAATCGCCTTCACATAGAGGAACCATGTAATCACAAATATTATCTGTGCCTAGGGCAACAGTGATACCTTCGGGAATCATTTCATCTGCAGGCGTTAATGCATTATGGAATGGCATAAGATCTTCTTTGCGATTACTGTCAATCCATGCCATCGGACAGGCGATCATCATCATTTTGGCTTTACGCATTTTTTCGTAAAGTTTGTAGCGATATTCTTTTGAATGTGAGCCAATGGAAATTCCGTGGATACCCACAACTCGCCCCTCCATTCCGTGTTCAATGGTTTTGTCGCAAAGTTGCTCAGTTTCTTTTTCGCTTGGATTGTTGAATTGGTCTACATGTACATGACACATAATTCCAAGAGATTTGGCCTTATCTAACAAGATATCCATCGCTTCTAGGCCACGACCATAATCCAATTCATCACGATATGGTAAGCCGCCAATCATATCCACCATTTCCGCACCAATATCAAACCATTTACGCGCAGTGGGTTCGATTACCCCTTTTAAAGTTTGATTGGCAAATTTCAAAATAATGTCATGTTTATACACTTCGCGGGCTTTATGTGCGGCAATAATTGCACGATCTTCACAAATTGGGTCTATATCGACAAAAGTACCAAATGCGGTTACACCTTGGGATATCATTAATTCAATCGATTGGCAAAAACGTGCGTAATAATCATCAACACTGGAAGTGCGTTTTACTTCATCCACTAAATCCCATTTTTGTTGCAAATTACTACTATGATAAATCCCAATTTTCTCTGGCGTCATCGTAAAAGCGCGGTCAGCATGTGCATGGGCATTTACCCATCCGCCTTTTTTGATAATTTCATCGCGAATATAGGTTTTAAAACTACGAACGTGGCTTTTCATACAAACTCCGTAAAAAAGAAAGGATAAAAAGACGAGAATGTATATTAATTGAAAGGTGCTGTAAGTACGGCGAGAAGCATTATGATAATGTTATGAAAAACTCACGGATTTTCATTAATAACATTTTTCAGTCTTAAACTGAGGCGTGAGTATAAAGACTTAAGGGCAAAAAATCTATTCTTTTATGCACTTATAGGTTATTTGTCGTAACGCGGGCATTCACATATCTAATTAGATATAATCACTATTCTATAAGAACTTAATAAACGCGTGGGCTAACGCCCACCCTACATAACTTAGACTTATCTACACAACTTCCATAGAAGCCCACGAGATGAATAAAAGGATATAAAATACTGTCAAAATTAACCGCACTTTTTACCTTTATAGATTATTTTTCAAAGAAGAAATTTTGTAATTGGAAGGCTTCTAAGAAGATTCCAAGTGGCGGTCTGTCTGAAGATTGCTCGATATAATCTTTATCAAATTTTTTGTAATTACCTTTGCGATCAATGTGATATTGTGTTCCATCAGGTTGAATCACCACATTCCAGTGGAAATTAGAGGCAAGTACCCAATCATCCCCTTTAAGATCAAAGAGATTACGTCCCTGACTATAATCCATCAACGGGTTTTCTACACGGAATACTGTCTGCATTAATGCAGAGAAAATATCCGCATGATTACTTAATTCATTCTGTTTGCCTACTGGTAAATCTTTCCAATATACAAGTAATGGCACTTGAACCTCATCGCGCCCAAAGTAGTTTTCTCGCTCTTTTTCATTCATTTCATTAAAGGTTAAACCATGCTCTGACGTGATGATGACTAATGTATTTTCAAGCGGTGTATTTTCTAACGTTTTTTCTAAAAGAGAATCAATATCCTGCAAAGTGCGGTCATAATCTGATGGTTTTTTAGCCTCCAAGGCTAAATCCAAATAAGCAAACCAAGGTGAGTCTATTTTTTGTGCTTTAATAAAATCATTGAGATTTTTTACCGCACTTTCATTATTTGGTTTGTTGGTTTTATTCGATGAAAGTTTTATTTCACGAAATAATGCCTGGCGGAAGACGCTATCTTTGAAATTCGTAGCAGAAAATAAACCTAGTTGATAATTTTCAGCACGTAATTTTTCGATTAAAACAGATTGGGTATGATTGCTTAAAATGCTATCGGTGTAATTTGCATTTAAGCCATAAAATAATCCTACTAATCCTGCATTATTACTATTACCAGTACTGTAATGATTCGTAAATTCTGTTGCGCTCGTTGCAAATTCAGCTAACTTGGACATTTTGCCTTGAGAAATGGCATCGTAACGTAATCCAGAAACAGTGATCATCAAAATGTTTGGTTTACTGTCAATTGGTGTAAAAGTGAGCGTTTTTTTAGGATAATCAATCTTTAAGGCCTCTAAACGTCCCTCTTGTTTTAATGTTTGTGCGTACTGCTCGCCATCAATGAAACCGTGTTTTTCTAAAAAAGAACGGGCTGTCATTGGATAAGAAAGAGGAAAATTAGAGCGTTGCATCGTAATTGGGCGATATAAATAAGCATCTGCCCAAGCATAAATTAAGTGCGTAGTAATAAACATGGAAGTTAAGAATACACCGACAGCTTTTAGCCATTTTTGGCGTTCAAGACTACGTAATTTTTCCCAACTCCAGCGAGAAAATAACATCTGCGCTAATAAAATAATCGGCATTGGTGCAAAGAAAATCTGCCAATCGCGTGACATTTCGCCATTTTCTGGATTGACCAGCAAATTCCATACCACAGAGGATAAATGCAGATTAAAACGATTGAAAACAGCGGTATCAAATAATAATAAGGTTGTACAAATGGTACAAAAAATCACGGTTAATCCGCGAAAAGTGCGGTGATTTTTAACAATGAAACTCAGAGGAAAGACAACGAGTAAATACAACGCAAAAACGTTAAAACTGAAATGCCCGAGCAAACTTACAAAGAAATAAAGTTTTCCTGCGAGAGTATCTGGCCAGTCAATGATAAAGGCATAACGTGCGCCAATAAGAATAGCAACAATAATATTAAAAAAGGCAAACCAATGACCCCACGAAATTTTTCGTGAAACGTCATCGCGGTATTGTTTGCCGCTGAAGGTGCCTTTTTTAATCCATTTCATATTAACGTGTTTTTACTGCATTGATTAAGGAATTAGAAAACGCTTGAGCCAATGCCTCACGTTGAGTTTGCGGCACACTGCTAGTTAATAGATTACTTGCCATATTACCCAATGCGATTAAGGAGAGATCTACTGGTGCTTTATGTTTTTCTAATACTGCGATCATATCGTTTACAATCGCACTTAATTGAGCATCAGAATATTTAGAATGTTGAGCCATAATGTCAAAAATAAAACAAAAAATTTGGCTTATGATACCCGATTATTTGGTAGAACCTAAATAATTTCTTTTTTCTTGCTGAAAAAGTGCGGTTATAATTTGCAACAAATTTTTCAAAGGTGACAAAAATGAGTATTACCGTTAATCAAATTGTTTTGCATCAGTTAGTCAAAAATGTGGATGGCGATAGCATAAAAATGGGAAGCGTATTACGCGATGAGTTGCTGTCAATTACGCCAGAAGTAGAACAAATGATGTTGCAACTTCATCAAGGCTATCAAAATAAAGCTAAGGCTTTTGGTGTGTTTCAGGAAAAGTCTATATTTGCACAACATTTAAATCGTTTATTGGAACAAGAAATTGAGTTTTTAGGATTTAGTCAATATTCAACAAAATTGCTTGCAGATGAATTAGGTAAATATAACTTTGCAGAAAGTGGAACCTTGATTTTATGCCAATATAATTTCTTAGCGACAGATTATTTGTTTATTGCATTGCTTGATAGCCGCCATAGTATGTTAGTCGATGAGCATTTAGATATTCACCGTACAGAATATCTTGATATAACTCAGTTTGATATTGCGGCACGGATAAATTTGACGGATTTGCAAGTAAATGCGAACTCTAATCGTTATTTAACTTTCATAAAAGGCCGTGTAGGTCGCAAAATTAGTGATTTTTTCATGGATTTCTTAGGTGCTGAAGAAGGATTAAATCCACAGGTTCAAAATCAGTGTTTATTGCAAGCGGTGAGTGATTACTGCGATCAAGGCGAACTCAACAAAGAGCAAACTCAAGCGGTAAAAAAACAAGTGTTTGAATATTGTAAAGGTCAGCTTTCAAACGGTAACAATATTGAATTAAGGGAACTTTCTGATTCATTACCCACTCTAAACGAACAGCCTTTTGTCGCCTTTACGGAAGAACAGAATTATGGTTTGGAAGAGAGCATTCCGCCTGTTCATTCAACATTGAAATCGCTAACAAAATTCTCTGGGTCAGGAAAGGGCGTTACCCTAAGTTTTGATGCGGAATTATTGAATACGCGTATTCAATGGGATCCTATGACAGATACCCTAACCATCAAAGGTTTACCGCCAAATTTAAAAGATCAATTACAAAAGGCTTTAAAATCAGAGAATTAATTTGGAAACATAGCCAACTTTGGGTATTATTTGACAGTACTTTTGCACAAATTAAGGTAAAGAAAATGCAAGTTAAAACACTTTTAGGCGCAACATTTTTAGCATTAAGCCTCGCTTCTTGTTCCACCGTTGAAAAAGTTGTATATCGAATTGATGTACCGCAAGGCAACTATTTAGAGGCGACTACAGTTGCTCAGGTTAAAGAAGGCATGACTGCTCAACAAGTACAATATTTGTTGGGTACGCCAGTATTAATCGACCCTTATAATAACTACACTTGGTACTACGTATTCTTACAACAACGTGCTTATGAAACACCTGTTCAACACACTTTCACAGTAAAATTTGATCAACGTGGGATTGTGACAGAAACCCATCTTGATAAACCTTTACCAGAGGTTTCACAACAAGGCGAAAATAACACCATTATTGAAACAGGTGAGAAACCAAAATCAAGTTGGTGGAAATTCTGGAAATAATCTTTTTATTTTCACCGCACTACAATAAGAATAATTGGTAAAAGGAATCTCCAATGTCAAAACTCTTGCTCGTTGATGACGATGTTGAACTGACAGAATTACTTTCATCCCTTTTAACGCTAGAAGGGTTTGACGTTCAAACAGCAAATAATGGATTAGAGGCATTACAAAAACTTGATGAAAGCCACGAGTTGGTTTTGCTTGATGTAATGATGCCAAAGTTAAATGGTGTCGAAACACTAAAAGAAATTCGTAAAGTCTCTAACGTGCCAGTGATGATGCTGACAGCAAGAGGCGAAGACATTGATCGCGTATTAGGCTTAGAATTGGGAGCGGATGATTATTTACCCAAGCCTTTTAACGATCGTGAGCTTATTGCAAGAATTAAGGCGATTTTGCGTCGTAGTGCATCTCCTTCAAATAATACCGCAAATGTAGAAATCCTTTCTTTTGACGGAATTATTCTCAACTTTTCTCACGGAATTGCAACCTATAATGAAGAAAATCTCAATTTAACGGATTATGAGTTTAAGATTCTTTGTTTATTGCTTAAATCTAAGGGAAATGTTATTAGTCGAGAAGAATTAAGTTTAGAAGTAATGGAAAAACCACTAACCCCATTTGATCGTTCTCTTGATATGCACATCTCTAATTTGAGACGCAAATTACCAGAACGAAAAAGTAAACTGCCTTGGTTTAAAACTTTACGTGGAAAAGGATATCTTTTAGTGACCTAGTTTTATGAAATTGCGCAGTCTTTTCAGTTTAAATCAACTTGCGATCAGAACATTTGCTATATTCTGGTTTACTTTTTTTGCCATGATGAGTCTTGTGATCGCTGTGCCTACTCTCGATCTCAGAGTCTATTCGCCTTTAAAAGAAGCAGATGTTGTTACCTATCAAAAAAAAATTATCGATATTATCCGCAACGGTCAATTAAAAGGGCTTATTGCAAAAGTTCCCGTTTTACATACAGATAAATTTCAACCCTCCAGACCCATTCTTATTAATTTACAAACTAAAGATATTCTAGGGGAACTACCAGAGGAAGTACCTTATATCCGAAGATTTGCGGATGTATCAGGTGATTTTTCAGAACCCAAACGTAAAAATTTCAATGAAGTTCAGATTTCAGGTCCATTTCAAGTGTATTTGGGAGATGAGACAAATTCTTATGCCTTGTACTTTATCTCTTACGTTAATCCACAACGAGAAATGTTTAATTACATTTTTGATAGACCGATTATATTGATTTTGCTTATTCTTTTAATCACCAGCCCATTGCTTTGGTGGTTCACAAGAATGCTGACTAAGCCTATTTCTCGCTTGCAAGAAGCGGCGAATTCAGTGGCATTAGGCAATTTCAAAATTGATAAGAGCTTAGTGGCTAATGGTCCATTAGAGCTACGCCAAGTCGGTCAAAGTTTTAATCGAATGGCATCTTCTATTGATCATTTAATCTCTAATCAACAAACACTACTTTCATCGATTTCACATGAATTAAAAACGCCACTCACTCGTTTGCAGTTAGCTACAGCGCTTGTTCGTCATGAATGTGGTGAAACAGATAGTGTAAAACGCATTGAAAGAGAAATAGGGCGAATGGATAAAATGATTAGTGAGCTACTTCTACTTTCACGCCATCAAATGAATAGTCAAGTTGAACGGGATATTTTTTATGCCAATACGCTTTGGACTGATATTATCAACGATGCCAAATTTGAGGCAGAGCAACGAGGTATAACGTTTCTCACAAATATTCGTTTACCCAAAAATGAATTACAACTTAACGGCAATTTTAGATTGCTGGAAAGTGCGGTTGAAAATATCGTGACAAATGCACTCAAATACACCAAGGATAAGATCGAACTTCATATTTTTATCCAAGAAGAAGAAGAAGAAGAAGAATTTCTCAGGATCCGTATAGATGACAACGGATCTGGAGTCCATCCAGATGAATTTGAAAAAATCTTCAAACCGTTTTATCGAGTGGATGAAACGCGAACTAGAACGACTGGCGGAACAGGACTTGGATTGGCGATTGTGTCTAATGTTATTCAGGAGCATCAAGGAAAGGTCTGGGCTGAAAAAAGCCCACTAGGAGGACTTGCCGTTACTATACGATTGCCATTATGGATCAGTAAATAAAAATCAAAAGTGCGGTAAATTTTTCACCGCACTTTTCGTCTAGGCATTATCCACAGCAAAAGAAATCACTTCATTAATTTTCTCACAACCTAGGGCAACCATAATCAGACGATCAACTCCTAGTGCAACGCCAGAAGAATTTGGTAAGCCTGCTTCTAATGCAGCCAGAAAACGTTCGTCAATATCTCGAGTTGGTAATCCATGTTTCTTTCTTTGCTGATTATCTAATTCAAAACGATGTCTTTGTTCTCGTGCATCGGTCAATTCATGGAAACCATTTGCCAGTTCTAACCCTTTGTAATAAAACTCAAAGCGTTCTGCAACTCGCTGATCTTCTGGGCTCACTTGTGCCAGAGCTGCTTGCGTTGAAGGGAAATGATAAACCGCAACAGGTCGTTCTTTTCCTATTTGAGGTTCAACGACTTCACTAAATAAGAATTGCAATAAAGTATCACGTTCTTCATCATCTTCAGCTATAAAGTTATGTTTACGCGCTGCTTCGATTAATTCTGAACGTTCTGCAGATAAGGGATCTAAACCTACATATTCTTGGAAAACAAATTGGTAGCTTAAACTTTCTGCTGGTGGGCAATCTAAAATTTGTTGGAGTAAATCATCTACCTCATTAATTAAACGATGCATACTAAAGTGCGGTCGATACCATTCCAGCATAGTAAATTCTGGATTGTGGCGATTACCAGCTTCTTCATTACGGAACACTTTACTGATTTGGAATATCGGTCCACTGCCTGCAGCAAGCAAGCGTTTCATATGATATTCAGGGCTTGTAAAAAGCCAAAGTGTTTTGGATTGTTCACCAAAAGGCGCGAGAAATTCTGTGCTAAATGTGGAAAGGTGTAAATCAGTAACGCCAAATTCACTTAGAACAGGCGTCTCAACTTCAAGCAAGCCTCGCTCTGTAAAAAATTGACGAATTTCAGCAATAATTTTTGCACGTTTAAGCAGATTTTTTATATCAGCAGAAGGTTGCCAATGAGTAAGTGCGGTCATTTTTATTCCCATTTTTAAATTTGCATCATTGTAAACGAGAGCTCTTCTCAACTCAATCTAAGCTTTTTTGAGGTAGATCACAAAATCATCCTTTTCCCCTTTCCCTACATAAAAAACGTTATTAATTTGTAACAAAAAATGGCAGAATGACTTCACTAGATTACCCTTTTAGGGTGATTTCTATTTTTTACTTTCTACATTTATTGGAGGATATCGTGCAAACAGTTAATGTCGATATTGCGATTGTTGGCGCTGGTGGCGGCGGTTTACGTGCAGCGATTGCAGCAGCAGAAGCAAATCCTAACTTAAAAATTGCATTAGTTTCAAAAGTGTACCCAATGCGTAGCCATACTGTGGCAGCAGAAGGTGGTGCAGCGGCAGTTATCAAAGAGGAAGATTCTTACGATAAACACTTCCAAGATACTGTTGCGGGTGGTGACTGGCTTTGCGAACAGGATGTTGTGGAATATTTCGTACAACATTCACCAGTGGAAATGACTCAATTAGAACGTTGGGGATGCCCTTGGAGCCGTAAAGCTGATGGCGATGTAAACGTACGTCGTTTCGGTGGAATGAAAATTGAGCGTACTTGGTTCGCTGCTGATAAAACAGGTTTCCACTTATTACACACGCTTTTCCAAACTTCTATTCAATATCCACAAATCCAACGTTTTGATGAACACTTCGTATTAGATATTCTTGTTGATGATGGCCATGCTCGTGGTATGGTTGCAATGAACATGATGGAAGGTTCGCTTGTTCAAATTAATGCCAATGCGGTTGTTATTGCAACTGGAGGTGGTTGTCGTGCATTTAAATTCAATACCAATGGCGGTATTGTAACAGGTGACGGCTTATCTATGGCGTATCGTCATGGTGTACCACTTCGTGATATGGAGTTTGTTCAATATCACCCAACAGGTTTACCGAATACCGGCATCTTAATGACTGAAGGTTGTCGTGGTGAAGGTGGTATTTTGGTTAATAAAGATGGCTACCGTTATCTTCAAGATTACGGGCTAGGACCAGAAACACCAATTGGTAAACCTCAAAATAAATATATGGAACTTGGTCCTCGCGATAAAGTTTCTCAAGCATTCTGGCAAGAATGGAAAAAAGGTAATACCTTAAAAACTGCGAAAGGCGTAGATGTGGTGCATTTAGATTTACGTCATCTTGGTGAAAAATATTTACATGAGCGTCTGCCATTTATTTGTGAACTAGCAAGTGCTTATGAAGGTGTAAATCCAGTGAATGAGCCAATCCCTGTTCGTCCAGTTGTTCACTACACCATGGGCGGTATTGAGGTTGATTTTAACAGCGAAACTCGTATCAAAGGTTTATTTGCTGTAGGTGAGTGTGCATCTTCAGGTTTACATGGCGCAAACCGCTTAGGCTCTAACTCTTTAGCTGAACTTGTTGTGTTAGGTCGTGTTGCAGGGGAATATGCGGCACAACGTGCAGTTGAATCTCAATCTGTAAACCAAAGTGCGGTTGATGCTCAAGCAAAAGATGTTGTTGCTCGCTTAGAAGCTCTTCATAAACAAGAAGGTAATGAATCTTGGTCTGAGATCCGCGATGAAATGGGTTCTGTAATGGAAGAAGGTTGTGGTATTTACCGTGACCAAGCAAGTATGCAAAAAGCAGTAGATAAAATTGCAGAATTAAAAGAACGTTATAAACGTATTCGTGTTGCAGATAACTCAAGTGTGTTCAATACAGATGTACTTTACACAGTTGAGTTGGGCTACATTCTAGATGTTGCACAATCTATTGCTAATTCAGCGATTGAACGTAAAGAATCTCGTGGGGCTCACCAGCGCTTAGATTACACAGAACGTGACGATGTA
Organism: Haemophilus haemolyticus; assembly: GCF_003352385.1. NCBI lineage: Bacteria > Pseudomonadati > Pseudomonadota > Gammaproteobacteria > Pasteurellales > Pasteurellaceae > Haemophilus > Haemophilus haemolyticus. Next base: position 639,497 of record NZ_CP031243.1, on the reverse strand, counting down.
AATTATTTAAAACACACACTTGCTTTCTACAATGAGAATGGTGCACCGCGTATTGAATACAGTCCGGTGAAAATTACTAAATCTCAACCTGCAAAACGTGTTTACGGTGCGGAAGCAGAAGCTCAAGAAGCCGCTGCGAAAGCTAAGGAGCAAGCAAATGGCTAATTCACCAGTAATGAATGTTGAAGTATTACGCTACAATCCTGAAATCGATCAAGAGCCGCATCTAAGTACTTATCAAGTACCTTATGATAATCAAACCTCCTTGCTTGATGCGTTAGGTTATATTAAGGATAAACTTGAACCATCTCTTTCTTATCGCTGGTCTTGCCGTATGGCGATCTGCGGTTCCTGTGGGATGATGGTGAATAACAAACCGAAATTGGCTTGTAAAACGTTCTTACGTGATTACAGCGGTCATATGCGTATTGAGCCGTTAGCAAACTTCCCAATTGAACGCGACTTAGTGGTTGATTTAAGCCACTTTATTGAAAGTTTAGAGGCAATTAAACCTTATATTATTGGTAACGAAGCACCTGCATTAGATGGTAAACCACATCCATCGAAAGAATTGCAAGTAAGCCGTACTAAACAAACGCCAGCACAGCTTGAGAAATATCGTCAATTCTCAATGTGTATCAACTGTGGTTTATGCTATGCCGCTTGCCCTCAATTTGGTTTAAATCCTGAATTCTTAGGCCCTGCAGCGATTACAATGGCTCATCGTTATAATCTTGATAACCGTGACCATGGTAAAGCAAAACGTATGTCATTGTTAAATGGTAAAAACGGGGTTTGGAGTTGTACTTTCGTTGGCTATTGCTCAGAAGTTTGTCCAAAACATGTGGATCCTGCTTCTGCAATTAACCAAGGAAAAGTGGAAAGTGCCAAAGATTATGTTATCTCTATGCTCAAACCAAAAGGCTAAGGGGGAAAGAATGTCAGTAACAGTGAGTAAACGTAAAAAATATGTTCGTCCAATGACAGCGACTTGGTGGCAAAAATTGGACTTCTATAAAGCTTATATGCTACGTGAAGCGACTTCAATCTTTGCTGTATGGTTTTGTATCGTGTTGCTTTATGGTGTTCTTTGCCTCGCAAGCAATCCAATGCCAGGCTTAGGCATCTTGAGCTTTATTGAGTTTTTAAGAAATCCAATTGTGGTGTTCTTAAATATTATTACGCTTATTGCAACGCTTTATCATACGGTGACATATTTCTTAATGACACCAAAAGTGATGAATATTATTGTGAAAAATGAACGCTTACCCCACACTGTTGTAAGAAATGCACTTTGGGCGGTAACTGCATTAGTTAGCGTGATTGCTTTAGTTTTAGTTTATATTTAAGGGAGAGAAAAAATGGTTGATCAAAATCCAAAACGCTCCGGCGAACCGCCAGTATGGTTAATGTTCGGTGCAGGCGGCACAGTGAGTGCAATTTTCTTCCCTGTCGTTATTTTAATTATCGGTTTGTTATTACCATTTGGTTTAGTCGATGCGCATAATTTAATTACTTTTGCTTATTCTTGGATTGGTAAATTAGTTATTTTAGTGCTTACTATTTTCCCAATGTGGTGTGGTTTACACCGTATTCACCATGGTATGCACGATCTTAAAGTGCATGTGCCAGCTGGTGGATTTATCTTTTATGGTTTAGCCACAATTTATACTGTTTGGGTGTTATTTGCGGTAATAAACCTGTAATAAAAATGCTATAAATAAAAAAACGAGTCTAAGACTCGTTTTTTTATTTTATGTATTAAGTAAATATTTTTTAGTTTGTTTTACTTTAGAAATTCGATTGGATTTTTTATAAATGGCTCAAGTATTCAGTACCTAAATTTCCCATTTGTCTCAAAATCCAAGTTTGTTTTTTACGAACTAATAAGCTTGGCTTATTTACTTTATAAATGATTGGATTGGGCAACACAGCAGCTAAAAGTGCGGCTTCATTTTGAGATAAATTTTTAGCTGATTTTTTAAAGTAATAGCGACTTGCCGCTTCCACACCAAAAATGCCATTCCCAAATTCTGCAATATTTAAATACACCTCTAAAATACGTTTTTTTGACCAAGTCAGCTCGAGCAACATAGTTGCTGGAACTTCCAAACCTTTTCGTAGCCAATTTTGTCCATGCCAAAGCATTAAGTTTTTAGCGGTTTGCTGGGAAATGGTTGATGCTCCTCGGATTCCTTTTTTAGATTTTTCGTTATACCGAATCGCTCGTTGGATAGCCTCAAAATCAAATCCGAAATGTTCAGGAAAACGCTGATCTTCTGATGAAATCACAGCTAATTGAATGTTTGGAGAAATATTTTCTAGGCTGACCCAGTTATATTGGATTTGATATCGAAAATCGCCCTGTAAAAGATTAGCGATTTTTTGTTGTACCATATAAGCGGAAAATGGAATAGGTACAAAGCGAAAAATCAGCAACAAAGCAAAAACGGCGAAAAAAAAACGAAAGACAACTCGCTGCCAGTTTTTTTTCCACCATTTAAGACTAAATAAGTGAGAAAGTGCGGTAAAAATTCGCTTAGTTTTTTTCAATGAGATCAAGATGTTGTTTCATCCATTGCATAAAATCAGGATCCATCGTTTTAATCATATTGGAACCTCGAGTGATTGTGGCGGCACTTGTATTAAGATTTTGTTGAATTTCACGCTGAGGCATATTTTTATCAATCAGCTGAGAGACAATCTGCAAACGCAATCCTACTGCATCCCGTTCGTCTGCAGTTAATAATAAGGTTAGAAACTCCTGTGCTTTGTTTTCTTCAAAGGCGATTTTTAGCATTTCAAGAAATGCATTCCATTGTTCTAAATTACGGCTGATATACATAATTACGCTCCCATTCCACACTATTAAACTAGTGCATTTAGTATAGCCGATTCAATTCTTCTTGGCTAAAGATTTGTGGGGTTTCTTTATTTTGTAAAATTTGATAGTAAAAGTCATAAGTGACTACATTTTGCACATAACCACGAGTTTCGTAAAACGGAATAGATGCGACAAATTCGTCTAATGCTAATTTTCCATTCGCGCGACTTAACCATTTTTCTACTCGATTTGCCCCTGCATTGTAAGCTGCTGCAATCAATATTCGATTATTAGGATATTTTCCATTGAGTTCATTCAGATGTGCGGTACCTAGCAAAATATTATTCAATGGTTTGAATAAATCTTGTTCGCCTTGATAAGGCAGCTGATTATTCTCTGCGGTCAATTTTGCCGTGCTTGGCAGAAGTTGCATTAAGCCTCGCGCATTTGCAGAAGATTGTGCCATTGGATTCCAAGCACTCTCTTGACGGGCGATTGCCATAGCAAAAGTTTTGCTGATATTTAAATTATGTAATGTTGCATTGAAGTATTCAGGATAAGCATTTGGCAGACGAAGGGACAGATAATCCCACGCTTTTGCAACAATAGAAGCATCAACAGCTAATTCAAACCATTGTTGGTTTTCAGCATATTCTGCAAGTTTTAGCTGAGTTGTGAAATCAGCATTATCAAGTAAAATTCGCCAACGTTGTTTTGCTAAACCATTTCGTCCAAGTTCTCTCAGTTCTCGAATCATGGCGAAAACTTGCTCGAAAGGAAGTTGTTCTGCTACAGTAAAACTTGGTGCTATTGGATAATCGACTTTATATGCTTGCTTTAATTGTGCAGAAGCTAACATTGGATAGAACCCCCGCTCTTTTGAAAGTGCGGTTAGTTTTTCTATATTTTTTGATATATCTTGTTTAGCTTCCCAATAACGCCATTCTTGTTTTGCTTTTCCTTCAGTAGTAAGTGAATTAAGCCACGGAGAAAGGTCGGTCTTCTGCCAAATTGCCATTCGTAAACGGCGTTCGGTTAGATTATCTGTTTTTAATTGTTGGATTTGTTCATCACGCCATTTTTGAAAATCAGCGTTTTCATTATCAAAAAAATGATTTAAAAAGGCTATTTTCCACTGTTTGATTTCATCTTCTGAGAGCTGCCAAGTATTTGCCCATTTTTGATAGGATTCAAAACTTGGGTTATTCATTTGTTCAGGTAGCGTTTTAAGATAACGTGGGAAAGCATCAATTAATACGGTTTTATCTAAAGTGTTAGGATCACTTTTTCTTACAATTTCAGCAAGTTGTTTAGGATTTTCTACTTGATTTTGTTCTTTTTGAACCCTGTTATTTTCTTTAGTATTATCTGAAGTTGCTGATGTTTGTTGTTCGTTTGAAGTGGATAGTTTTTGTAATAAGACTTGAAATACTAGCGTCACAAAAGGGTAATTTTGTTGAGCTAATGCGTTCAGTTCATCAAGTGCTTGTTGCTTGCCTTGGATATCATCATTCTGCAAAAAGGCGATTTTGCTTTCCCAAAAGCGTGCTAGTAAATCGTATTGCAAAGGATAGCCTTGCAGTGAATCTATTAAGGTTTTTGTGATATTTTGAGTCGCTTCAGAAAATTGCTGTTTTTTTACCGCACTTTTTAGCAAACCTTCAACCTGTAAAAAGGTTTCACGTTGTTTTAAACGTTTTAAGTAGTCTTGATGCTGTATTGACGCCCAGTTTTGTTTTTCTTGCTCAAGATTGATGGATGCTGTTGCCGTGTTAGGTGTATCGGCAAAAGCAGAAAGTGCGGTCAAAATACAGAGAGAAATTAAAGCGACTTTTTTCATATTGCGTTATTAGAATTAAAATACTTTTTTAAACGGCTTTACAACGACATCTGCATATACACCAGCTTCGACATAAGGATCTTGTGCAGCCCAGTCTTTTGCCGCTTGTAGATTTTCAAATTGAGCAATGACGGTTGAGCCAGTAAAACCAGCTTCCCCCGGATTTTCATCATCAATTGCAGGATTTGGTCCTGCCGTCAGTAATCGGTTTTCTGCTTTAAGCTGTTTTAAACGAGCTAAATGTTGTTCGCGTACTGCAAGGCGTTTTTCTAACGTATTGGGAATATCTTGGGCAAAAATAACATAGTACATAATTATTTCCTTTTATTTACAAGGGTGTTCTGTTTCTAATTCGGAAATTAGGGCTAATGCTTTTTCCAACTCTTGGTTGTTTTCACGGGGAATCGTGCGAGAGCGACCATTATTATCAACTGCAACAAAAGTAAATACCGCATCTGTGACGCAATAACGTTCACCAATTGGTTCACTCGCCACTTTTTTCACCCATACTTCCACTTTAATTTTAATGGAAGAACGCCCAACTTTGAGGCATTGTCCGTAGCAACAGACGACATCCCCCACAGAGATTGGTTTGATAAAATTCATACTTTCAACGGCAACGGTAACCACGCGCCCGTGTGCGATTTCTTTTGCTAAAATCGCACCACCCATATCCATTTGAGACATGATCCAACCGCCGAAAATATCTCCGTTGGCATTAGTGTCAGAAGGCATCGCCAAAGTTCGTAGTAATAGAATCCCTTTGGAATGGCGGCCATTTTTATCAGTAAAATTGGAAGACATTATTTTTCTCCATCTTTTGAATTTGAATCATCTTTAGGTAAATAGCGATAGATATAAGCACCTGAAATAATCGTTGCAATCACCGTCATACCAATAATTCCGAAAGATTTGAAATCAACCCAAGCTTCTTCCGACATATTATGGCTGATATAAATATTCACCAACATGCAAATAATAAAGAATACAGCCCAACCGAGGTTAAGTGTATTCCAAGCCTTTTCGGGCAGTTGTAGCTCTTTGCCAAGTAATTTTTTAATTAATGGAGTTTTAAATTGAAATTGTGCGACGAGCAAAACAATGGCAAACAAGGCATTGATAATCGTCACTTTCCATTGCAAATAGCGGATTTCATTAAAGTAAGCGGTTAAAAGTCCAAAAAAAACGACCGCACTTGCCATGATTTTTTGTTGTTTTTCAACGGTTCCATATTTCCATTTTAAAATCACGATCTGCAAAATTGTTGCCACTACTAATACGATGGCTGCTTCACGTACACCACCGAGTTTGTAAGTGACAAAAAATAAAATTAAAGGGATAAAGTCAAGGAGTTGTTTCATATTGATTAATCCTTCATAAATAAGCTGTAGAAACGATAAGTCACTACTAGCATAAAAATATTAAGTAATGCGGTGAAAATGCCTATCACCATATCAAACACAGCATTATTGGAAAATGCGCTTAATTGGAAAATGAGGACTGGCACGAGAAAATAAACCAGTAGGGTGTAAATAAACAATACGCCTTTTCGAGTATTTCCTCGCTTCCAAATTTTTCGGATAGTTTGCGAAAGTGTATCTTGAGTAGAAAGATAATGTACTGCCGTCAAATTTAAACGGACGAAGAACCAAACGCCAACAATCATCGCGATAAGTGACATGATAGAGGGCGATTTTTTTGTGAGTAATGCAGCAAAGGCTTCACCAAGACCAAGTAACATTGGTGCAACCATTAATAGATCTAACAGAATTACACCTGAAAAACGACGCAAGGTAAGTGAGAAGGTTTCACCCAAAGTGCGGTAATTTTGTAAGCTAATTTTATGGATTGAGGTTAATCCCCAAGCGGAGATAAAACTCGTTAAAATCTGAGTGATTGCAACTGAAAAGATAAAACTTGTGATATCTGTATTTGCGAGATTTAATACATCATTTTTATTTTCATCATTAACTGGAAAACTTAAAAGTGCACTTGCGCTTTGCACAATAAATAAAATTGCGACAAATTGCAGCATGATTTTTTGTTGATTACGGAAAAAGTTCCAACTGTCTTGCAATACTTGTGTAAAGTTAATTTGCATGATTATCTCTCTATAAAAATGGTGGCGCAATTATACAGGGTTTGCTGATTATTGCATAAATATCGTTACTGAGGTTATAAATTCACGTTGAATTGAGTATATAAAACAAAAGTGGGCAAGCATGCCCACTTTTTTGTTATTTTTAGAGAGGTTATTCGTATTATTTTTTCTTCGCGTATTTTAATGAGTCAATGGCTACCGCTAGAATAATAATGCTACCTTTGATGATGTATTGCCAGTAAGGGTTTACACCGATGTAAGTTAAACCGTAGTTGATAACTGTAAAGATGATAACCCCAGTGATTACACCAATTACGGTACCTACACCACCAGCGAAAGATACGCCACCGACCACGCAAGCGGCGATAGCATCTAATTCATACATGAAACCTAAGTTGTTAGTTGCAGAACCGATACGACCGGCTTCGAGCATACCACCAAAGGCATAGAACATACCTGCAATCATGTAGATGACAACTAAGTTACGTGCAACGTTTACACCAGATACTTTCGCTGCTTCTGGGTTACCACCGATAGCAAATACGTTTTTACCGAAACGAGTTTTGTTCCACATCACCCAAACTAAGAATGAGGCAATGGCTGCATAGATTGTGATGTAAGAGAGTTTAAAACTGCCGATTCGGAAGAATCCTTGAGCAAATGTTGAGAAATTTTCGCTAAAACCTGCGATTGGCGAACCACCCACAGCATCATAATAGAGTGAGTTAAAACCGTATACGATAATCATCGTACCCATTGTTGCAATGAATGGGGTAACATTTAAATAAGCGATAACTAATCCATTAATCAAGCCGATTAACGCACCCACAGCACATACTGCAAGAATTACCACAGGAATTGGAATTTCACCCATTTCAGGGAATACACGGTTCATATTTTCCATTGACTGCAACATGGTTGCAGAGATAACTGCCGCTAAACCAACTTGGCGACCTGCAGATAAGTCAGTTCCTTGTGTAATCAACAATCCAGCAACCCCGAGTGCAATAATTAAGCGCACAGAAGATTGGGTTAAGATGTTACTGAAGTTGATTAAATTTAAAAAGGTTGGATCTTGCGCAATAATAATGCCAAGCAAAATCAGCAAGACAAAATAAATCGCATTTTGTTTTAATAAATCAAAGGATTTGTTTTTTTCTAAGGCACTCATAATTCATTCCTTATATTTATAAATATTTCGCAGCGAGTTGCAAGATTTCTTCTTGTGAAGTTTTTGCAGTTTCTACAATACCCGCCAATTTACCGTTACTCATCACTAAAATACGGTCAGTTACACCTAGTAATTCAGGCATTTCTGATGAAATCATAATAATGCCTTTATCTTTTTTAGCGAGTTCTTGAATAAGTTGGTAAATTTCAAATTTTGCCCCGATGTCGATACCACGAGTCGGCTCATCAAGCATCAGAATTTCAGGTTGAGTTAAAAGCCAACGACCGATAATGACCTTTTGTTGGTTACCGCCAGAAAGAGAACCAATTGTTGTTCTATGTGATGGTGTTTTAACATTCATTGAATCAATTACCCACTGGGTATCACTTTTCATTTTCTTCGTGCTAAGTAATTTCCATGGTGTGAGATAAGATTTCATATTTGAAATCAATGAGTTAAATTCAATGCTTAAATTAGAGTAAATACCTGTTGAACGACGCTCTTCAGTTACCAATGCAAAGCCATTATTAATCGCTTCAAGTGCGGTATGATTTTTCACGGTTTTTCCGTGTAACTTGATAGTTCCTTCGGTTAATTCACGTACGCCAAAAATAGCTTCAACGATATCGGTACGTTTAGCCCCCACAAGGCCTGCAATACCCAGAATTTCACCTTTTCGTAATTCAAAAGATATGTCTTGAATGGATGGTTGATTTTTAGCGGTAAGATTTTCCACCTGTAAAATTACTTCTTTTGGCGTGTTTGTTTTTTCAGGGAAACGCTGTGTTAATTCACGACCTACCATCATTCCGACAATTTGTTCCATGCTGGATTCTTTCACGTTTACCGTATTGATCCATTTACCGTCGCGTAAAATAGTAATTTCATCACAGATTTTGAAGATTTCATCCATTTTGTGAGAAATATAAATAATTCCGCAACCGCGTTGTTTTAATTTGTCGATAATTTTAAACAGATGCTCAACTTCTTTTTCAGAAAGCGAGGATGTTGGTTCATCCATGATTACGATTTTAGCGTTATACGAGAACGCCTTCGCAATTTCGATCATCTGCATTTGAGAAACTGAAAGTTTGGCGACTTTTTCTTTAGGATCTACATCAATATCCAATTCATCAAAAATCGCTTTAGTATCACGGTACATTTTCGCGTGATCGACAAAAGGTCCTTTAAGTGGATAGCGTCCAAGCCACAAGTTATCCATTACGCTAGTTTGGCGCACGAGGTTGAGTTCTTGGTGCACCATTGAAATACCATTCTCAAGGGCTTCTTTAGATGTTTTAAAATTGACGGGTTGGCCTAAGAAAAGGATTTCGCCTTCATCTTTGGCATAAATGCCGAATAAGCATTTTAGTAATGTAGATTTGCCCGCGCCGTTCTCACCCATTAAAGCATGAACAGAATGTGAACGAACCGTTAGGTTTGCATTATCTAAGGCTTTTACGCCTGGAAAGGACTTGCAGACATTGGTCATTGTGAGCAGCACTTGGCTGTCTTGACTTTGAGTTTGAGATGTCATATCCAACCTCGTTAAAAAGGGGAAGGGCAACTTCCCCTTGGATTACAACAAAAATTGATGAGAAATTATTTTAAGAAGTCGCCTAAGTTGTCTTTATCTACACCAACATAAGGGATACGTACAACACGATCTTTTAATTCCCATTTTGTGCCTTCAGTTGCTGCTTTGCCTTGTGCTAAGTTGTTAGATAATTGAACAACCGCTTTACCTTGGTTCACACCATCGTTTAACACAGTACCAGCAAGTTCACCTTTTTTGATGAGTTGTAATGCTTCTGGTAACGCATCCACACCGAAGATAGGGAGTTTTTTACCATGTGCTTTGGTTGCTTCTAATGCGCCTAATGCCATACCATCGTTGTTAGAAATAATTACTTCAATGTCGTTAGCTTTAGAGCTAGATAACCAAGCATCTACTTTATCTTTCGCCATTGCAGCATCCCACATACCGGTATCAATAAATAATTGTTCAGTTTGGATACCTTTCGCATTAAGTTCTTCAACTACGAATTTTGTACGAGCTTCAGCATCTGGGTGACCTGGTTCACCTTTTAATAACACGAATTGGATTTTGCCATCTTTATTTAAGTCTAGAGCAGGATTCGCTTTCCATTGTTTTGCAATTAAATCCCCTTGAATTAAGCCAGATTCTTTTGGATCAGTACCTACATAGTAAGCGTGTTCATAAGAACCGATAGCTTTTGCACCTGGGTCTTTATTAAAGAATACAACTGGAATGTTGTCTGGTTTTGCTTTGCTAATAATGGTTGGTGCTGCAGCAGGGTCAACTAAGTTAATTGCAAGAGCTTTCACACCTTTGGAAAGTAATACATCAACTTGGTCATTTTGAATTGATTGTGCATTTTGGGAGTCATTCATTAATAAGTTAATGCCACCAAGTGCTTTAGCTTCTTTGTCGATTTCTTTACGCATTAAAGACATGAAGTTGTCATCGTATTTGTAAATGGTTACACCAATTTTGTTACTTGCTGCGAAGCTAGAAGATGCTGCACCTAAACCGATAGCCAAAGCAACTGCACTTAATACTGCTGTTTTTTTCATAATAACGCTCCTATTTTGGAATGTTGATGTTAGAGATAAATATTGCATTACATTCTGCAATTGATGCCATATTAGCGAATAATCTGCTTGGAATCTGTGATCAAACTCACATAAATGAAAACGATTACATTAAAAACTCGGATTTGTGATCGCTATCACATTTTATGAGTGCGTTTATCTTCAAATTTAGATAGATTCCACAGAAAAACGACGTACTAATGTTGGGTTAAATTGAATTGTTGATGGCGTTCTCACCTCATTATCGACAAGGCTTAACGCAAGGTTGGCTGCATAAGTTGCCATTAAATCAATAGGATAGCGAATGGTCGTCAATTTAGGAATTAAATAACGAGCAATTGGCATATCGTCAAAACCAATGATTGAAAATTGGCTTGGTACACTAATATTGTTTTCATTGAGAACTGAAATGGCTCCCGCCGCCATTGAATCGTTATAAGCGACCACAGCAGTAAGATCTTTGTTATAACTAAGCAAATCAATCATTGCTTTTTCACCACCTTCGAAGTCTGGTGAATTGTGCGTTATGGCATGCTCAATAATTGGATAATTGTGATCTTTTAATGCAGTAAGATAACCATCTCGACGCTCAATTTCATCGAAAATTGCATGGTTAGATCCAATATATGCGATATGTTTATGACCACAGCGGATAAGCATTTCTGTTGCTAAGTAGGTTCCCTTTTTATTATCTAAACTTACGCAACGATTTTCATAGCCTTGAATCACTCGGTTGATAATGACCATTCCTGGTACTGTTTTCAAATAATGGCTAAGTTCATCGTCGGATAACGCTTTGGAATGCACAACTAAACAACTACAACGCTTGCGAAGTAAAGTATCAATAGCTTCACGTTCCTTCTCTGCATGGTGATAGCCAATGCCAATCAAGATTGTTTTACGGTGTGCTTCTGCAACTTTATCTACGGCTTTTACTAAAATAGCAAAAAACGAGTCTGTTACATCGGTAACAACCACACCAATAGTATCCGTGTTTTGTATTGCAAGGGCTTTAGCATTTGCATTAGGCTGATAATTAAGTTGTTCAATTGCTTGTTTTACGGCAAGGCGGGTATCTTCACTCACTGAGGGATGTTGATTTATAACACGAGAAACAGTAGCAATAGATACATGGGCTAATTCGGCTACATCATGAATGGTGCTCATAGAATACTTTCCATAATGGAATTACGTTTCTTAATTATGTTCTTTCTAAATAAAATTGAAAGCGATTACTTTCTGATTTGTAACTGAGATCACAAAAAACTTTCAGAGATTTTCATATTATGTGATACGGATCACGGTTTATTTTTGTGAATTTGCTATCTTATGCGCAGCATTTTGTGTAATCGTTTACAATTTAGAAAGGGAGCCAATTATGAGTGATATTTTTGAACCAACCGAGCATCCACATCGTCGCTATAATCCGTTAATTGATCAATGGGTTTTGGTATCACCACATCGTGCTAAGCGTCCATGGCAAGGGCAACAAGAAAAAGTGAATGAAGAACAAAAACCAAGTTATGATCCAACTTGTTATCTTTGCCCGAGTAATAAGCGTATTACAGGTGAATTAAATCCAGATTATCGTAAACCTTATGTGTTTAAAAATGATTTTTCCGCACTTTTAGAAGATACGCCAGCCCCTGAAAAATCCTCCGATCCACTTTTCCAGAGTTCTCAAGCTCGTGGTGAAAGTCGAGTTATTTGTTTCTCTCCAGATCATAGTAAAACATTGCCATTATTGACCGCACTTGAGATTGAAGAAGTGATTAAAGTATGGCAAGAGCAACTTCGAGAGCTTGGTGCAAAATACCAATGGGTGCAAATTTTTGAAAACAAAGGGGCGGCAATGGGCTGTTCGAACCCACATCCACATGGTCAAATTTGGGCGAATAATTTCTTGCCAAATGAAGTTGCTCGTGAAGATCGCACACAACGCGATTATTTATTAAAACATGGTTCAGTAATGTTAGTTGATTATGTGAAACGAGAACTGGAGTTAAAAGAACGTATTGTCGTTGAAACTGAACATTGGGTAGCTTTAGTGCCTTATTGGGCTGTTTGGCCATTTGAAACATTGCTTTTACCAAAAACGCATGTAAAACGTTTAACTGAATTAAGTGACAAACAATCAGAAGATCTTGCGGTTATTTTGAAAAAATTGACGACCAAATACGATAATCTCTTTGAAACCTCTTTTCCATATTCAATGGGATTTCATGCGGCACCATTTAATGGCGAAGATAACGAACATTGGCAGTTACATGCTCATTTTTACCCTCCTCTTTTACGCTCAGCAACCGTGCGTAAATTTATGGTGGGATATGAAATGTTAGGCGAAAGTCAACGCGATTTAACGGCAGAACAGGCAGCAGAGCGATTACGTGCTTTGAGTGAAGTTCATTATAAAGAAAGATAAGCCTGTTAGCGTGGGTAAGTATACCCACGGTTACTAAAAGTGGTTTCCCTTTGGGAAACTTACTATTAAACAAATAATTTACCCCAAAGGGGTAGCATTTCAGCTAGCCTAGGGTAGGTTACCCTAAGCAAAAGGAAGTTAATATGAATCCAATTAAGAACGCCCAACAACTCTTTACACAAAAACACCAAAAACAACCAGATCTTACCGTCTATGCCCCTGGTCGCGTAAATATCATCGGCGAACATACTGACTACAACGACGGCTTTGTTATGCCTTGTGCGATTAATTTTGGTACGGCCGTTTCTGGTACAAAACGAGATGATCATATTTGGAATGTTTATGCGGCGGATCTTGATGAAACTGATGAATTTTCTCTCAATGTTGAAATTCCGAAGAGTGAACACAAATGGGCTAATTATGTGCGTGGGGTTGTAAAATTTATCCAAGAACGTTACCCGCACTTTCAACAAGGTGCAAATTTAGTGATTTCTGGAAATGTGCCGCTTTCTTCTGGATTAAGTTCATCTGCAGCGTTAGAAGTTGCGGTGGGTAAATTCTGCCAACAACTTGGCGATTTACCGCTTTCTCATACAGATATTGCATTGAATGGGCAAAAAGCGGAGAACCAATTTGTTGGCGCAAATTGTGGCAATATGGATCAGTTAATTTCTGCGCTTGGGCAGGAAAATCACTTACTGATGATCGATTGTCGTAGTCTTGAAACCACTCCAACACCCGTGCCACAAGATGTCGCCGTTATTATTGTGAATTCAAACGTACCGCACGATTTGGTAACGGGTGAATACAATACTCGCCGTCAGCAATGTGAAGAGGCGGCAAAATTTTTTGGAGTAAAAGCGTTGCGTGATGTTTCAGTTGAACAATTCCGAAAAAGAGAAGCGGAATTGACCGCACTTTCTCCGTTAGCAGCAAAACGTGCTCGTCATGTCGTAACAGAAAATCAACGAGTACTCGATGCAGTGGAAGCCTTGAAGAAAAATGATTTGACTCGTTTAGGTGAGTTAATGGGAGAATCTCATGATTCAATGCGTGATGATTTTGAAATCACCGTGCCACAAATTGATTATTTAGTTGAATTGGCTCAACTTGTTATTGGTAAAAGTGGCGGTGCACGTATGACAGGCGGCGGTTTTGGTGGTTGTATTGTCGCACTTGCGCCGCATGATAAAGTCGATGCAGTTCGTAAAATTATTGCGGATAATTACGAAAAAACGACTGGTTTAAAAGAAACTTTTTATGTGTGCACTGCATCACAAGGTGTTCGAGTGATTTAAGAGAAAATGATGTTAGAACAAACTACTTTTAGTGCGCCTGATGGTGCACCTTATCAGCTTATAACTCTGCAAAATGAAAATGGAATGCGTGTTCAATTTATGGATTGGGGTGCAACTTGGCTTTCTTGTAAAGTGCCAGTAAATGGCACTTTACGCGAGGTTTTATTGGGTTGTAAGGTAGAAGATTATCCCACTCATCAAAGCTATTTAGGCGCAAGCGTAGGGCGTTATGCAAATCGTATTGCAAATGCACAATTTGAATTAAATGGTGAACTCATTCAGTTGAAAAGTAATCAAGGTAAACATCAGCTTCATGGTGGAGAGGGCTTTGATAAACGCCGTTGGAAAATTCAAGAGTGCGGTGAGAATTTTGTGTGTTTTTCATTACAGTCAGAGGATGGCGATCAGGGTTTTCCTGGGAATGTGGATGTGTCTGTAACCTATACGCTAACAGATGATAATAGCGTAAAAATTGAATATGCCGGGATGTGTGATAAGGATACCGCATTGAACCTAACGAATCATGCCTATTTTAATTTAGAAAATGCAGAGCAAGGTAGTGATGTGCGTGAACATACATTACGTTTAAATGCTGATTTTTATCTGCCTGTAGATAATGAGGGGATTCCTAATTCTCCATTAAAGCACGTAGTGAATACAAGTTTTGACTTCCGTATTGCTAAACCCATCAAACAAGATTTTTTACAAGGGGATCAGCAAGCAACAAAAGGTTACGATCATTCCTTTATTGTCAATAAAGCTTGGCAAAAGCCCTGTGTGTTACTGACTTCTCCAACTGGTGATTTAAGTTTGGAAGTAAGAACCTCGCAAGCCGCATTGCAGGTTTATACGGGTAATTATCTTGCAGGCACACCAACGAGAAATAGCGGATTATATGCCGATTTTTCTGGCGTAGCACTAGAAACCCAATGTTTACCCGACACACCAAATCATCCTGAATGGCAAAATTACGGCGGGATTCAAAAAGCAGGCGAGCGATATTATCAATGGACGGAGTTTAAGTTCTTATAGAATTGAAGTGCGGTAGAAAATAAAGAGATATTTCACCGCACTTTTCTTTTCCCTTGCTTTATCTTTGCGAAGATGCTCAAAATATGATACTTTTTCGCCGTCAATAAGACATCAACTACAAGCCAATATGAACGACGAACAGCAAAATTCAAACCAATCTGAAAATACGAAAAAACCTTTTTTCCAATCTTTATTTGGTCGCTTTTTTCAAGGTGAACTAAAAAATCGTGAAGAACTTGTTGAAGTGATTCGCGATTCAGAACAAAACGATTTAATTGATCAAAATACTCGCGAAATGATTGAAGGCGTGATGGAAATCGCGGAGCTTCGTGTTCGCGATATTATGATTCCTCGTTCACAAATTATTTTTATTGAAGATCAACAAGATTTAAATACTTGTTTAAACACAATTATTGAATCCGCTCATTCTCGTTTTCCTGTGATTGCCGATGCGGATGATCGCGATAATATCGTGGGTATTTTGCATGCGAAAGATTTATTGAAATTTTTACGAGAAGATGCGGAAGAGTTTGATTTATCTTCATTATTGCGCCCCGTCGTGATTGTGCCAGAAAGTAAAAGAGTGGATCGTATGTTGAAAGATTTCCGCTCAGAGCGTTTCCATATGGCTATTGTGGTAGATGAATTTGGTGCGGTATCAGGTCTTGTCACCATTGAAGATATTTTGGAACAAATTGTTGGCGATATTGAAGATGAGTTTGATGAAGAAGAAGTCGCGGATATTCGTCAGCTTTCTCGTCATACTTATGCTGTGCGTGCGCTCACCGATATTGATGATTTCAATGCGCAATTTAATACGGATTTTGATGATGAAGAAGTCGATACCATTGGCGGGCTGATTATGCAAACTTTTGGTTATTTACCAAAACGCGGTGAAGAAATTACGTTGAAAAATCTTCAATTTAAAGTTACTTCGGCAGATAGTCGCCGATTGATTCAACTTCGAGTGACTGTGCCAGATGAACATTTGGCAGAAATGGATGATGTGGAAGAAAAAGCCGAATAGCATTTTATCATCCTCAATGATGGCGCGCGTTTTCTAACGCGTGCTTTTTATTTACTTGGAATGGAATTTCAAATTTCAACATAAAAGACGCTCGTAAGGGCGTTCAAAATATAATTAAATTTATGAATAAATATTTTACTTATCTTATTGCGCTTATATCTGGTTTAGTCGGTGTGTTTGCCTTTTCGCCATTTGATTATTGGCCTTTAGCCTATGTTTCTTTACTCGGTTTACTTTATGTCGCTAAAAATCCTAAAAAATCTACCGCACTTTTAGCGACTTTTTTGTGGTCGATGGGATTTTTCTGCTTTGGGGTAAGTTGGCTTAATGTCAGTATTCACCAATTTGGTGGCGCGTCTTTAGGTGTGAGTTATTTCCTTGTCGGTTTACTTGCGGCTTATCTTGCACTATACCCAATGCTCTTTACCTATTTGGTTCAGCGTTTCCAAGTTCAAAGTGCGGTAATTTTTGCCGTAATTTGGACATTTACAGAATTTTTACGAGGTTGGATTTTTACCGGTTTTCCTTGGCTTCAATTTGGTTATACACAAATTGACAGCCCATTTTATGGCATCGCCCCGATTTTTGGGGTAACAGGATTGACGTTCTTTACCGTTTGGGCAAGTACGGTGATGTTTAATTTTGCTTTATCTTTATTTAAAACGAAAAATCTTAAATTAGTCTTGGCGAACGTTTTGTTATTAATCATCGTGGGGGAGTTAAGTGTTTATTCATCCCGAATTCACTTTGTAAAAGCTGTTGAAGATAAGGCAATTTCAGTCACGCTTGCTCAAGGCAATATTGAACAAAATCTCAAATGGGATCCGGATTATTTCTATTCTACTTTGGAGATTTATAAAAAATTAATCGCAGAAAATCTTGGTAAAACCGATTTAATTATTTTGCCTGAATCAGCATTGCCAACTCTTGAAAATGCGATTACCCCATTTTTTGAAGGATTAGATCGAGCTGCTAAAGAAACGAAAACGGAGATAATGGTTGGAACCGTATTCCAAGATACGAAATCTGGTAAATTGCTTAATTCTATTATGACTGCTGGAAACCCAGATTTTCCTTATCAGCCCGATACATCAAATCGTTATAGTAAGCATCATCTCGTGCCGTTCGGTGAATATGTTCCACTAGAAAGTATTCTGCGACCACTTAATTCAGTGTTTAATTTGCCGATGTCTGCATTTCAAAGCGGGGATGCGATTCAGCCATCTTTAATGGCAAAAAAACGCGCTTTTTCGCCAGCAATTTGCTACGAGATTATTTTCGGTGAACAAGTGCGGCAAAATTTGAAACAAGATACAGATTATTTGCTCACGATTTCTAATGATGCTTGGTTTGGTGATTCGATTGGGCCTTGGCAACATTTACAGATGGCAAGAATGCGCGCTTTAGAATTGGGAAAACCGCTTATTCGTGCAACCAATACAGGCATTTCAGTTTTTGTTGATGCACAAGGTAAAGTGTTAGCGCAGGCACCGCAGTTTATTGAAACAACGTTGACGCATAAAATTGCACCAGCGGAAGGTAAAACCCCTTATTCTGCGTTGGGAAATATGCCTTTATATGCTTTATCATTGTTGTTTTTAGTATTACACGGCATGATGGCGTTTGTTCGTCGTAAGATGAACCTTTCACAAAAACGCTAGTCAAAACGACCGCACTTTTTATTTATAAACGAGATTTTAATGAATCAAAATCTAATTGAAGTTAAGAATCTCACCTTTAAACGCGGTGATCGCGTGATTTACGATAACCTGAATTTGCAAGTAAAAAAGGGAAAAATCACTGCGATCATGGGGCCGTCGGGGATTGGTAAAACCACCTTACTTAAATTGATCGGTGGGCAACTAATGCCAGAACAAGGTGAAATTTTGTTTGATGGGCAAGATATTTGTCGTCTATCTAATAGTGAACTGTATGAAGTACGCAAGCGGATGGGGATGTTATTCCAATCAGGTGCACTTTTTACGGATATTTCTACTTTTGATAATGTCGCCTTTCCAATTCGGGAACATACGCATTTGCCTGAAAGTTTAATTCGTCAAATCGTATTGATGAAATTGGAGGCGGTTGGGTTGCGAGGCGCTGCCGCATTGATGCCTTCAGAACTTTCTGGTGGTATGGCTCGTCGAGCTGCATTAGCGCGAGCTATTGCACTTGACCCTGATTTAATTATGTTTGATGAGCCATTTACTGGGCAAGATCCAATCAGTATGGGCGTGATTTTAAGCCTGATTAAACGATTAAATGAAGCGTTAAATTTGACTTCTATCGTGGTGTCACATGATGTGGAGGAAGTATTGAGTATTGCAGATTATGCCTATATTATTGCAGACCAAAAAGTCATCGCAGAAGGAACATCTGATCAGCTTTTACAAAGCCAAGATCCGCGAGTGGTGCAATTCTTAAAAGGTGAATCTGATGGTCCTGTGCGCTTTAAGTACCCAGCGCAAGATTATGTGAAGGAATTGTTTGAATGATCGTCAATTTTATTTCTGCTCTGGGAAAACAGGTGATTGATTTTTTCCGTGCATTAGGGCGAGCAGGCTTTATGTTATTTGGCGCATTGATCGGCAAGCCACAAATTCGCAAGCATTTTCCTTTGCTTGTGAAGCAAATGCATGTTTTAGGTGTCCAATCGTTACTCATTATTTTGTTGTCCGGTTTATTTATTGGAATGGTATTAGGACTACAAGGTTATGTCGTGTTAGTCGATTTTTCTGCTGAAACAAGTTTGGGGCAGCTTGTAGCACTTTCTCTTTTACGAGAATTAGGGCCTGTTGTTACCGCACTTTTATTTGCTGGTCGAGCAGGTTCTGCATTGACGGCTGAAATAGGCTTAATGAAAGCCACTGAACAACTTTCTAGTCTTGAAATGATGGCGGTTGATCCTTTACGTCGAGTGATTGCACCTCGTTTTTGGGCAGGGGTTATTTCCATGCCAATTTTGTCAATCTTGTTTATTGCGATTGGTATTTGGGGTGGTTCCTTAGTCGGTGTGGATTGGAAAGGTGTTGATTCAGGCAGCTTTTGGTCTGTGATGCAAAATTCCGTGAGTTGGAGCTATGATATTTTAAATGGCTTTATTAAAGCGGTTTTCTTTGCGGTTGCCGTAACTTGGATTGCTCTGTTCAATGGTTATGATTGTATGCCAACATCAGAAGGTATCAGCCAAGCTACAACACGAACGGTTGTGCATGCATCGCTTGTTGTTCTAGGATTAGATTTTATTTTGACTGCTATTATGTTTGGAGCAGGTTAAGGATTTTTTATGAGACAAACAATTAAATATGAATTTTGGGTCGGGTTATTTTTATTACTTGGTATTGGCGCCTTAGTTTTTTTAGGTTTACGCGTAGCCAACGTACAAGGTTTTGGTGAGACGAAATCTTATACTGTGACGGCAACTTTTGATAATATTGGTGGACTAAAAGTGCGTGCACCATTAAAAGTTGGCGGAGTGGTTATTGGGCGTGTGAGCGGTATTACGCTTGATGAAAAAAGCTATTTACCAAAAGTCAGTATTGCAATTAACCAGGAATATAATGAAATCCCAGAAAACAGTTCTTTATCAATTAAGACATCTGGCTTATTAGGTGAGCAATATATTGCATTGACAATGGGATTTGATGATGGTGAATCGGCTATGCTTAAAGAGGGTAGCCAAATTCAAGATACAAAATCTGCTATGGTGTTGGAGGATTTAATCGGCCAATTCCTTTACGGCGATAAAAAATCTGATGGTAACAGTGAAAAGACTGAGCCTACAGTACAATAACAACTAACATTTATTTAGGAGATTTATGATGAAATTTTTCCAAGTGAAAAAATGGTTTGCAATTTTAACCTTAGTATTTACCGCACTTTTTACTGCTGGTACTGCTATGGCTGAAACAAGCCCTTATGTATTGATGCAACAAGCGTCAGATAAATTGTTTTCTGATATTCAGGCAAATCAAAGCCAGATTAAAAAGAATCCAAATTATCTACGTACTATCGTTCGTAATGATTTGCTACCTTATGTTCAAGTCAATTATGCAGGTTCTTTAGTGCTAGGTTCTCATTTCAAATCGACTACACCTGAACAACGTGAAAAATTCTTTAAAGCTTTTGGTAATTTTATTGAACAAGCTTATGCACAAGTATTAACGGCATATTCAAATCAACAAATTCAAATCGAGCCAGAAAAAGCATTAGGCGACAAAAACTTAGTAAATATTCGTGTGAATATCATTCAAGTTAACGGAGCTGCACCAATTAAATTAGATTTTAAATGGCGTAAAAATAGTAAAACTGGCGAATGGCAAGCTTATGACATGGTTGCTGAGGGGGTGAGCATGGTTGTAACAAAACAACAAGAATGGAGTGGTATCTTACGTCAACATGGCATTGATGCATTAACTGCACAAGTACAAAAATCAGCAGCCCAACCTGTAACATTAAGCAAATAATCTTGTGCCATGTTAAATTGGGATTTAAAGAAAAATGATGATAAGATAGCGCTCCTTTTGTCAGGGGAGCTATCTCGCAACACGTTGTTGCCTATGTGGCAGCAACGTGACGTTTTTTTATCAGCGAATGCGCTTGATAAAACGGTTGTTGAATGGGATTTGTCTGGTATTCAACATATTGATTCAGCCGGTTTTGCAGCTCTTTGTGATTTTTTACGAGAGTGTCAAAACCTTAACAAAACAGTGCGATTAGTTTATCCACCAAAACAATTATTAACCCTTGCAGATCTTGTTGGTTTGTCTGATTGGATCGCAAATTTTACAGATCTTAATTAAACGGAAATCTGATGGAACTTCAAGAAATTGAACGAATTTTAAAAGAAGCGCTAAACGTAGAAGAGGTTTATGCTCAAGGTGAAAATGCGCATTTTGGCGTGATTGTCGTGAGTGATGAAATTGCCGCACTTTCTCGCGTAAAACAACAACAAACAATTTATGCTCCGTTAATGGCTTATTTTACTACTGGCGAAATTCACGCGTTAACAATTAAAACTTATACCACTGAAAAGTGGAAACGTGATCGTGCATTAAACCAACTTAATTAAGGATTCAAAAATGGAAAAATTTCGTGTTTATGGGCAATCTCGTTTAAGTGGAACCGTGAATATTTCAGGTGCAAAAAATGCCGCACTTCCAATTCTTTTTGCAGCTATTTTAGCAACAGAATCCGTTAAACTCACGAACGTGCCTGCGCTTAAAGATATTGAAACCACTTTGAAAATTTTACGTAAATTAGGCGTGGTGGTAGATCGTGATGAAACTGGCGCAGTTTTATTAGATGCATCGAATATCGATCATTTCACTGCCCCTTATGAATTGGTTAAAACCATGCGTGCTTCAATTTGGGCATTGGCGCCTTTGGTTGCTCGTTTTCATCAAGGCCAAGTATCGTTACCTGGTGGTTGCTCTATCGGTGCTCGTCCAGTTGATCTCCATATTAGCGGTTTAGAAAAATTAGGCGCGAACATCGTTCTTGAAGAAGGATATGTAAAAGCACAAGTATTAGATCGTCTAGTGGGAACTCGCATTGTAATGGAAAAAGTAAGCGTAGGTGCAACTTTATCTATTATGATGGCAGCGACACTTGCGAAAGGCACCACCGTGATTGAAAACGCGGCTCGTGAGCCTGAAATTGTAGATACCGCTGACTTCCTGAATAAAATGGGTGCGAAAATATCTGGTGCAGGTTCTGATCACATTACGATTGAAGGTGTTGAATATTTAACTGGTTGTGAGCATAGTGTCGTGCCAGATCGTATTGAGACAGGTACATTCTTAATTGCCGCAGCAATTTCGGGCGGTCGTGTTGTTTGTCAAAATACTAAAGCTGATACTTTAGATGCAGTGATCGATAAACTTCGTGAAGCTGGCGCTCAAGTTGATGTTACTGAGAATAGTATCACTTTAGATATGCTTGGAAATCGCCCTAAAGCGGTGAATATTCGTACTGCGCCACATCCAGGTTTCCCTACTGATATGCAGGCTCAATTCACCTTATTAAATATGGTGGCAGAGGGCACAAGTATTATTACTGAAACGATTTTTGAAAATCGTTTTATGCATATTCCTGAATTAATTCGCATGGGCGGTAAAGCTGAAATTGAAGGGAATACTGCGGTATGTCACGGTGTTGAACAGTTATCTGGTGCAGAAGTGATGGCGACAGATTTACGCGCATCAATCAGTTTGGTTCTTGCAGGTTGTATCGCAACAGGTGAAACCATTGTAGATCGTATTTATCATATCGATCGTGGTTACGAACATATCGAAGATAAATTACGTGGTCTAGGTGCGAAAATTGAACGTTTTTCTGGAAGTGATGAAGCGTAATTAGGTACGCTACTTTTCTATTAGAAATTACAACTTTATTTATAATCTTAAATTTCTACTAATGCCTTTCTTTAGAAAGGCATTTTTTTATCAAAATGTTATAAGAGTAGATTGATTACATTGTTTAGAAACCTGTTTTTCTACAAGAAAGTGCGGTAGATTATTTTATTGTTTTGATAGTAATTGGTCATATCTCGCTTTGTTATAACTAAAATTCATAAAATATAAATAAATAATCTTGTTTTTTCATAAGTTTGATTTTTATAATCACGCTTAGACAAACACAACACAAGGAATAAAAAATGAAAAAATTATTTTTTACAACCGCACTTTTAAGTGCTGGTATTGCTTTCTCTGCATTTTCTCACGCTGGTGAAATTGCTGACCGCGTTGAAAAAACTAAAACTTTATTAGTGGGAACTGAGGGAACTTATGCGCCATTTACTTTTCATGGTAAAGACGGCAAGTTGACAGGTTTTGATGTAGAAATCATTGAGAAAGTGGCAGAAAAATTAGGTTTGAAAATTGAGTTTAAAGAAACCGCTTGGGATGGAATGTATGCAGGCTTGAATGCAAAACGATTTGATGTTATTGCAAACCAAACGAATCCAAGTCCAGAGCGCTTAAAAAAATATGATTATTCTGCGCCTTATAATTATTCTGCTGGGGTTATTGTGACGAAAGAAAATAATAACAGCATTAAGACTTTCTCTGATTTAAAAGGTAAAAAATCAGCTCAATCAGCAACGAGTAACTGGAGCAAAGATGCTCGTGATAATGGTGCGATTATTGTGACCGTGGATAGCCTTGCGCAAAATCTTGAAGCAGTCAAACAAGAACGCGTTGATGCAACAGTGAATGATAAATTAGCGGTGCTTGATTATTTCAAAAAACAACCAAATGCAGGTTTAAAAATTGCCGTTGAGAGCGATAAGAAAATTCCGACAGGTTTCGCATTTTTGAAAGGCGAGGAAGCACTTATTGCAAAAGTGAATAAAGCATTAGAAGAATTACGCCAAGACGGTACATTAAAACAACTTTCAATTAAATGGTTTGGTGATGACATTACTCAATAATTTGTTAGCGAGTCTTCCATTTATGAGTGCAGAACGAGCTGATTATGTAATCAGCTCGTTTTGGCCTATGTTGGAAGGCGCAATTTTATATACGATTCCCTTAGCCGTTATTTCCTTTTTTTGTGGTTTATTTATTGCGGTAATTGTTGCCGTAATTTGTACGCTTCCTCATCCAAATTTTATGACTAAACTTTTGCAAAGTATTTGTCGCGCTTATATTTCTATTATTCGTGGTACGCCAATGCTTGTGCAGATTTTTATTATTTTCTATGGATTGCCTGAAGTCGGTATTAAACTCGAGCCTTTCCCAACTGCAATCATTGCCTTCTCAGTCAATATCGGTGCTTATGCTGCAGAAACGGTGCGTGCATCCATTACTGCGATTCCAAAAGGGCAGTGGGAGGCTTCTTATGCTATTGGAATGAATTATCAACAGGCATTTATTCGCACGATTATGCCACAGGCATTACGCATTTCCGTGCCATCGCTTTCTAACACTTTTATTAGTACGGTGAAAGATACCTCTTTGGCTTCTTTAGTATGGATTGCAGAACTGTTTCGTGTCGCACAAAATATTACAGCTGAGAATTATGAGTTTATTTTGATTTATAGTGAGGCTGCATTAATTTATTGGGTTTTCTGCCTTGTGTTATCTATTGGTCAAATGCGTTTAGAAAAACGTCTTTCTCGTCACTTGTAAGGATTGTCTATGTTAAAAGTAAGTAATATTCAGAAAAACTTTAATGGCAATCATGTGTTAAAAGGTATTGATTTTGAAATTAATAAAGGTGAAGTGGTCGCAATTTTAGGGCCTTCTGGTTCTGGAAAAACTACCTTTTTACGTTGCTTAAATTTGCTTGAAAGACCAGAGCAAGGCATTTTGGAATTTACTGATGGTAGTCTAAAAATTGATTTTAGCCAGAAAATTAGTAAAGCAGATGAATTGAAGTTGCGCCGACGTTCATCAATGGTATTTCAACAATATAATTTATTTCCTCATCGTTCCGCCCTTGAAAATATCATGGAAGGAATGGTTGTTGTGCAAAAACAAGATAAGAGTCAGGCGAGAGAAAAGGCTCTTAGCTTGTTAGAGAAGGTAGGGCTAAAAAATAAAGCGGATTTATTTCCATCCCAACTTTCTGGCGGTCAGCAACAGCGAGTCGGAATTGCCCGAGCCCTTGCGGTAAAACCTGATATTATTTTATTAGATGAACCTACATCGGCGTTAGATCCAGAATTGGTTGGCGAAGTTTTACAAACACTAAAAATGCTCGCTCAAGAAGGCTGGACAATGATTATCGTTACTCATGAAATGCAGTTTGCGAAAGATGTTGCAGATCGTGTAATTTTGATGGCGGATGGGCATATTGTAGAACAAAATACAGCAGATAAATTCTTCTCTTGCCCACAACACGAGCGGACTAAACAGTTCTTACTACAAGCAAAAATACCACTTGAGCCAGATTATTGTATTTAAAGTGCGGTAAATTTTTAGAGAGTTTTCTGAATAATAAATTACTTAGGATTTGAACGAAATGTGATGAATTTCACAAGTTGAGAATTAAATGTCTCTGAATCTTTACATTATCAACGCACAATGCAAGAATGCTCGCATTCAAATTTAAGTCAACAGGGGTAAATAATGACTTTGGCAGAACGTTTAAAACAAGAATTTGTTTCTGGTTGGAAACCTTTTGAGGTAGTTTGGCTTGCGCTTTTCATCATTGCGCAAATTTGGGCTTATGTACAAACACCTGATTCTTGGCTGGCAATGATTTCTGGTATTTCCGGTATTTTGTGTGTGGTATTGGTAAGTAAAGGTAAAATTAGTAACTATTTCTTCGGATTAATTTTTGCTTACACTTATTTTTATGTTGCTTGGGGATCGAATTTCTTAGGCGAAATGAATACCGTGCTCTATGTATATTTGCCATCTCAATTTATTGGTTACTTTATGTGGAAAGCCAATATGCAAAATAGTGATGGTGGAGAAAGTGTGATTGCAAAAGCTTTAACTGTTAAAGGTTGGGTTACATTAATTGTTACAACTACAGTTGGAACTTTACTTTTTGTTCAGGCATTGCAGGCTGCGGGAGGGAGCTCTACTGGTCTAGATGGTTTAACTACCGTTATTACTATTGCTGCTCAGTTACTAATGATTTTGCGTTATCGTGAACAATGGCTGTTATGGATTGCTTTAAATATCCTTTCTATTTTCTTATGGGCAGAAACACCGGCCATGTACTTAATGTACTCAGCCTACTTACTTAACTCGTTGTACGGTTATTATAACTGGACGAAATTGGTTAAACGTAGTTAAACATACTTAAGCAAAATTAAAAAACCAAAAGAGTAGTAATAATGAAGCTGTCCTCCCAAAAATTAGACGGTTTAATCAAAGTCCAAGCTCTTGATTAAACCGTCTAATTTTTGGGGATAGATCATTTTTACAAGGCTTTGTTATCAGATCTAAATATTATCTAGCACTATAGAATCATTTTCACCAATTTATCTGCTTTAATTCGTGCAAATTTTTTCAAAAGTTTTTGCACTGGTTCTGGGTATTGATTCAATTCTTCTAATTCAGTGTAATGTTTTAATACTTTTGTATGTTGGCGAATTTGGTTTTGCTCTTTTTCCACTTGGGCTAAAAGTTGTTGTTGTGGATCGTAAATTAATAAGCCATTTTCTGCATCCAAACGCCATGCTCGAGGGTTAAGATTATTGCCCGTAAGTAAAATATAACGATCATCTACCCACACACCTTTTAAGTGGTAGGTATTATCGCCATCACGCCACAAACGCACCACAAGCTGACCATTTTCAATTTGAGTCTCAAATTTTTCACAGAAACGTCGAAGATTACTTTCATACAGATAAGGTAACGCCCCCGCCATTTTGAATGGTTGTTCTGGTGGAATATAAAAATCGTTTGCGACTTTATCGCCAACAATAATTTCTACTCGTTTACCATTTTCCAATAACGTTGCTATTTTATGTTGCAATGTGCGTGGGAAATTAAAGTATGGCGTACAAATCACCAATTTTTCTTGTACTTGCAAGAATAAATCTTCAATTACTTGATTTAATTCATTGCCTGATGCGCCTAAGCCAAACAGTGGCGATACGCTTAAAACATTCGGTAATTCCACCGCACTTTTTAATGAATATTCACCATTTTGTGCAAGATCTTTACGATAAGCGCGAATATTGCCACGGATCTCTTTGGTGCGAGGGCGGTTGGTGACATCAAGTGGATAAACTGCACTGAAATCTAACAAGTAATCATTGATGAAATTTACCATCGAATCAGCCAATTCTGCATTAGCGATTTTTTGATAGCGGTCGTAACGATATTTTTCAAATTGATGAAGATAGACATTATTTATGCTTGCACCGCTATAAAGCACCGTATCATCAAATACAAAGCCTTTAACGTGCAATACACCAAAAACTTCGCGCGTATTAATTGGCACGCCAAAGAACATATTCGGATCATCAGGTAACTGATAAGTTTGGCGTTGCTCGCAATACCAATCTGCATTGGTGGCCGATTTTTCCGCCCCTAATAAATTGCGTTGTGCGCGATGCCAATCTATGAGAATTTTTACATCCAAATGTGGATTTTCTTGCTTCACGCGATAAATTTCATCAAGGATTTCCTGCCCCGCTTCATCTTTTTGCCAATAAAGTGCGGTGACATAAATGCGTTTTTTTGCGTTTCTGATTAATTCAATAATTTGAGTTTTAAATTCAGCCGGGCTACCCAAAAATTCAATTTGCTCAGCTTGCAAAGCAAGGAATGGCAAATTATTTAAATTTTGTTCAGCTCGTTTGGTTTTATTGATTAACATAATCCATCTCGTGATTAAAGACTAGTGCGTTAGTTTACAATATTTCATGCGCTTATTAATAGAAAAAAGGCTTTTTTTCGTTATAATGCTCACAAATTTTAGCATTTTTTGGCTAAAAAATAGCCATTTTGATTCAGGGAAATTCTATGAACGACAAACGCAAACCGTCTTTTCAATCCGCCGGAAGAACCTTTCAAGAACGCTCTGTAGGGGAAAAGTATCGAGAAAAACCAAGCCAAAATCGACCGCGCTTTAATGATAAATTTAATGGAAATAGAAACGAAAAATCTCGTTTTTCTCGTGATAAACAAGAAGTGAAAGAAACTAAAATTACGCAACTTTCTTTATCTCGTGCGCCATCAAATAAAAATACAGAACAACCTAAGGTTCAAGTTACGATAAAAAGTACGGGTACGGTTTATAAAACAAAAGAAAAGAAAACTGGTGCTCTTTCTCCTCGTGCGCCTGAAAAAATTAAGAAAAACCGAGCGGAAGAAATGAAAGTTTACGGTGAAAATGCCTGTTTAGCTTTATTTGCAGAACGCCCTGAAAGTATTGTTCGATTGTGGGCAACCGTACAAATGTCACACAAAATTGGCGAGGTATTAAGTTATTTAGCTGAAAACAAGAAAGCTTATCATGTTGTAGATAGCGAAGAGTTAGCTCGCGTGAGCGGAACAGAACATCATGGTGGCATTTGTTTATTGGTGAAGAAACCTCGTGCTTTCACGTTGCAAGGTTATTTGGATATTCCTCGTAAAGAGGATTGTTTAGTGCTATTAGACAACGTGAATAATGCACAAAATATTGGTGGCGTATTGCGTACTTGTGCTTATTTTGGCGTAAAAAATATTGTCGCCGATAATGTGGAAAATCTGTATTCGGCAGCTTCAATGCGCGTAGCAGAAGGCGGTGCAGAATATATTCGAGTGTTAGAAACGGATTATATTGATTCGGCTCTAATGCAATTGCGCAAATCAGGCTATCAAATTATTCACGTATCGCACAATAAACAAGGCGAGCCGTTGGATAAAGTGCGGTTAAAAAATAAAGTGGTTTTTGTGCTAAGTGAAAGTTCTACGGAAAGTTTGGCGACACCAGAAGACACGCAAGTGCGTTTAACGCTCGCAAGCCCAATTAAATCAGGCTTAAACATTGCAGTAAATGCAGGTGTGTTGTTAGCGAAGTGGTATTTTAGATAAGTCTTCATTTTATAGCTTTTTGTTGAGCGTTTAAGTAAAATTCGCGCCTTCTTTTTTATAAGAATCCATGAAATTTTTTAAACAAATATAACAAAAAGGAATTAACTTATGATGTACAATCTACCATCCAGCCATAATTTAGCAAAACACAGCAAAAATCAGCCGCACTTTAGTGCAAAAATTTCTCTTATTTCCCTTTCTCTTTTTTCTGTTTTAAGTGCGCCTGCGTGGGCGGATACTCCCGAAACCACAGAGCAAAAATTGCAAAAAATGCAAGAAACCATTGATAAACTGAATGCTCACATTTCAAAACTAGATACATTAATTAAAGCTAATGGTTATACTCAGGGGGCTGATGCACAAAAAGTATCTGGTCATGCAGCAATGGCAATCGGTCCAAATGCTGAAGCTACAGGTAATCAAGGATTAGCAATAGGTGCTAACGCAAAAGCAAATGATGAAGATGGTGGTGATCCAGATGGAAATATGATAGCTATCGGACTTAACGCAAAAGCGACAAAAACTGATGCAATAGCGATGGGGAGAAACTCTCAGGCCATTGGTATTAATACAACCGCATTAGGTGCATACGCGGAGGCAACTGATCAGTATGGTGTTGCAGTCGGTGCAGATGCTTATTCGGTAGGAGAACGAGCAATTGCGATTGGTGTGCATACTAGTACAGATGAAATGAAGAAATTCTATGATGATCCAAATCAGCTTAGAATGTTCCTTAATTATGAGACAACCATTAAAAATAATATTACTGATGAAGCAACTCTAACATCATTATTGGATGCGAATCAGGGCGAGGCTAATTTAGCCACACTTATTCAAGATAATGCAAAATTAACACAACTTATTCCTGAAGAAGATAAACGTAACAAGTTTATTGATTTTGCCCAAAAATTTGCGAAGGCACGTAATAAACTTAATGAACAAAAAACGTTATATCCAAATAATCCAGAATTAGCTCGTTTCGGGTTAGCCAACCCATTCGGCGCAACTGGTGGACAAGCTGTTGCGATTGGTAATGAATCATTAGCTTCTGGCATATATTCTGTCGCGCTCGGTGCTGAATCAAAAGCAACTAACTATGCAAGCATCGCAACAGGATATAAGGCAAAAGCAACTGGAATGCAAGCATTAGCAAATGGTTTTGCAGCTGAGGCTGGCGGAAATTATAGTCTGGCTATTGGTACCGCAGCTAAGGTTGAGGAAAGTTCTCAAACTGAACAATCTATAGCTATTGGATATGGTGCTCAGTCAAAAGTTGGATTATCCATTGCTATTGGTGCTAAAGCTAAAAATGATTCTATTAAACACGATTCTCAATTATACTCAGCAGCTACTGCTATTGGTTATGATTCCTATACTGGTGGTGTAGGTTCTGTTGCATTAGGTAATCTTGCCAGAGCGAATATGGATTATAAAAACTATGGTGTCGCTTTAGGCACAGCATCTATTGCCAATGGAACAAGATCTGTTTCTATTGGTACTAATGCTGAAACGGTGGATGATTATAGTACTGCTGTTGGTGACCGTGCAAAAACTATAGGAATTTACTCAACTGCATTAGGTGCAACATCAGTGGCTTGGGGGCATTATTCTATTGCGATTGGCACGCAAGTTGATCAGCAGGGGCGTAATACTGCGTATGGTACACGTGGCTTTGGCAGTATGGCTATTGGTTTATATACCTATTCACACGGAATATATAGTATTGCTCAAGGGCAAGAAGCACGAGCAAATTATAATAGCTCTATCGCATTGGGCTATCAAAGTCAAGCTAATGCCGTAAAATCTATTGCTATGGGGGATAATGCTCAAACAACAGGCGTTAATTCTGTCGCACTTGGTCCAAGTGCTATGGCTACATTTGATTCGACAGTAGCTCTAGGAGATAACTCCTTAGCAAATACAAAAAGCGATGTTATTGGTTTTGATCCATTAGGCTATGCATCTACAGCATATAATGCGACTAAACCAGAAATGCTACTAAAAGATATGACTACCGTTCTATCAACTGAGAAATTAGAGGCTTATAACAACTTACGAGCAAAGATTATTGAATTAGACGAGAAGATTTTTTCGTATAATGAAATCTTAAAGGTATCAGAATATGACCGTTTATATGGCAAAACTGAAGATATTCGTAATAAGGCTTCTGAAACAACGGAAAAGATGCGTAAGAATCGTGATAATGCCATTGCAGCTAAAAAATTGGCACTAGCAGAGATTCAAGCCAACTACAATGATGCCAACACTTGGAGAAGTTCTGCCGGTGCAGTATCTGTGGGTAATTCTGATTTAGGCATCACTCGCCAAATCACAAATGTCGCTGCGGGTTCAGAAGATACTGATGCAGTGAATGTGGCACAATTAAAAGCCTTAGCTACTGCTCCAGTGTTATTTTATAACGGTGGAAGTAGTAGTGGTGCCAACTTTAATATTGGCACACAACTCGGTACACCGTTTAATTTAACAAATCTTCGTTTTTCTTTTGGCAATGGCTTAAAAGCATCGCTACAAAAGGATCAAAATAATAATCAGGTTCTATTTATGGAATTCGATAGCGATGCCATTAAAGCTAATCCTGATTTGAAAGGGCAAAATGGTAGAGACGGCAGAGATGGTAAAGATGGACAAAACGGTAGAGACGGCGTAGACGGTAGAGATGGTAATAGCCTTACACTAAATGACATCGTTAATGTTAAAGAAGTCCACACTGGCAATACAGTTATGAATACCAATGGCGTAACCATTAATACAGGCAGCAAAACTGTTTCTATTACTGAAAACGGCTTAAATAATGGCGGAAATAAAGTAGTGAATGTAGCTGCTGGTGAGATTTCTGCAATATCAAAAGAGGCGGTAAATGGCCAACAATTATATGAAACCAATCAATCTGTGGCACATAATACACGTTCAATTAATCAATTAAACAATAGAATGGATGAAGTTGATCGTCGAGGACGTCGAGGAGTTGCTATTGCGGGGGCAATGGGTTTGCTGCCTCAGCCACATACTTCAGGTAGATCATCTATAAGTACTGCCACCACGTATTATCGCGGAGAACAAGCCTTAGCAGTTGGATATTC
The DNA here is from genome assembly GCF_003352385.1 of Haemophilus haemolyticus. Classification (NCBI taxonomy): domain Bacteria; kingdom Pseudomonadati; phylum Pseudomonadota; class Gammaproteobacteria; order Pasteurellales; family Pasteurellaceae; genus Haemophilus; species Haemophilus haemolyticus. The sequence goes on along the minus strand of NZ_CP031243.1, from coordinate 607,577 downwards.
TCGCTTGACAGATAATGGTAAACATATTGTTAAATTCAGTGGAGCATCCAATATGTCAGGTAAGAAAGATGTTATGGTTGGGGCTGCTTATGGTTATGAATGGTAATTAAGCGTTTTTTATCAGTTCAAGGGGAGAATTTTCTCCCCTTTAAAATTTCAAATAAAAGTCTTTAGTCAATTCAATAAACGTTTCAGTATATTGATTATCCTCATTATAAATCACCAATTGATCTTGCATTAAAACTTGGGGCTGTTTGGCAAAGGTAAGTAGCATTCTTTGGGGCGTTTTTCCCACTTTAGTAATGATATTCGTCTGTTTAATGCAAAAAAGTGCTGTGGATTTTATGAGCGTTTCCCCCGCATCATAAGGCAAAACAAAACTTATTCTCCCATTTTCCGATAAGCGCGTGGCAGCCCATTCTAACCAATTTAAGTGGCTTTGCTTGGTATAACGAGCCAATTCTCTTTCCTCATTTTTGCAAGCAATACCTTGTTCAAAATAAGGTGGATTTGCTACAATTAAATCAAAGGTTTGTTCAGTGGTTTGTAAAAAATGTTGTATATCCGTTTGAATAAGTTGGATGCGATTTTTCCACATTGAATCATTGATGTTTTCTTGTGCTTGTTTTGCTGTAATGGGATCCAGCTCAACTGCTTGAATTTGGCAGTTTTCTTTTGTTCGTTGTGCCAACATTAAAGCCAATAATCCAGTGCCACTGCCCATATCTAAAATATTTTTACAATGTTTTACATCAGCCCAAGCACCTAACAAAATGCCATCAGTGCCGACTTTCATTGCACAAGAATCTTGATTGATATGGAATTGTTTAAAGGTAAATCCGCTCATAAATTTTTCGTAAATTGGCCGCACTTTTAGGTGCTTTTCGGGTATAATTCGCGCCAATTTTAACAAAGAACCGCACAATAATGAATTTATCCCAATTTGAACAATTCGATCTTTCTCCTGAGCTTTTAAAGGCGCTTGAGAAAAAAGGTTATTCCCGCCCAACAGCTATTCAAATGGAAGCCATTCCTGCCGCAATGGAAGAGCGTGATGTACTAGGCTCTGCACCAACGGGAACAGGGAAAACGGCTGCTTTTTTATTACCTGCGCTACAACATTTATTGGATTATCCTCGTCGTAAACCAGGCTCACCGCGTATTTTGGTATTAACGCCAACCCGTGAATTGGCAATGCAAGTGGCTGAACAAGCGGAAGAATTAGCGCAGTTCACCCATTTAAATATTGCGACAATTACAGGCGGTGTGGCGTATCAAAATCACGGTGATGTGTTCAACACTAATCAAGATTTGGTGGTGGCAACGCCTGGTCGTTTGTTGCAATACATTAAGGAAGAAAATTTTGATTGCCGTTCCGTTGAAATACTGATTTTTGATGAAGCCGATAGAATGTTACAAATGGGATTTGGACAAGATGCGGAAAAAATTGCAGCTGAAACCCGTTGGCGAAAACAAACCCTGTTGTTTTCTGCGACATTGGAAGGGGAGTTGTTGGTCGATTTCGCGGAGCGTTTGTTGAATGATCCTGTGAAAGTAGATGCAGAACCAAGCCGTCGAGAAAGAAAAAAAATCAATCAATGGTATTATCATGCAGACAGCAATGAACACAAAATCAAATTGCTCGCGCGTTTTATTGAAACTGAAGAAGTGACCCGTGGAATTGTGTTTGTTCGTCGTCGTGAAGATGCGCGTGAGCTTTCTGAAACATTGCGTAAACGAGGCATTCGTTCCGCGTATTTAGAAGGTGAAATGGCACAAACTCAACGTAATAATGCGATTGATAAATTGAAATCAGGTATTGTGACGGTATTGGTTGCAACCGATGTGGCTGCGCGTGGTATTGATATTGACGATGTAAGCCATGTTATGAATTTTGATTTGCCGTATAGTGCGGATACTTATTTGCATCGAATTGGACGTACCGCGCGAGCAGGTAAAAAAGGCACGGCGGTCTCTTTTGTCGAAGCCCATGATTACAAGTTACTAGGTAAAATCAAACGCTATACCGAGGAAATTTTAAAGGCGCGCGTTTTAGAAGGTTTAGAACCTCGCACTAAGCCACCAAAAGATGGTGAAGTGAAATCTGTAAGCAAAAAACAAAAGGCTCGTATTAAAGAAAAACGCGAAGAAAAGAAAAAAACAGAGGCGAAGAAAAAAGTGAAATTGCGTCATAAGGATACGAAAAATATCGGAAAACGACGTAAGCCAAGTAACTCAAATATTGAACAATAATTTAACGATAAAAGAGCCTTTCCTCATATTTTGGGAAAGGCTCTTGTTTATGCTTGATTTAATCTCTGTCTAGGCAAACATTGTTCAAGCAAAAGTGCGGTAAATTTGCAATATGATTTTACAGTCTAGTTTTTTCGCCACCAAATTCATCTAATAAATTTTCGGTGAGTTTAGCCAAAATACCTGTCATCAGTACAAAATCTGCATCGAAACGATGTGCAAAATCTTCTTTCAGAATATCATCATTTTTTTCGCGTACACTATCTGCAAATTTTAAACGTTTGAGGGTGCAATCCTCGTTAAAAACGAAGGTTAAGGTATCCTCCCATTCTAAGGCTAATTTACTTACTACTTTTTTGCCATCTTGCAGAAGGGCGAGAATTTCTTCATTTTCTAAGGGTTGTTTTTTACAACGAATAATGCTGTCTTCCTGGCTGCCACGAAGCTCGGCTTCTTCTAATGCAAGTAACCAATGGGGTAAGCTATCTTGAACTATCCAATTCGTTAAAATCGTGCTGGGTTCATTAGCAAATGCTAAAGGCACGACAGGGAGCGATCCTAAGGATTTACGCAGTAATGCGAGCGCATCTTCCGCGCGTTTACTCGATGCGGCATCAACATGAACAAGATTATTTTCCGTATCAATCCATAGCGCTGTATGCTGATTTTTACTAAACGCACGAGGTAATAAATTCATCACGACATCATCTTTTAATGTCTGTTTTTCTACCTTTTTAAGTTTGCGATTTTCTTTTTGTTCGAGGCTTTCAATGCGGTCATCTAATTCACGTTTGACTACATTTGCCGGCAAGATTTTTTCTTCTTTTTTGGCGATTAATAGAATTTGTTTTCCTACAGAAAAATAGAGTAAATCAGAACCTCTTAATGGAGCAGACCAGCCAAATTTACTTTGATCTTGAGCGCCGCAAGGATGAAATTGACAATCTTCTAGTTGAGTTTGTAGTTGTGTAAGATCCCAATCTAGCGGTTTAGTCAGCCTATAAGTCATTAAATTTTTGAACCACATCGTAACACTTCCTTCAATATAGGGTAGAATGTGTTGCATTATAGCCCATAAAAGTAGGAAAAACGATGCAACACAAATTGATTGCCTTTATTGGCGGCGGCAATATGGCGCAGGCTATTATTCTTGGCTTGTTGAAACAAGGTTATCCTGCCGAGCAAATTATTGTGAATGATCCGAATGAGGAAAAAAGAGCATTTTTTGCTAATCTTGGCGTGGCAACTTCAGAAAATAATGTGGAAAGTGCAACCAAAGCGGAAGTTGTGTTGCTTGCGGTAAAACCTCAAATGATGGCTGATGTTTGTTCGCCACTAAGTGCGGTGGATTTTTCCGACAAATTGTTAATTTCCATTGCCGCCGGTATTTCAACTGAACGCTTGAACGCATTAATTCCAAGTATAAAATCGATAGTGCGCGTCATGCCAAATACGCCCGCATTGGTGGGGGAAGGTATGGCGGGGTTATTTGCACCGAAAAATACGAGTGAAAATCACCGCACTTTTGCACAAGATTTATTGGGATCTGTGGGAAGAACGGTTTGGGTGGATGATGAAAGTCAAATGCACGCAGTAACTGCCGCGTCAGGAAGTAGCCCCGCTTATTTCTTTTTAATGCTGGAAGCGATGCAGCAAGCCTTAATCAAAATGAATATTGATGAGAAAACTGCGCGTGAATTAGTGCAGCAATCTATGTTTGGTGCAGCAAAAATGGTGGCTGAAAATCCGCAAATTGCGCTTTCAACTTTACGTGAAAATGTTACCTCGAAAGGTGGTACCACTGCGGCGGCGTTAGCAGTATTTGATGCTCAACATTTTAATCAAACAATAGAGCAAGCCATGCAAGCTTGTTTGTCTCGTTCACAAGAAATGGAAACTTTATTCTGATGCAAGTTCGTCCTTTTTATTGGCTCGCACTGAGCTTTCTAGGTTACTACTGCGCTTATGGCGTATTTTTGCCGTTTTTCCCCGCATGGTTGAAATCTCAACAATATGGTGAAGAAATGATTGGTTTGGTGATCGGGAGTGCTTATATTTTCCGATTTGCGGGCGGATTATTTTTTTCATCGCTGATTAAAAAAGCCAATCATATTATTAGTTCCTTACGTCTATTGGCGTTAGCATCGGCCATTATTATGGCGGCTATGAGTTTAGTTGCTCATAATTTTTGGTTGTTGTTTATTGCTATTGGTTTGTATGCTTCTGTGAATTCAGCGGGAATGCCAATTGGGGATTCGTTGGCATCCACTTGGCAACGCCAAATCGGCTTAGATTACGGCAAAGTACGTTTGATTGGCTCTTCTGCCTTTATTCTTGGCGTAGTGGTGTTTGGTGGCATGATTGGCTGGGTCGGCGAGCAAAATATCGTGTGGATTTTAACCGCACTTTTATCTTTCTATACCATCATTCAGCTTTTAAAACCGACCATTCCCCCAAAAGATGAAATACCTGAAGATGGCGTTCAAAATGATGTTGGTTTTATTGCTTTACTGAAAAATCCGATGACATTACGAGTCATGATAGCAGTAGGGCTGATTCAAGGCTCTCATGCGGCTTATTATGTTTATAGTACAATTTATTGGAGAAGCATTGGGATCTCCGTTTCTCAAACTAGCTTACTTTGGGGCATTGGCGTATTAGCAGAAATTGTATTATTTTTCTTTTCTCGTCGCTTATTTCAAAATATTTCTATCAGTGTGCTACTGTATATTTCTGCGTTTGCCTGCGTTGGACGCTGGGCTGTAATGGGATATATTGAAGATTTTTGGTTGATATTCTTATTGCAACTTATGCACAGTTTAACCTATGCCGTTTGCCATTATGCAATTGTTCGCTATATCACCACCCAGCCGCAAAGCCATATTGCGAAGTTACAAGGTTTGTATAATGGTTTATCCAATGGTGTGCTCATTGCCATTTTCACTGCGATTGCTGGCATGATTTATCCAACTTCTCCAACGATGACATTTGTATTTATGAGTATCATCGCTTCAGCAGCATTTTTTGTGATTCCACGCAAGTTAAATGCCTTTTTGATTGTTCAGCATAAATAGGACGCATCGCTTTCCTTGTAGAAAAGTAATATGAAAAATCTTGCGCTTATTGATTTGTTTCTTAATGAATATTGGATTGAAAAAGGGCTTTCAGAAAATACCGTTCAATCTTATCGTTTGGATTTAACCGCACTTTGTGATTGGTTGGATAAAAACGACTTGTCTTTGGAAACTTTAGATGCTGTTGATTTGCAAGGTTTTCTAGGAGAACGTTTGGAGAAAGGTTACAAAGCCACGAGCACCGCGCGAATGTTAAGTGCGATGCGTAAACTTTTCCAATATTTATATCGGGAAAAATATCGAGTAGATGATCCAAGTGCGGTGCTAAGCTCGCCTAGATTACCCAGTCGCCTGCCAAAATATTTAACTGAGCAACAAGTGTCTGATTTGCTCAATACGCCAGATGTGGACGTACCTTTGGAGTTACGCGATAAAGCAATGTTAGAGTTGCTTTATGCAACTGGGCTTCGTGTAACGGAGTTAGTTTCGCTTACGATTGAAAACATGAGCGTGCAACAAGGCGTGGTGCGAGTGATTGGTAAAGGGAACAAGGAACGTATTGTACCAATGGGGGAAGAAGCTGCCTATTGGGTTCGTCAATTTATGCTTTATGGCCGTCCTGTTCTCTTAAATGGGCAGAGTTCTGATGTTGTGTTTCCAAGTCAGCGCGCACAGCAAATGACTCGTCAAACTTTCTGGTATCGTGTAAAACATTATGCCATTCTCGCGGATATTGATGCGGATGCACTTTCCCCTCACGTTCTTCGCCATGCTTTTGCCACCCATTTAGTAAATCACGGTGCGGATTTACGCGTGGTGCAAATGTTGCTAGGGCATACAGATTTATCCACAACACAGATTTATACTCACGTGGCAAAAGAGAGATTGAAACGATTGCATGAAAGATTTCATCCTAGAGGATAGAAGTCTAACAAGGCTTTACATGCTAATTGTGGTTTTCTAATTGAGTTCATTGACCAAATCAGGTAAACTACCGTCCCGTCTTTGATAGCTAGTTATCTTCGATTTTTGACCGCACTTTTGGTTGATTTTGTCTGTAAGATGATTAGCTATAATCATTTATATCCCAATACAGATTAGGTTCCCTATGGCTACAAATTATATTTTCGTCACTGGCGGTGTTGTTTCATCGTTAGGTAAAGGCATTGCGGCAGCATCATTGGCGGCAATTTTAGAAGCTCGTGGTTTAAACGTAACTATTATGAAATTAGATCCATATATTAATGTGGATCCAGGTACGATGAGCCCAACCCAACATGGGGAAGTTTTCGTCACTCAAGATGGCGCTGAAACAGATTTAGACTTAGGTCACTATGAGCGTTTTATCCGTACTAAAATGACTAAACGTAATAACTTCACCACAGGCAAAATTTATTCTGAAGTATTACGTAAAGAGCGTCGCGGCGATTATCTTGGTGCAACAATTCAAGTGATTCCACATATTACCAATGAAATTAAAGAGCGCGTTATTGCGGGGGCTCAAGGTCACGATGTTGTGATTGTTGAAGTGGGTGGTACCGTTGGTGATATTGAATCACTCCCATTCTTAGAAGCATTACGTCAATTAGCCGTTCAAGTTGGTCGTGAACATACGTTATTTATGCACTTAACTTTAGTGCCTTATATTCCAACGGCGGGTGAAGTAAAAACTAAACCAACTCAACATTCTGTAAAAGAATTGCTTTCAATTGGTATTCAACCTGATGTGTTGATTTGTCGTTCAGATCGCATGATTCCGCCAAATGAACGTGCGAAAATTGCTTTATTCTGTAATGTTCCAGAACGCGCAGTCATTTCATTAAAAGATGTAAATTCGATTTATCAAATCCCAGCATTATTAAAATCTCAAGGTTTAGATGATTTCGTCTGTGAACGTTTTCGTTTAACTTGCCCTGAAGCGGATCTGTCTGAATGGGAGCAAGTGCTTTACAAACAAGCCAATCCAGTGGGTGAAGTGACCATTGGAATGGTGGGTAAATATATTGAGTTACCAGATGCCTATAAATCTGTAAATGAAGCATTGAAACATGCAGGTTTAACGAATCGTTTAAGCGTTAACATTAAATATATTGATTCCCAAGATGTTGAAACCAAAGGTGTTGAAGTATTAAAAGGTATTGATGGCATTCTTGTTCCTGGCGGATTCGGTTATCGTGGTGTGGAAGGTAAGATTCGTACCGCACAATATGCACGTGAAAACAAAATTCCTTACTTGGGCATTTGCTTGGGTATGCAGATCGCGTTGATTGAATATGCACGTAATGTAGCGGGTTTAACTAAAGCCAACTCGTCTGAGTTTGATAAAGATTGTGAACAACCTGTGGTTGCATTAATCACGGAATGGCAAGATGCAGATGGTAATACAGAAGTGCGTACCGATGAATCTGATCTTGGCGGAACAATGCGTTTAGGCGCACAACAATGTCATTTGGTGTCAGGCAGTCGCGCTCGTGAGCTTTATGGCAAAGAAACCATTGAAGAGCGTCACCGTCATCGCTATGAAGTGAACAATACCTTGCTTCCACAAATTGAAAAAGCAGGATTGAAAGTAACGGGATTATCTGCAGATAAAAAATTGGTAGAAATTATCGAAGTGCCAAATCATCCTTGGTTTGTCGCTTGCCAATTCCATCCAGAATTTACTTCTACGCCTCGTGATGGTCATCCGTTGTTTGCAGGCTTTGTAAAAGCAGCTTATGAAAATCATAAACAATCTGTGAAGTAATGGATTAAATTAGAGTAAAAAGAGCGGTGAGAAATGACAAATTTTTTCACCGCTCTTTTATTTTGTAAAAATAGATAAAGATCAAAGCATACGCATTTTTTACAAGACAAAATCTCAAAATAGCTTTATCATATTGCCTGTTTTAGGCTCGCCTAACCCGTTTTAATTAACTTAATTGAGGAAAATAAAAATGGCAAAAATCGTTAAAGTGATTGGTCGCGAAATCATCGACTCACGCGGTAATCCAACTGTTGAAGCTGAAGTTCATCTTGAAGGTGGTTTTGTTGGTTTAGCCGCAGCTCCATCTGGTGCATCAACTGGTTCTCGTGAAGCATTAGAATTACGCGATGGTGACAAATCTCGTTTCTTAGGTAAAGGCGTATTAAAAGCTGTTTCCGCAGTAAACGGCCCAATTGCTGAAGCAATTCTTGGTAAAGATGCGTCTAACCAAGCTGAAATCGACCAAATCATGATCGATTTAGACGGAACCGAAAACAAATCTAACTTTGGTGCAAATGCAATCTTAGCAGTATCTTTAGCAAACGCAAAAGCAGCGGCTGCATCTAAAGGTTTACCACTTTACGCTTACATCGCTGAACTTAACGGCACACCAGGCGTTTACTCTATGCCATTACCAATGATGAACATCATCAACGGTGGTGAACACGCAGACAACAACGTTGATATCCAAGAATTCATGATTCAACCGGTGGGTGCGAAAACATTACGTGAAGCACTTCGTATCGGTGCTGAAGTATTCCATAACCTTGCTAAAGTATTAAAATCTAAAGGCATGAGTACTGCAGTTGGTGACGAAGGTGGTTTCGCACCTAACCTAGCCTCTAACGCTGACGCTTTAGCATGTATCAAAGAAGCAGTAGAAAAAGCAGGTTACGTATTAGGTAAAGATGTAACTTTAGCGATGGACTGCGCATCTTCTGAGTTCTATAACAAAGAAACTGGCAAATATGAAATGAAAGGCGAAGGCCGTTCATTCACTTCTCAAGAATTCACACACTATCTTGAAGAATTAACCAAACAATACCCAATCGTGTCTATCGAAGACGGTCAAGACGAATCTGACTGGGAAGGTTTTGCATACCAAACTAAAGTGTTAGGCGACCGCGTTCAATTAGTGGGCGACGACTTATTCGTAACTAACACCAAAATCTTAAAAGAAGGTATCGAAAAAGGTATCGCAAACTCTATCTTAATCAAATTCAACCAAATCGGTTCTTTAACTGAAACTTTAGCCGCAATCAAAATGGCTAAAGATGCAGGTTACACCGCAGTTATCTCTCACCGTTCAGGTGAAACCGAAGATGCGACTATCGCTGATTTAGCGGTGGGTACAGCAGCAGGTCAAATCAAAACTGGTTCTATGAGCCGTTCTGACCGTATTGCAAAATACAACCAATTAATCCGTATCGAAGAAGCATTAGAACGCGCAGGTACTCCAGCAGCATTCCCAGGCTTAAAAGCGGTTAAAGGACAAGCGTAATTCACGCTGAATTTACTGTAAAATCTCACCGCACTTTGTATAAAAGTGCGGTGTTTTTATATCTAATATTTAAAGGAAAGGGAATGTTACATTTAACTTTAGAGGACGAACTCTTTTTAGGAACGCCAAAGCAAGTAGGAACGCATTCTACAGTATTTGAGCATTTTGCTGTAATGTTTGAAGATGACGGCGAAACAGGCTATTTTTATGCACTTGATATGCGTCAAAATGCTCAACCGATAGTTGATATGTTGCACGTGTATAATGTTGATTCAACCTCTAATCATCATGAGGCTCGTAAACTTGAAATTTGTTGGGATGAGAGTGGTTATTTAGCCTTGTTGCTTATTAATGGCTATCCTCATGCTGTATTTGATTTTGCCCGTTTAGTCGGCTATAACAGCAATAAATATCCACAACCAGATTTAATGAGCATGTGGACTCGTGAAGAAATTACTAATAAACAGGCCGAGCAATGGCTAGGTGTTAAAACCATTCGATAAAAATTGAGAACAATGAAAAAGAAAAATCAGATTTTAGTTAGTTTATCTATTGTGGCCTTATTAGGAGGCTGTTCAGAAGAACAAGTACAACGCGATGTATATCAGTCTTTAGACGATTGTTTAGCGGATTGGAAAAAAATTGAGCTTTGTGAGGCAGATAAAAATACCGAGAGTACTCAAAAAACTGAAACTACACCACAGCAGGGGCTTGGTTTAAATATTCGTGATAACGGTAATGCAGAAAGTGCGGTAAAAAATCCAGCTGAAAATAGTGCACAAGCTAATCAAAGCGAGAATAATGCGGAATCAACTGCAAAAGCTGAAAGTACCGATCCTTCTTTAGGGGCTGCGATTGCTGGTGGCGTTATGGGGTATATGGCAGCTCGTGCAATTAGTAGCTTCCTTGGCCCAAGCTATCACCCTGGAAATCGAGCTGTCACCACGCCAACAGGACAAGTTGTGCAACCTCAAACGAATCGTTCTGTTGGAAAACCAATGCTTGTGAAAGGAAATGCAGGAAGCATGAATAGCAAACCTGTATCTCGTGGTGGTTTTAGTAGCCCAAATAATACTAATCGTAGCAGTGGGGGCTAAATGAAACGTGTAACAGGGTTTCCTACTCGACCAGATATGGTGCAACAGCTACTTAATGTTGGATTTGATTATTATAACTTGCCTTCCAGTGATGGATCTCATTATTGGTCTGATAATGTCGCCTATGAATTTACCTTAGCGGAAATTGATCGCATTGAGGATACAACTAATGAATTGCATTCAATGTGTTTAAATTTTGCGGCGGATGAAATTAAAAAAGGCGATTATGAAAATTATCGTTTTACGGAGTTGCAAAAACAGCTTATTGAAAGCTCTTGGCGTAATCAAGATCCTTATTTGTATGGACGCTTTGATTTTGGCTATGATGGCGACAACCTAAAAATGTTTGAATATAACGCCGATACGCCAACATCTTTGTTGGAGGCGGCGGTTGTTCAATGGCAGTGGTTGGAGCAAATTGAGGGCTTGAAACATCGTGATCAATTTAATTGGATTCATGAAGAATTAATAAAACATTTCCAATTTTTGAAACAACAAAGTGGCAAAACAGATTTCCATTTGAGTGCTATGCAAGATGCTGGCCGTGAAGATTGGGGCAATGTGGATTATTTAGCTGATGTGGCTTATAACGCAGGTTGGAATATTCATCAATTAGCGGTGGAAGATATTGGCTATAACAGTGAAACAAAAAAATTTGTAGATTTAAATGATCAACCTATTGAAATGTTATTTAAATTGTATCCGCTGGAATGGCTAAGCCACGCTGAGTTTGCTCGCCATATTACAACGGCTGAAACACGATTTATTGAACCAGCGTGGAAAATGCTATTAAGTAATAAAGCACTATTGGCAAAACTTTGGGCGCGTTATCCTAATCATCCGAATTTATTGCCTGCTTATTTTACGCCTTTCGAACTACCAAAAGATTTATCGATGTGGGTGAAAAAACCATTGTTAGGTCGAGAAGGTGCCAATGTCTTCTATTATGAGAAAAACAATGGCGTAGAATTTGCAGCGAAAGGAAGCGAACACTCTACGTTTTATGGTAATTCAGGTTATGTTTATCAACAAAAATTTGAATTACCGAGTTTTGATGGAATGTATCCAATTATCGGCTCTTGGGTTGTGGGTGATGTGGCTTGCGGTATGGGATTACGCGAAGATTTTACGGCAGTGACGGGGAATGATAGTCATTTTATACCTCATTATTTTGTGCCTTAATGTGTCCTGAGTATTACTAAAATAACCAGAAAACTAACCGCACTTTTGTCTTTTTTGATAAAAGTGCGGTTTATTTTTTGTGGATTTTATCTAACCTGAAATGTGTATAGCGTATTTTCTTTAACAAATCTTGTAAAAAATCAAATTTTGTTGAAATAAATAGTAGTTTTCTTTGCAATACTAGGGGAGGAGAGTAAAATGGTGGCGGTTGTAGAAGTATTTGAAGTTGTAAACCTATTAGAAGTATTAAATTTTCATTCACTTTTTCAATATTTGGAGTTTGATTATGGCATCAGAAAATCAAAAACTGTCTTCTGTTGCGCTCACACCTGTTGAAGCAACGGATTATGCAGAAAATACAGCGACTTATAAAGCAAATAAACGTCCATTTTTATCGTTTATGTCCGGTATTAGTGCCGGTGCTTGTATTGCGTTAGCCTTTGTATTTTACACGACAACACAAACTGCTAGTGCAGGTGCACCTTGGGGATTAACTAAGTTAGTCGGTGGATTAGTCTTCTCCTTGGGCGTAATTATGGTGGTGATTTTAGGATCTGAATTATTCACCTCTTCTACTTTAACCTTAGTTGCCCGCGTAGGCGGAAAAATAACGACAACCCAAATGATTCGAAACTGGATCGTAGTATATTTGGGCAACTTCGTTGGCGGTTTATTTATTGCAGCTGTTATTTGGTTTGGGGGACAAACCATGGCAGCAAATGGTCAATGGGGTTTAACAATTCTTGCAACTGCCCAACATAAAATTCATCACACTTGGTTTGAAGCGTTTAACCTAGGTATTTTATGTAACATTATGGTGTGTGTGGCGGTTTGGATGTCTTATTCCGGTAAGACTGTTACAGACAAAGCATTTATTATGATTATGCCGATTGGTTTATTTGTGGCATCAGGTTTTGAACACTGTGTGGCTAATATGTTTATGATTCCGATGGGAATTATTACCGCACATTTTAGTACTCCTGAATTTTGGCAACAAATCGGCGTTGATCCGATGAAATACGCAGATTTAGATTTGTATCATTTCATTGTGAAGAATTTAATCCCTGTAACGTTGGGAAATATTGTCGGCGGGGCAATTTGTATTGGTGTATTCCAACGTTATTTAACCAAAACTCATTAAAGATTTACTTATTTATTAATTAACAAAGGAAATGACTATGTCAGAACTTAATGAAGCGCAAAAATTGGCGTGGGCTGGTTTTGCTGGTGGCGATTGGCAAGACAATGTCAATGTACGTGACTTTATCCAAAAAAACTATACCCCGTATGAAGGCGATGACTCTTTCTTAGTAGGTCCAACTGAAGCAACCACTAAGCTTTGGGAATCTGTGATGGAAGGAATTAAAATTGAAAACCGTACTCACGCACCATTAGATTTTGATGAACATACGCCATCTACCATTATCTCTCACGCACCAGGTTACATTAACAAAGACTTAGAAAAAATCGTTGGTCTTCAAACTGATGAACCTTTAAAACGTGCCATTATGCCATTCGGTGGTATCAAAATGGTGGAAGGCTCATGCAAAATTTACGGTCGTGAATTAGATCCTGAAGTGAAAAAAATCTTCACTGAATATCGTAAAACCCACAACCAAGGTGTATTCGATGTTTATACGCCAGATATTTTACGTTGCCGTAAATCTGGCGTATTAACTGGTCTTCCAGATGCTTATGGTCGCGGCCGTATTATCGGTGACTACCGTCGTGTAGCACTTTACGGTGTAGATTTCTTAATGAAAGATAAATACGCACAATTCTCTTCTTTACAAAAAGATTTAGAAGATGGCGTAAATCTTGAAGCAACAATTCGTTTACGTGAAGAAATCGCAGAACAACACCGTGCATTAGGCCAATTAAAACAAATGGCTGCAAGCTATGGTTATGATATTTCTAACCCTGCAACTAATGCTCAAGAAGCAATTCAATGGATGTATTTTGCTTATCTAGCTGCAATCAAATCACAAAATGGTGCTGCTATGTCATTCGGTCGTACAGCAACCTTTATTGATGTGTACATCGAACGTGATTTAAAAGCTGGAAAAATTACTGAAACTGAAGCGCAAGAATTAGTTGACCACTTAGTAATGAAACTCCGTATGGTTCGTTTCTTACGTACGCCTGAATACGATCAATTATTCTCTGGCGACCCAATGTGGGCAACTGAAACCATCGCAGGTATGGGGTTAGACGGTCGTACATTAGTAACCAAAAATACATTCCGTATTTTACATACCCTTTACAACATGGGTACCTCTCCAGAACCAAACTTAACGATTCTTTGGTCTGAACAATTACCTGAAAACTTCAAACGTTTCTGTGCAAAAGTATCGATTGATACCTCATCAGTTCAATACGAAAACGATGATTTAATGCGTCCAGACTTCAACAATGATGACTACGCAATCGCATGTTGTGTATCACCAATGGTTGTTGGTAAACAAATGCAATTCTTCGGTGCGCGTGCAAACTTAGCGAAAACATTGTTATACGCAATCAACGGCGGTATCGATGAAAAATTAGGTATGCAAGTAGGTCCGAAAACTGCACCAATCACTGATGAAGTGTTAGATTTCGACACTGTAATGACTCGTATGGACAGCTTTATGGATTGGTTAGCAAAACAATATGTGACAGCCTTAAACATCATCCACTACATGCACGATAAATATTCATACGAAGCAGCATTAATGGCATTACATGATCGTGATGTATACCGTACCATGGCTTGTGGTATCGCAGGTCTTTCTGTTGCGGCTGACTCACTTTCAGCAATTAAATATGCGAAAGTTAAACCAGTTCGTGGCGACATCAAAGATAAAGATGGCAATGTTGTAGCAAGCAACGTAGCAATCGACTTCGAAATCGAAGGCGAATATCCACAATATGGTAACAACGACAACCGTGTTGATGACATCGCTTGTGACTTAGTTGAACGTTTCATGAAGAAAATTCAAAAACTTAAAACTTACCGCAATGCAGTGCCTACACAATCTGTATTAACCATTACTTCTAACGTGGTTTATGGTAAGAAAACTGGTAACACCCCTGATGGTCGTCGTGCTGGTGCACCATTCGGACCAGGTGCGAACCCAATGCACGGTCGTGACCAAAAAGGTGCGGTAGCATCATTAACTTCTGTAGCTAAACTACCGTTTGCTTATGCGAAAGATGGTATTTCTTATACCTTCTCAATCGTACCAAATGCGTTAGGTAAAGATGCAGAAGCACAACGTCGCAACCTTGCTGGCTTAATGGATGGTTACTTCCACCACGAAGCAACGGTTGAAGGTGGCCAACACTTAAATGTGAACGTGTTAAACCGTGAAATGTTGTTAGATGCAATGGAAAATCCGGATAAATATCCACAATTGACTATCCGTGTATCTGGCTACGCAGTACGTTTCAACTCTTTAACTAAAGAGCAACAACAAGACGTAATTACTAGAACTTTCACAGAGTCAATGTAAAAACATTTTTATTTTTGACCGCACTTTGGCGGGAACATAATGTGTATGAGCCTGATTTCAATCAGGCTCATTTTTTATAGACTAAATATTTGGTAAAATTTAGCTATATCTAATTTTAGGAAATTTATGTATGTCAGTTCTTGGAAGAATTCACTCTTTTGAATCCTGTGGCACTGTAGATGGGCCAGGTATTCGTTTTATTTTATTTATGCAAGGCTGCTTGATGCGCTGCAAATATTGCCACAATCGTGATACTTGGGACCTTGAAGGGGGTAAAGAAATCAGTGTCGAAGATTTAATGAAAGAAGTCGTGACTTATCGCCATTTTATGAATGCTACAGGCGGTGGCGTTACGGCATCTGGCGGTGAGGCTGTGCTACAAGCTGAGTTCGTGCGTGATTGGTTCCGTGCTTGTAAAGCGGAAGGGATTAATACTTGCTTAGATACAAATGGTTTTGTGCGTCATTATGATCATATTATTGATGAATTATTAGATGTAACAGATCTTGTTTTACTCGATTTAAAAGAACTTAATGATCAAGTTCATCAAAATCTTATTGGGGTGCCAAATAAACGTACCCTTGAATTTGCAAAATATTTGCAAAAACGTCATCAACGTACATGGATTCGTTATGTTGTGGTTCCTGGTTATACTGATAGCGATCACGATGTACATTTATTAGGTCAATTTATTGAAGGTATGACCAATATTGAAAAAGTTGAACTTCTTCCTTATCATCGATTAGGTGCGCATAAATGGAAAACCCTTGGGTTAGATTATGAGCTTGAAGATGTATTACCGCCAACCAAAGAATCGTTAGAGCACATTAAAACAATCCTAGAAGGTTATGGGCACACTGTAAAATTCTAGAATAAATGTCAGCTAACATAAGGAGTAAATAATGAAAAAAATTATTTTAACATTATCACTTGGGGTACTTACCGCCTGTTCTGCTCAAACTCAAAAGGCTGAACAAAATGATGTGAAACTGACACCGCCGACCGATGTGCGAAGCGGATATATACGTTTGGTGAAGAATGTGAATTATTACATCGATAGTGAATCGATCTGGGTGGATAACCAAGAGCCGCAAATTGTACATTTTGATGCAGTAGTGAATTTAGATAAGGGATTGTATGTTTATCCTGAGCCTAAACGTTATGCACGTTCTGTTCGTCAGTACAAGATTTTGAATTGTGCAAATTATCATTTAACTCAAGTGCGAACTGATTTCTATGATGAGTTTTGGGGACAGGGTTTGCGTGCTGCGCCTAAAAAGCAAAAGAAACATACATTAAGTTTAACACCTGATACAACGCTTTATAATGCTGCTCAGATTATTTGTGTGAATTATGGCAGAGCACAACCTTCAGATAAAAAATAACAAAATCTAGCGAATAAAAAAATACGGTGAAATTTCACCGTATTTTTTTAATTAAATATTCTTCTTTGTTTTCGTGTTTTGACTACTTGCACTATTAATAATAAAGCAAGAATTATCACATATACTGCAAAAATAAATACTAGCCATTGCACCATCGTCACACCGAATAATGACCATTGACTTTCATTACAAGAGCCAGTCGGGCTAAACATAAATGGAAACCATTGGTGAAACGGTAAAGTTTCAGGAAAGTTTGGAATAAATTCACATTGTTTCCAAGGGGCTGGATTCATTTGTAAATCAAGATGACGGAATGAAACCAATAATCCCTTAATGCCACTGAATAAGCCTAATGCCAAAGCGATTAATCGAATGATTAAAGTGCGAGGTTGAAGTAAACCTATAATGCCCGCAATAAATAACCCAATTATTGCTAAACGTTCATACACGCAAAGTACACAAGGTTGTAATCCCATTCCATATTGGAAGTAAAGTGCGGTAGATTCTAGTGTTAAACTTGAAAATGCCAGCAGAAACCATGCAGAACGTTTTTCAGAAAATTGTTTTAAAAGTGCGAGCATTTTTTCTCCTTAAATTGGAAAAATTAAACCTAAGTTTGCTAGCCAAATAGTAGCAGCTGGTAAGATAAATTCAATAGCCAGTAATCCAATGATCGAAAGTACAATCGTGTAAGGTAAAGCCATATAAACCATTCTTCCGTAAGAAAGACGAATTAATGGTGCTAGCGATGAAGTCAATAAGAACAAGAATGCGGCTTGTCCGTTTGGTGTCGCTACTGATGGTAAGTTTGTCCCTGTATTGATTGCAACAGAGAGCAATTCAAATTGGTGCGGTGCAATTACGCCATTCGTTAACGCCGCTTTCGCTTCATTGATATAAACCGTTGCGACGAATACGTTATCAGAGATAGAAGAAAGCAAGCCGTTAAATACGTAGAATAAGGCAAGCTGTGTATTTTCTTCTGAAGAAAGAACGAAGTGAATGATTGGCGCAAAAAGTTTTTGATCGATAATTACGGCAACCACTGAGAAGAATACCACGAGCAATGCAGTGAAAGGTAAGGATTCTTGGAATGATTTACCGATAGTGTGTTCATCAGTCACACCAGTGAATGCAGTTGCAAAAATAATGATACTTAAACCAATCAAGCCCACTGCCGCAAGATGGAACGCCAATCCAAGAATTAACCAAATCGCGATTAATGCTTGCACACCTAATTTAATTTTGTCTTGTTTAGACATTTTCTCTGAATTAGTGCGGTCTAAATCCGACAAGATTTTCCATACATCTTCAGGTAATTTTTCACCATAACCGAATAATTTGAATTTTTCTACTAAGAAACAAGTCAGTAGTCCGCAGATAAATACTGGAACCGTAACTGGTGCCATGCGGAAGAAAAATTCGATAAAGTTCCATTTTGCTTGTTCTGCAATGATTAAGTTTTGTGGTTCACCCACCATTGTCATTACGCCACCAAGTGCGGTTCCGACGCCAGCATGCATCATCAAGCTACGTAAGAATGAACGGAATTTTTCTAAGGTCTCGTGGTGTTGTGTTGTAATTTTTCCATCATCGGCAATATCAACGGCATCAATTAAATTATTGCCTGATGCGACTTTGTGGTAAACGCCATAGAATCCCATTGCTACGCTGATAATTACGGCAACAACCGTTAATGCATCAAGGAAGGCTGATAGGAAGGCTGCGCTAAAACAGAAAGCTAAAGAAAGCGCAATTTTTGAACGAATCTTGACAAGTAATTTCGTGAATACGTAAAGAAGCAGTTGTTTCATGAAGAAAATACCTGCCACCATAAACATCAGTAACAGGATTACTTCAAAGTTTGCCATAATTTCCGTTTTTACGTGCCCTACATTTGTCATCCCAATAATAATTGCTTCAATCGCTAGTAAGCCACCTGGTTGCAAAGGATAGCATTTTAATGCCATTGCTAGCGTAAAAATAAATTCTGCAACGAGTAACCAACCCGCAATAAAAGGGCTGACTAAAAAGAAAATAATAGGATTAATAATAAGAAAAACCACAATGGCGAGCTTATACCATTCTGGACTTGCCCCAAGAAAGTTTTTCATAAAAGCTTGTGTGTTTGTCATAGAGAACTCCATTATTTTTATCACGTGAACATTGTAATATATCCCCCTTTAAAGGATAATAAAAACTGAGTAATTTTTTTATAAAATTGCGTTTTTTTTGATTTTTATCTGATTTTTAATTGTAATGCAAAACGATAACGATATTTTAAAAGCCCAAAGTCCAGCAGCCTTAGCAGAAGAATATATTGTCAAAAGCATTTGGCAAGATGTTTTTCCCGCAGGCAGTAATTTACCATCAGAACGTGATTTAGCCGATAAGATCGGAGTGACTCGCACCACTTTGCGTGAAGTTTTACAACGTTTAGCGCGTGATGGTTGGCTGACTATTCAGCACGGCAAACCAACAAAAGTAAATAATATCTGGGATACGGCAGGGCCGAATATTATTGAAACACTAATCGGTTTAGATATGCAGTCAGCGCCTTTGATTATTGACAATATGTTGTCTTTACGCAGTAAAATGTCTGAATCTTATATTTATGAGGCAGTAAAAAATTCTCCTCAACAATCTGCCGCACTTTTTGCTGAATTAGATCAATTACAAAATACGGCGCAAGATTACACAGAATTTGATTACAAATTATTTCGTCAATTTACCGTAGTGGCTAATAAGCCCTTTTATCGTTTAATTTTTAATAGTTTGAAAGGGGTTTACCAACGAATTGGTTTTTTATTTTTTAAAGAAGAAAAACACCGAGAACTTACAAAAACATTCTATTTAGAAATGCAACAAATTTGCCTTGCCGGAAATGCGGATGCGGTGGTGGATTGTATTCGTAAACACAATTTACGTTCTTCAACTTATTGGAAAGCTATTCTAGAGCGATTGCCGCAGAATCTTTCGGATTAATTTCAACATCAAAAGTGCGGTGAATTTTAACCGCACTTTTTCATTAATATAGATAAACATTATGCGCATACCAAGAATTTATCATCCTGAATCCCTTGAAAATCAAACTCAATGTCAGCTTTCCGAAGACGCGGCAAACCATGTAGGGCGCGTGTTAAGAATGACAGAAGGTGAGCAAATTGAACTCTTTGATGGTTCTAATCATATTTATCCAGCCAAAATTATTGAGTCGAATAAAAAAGCGGTAAAGGTGGCGATTTTTGAGCGTGAGCTTGCGGATAAAGAATCCAATTTAAAAATTCATTTGGGGCAAGTGATTTCTCGCGGAGAGCGAATGGAATTTACCATTCAAAAATCGGTGGAATTGGGTGTGAATGTGATTACACCATTATGGTCTGAACGCTGTGGCGTAAAGCTTGATGGCGAACGCATGGATAAAAAAATCCAACAATGGCAAAAAATTGCGATTGCTGCTTGTGAACAGTGTGGCCGTAATATTGTGCCGGAGATTCGTCCACTGATGAAATTACAAGATTGGTGTGCAGAAAATGACGGAGCGCTAAAATTGAATTTGCATCCACGCGCGCAATATTCGATTAAAACGTTACCGAATATTCCCGTTGAAGGTGTTCGCTTATTAATTGGCTCAGAAGGTGGATTATCTGCACAAGAAATTGCACAAACTGAACAGCAAGGATTTACTGAAATTTTATTAGGAAAGCGTGTTCTGCGTACTGAAACTGCATCGCTTGCGGCGATTAGTGCACTACAAATTTGTTTTGGAGATTTAGGTGAATGATGGAGTTACAAGGAAAATTTTTGATCGCGATGCCACACTTAGACGATTATTTTAATCGTACTGTGGTGTTTATGTGTGAGCATAATGAGCAAGGTTCGATGGGATTAGTGATTAATCAGCCTACAGATTTAAGCATTGCGGAACTTTATTCAAAACTCAATTTTATGATGAAAAATGACCGCACTTTTAGCAATGAAATGGTGGTAGCCGGTGGTCCTATGCATAGCGAAAGAGGTTTTATTCTACATAAGAATACACCTAATGAATTCCAGCATACTTATAAAATTACGGATGATCTTTCAATGACAACCTCTGCTGATGTAATAGAGACGCTAGGTTCTGAACTTGCGCCAGAAAAATATCTTATCGCTCTTGGGTGCTCTAGCTGGGAGGCTGGGCAGTTGGAAAAAGAAATCACTGATAATGCTTGGTTAGTCGCTACTGCGAACGATCAGATTTTATTTGATATGCCTTATGATGAGCGCTATGTTGCGGCGAATCAATTGCTTGGTATTCACCCACATAATTTTGTGTTTGCACAAGTGGGGCATAGCTAATGGGAATTACTGCACTTGCTTTTGATTTTGGTACCAAAAGTATTGGCTGTGCTGTAGGACAAAGTATTACTGGAACCGCACAAGCCTTGCCTGCTTTTAAGGCGCAAGATGGTATCCCAAACTGGGATGCAATCGAAAAATGCTTGAAAGAATGGAAACCAGATGTTGTCGTAGTTGGTTTGCCTTTAAATATGGATGGAACAGAGCAAGATCTCACTTTGCGTGCTCGTAAATTTGCAAATCGTTTACAAGGTCGTTTTGGTGTTAATGTTCAGCTACAAGATGAACGTTTAACAACAACAGAGGCACGCAGTGAAATTTTTGACAGAGGCGGTTTTCGTGCCTTAAAAAAAGGCAAAGTAGATGGGATCTCTGCTTGTTTGATTCTAGAAAGTTGGTTTGAGGTCGAGGAATATTCCGAATAAAAAAAGCCCTTTCAAAAGCTGAAAGGGCAAAAATATTTGGAGTCATACTATGAGTTGTTGAATTAACAAATCAGGTATGTGGCGTATTATAATAATAAAATACAAAAATGCAACATTTTTTTAACAAATTTTTTTGTCATTTAATTATGTGGATTTCTTGTATTGCTATTGACTAAATTACGCATTAATAAGGCGTAGTCTAAGTTGATATCTTGTGGTACGTCTAAGAACACAAAATGCCCATCACCTAGTGCTGCATCAACCGCTTCATTTCTACGATTTAGCATTTTTTCAATTTTGAAATTGATATTACCCTGAGGGGTCATCATTTCTACATCATCACCAAGCAAGAATTTATTCTTTACCGCCACTTCAGCCATACCTTGTTCGTTACGTTTACCCGTAAATTCACCAACAAATTGCTGACGATCAGAAATAGAATAACCGTATTCGTAGTTTTGGTATTCATCATGCGTATGACGGCGTAAGAAACCTTCGGTATAACCACGATGCGCAAGGGATTCCAACGTATCCATTAAGCTTTCATCAAATGGTTTGCCTGCTGCCGCATCATCAATGGCTTTGCGGTAAACTTGCGCCGTTCTTGCACAATAATAAAATGATTTAGTACGACCTTCGATTTTTAAAGAATGCACGCCAAGTGCGGTCAATTTTTCTACGTGTTGTACTGCACGCAGATCTTTTGAATTCATAAAGTAGGTGCCGTGCTCATCTTCAAAAGCCGTCATTTGCTCGTCTGGCTTTTGTGATTCGGTATAAAGGAAAACCTTGTCCGTTACCGCGCCTTCACCCAAGGTTGGTGCCACATTTTTCACTTCGATTTGTTGAGCAGGATCGATTTTTGGCACGATGTTGCCCACTTCATCCGTAGTGCCCTCTTCCATTTTGTATTCCCAACGGCAAGCATTGGTGCAAGTGCCTTGGTTTGGATCGCGTTTGTTGATATAGCCAGAAAGCAAGCAGCGACCAGAATACGCCATACATAATGCACCGTGTACGAAAATTTCAAGTTCAATGTCTGGTACATGTTGGCGAATTTCAGCGATTTCTTCAATGGATAATTCGCGCGATAAAATCACACGAGTTAACTCCATTTGTTTCCAGAATTTTACCGTTGCCCAGTTTACCGCATTCGCTTGTACAGAAAGGTGAATATCAATATCAGGGAAGTTTTCACGCACCAACATGATTAAGCCCGGATCAGACATAATTAAGGCATCTGGTTTCATATCGATCACTGGCTGTAAATCTTTAATAAAAGTTTTGAGTTTGGAATTATGCGGTGCAATGTTCACCACTACATAGAATTTTTTGCCAAGTGCATGGGCTTCATCGATCCCGATTTTTAAATTGACGTGATTAAATTCATTGTTACGTACGCGCAAGCTATAACGTGGTTGGCCAGCATAAACGGCATCAGCGCCATAAGCAAAGGCGTAGCGCATATTTTTAAGGGAGCCAGCAGGGGAAAGTAATTCTGGTTTGAATTGGGTTGTCATAATATTCTCTTTTGTCTGATTTCAGGTCAGGGATTTGCGCTAGGCAAATCATTAGGTGGGGTATTGTAGAGAAAATATTTGATTTGTAAAGGAAAGTGATCTGCACCCCAAAACCTGGACACCTAATTTGAGGTGCAGATTATGTCCTACTCTTATCAATTTCGTTTGAAAATTATCAAACTCGTCACTGACCAGGATTATGGTATCCGTGAGGTGGCTAAACTTCATCAAATTTCCCATGCTCTCGTCATTTATTGGCTAAAAGCATTTCGGGAAAGAGGGCTTGATGGCGTAAAATCGCCTTATACAAACCTTCAAACACCGAAAATAGCGAAGCCAAAGATGATAAAGAAAGACATTGAAATTCCAGAAACCACAGACTTTTCACCTAAAGCGTTTAAAAAGTTACAACGAGAGCTCGCCTTGGCTCGAGCGGAGATTGCTTATCTAAAGGAGTTGGAGGCGCTCGACCGTCAAAAACAGCGACAGAAAAAAGAAAAATTATTGAAAGATTGAAGCCAAACCACGCGTTAAATGATTTACTTCATGTGGCTAAAATGCCTCGCTCAAGCTTTTACTATAAAGAGGTTAAGCGAAATTATCACGAGGTAAAAGAGGCTATCTTATCGCTGTACAAAAAGAACAGAAAACGAGATGGTTATCGCCCCATGACGTTTAAATTACGCCAAATGGGTTTTAATTTGAATCATAAAACGGTATTAAAGCTGATGAACGAGTTAGGTATTCATTCCATTTTACGTAAGAAAAGACATGGAAAACGAGGAAAAACATCGCATATTGCCCCGAATTTGCTGAATCGTGATTTTACAGCAACGGCACTCAATCAAAAATGGGTAACGGATGTAACGGAATTTCATGTTGGGCAAGAAAAGCTTTATTTTTCACCGTTGATGGACTTGGCTAACCGAGAAATTATTACCTATAACTTTGCGACACGCCCGAAGTTTTCATTGGTAAAAAAGATGTTAGAACAAGGGCTTAGTCGGCTTAAACCGACAAAATGCCCGATTATTCATAGTGATCAAGGTGTATTGTATGGCACGGAGGAATGGGTAAAGATGTTGGAAGGTAAAGCGGTGCAAAGTATGAGTCGCCGAGGAAATTGCTACGATAATGCGGTGATTGAAAGCTTTTTTGCAATATTAAAATCAGAGTGCTTTTACTCTCGAACTTATCATTCAATTGCTGAATTGCAGGCTGAAATTGAAGAATATTTAGTGTATTACAACCAAAAACGAATTAAACTTGGTTTAAAAGGATTGAGCCCAGTGCAATACCGAGCTCAATATTTAAGTTAACTAACCTGTCCAACTTTTTGGGGGGCAGATCATAAATAGAAAACTAAATTTGTTTAATTAAAAACGGTAACGTACACCGAAAGAGGCTTCGTGAGTTTTAAAACGCACGTTTTCTAAATGTCCCCAATCATTATAACGATAACCTAAGTCTAAGGTAATATTCGGTGTAATGTCATAGCCAATACCACCAATAAAACCAAAGCCAATGCGTTTTATGGTTCTGGAATATGATGTTTCCTCATACGCCTTCACATCTCCTCCCATTGGCATATTGTTAGCCTTAAATGTAAGTTTTGTTGTAAATTCATCTTTTGTATAACCGCTGGCAGCAACATGCCCAACTCCAATTCTTGCACCAACATAAGGTTTAATTTTATATTCAGTATCAAAATCATAAATTACAGAAATACCATAAGAATTCTTGGCTTGGAAACTACCTGCATCTTTGTGATCAATTACTGTGCTAGATTTAACTAGATTCATCGGATGAGTCGATCCAACAGGATCTTTTTCGATAGGTTCACTAATAAGATGTTTGCCGTGACTCCATTTACGATAATGAGCATAATCTACTGCAATTCGCCAATTGCCAAAATCATAACCAATAGAAAAACGAGGATGGTTGGAATGAGTTTTGATGTATGAATAGTCTTGTAATATTTCAGGTTGATTTGGAGCGTGTGTCTCTATTTTTTCACGTGCGTGCACCCAATCGGCTTGCACATAAACCCCTTTTCCATTATCTTCCGCTTGTACAGCAGAAGAGAAGAGAAGAGAAGAGAAGAGAAGAGAAGAGAAGAGAAGAGAAGACTTCTCAATTCGAATATTCATTAGGGTTCCTCCAAAGGATTTTTGTTTAAAATAAAATTTTTATAGTCGATTTTTGAAAACCGTGCTTCATTTTACTCTATTCTATACTATAAGTAAAAATGTTTTAATTAAAGCATAAAATAACAGAAAAATTTGACTGATTGGTTTTTTATGCTTTCTATCAAACTATATTATTTATAAAAAAATGCCTTTCCTATTTATGAACGGAAAGGCATTTTTATCGCATGAATAGTAGTGCTTTTTATTACTGCGACATAATATATCGCAGAAATTAACCGCACTTTTGTCATCTAAGCAATTATTTTACGCGAGATACGTATTCGCCAGAGCGGGTATCAACTCTGATAACTTCACCGATTTGAACGAAAAGAGGTACTTTTACTACTGCGCCAGTGCTTAATGTTGCTGGTTTACCGCCAGTACCTGCTGTATCGCCTTTAAGACCAGGGTCTGTATCGACGATTTCTAATTCAACAAAGTTTGGTGGCGTAACAGTAATTGGCGCACCATTCCATAAAGTCACGATACAATCTGCTTGGTCTAATAACCATTTTTCTGCATCGCCTACAGCTTTTGCATCAGCAGAGTATTGTTCAAATGTTTCTGGGTGCATGAAATACCAGAATGCATCGTCTTTGTATGAATAAGTTAAGTTAAGATCCATAACATCAGCAGCTTCGACCGAAGTACCAGATTTGAAGTTTACGTCTAATACTTTGCCTGAAATTAATTTACGAATACGAGTACGGGTGAAAGCTTGACCTTTACCTGGTTTTACGAATTCATTTTCAACGATTACGCAAGGTTCACCGTCTTGCATAAATTTTAGACCTGGTTTGAAATCACTGGTAGTATATGTAGCCATATTTTTAATATCCTAAAAATTAGAGATGGTTTGAAAAGTGCGTATTTTAACCCAAGAACCCGTCATTAGAGAAGAACAAAATTGGCTCACAATTCTAAAAAATGCGATTTCAGATCCTAAATTATTGCTAAAAGCCTTAAATTTACCAGAAGATGATTTTGAGCAATCTATTGCTGCGCGGAAACTTTTTTCGCTTCGCGTACCACAACCTTTTATTGATAAAATAGAAAAAGGTAATCCGCAAGATCCCCTTTTCTTGCAAGTGATGTGTTCTGATCTAGAGTTTGTACAAGCCGAAGGATTTAGTACAGATCCCTTAGAAGAAAAAAATGCCAATGCCGTGCCGAATATTCTTCATAAATATAGAAATCGCTTGCTCTTTATGGCAAAAGGCGGTTGTGCAGTAAATTGTCGTTATTGTTTTCGCCGACATTTTCCTTACGATGAAAACCCAGGAAATAAAAAAAGCTGGCAACTGGCGTTAGATTACATTGCGGCGCATTCTGAAATAGAAGAAGTGATTTTTTCAGGTGGCGATCCTTTAATGGCGAAAGATCATGAGTTAGCGTGGTTAATAAAACATTTGGAAAATATACCGCACTTACAGCGTTTGCGTATTCACACCCGTTTGCCTGTTGTGATTCCGCAACGGATTACTGATGAATTTTGTACCTTATTAGCAGAAAGTCGTTTGCAAACTGTTATGGTGACACACATTAATCACCCAAATGAAATTGATCAAATTTTTGCTCATGCGATGCAAAAATTAAAAGCCGTGAATGTCACGCTTTTGAATCAATCCGTTTTGCTAAAAGGCGTGAATGATGATGCGCAAATTCTGAAAATATTGAGTGATAAACTTTTTCAAACAGGCATTTTGCCTTATTACTTGCATTTGCTAGATAAAGTGCAAGGGGCGAGCCATTTTTTGATTAGCGATATTGAAGCTATGCAAATCTATAAAACCTTGCAATCTCTGACATCTGGCTATCTTGTTCCTAAACTTGCACGAGAAATTGCGGGCGAACCAAATAAGACTTTATACGCGGAATAAGATCCGATAAAATACGCCTAATTTTCTCGCCGCACTTTTGGGCTTCTCAATTTTGTGGCTAATTAATATGAATAAGAACAAGCATCAGGGGCAATCCAGTGAATTCTATGGATAAAAATGAACAATCATCTCAAAATGAATTAGATTTAGGGCTTAATCAAGAGCCGATTACACCAAAGAAAACAATTCAGCCAAGTTCGTCAATTTTAGGTAAAGCAAAAGGGTTATTTGCCAAAAAAAATCACGTGCAAACTAACTTTCAGCAACGTAAAGAACCTACTTTTGGCGATTCATCAACGCAAGAAAATGATCCTTTAATTCCGAGTGAAAATTTGAAAACAGCACAAGAGCCAGTTCTTCAAACTTCTTCCACAGAAGAAAATATTTCTACTGTTGATGAAGAAATCAGTGCTGAAAATAACGCGGATGAAACCGTCGAAAAGGCTGAAAAACCTATTTTAGCCCAACCAGAAAAATGGAAAGTATTACAAGTATTACCAGCAAAACATCGCCGTTTATTTATGGCTATTTTGGCGTTGGTCATTTTATTAATTATTTTCTTTGCATTAAAACCAAGTTCTGACACCGTTGAGTCTTTCACTCAATCTAACAGCAATGAAATCCCAGTTCAGTTCCAATCTTTAGATCAAAATCAACCAGTTGAAACCACGATTTTAGATAATCCACCTGCACAAAATCAGATGGCGGCAGAGCAAGCTAACCAACCTGAAAATGCACCAAAAGCAGATGAATCGGCTAATAGTGCGACTGCTCAAAATCAACCTACAGAAAACATGGCTGCGCCGCAAAACATGGCTCAAGCTCCAGTTCAACCCTCAAATACAATGGATTCAGCTTCAGCTAAACCTATGCAAGCAGCTCAACCTGAGCAATCACAAACTCAAGCTCAACAAGCTCAAGTGGAACAACCAAAAGCACCAACTGTTGTAACACCAGTTCAACCGGTGAAAAAAGTAGTAGAACAACAAGTTGCGCATAAAGATATCGCGAAAAAAGAAGTAAAGGTTGCTGAAAAAACACATGTACCAGCAAAAGCAACTGAACAAACCGTCGCTAAAACAGCAGGAAAACCACCTATTGTTGAAGCAAAACCGATTCAAGTTAAAAAAGAAGCTAAAGTTCAAATTGTTGATGCAAAACCTGCAACGAAAGCAGCAGCACCAACTGCATCAGCGAAAACATTAACTGTGCCTAAAGGCGTTTCTCTTATGCAAGTATTCCGTGACAATCAACTTAATATTTCGGATGTTAATGCAATGAGTAAAGCAGCGGGTGCGGGCAATGTGTTAAGTAGCTTTAAACCGGGTGATAAAGTTGCAGTATCTGTGAACAGTCAAGGGCGAGTAAATGAAATGCGTTTATCTAACGGTACGCGATTTGTCCGTCAGTCTGATGGTTCTTATGAATATAAAAAATAATTTTTAGGGCGAGCAATCGCCCATTTTTCTTTTGCAAGTAGGATTCTATGTTAAAAAAAACGTTTCTAATTTTAACCGCACTTTGCTTGATCGGTTGTGCTCAAAATGGTTTACCAAAGAAGCCAGAGCCGCAAAAGATGCAGGTGGAAAAAGTAGATAAAGCTTTGCAAAAAGGTGAGGCTAAAGTTTATTTGTGTAAAGATGATAAGCAAGTTCGTGTGGTTCATTCCACTCAAAAAAAACGTAAAAAATTATTGCATCACATTACGGTGACTTTTAATTCTATGTCAGAAAAATTGACATTAATGATTTCTGAGCGCGGTAAAAATTACGGCAATATTCGTTGGGCGTGGCAAGAGCGTGATGATTTCAGTGTGCTAAAAACTAATTTAGGTGAAATTTTAGCAGAACAATGTGTATTACAACCCGTAGAGCGTTTATCCGGTAATTAATTGTGCAAACCGAACTCCAACGAGGCTTTATTCTTCATCGTCGCCCTTATAGTGAAACGAGTCTTTTAGTGGATTTGTTTACTGAAGAAAGTGGTCGTCTAACAGTGATTGCTAAGGGCGCTCGAGCAAAGCGTTCATCTTGGAAGTCGGTCTTGCAACCTTTCACACCTTTATTGTTGCGTTGGACGGGAAAAAGTTCATTGAAAACCCTTACTAAAGCTGAACCCGCCGCAATTACACTTCCTTTACAACAAACCGCACTTTATAGCGGTTTTTATGTGAATGAGTTACTGACTCGTGTCATTGAGCCTGAAACGCCGAATCCTTCGCTGTTTCAACATTATTTAAAATGCTTAACAGGCTTGGCAACTGAAACCAACGTTGAGCCAACGTTGCGTCTTTTTGAATTTCAACTTTTACAAATTCTCGGTTACGGCGTGGATTTTCTTCATTGTGCGGGTTCTGGCGAGCCAGTCGATTTTTCAATGACATATCGTTATCGTGAGGAAAAAGGTTTCATCGCTTCTTTAGTGAAAGATAATCTCACTTTTTACGGAAGAGATTTGTTAGCCTTTGAAGCCCTAGATTTTTCTGATGATGCGGTACGTCAAGCGGCAAAACGTTTTACTCGTATTGCGCTGAAACCTTATCTTGGCGATAAACCATTAAAAAGCCGAGAATTATTCTCACAGCACATTCTCTTGTTAAAATGATTTTTTTAAAAATGTAAAGCAAAAATAAAGGCAAACAATGTTTGCCTATGATGTTTATTTTAAACCCTTTTCACTTATTCCCGCTTTTGTGCTAAAAAATAATCCAGCAAAGCCGAAAACAAAGAAACTTATTGCAGAGTAATATGCTAACTGAATGTAATTTAAGATAGGCATATTTTCATTATTAAATGTAAGAACATCGCCTAAGGTAAAAGCATATCCAACACTTAATGACAAAAGCACGATAATTTTTCCAATTGTTCTTTCTATATTCATTACTTTTAATCCCAATAATGCAATTAAAGGTAAAGCTATAAGAATTACAGAACTAATAAATAGATCATTCATTTTACTATCTCTTAATTTTTTCTAACATGCTGCAACTACTAGAAAAGCCATTTTTACAAGATTTTTGAAACCATAATATTGCTTTCTTTTTGTTCTTCTTAGCTAAATAACTATAGCCGAGGATAAATTGAGAATTTGAAATAATCTCTTGGTTGAATTCGGTAATAGGTGCGTTTGCTACAGGTTCAGCATATTCTATAGCTTTAGAATAATTACCTTTTTGCAGTTCATTCGATGCCTGCAGGGTGCGTTCCGCCCTTGCTGCTTCTATTTCTACTTGTGCAGCAGTCACTACATTAGCGTAAGTAGATACACTCATTAATGATAAACCGAGTAATGTTGTAGTAACAGTTATTTTAAACTTGTTCATTTTTCATTCCTTATTATAGAAAATTTCTTAGCAAGATGTTTTGTGTTATCTCTGTAAAGAGATAACACTAGTAAGTATACTTACTAGCAAATTGGCTATAAAAAGCGTATAAAAAACAGCGATCACTCGCTTATATAAAGATGGAAATATCATAGATGGCACAGTAAATGCGGTTGCCATTTACACCTTTTCTTATCAGTGATTTACTCTAAATAAAAATTATGCCAATATTTGTGGGGTCAAAGTGTATTGATTCCATCAAATGGAATATCAATGAATAACTATTCTGCAATGTGTATACTTAATTAATTTGGCGTAATTCTTCAAACAATGGTTCTTCTTTATACCCCAAAGCAAAAAACAAAAAATGTTCAAACCATTACCGCTGATATTCTTGATTTAGATTATCAAGGTTTAGGCGTCGCGAAAATTAATGGTAAAACTTGGTTTATTGAAAATGCACTTCCGCACGAAAAAGTGGAATGTCGTATTCTGGAAGATAAACGCCAATATGGGCATGCTACGGCAAAAAAATGGTTAGTAAAAAGTTCTGAACGTTTAGAACCTAAATGTGCTCATTTTATGCGTTGTGGTGGTTGCCAAGGGCAACATATTCCGATTGAAATGCAGAGGAAAACTAAAGAATCCGCATTGTTTAAGCGATTAAGTAAATTACAGTCAGAACCGATTTCATTTCAACCTATGATTTGTGGCGATGCTTGGGCGTATCGTCGTCGTGTGCGTTTGAGTTTGTGGTTTAATCCAAACACAAAACAAGTCGAAATGGGCTTTCGTCAGAAAAATACCAATGATTTAATTACCGTCCAATCTTGCGAAGTGGCAGAACCTGTAATTAATTATTTACTGCCTAAATTAGCCGCACTTTTAGAACAATTTTCTGCGCCGAAACAGCTTGGGCATATTGAATTAGTGGCGACCGATAATGGCGTTGCAATGTTGTTACGTTACACCAAAAAACTTGCGGAAATTGACCGCACTTTATTGCTCAAATTTGCTGAACAAGAAAAGTTAATGCTGTTTTTACAAAGTGATGAAGGCATTGAACAAATTTATGGTAATGCACCTTATTATCAATTTTCTGATGGCATAAAATTACATTTTGATATTCGTGATTTCATCCAAGTAAATCGTGCATTAAATGAACGTATGGTCAATACTGCGTTGGATTGGCTTGAATTGAGCCAACAGGATTGTGTATTGGATTTATTTTGCGGCATGGGAAATTTTACGCTTCCTCTCGCCAAACGCGTGAAAAGTGCGGTAGGAATTGAAGGTGTTTTTGAAATGGTACAAAAAGCGGAGCAAAATGCCGCAAGAAACCAAATCAAGAATATTGAATTTTTCCAAGCTGATCTTGACCAATCCTTTGTTGAACAACCTTGGGCTCATCAGTCGTTCAATAAAATTTTGCTTGATCCTCCACGTAGTGGTGCAGCTTTCGCGTTAAATGCTTTGTGCGAGCTGAAAGCAAAGAAAATTTTATATGTATCTTGTAATCCTGCAACATTAGTGCGTGATGCGGAAATTTTACGTGATTTTGGCTACAAGATTGAAAAAACTGCGGTGATAGATATGTTCCCTCATACGGGGCATTTGGAATCGATAACGTTGTTTGGAAAATAACGTAGAGTGGGCTTTCTAATCCACCGAAACATCATTAATTTCAATGGTAGGTAGGAAGTCCCCTAAATTCCTATCCCTTGCTATTAATTTCTTCTGTCTGCTGAATTAATTCGCTTACAGAACACTTTAATCAATTCGCTAATTTAAAAATTGTTGTTAAAGACGGTTGTTATTGACCAAGCTCTAATTTACTCATATAAATACGTTAAATATCCGCTTCAAATTCAAGTTGTTCTTGCGTTAAACTCTGCTCTTTTATGAGCTTGCGGATGGCTTTACCAAAAGAAAAAATAACGTTGCCCCAAATTGCTCACTTAATTCAATTCCTGCTATTGTAAGAATTTCACCAGTAAGCTAGACTTTAACCTACATATAACTATATTAATTTAAGGGGCTGACGTAGATTAGCCCCTAAATTATTATTCAATAACCTATTGGTCTCTAACCAGCAATCATCCAAAGTCCACCTAACATATCAAGCATTAGGTTATTTAAGAACAATAAGATAAATACGATGACCATAGGAGAAAAATCAATCATACCTAATGTTGGTAGGAATCGACGGATAGGTCTTAAAAGTGGTTCTGAGAGTTGATAAAACGCATAAATCACAGGACTATTTCCACGATTAAACCAACTTAAAACAGCCCCAATAAAAAGCACATAAAAAATGGCTAAACCAATGCTTTTCAATATAGTTAACACACCCAATACTAAGAGTACATTTACTGATAAACCAAAATAAATAATACCTTTCAACATACCGATAATAAATACTAACAGTAAAGCAGAAGTATCAATATTTTTTACAGTAGGCGCAATTTTACGCAGAGGTTTTAATACTGGATCAGTCATTTTGACTGCAAATGTCGAAACAGGGTTGTAATAATCCACTCGAGCAAACTGTAACCAAGCTCGTAAGATCAATACAAGTGCGTAAAGATTAATAATTGACCCGATAAATAATGCGGTTTGGGATAATTCCATCATAACCATCCTTTTCTTCTAAAATAAATATATGGTGTCAATGCTGCGGCGATCATTAACCCAATTGCCATTGGATAACCATATTTAAAATGTAATTCAGGCATAAAATCAAAGTTCATACCATAAGTGGATGCAACTAATGTTGCAGGAAGGAACATCACAGAAACAACTGAGAAGAATTTCATAATTTTGTTCTGTTCAATATTGATGTAACCCATTGCAGCTTGCATTAAAAAGTTCACTTTTTGGAACAATGATTCATTATGCGGTTGCAAAGATTCAATATCTCGTAAGATTTCTCGTGCTTGTTCTAACTGGTTTGTTGGTAAGCGCGTTTTGCGAACCAAGAAACCTAGTGCACGTTGGGTATCCATCAAACACAAACGAACTTTTGAGCTCGTATCTTCTTGTTCCGTGAGCGTATTTAATGCCTCATCAAAGGCTTCATCTTGTTTTCCGTTTAAAATAACGCGACTCAACTCTTCCAAATCTGCATAAACATTTTCAATTACATCCGCTAATTGCTCAATTTTTGTTTCAAATAAATCCAGTAAAACTTCATAGGAATTACATTCTAACAAGCGCTGGCTACGTGAACGCATACGATATAAACGGAATGCTGGTAGCTCGCGATCACGCAACGTAAATAAACGGCCATCACGAATAGTAAAAGCGACGCTCGCTAAATCAGCATAATTGTCTTCATCTTCGCAATAAAAAAATGAGTGAAGGTGTAGACCATCTTCGTCTTCAAAGAAACGGGCGGAAGCTTCAATATCTTCCAATTCTAGAAAAGATGCTAAGCTCTGGCCTAAGCCTTCTTGTAGCATTTCACGCTCTTCGCCTGTCGGCTCAAGTAAATCAAGCCAAATGGCAGCATTGAGATCGGTTTGGTCTTCGTCAATGCGAACCAAGCGGGAATCATTGATAGCAAACGCGTTGATCATTTCATACTCCTTATAGGATTATGAACAGCTAACAGTGAACAAATTAAAGAAGAAACGAAAGTGCGGGGAAAAATCGCAAAGTTTTCGTTAAGAGATGCCGAAACAACGGTAAATTTACCGGCGAACGCGCGCCGATAATAAAAAGGCGGGCGTCTAGAGCGATATTCGGTATCGACTATGACTGTCCAAAGTGTGTGTCCTTCTCGTTAAAAAATCGGGCGAATGTTACGCTTGAAAGCGGTGTTCGTCAAGTTTTATCAAAAAACTATGGCAACATTTCGCCCTTATTTGAAAACTAATCTCTAAAATTATTAAATTGGAATGGTTGGCCTAATTCAGCGCCTTTAACAAGTTGAATGACTGCCTGTAAGTCATCGCGTGACTTACCTGTCACACGCACTTGTTCACCTTGAATTTGAGTTTGAACTTTGATTTTAGAATCTTTTACTAATTTAGTAATTTTCTTCGCCATCTCTGTTTCAATACCCTGTTTAAGTTTGATTTCTTTACTGTAAAGTTTACCGTGGTGTTCGCTTTCTGCAGGAATATCTAAAGAACTGTGCTCAATACCACGTTTAATACAAGATCCAATTAAAATCTCAATTAATTGCTCAAGTTGGAAATCAGATTCTGTGGTAATTTTAATCGTTTCATTTTTTTCATTTAATTCAATTACCGCTTCCACGCCACGGAAATCATAACGCGTGCTAAGCACACGGTTGGCATTTTCCACCGCATTACGGACTTCGTGTAAAGTAATTTCAGAAACAATATCAAAAGATGGCATAGTCTTCTCCCATTTTATTAAATTCTATCATTGGCACTTAAAAGGCATAAAAGTGCGGTTAAGTCGGCGAAGTTTACCACAATTTGCGCTTGTTGTTGCACTTTAGGTTTAGCATGGAACGCAACACCTAGCCCCGCCACATTCATCATTGCCAAGTCATTTGCCCCGTCACCAATAGCAATAGAATATTGTGAATCAATACCGTATTTCTCTAACAAATGTTGCAATGTTTTAGCTTTGTATTGGGCATCAACTACATCGCCTTTAACTAAGCCAGTGAGTTTTCCGTCTTCAATATCAAATTGATTTGATGCAGCAAAATCAAGCTGTAATAAGGTTTTCAAATAATCCGCAAAATAAGTAAATCCACCTGAAGCAATCGCTGTTTTCCAGCCATATTTCTGTAAGATTTGGATCGTTTCAACTAATCCAGGCATTAACGGTAAATTCTCTCTAACTTGCTGTAAGATACTTTCTGGCGCACCTTTTAATGTACCCACTCGACGACGCAAACTTTGTTCGAAATCTAATTCACCTCTCATTGCACTTTCCGTAATCGCAGAAACAAGTTCGCCAACACCCGCTAATTTCGCAATTTCATCAATACACTCAATTTGAATAGCGGTAGAATCCATATCCATCACCAACAATCCAGCTTGAGACAATTTAGGGATAAAATCTAATTTAGCAATATCCACTTCAACATCATGAGCAA
Source organism: Haemophilus haemolyticus (assembly GCF_003352385.1). NCBI lineage: Bacteria > Pseudomonadati > Pseudomonadota > Gammaproteobacteria > Pasteurellales > Pasteurellaceae > Haemophilus > Haemophilus haemolyticus. The sequence continues at coordinate 572,091 of NZ_CP031243.1, read as the reverse complement.
ATTTAATGAAGTCAGCAAACCATTGACCTTTCAATAAAACGACAATATTTTGCTCTACCATCCAAACATCAAAAATCTGAAAATTTTGACCGCACTTTTGTTGAAATTTTTCTAGCGTAGCCATGTCCAACTTAGTGCCGTATAAAATGAAAGAGTCCTGCTCCTGTGTTAGTGCTTCATTGGCTAAAAGTGCGGTAGGGAATTGTGGGTATTTTTGTGTAATACTCTGGAAACGTTGAATTTGCATAAAAATCCTGTAAATTGTGACGAATGAAAAGATTTTAACCGATGTGGGTTGAAAAAGTGCAAATAATTAAAGAAAAACTAATCAAATCAACCATGCTTGCAACGATTATTGTGCTAAGTCTAACTGCACTTGGCGTTATCTTATTTGGTGTGAAGCAATTTAAGCTGAGTTCACAATTTGCTAGCGTAAACCAAGTGGTGAACATCTCACATATTTTGGTTCGTCAGCAAGCCAATTTATTTTCAGTTTTACTTACAAACAATGCAAAAACAGAGCAATTAACGGATAATCTTGATCAAATAGTCAAAGAAGACTTTATTTTAGATGCGAGCTTATATGATGGCGAAGGAAAATTACTGGCTCAAAGTCGCGAAATGCGCAATTCACCCGATGCAAACAATCAACAAATTGTAGAGCCACTTTACGCCCAAAGCGGCATTAAAGGATTTTTACGTGTCACCATTGATGCTCAATATACGCAATCTAACCAATCAAAAATTAATCAAATTTTTCACCAATTATATGGTGAGCTTATTATTGTATTTTTACTTGGCGCGGTGATGGCAAGCTCTATTCATTATTTTTTAAGTCACTATCGACGGACTTACCGCAAATCCAAAGAGAAAAAAAGTGCGGTAAATTTGAAAGTAAAATCGAGTAGCACGCGTTTTCACCAGCGTCGCCGTAGAATTTGATTATTGTCACAAACTATTAAATTGAGTGCGGATTTTTGCTAAATTTCCTTCAGAAATAAGGTAGAATGCGCAAGATTATTTTTTCAAAGCGAATTATAACAGGAGAACAAAATGGCAACTCGTAGACAATTAGCCAATGCAATTCGTTTCTTATCAATGGATGCTGTGCAAAAAGCTAAATCTGGTCACCCTGGTGCACCAATGGGGATGGCGGATATTGCTGAAGTATTATGGCGCGACTTTTTAAAACACAATCCGACTAATCCTAAATGGGCTGACCGAGATCGTTTTGTACTTTCTAACGGCCATGGTTCTATGTTGATTTATAGTCTTTTACATTTAACTGGCTATGATCTTTCTATCGAAGATTTAAAACAATTTCGTCAATTACATTCTAAAACTCCAGGCCACCCAGAATATGGTTATGCACCAGGTGTTGAAACCACGACAGGTCCATTAGGTCAAGGTATCACTAATGCAGTAGGGATGGCGATTGCTGAGAAAACCTTAGCGGGCCAATTTAACCGTGAAGGTCATGAAATTGTCGATCACCACACTTATGTGTTCTTAGGCGATGGCTGTTTAATGGAAGGGATTTCTCACGAGGCTTGCTCTTTAGCAGGCACATTAGGCCTAGGTAAATTAATTGCATTCTACGATGACAACAACATTTCGATTGATGGTCATGTTGATGGTTGGTTCAGTGATGATACCGCTGCACGCTTTGAAGCTTATGGCTGGCAAGTGATTCGTAATGTGGATGGTCACGATGCAGAACAAATTCGTGCCGCAACCATTCTTGCTCAAGCAGAAAAAGAAAAACCAACTTTAATTATTTGTAAAACGATCATTGGTTTTGGCTCACCAAATAAATCTGCATCACATGATTGTCACGGAGCACCATTAGGCGATGAAGAAATCGCGTTAACTCGTAAAGCGCTTGACTGGGAATATGCTCCATTTGAAATTCCAGCTGAGTACTATGCTGAATGGTCAGCGAAAGAAAAAGGCGCTGAAGCAGAAAAATCTTGGGAAGAAAAATTTGCCGCTTATGCAAAAGCATATCCAGAACTGGCTGCAGAATTTACACGTCGTGTAAACGGTGAATTACCAGCGAATTGGGCGGCTGAATCCAAAGCGTTCATTGAAAAATTACAAGCAAATCCTGCAAGCATTGCAAGCCGTAAAGCATCACAAAATGCTATTGAAGCTTATGCACACGTGTTACCTGAATTCTTAGGTGGCTCTGCAGACTTAGCAAGCTCTAACTTAACGTTATGGAGTGGTTCAAAACCAATTCGTGCACACGAAAACGTAGGTGGTAACTACCTTAACTATGGTGTGCGTGAGTTCGGTATGTCAGCGATTATGAATGGTATTGCTTTACACGGCGGGTTCATTCCTTACGGCGCAACCTTCTTAATGTTCTACGAATATGCACACAACGCGGTGCGTATGGCTGCATTAATGAAACAACGCTCATTATTTGTTTACACGCACGACTCTATCGGCTTAGGCGAAGACGGCCCAACCCACCAACCGGTTGAACAAACCGCGTCTTTACGCTTAATTCCAAATCTTGAAACATGGCGTCCGTGTGACCAAGTGGAATCAGCCATTGCATGGCAACAAGCAGTTGAACGTCAAGATGGCCCAAGTGCGTTGATCTTTACCCGTCAAAACTTAGCACAAATGGACCGCACTTCTGCACAATTAGATGCAGTTAAACGTGGTGCTTATGTATTAAAAGACTGCGAAGGTACACCAGAATTAATTTTCATCGCGACAGGTTCCGAAGTGGAATTAGCGGTGAAAGCGGCTGAAACATTAAGTGCTGAAGGTAAAAAAGTGCGCGTTGTTTCAATGCCAAGTACTAACCGTTTCGATAAACAAGATGAAGCATACCGTGAAAGCGTATTACCAGCAGCAGTTACCAAACGCGTTGCAATTGAAGCGGGGATTTCTGACTTCTGGTATAAATACGTTGGATTCAACGGTCGTGTTGTTGGTATGAATAGCTTCGGTGAGTCTGCACCGGCTGATCAATTATTCAAATTGTTCGGCTTTACTGTTGAAAATATAGTCGCAAAAGCGAAAGAAATTCTTTAAAATGGAAGCTCCTTGGTAACTCAAGGAGCTTTTTTATCACTTTATATTATAAGGATTCTATAATGAAAAAACTCTATCCAATCTTATTATCTGTCAGCGTTTTAGCTTTATCTGGTTGTGCAACCGAGGGTTCTCGTACTGTTGAAGTTCAAAAAGTAACGAGCTATAACACCGCGTATAACGGTGTAAAAGCCCCTATTTCTGTGGGTAAATTTGATAATCGTTCAAGCTATAACAATGGCGTATTCTCTGACGGCGTGGATCAATTAGGTAATCAAGCCAAAACCATTTTAGTGTCTCACTTACAACAATCAGGTCGTTTTAGTGTGTTGGATCGCACCAATATGTCAGAATCGGCGACAGAAGCAAAAATCAAAGGTCAAAAACAAAAATTAAAAGGTGCGAATTATGTGGTGACTGGCGATGTGACTGAATTTGGTCGTAAAACAGTAGGCGATCAGCAATTATTTGGTATTTTAGGTCGCGGCAAACAACAAGTGGCTTATGCAAAAGTAACATTGAATGTGGTGAATACTCAAACTTCAGAAGTGGTTTATTCTGTTCAAGGTGCTGGTGAATATAATCTTTCAAACCGTGAAGTGTTAGGTTTTGGTGGCACCGCAGGTTATGATTCAACTCTTAATGGTAAAGTATTAGATTTAGCCATTCGTGAAGCCGTAAATAACCTTGTTTCTGGTGTTGAATCAGGTCAATGGAAGCCTTCAAATTAAGGATTTTATTATGAATAAACTAAAACTTTTTATTTGTTTATCAGCTGTTGCTGTGGTGACTGCCTGTTCATCAGGCAGTAAACCAAATACATTGTATACTTGGAATGGAGATAGCTATCCAGCTTCCGTATACCAATATCTAACTCAAGACGGCGATCCACAAGAACAGCTTCAGAAATTAGAAGAAATCGCTCAGCTTGATAGCGGTAAAAAAGTACCGCCTGGTCTGTATGCGCAGATTGGTCTTTTATATGGTCAATTAGGCAATGCTGGCAAAATGGCAGAAGCCTATCAGAAAGAAATGACTTTATTTCCTGAATCAACTCAATATATTAACTTCTTGTTAAATAAAGGAAAAAAAGTGGATACGAATACAGAAAGCACTGGAAGTAAAAAAGTGAAAAAAGGAGCGAAAAAATGAAAAAAATCTCTCTCTATTTAGTAATGGCTTGTACACTTTTGCTTTCTGCTTGTTCAACAATGAAGCCAACGCCTTATGACTATACGAACTATCAAGAAAGTAAACCGCGTTCTATCTTGGTATTACTTCCTACGGATACAACGAATGATGTTAAAGGTTCTCCCGCTGTATTGGCACATACAATTTCTCCATTGGCGGAAGATGGGTATTATGTTTTCCCTCCTGCGCTTGTGTATGAAACTTTTAAACACAATGGTTTAACACAGGCTCAAGAAATCCATAATGTAAATCCACAAAAATTACGTGATATTTTTGGTGCTGATGCAGTTCTTTACATTAATGTAGATGATTACGGTGTGAATTACCAAGTATTTGATAGTGTTACTAAAGTAAGAGTAAGTGGTAAACTTGTTGATTTACGTAGTGGTAAAATCTTATGGGAAGGTACAGGCTACGCAGACGATGCAGATCGCAATAACAACGGTAATGCCATCGCAATGCTAATTACTGCTGTAGTAAAACAAATTGCGAACAATGTATCCGATAAAGGGTACAAAGTTGCTGCGTGGGCGACAGGAAATATGCTTAATGGACCTTGCAATGGTTGTTTGCTTTATGGTCCGAGACATCCATTGTATGGACAAGATCCACAATTACAGCCTCAACAAAAATAAAAAAGTTAGGGGCTAATCTACGCCAGCCCCTTAAATAATTAGCTTCTTGATATTCAAGAAGCTTTTTTATTTTCCGCATTTTCTGGCTCTAAATCTAATTTTGCCATCAATAACTGATCGCCATCTTCTTCTGGATTGCCAGTGACAAGTAATTTATCACCATAGAAAATAGAATTTGCACCCGCCATAAAACACATCGCTTGCATTTCTTCACTCATACCACTACGGCCTGCAGAAAGGCGAACATAACTTTTTGGCATAGTAATACGCGCGACAGCAATAGTGCGCACAAACTCTGTCCAATCTAATTCTTCCGCATCGGCTAACGGTGTACCTTCAACCTTAACGAGTTGATTAATCGGCACTGACTCAGGTTGCGGATCAAGATTTGCAAGGCTCGCGATTAATCCAGCGCGTTCTTTGCGGGTTTCATTCATCCCCACAATGCCGCCACAACACACTTTTAATCCAGCTTTGCGCACTTTTCCTAACGTACTAAGGCGATCATCGAAACGACGAGTACCAATCACTTCTGCATAATGTTCTGGCGCGGTATCAAGATTATGATTGTAATAATCTAATCCCGCTTCTTTTAAATCTTCTGCCATACCGTCTTGCAATAAACCAAAAGTACCGCAAGTTTCTAAACCGAGCGATTTCACTGCTTTAATAATTTCTGTGACTTTCTCAATATCTTTTGGCTTAGGACCTCGCCAAGCTGCGCCCATACAAAAACGCCCTGCTCCACGCGCTTTCGCAATTTTTGCTTTCGCGACGATCTCATCAACATCTAATAACTGCTGATTTTTTACGCCAGTATGATAACGGGCTGATTGAGGGCAATAACCACAATCTTCTGGGCATCCTCCCGTTTTGATAGACATTAACGTGGATAACTGAATCGCTCGAGGATTAAAATGCTTGCGATGAACTTGCGCAGCGCGGTAAACCAATTCCAAAAATGGCGTTTCAAATAACGCCTCAACTTTGCAAACAGACCAATATTCAACGCTTGGATGTGGTGTAATGGAGTTAATTTGTAGTTTTTCAGTTAACATATTTTTCCTTTGAAAGTGCGGTGAATAATAACCGCATTTTTGTATCTTAATTCATTCAGTTTATAGGCTAGTATCTATAGCCATAAATAGATTCATCGGTTATAAAGTCTATGCAATTTTACGTCTCTTTTTGCAATTGACTTATCTGACCATTCTCCACCAGCAATACTCGATCTATCGTACCAACTAATTCCGATGGTTGGTGAGTAACAAGTAACAACGTCAGATATTTCTTATCACAAAGTTTAGCGATTAAAGCAAGCATTTCTACACGAAGTTTCTGATCTAATGCGGAAAAAGGCTCATCTAATAACAAGATGGGTTTATCTCGCAACAAACAACGCGCCAATGCCACTCGTTGTTTTTGACCACCAGAAAGAGAATTCGGTAAACGTTGCAAATAATCGCCCAATCCTACAGAACAAGCGACCTGTTCAATTTTTTCTTGCTCAAGTGCGGTTAATTTTAAAGAGGGTTTTAAACCCAACGCAAGATTTTGCTGTACGGTTAAATGAGGAAATAAATTATTTTCTTGAAATAGCATGGAAACAGGACGCTCGTAAGGCGCACTACGCGTATGATTTTTATCGTTTAACCAAATTTCTCCTTGAGCAGGAAATTCAAACCCAGCAATTAAATTCAATAAGGTACTTTTCCCTGCGCCACTTTCGCCAATAATTGCAACACGTTCGCCAGCCTTAACGTTCAAATTAAAGCACATCGGCAAGGTTTTATCATTCAAAATCACATTATTTAGATAAATCATCAGCATCCCTATGTGTGTGAATAAAGGCAAACAATATGCCACAAAGCAATAATAAAATCCCTGCGGTTACAGCTGCATCTTGATTACGATAATTACCTAACTGCTGATATAACAAATGCGGTAAAGAAGTAAACTCTTGATTGCCAAATAACGCAATCGCCGTAAAATCGCCCAGAGATAACGCTAAACCTAAAGCAAAAGCATAACGCAGCGGTGCGCGCAAGGTTTTCCACTCAATCAGATAAAAACGTTGCCAACCTACAATTCCCAGACTATTACACAGATTTTCGTAATAACGCATATTGTTATGAAAAGATGCGCTTAAAATACGTAAAACAAAAGGCATTGCACTTAACGCATTGCAAAATACAACGATAATAAACAAATCAATATTTGAAAAATCACGCTCTTGTAATAATAAAAATAACCCCATTGCGAGCACTAAAATCGGGATTGCCAAAATTACCATTCCTGCATTAATAATAAATTGAGCGATTTTCTGATAATGTAACCATTCTAAACGGCGTGATAAAAGTAGCAAGGCAATCGCCATCGTTAATGCAAGTAATGCGGACAAGGGCGCAATAGAAAGAGAATAGCCTAACGCACGCCAGAGCTGAGAATTATGCCAAACTGTGAGCAAACTTGGTGAACTCAATGCGCTGATAAGAATGTTCAATATTGGCGAAAAAAGAAAAAATACGAAAACAAGCAAGACAAAAACATAGAAAATTCTGACCGCACTTTTAGGCTTCTCAAACCAAGGATTACGATTACTCAAGCCATTTTGATTAGAAGGTGAAAAACGCGATGTTAAGCTGAATAAAACTAAGCAAAATACAAATTGCAGCATGGCAAAAAGTGCTGCTTTTGGCAGATCAAATTCAAATAAAATCGCTTGGTAGATTGCTGTTTCTAATGTTGTATATTGAGGCCCACCGCCTAGTGTAAGAACAACGGTAAAACTGGTGAAGCAAAGCATAAAAATTAAGCTGAATGTGGGCAAACATTGCTGACGAAAAACAGGCCACTCCACTAATTTCACGAATTGCCAACCTTGCAAATTAAGCTGGGCTGCAAGCTGACGTTGCTGATAAGGGATACTTTGCAAACTTTGTAAGAAAAGTTGCGCAGCCAGTGGAATATTGAAAAAAAGATGGGCAATTAAAATACCTGAGAGCCCGTAAATATGTCCCTGCCATGTCATTCCCAAAAGGTTAGCAAACCAAGCTAACCAACCACTAGAACCATAAATGCCGATCAAACCAAAAATTGCAACTAAAACAGGTAAAACAAAGGTTAGCGACATTAATTTTAATAGCCACTTTTTTCCTGAGAATGGTTGATAAAACAATGCTCGAGCGAGGAGCAGACCAAAAAAAATAGATAAAATGGTAGAAAGTAAGGCTTGCCCAAAACTGAAAAAAATCAGATGCTGTAGGTAATCATCCGTGAACCAAGTTTTCCATTGTAATTCATCGCCCAATGCAAAGATCGAACTTAAGGCGCTACCATAAAAAAGAGTAATGAAACTAATGACAACAACACCGCCCACATAATGACGAGGGCGGAGTTGTGGATGATGAAATAACGGCAACATCAAACTATTTTGTTAATGTGGTTTGCCAAGTGCTAATCCAATTTTTTAATTGTTCGGCATTCACCATTGGATTGATTGGAGTTTGAGTTTTTTGTTGAGCTTTAAGCGCATCAAAGTGCGGCTCAATTTCACCTTGAATGACTGGCAACATAATATTGGCTGTCACAATATGTTTTTGTGCCGTAGGTGAAATTAAAAATGCCATAAAATCATCCGCACATTGATTTGGATGGTTGGCGACTCGAGCCGCTAATTCCACTTGAGTGATATGCCCTTCCGCAAAATCTGTCGCTGCATAATTATCTTTTTTCTCAAAAAGTTGGTGATAAAGTGGCGATGTACTGTAACTTAATACTAAATCAGCTTCTCCTTTTAAGAATGCACCGTAAGTATCTGACCAGCCTTTACCTACTGTTACCGTATGCTTATCCAACTCTTTCCAAGCAGATTGAATTTTGTCCGCAGGATAAATTGCATTCATCCAAACCAATAAACCACGACCCACACTGCTGGTGCGAGGATCTTGATAAATTATACGGATATCTTGGCGTTCAACCAATTCTTTCAAACTTTCCGGCGGGTTTTGTAATTTAGTTTTGTCATACACAAAAGCATAGTTACCGAAATCGAAAGGTAAGAAGGTTTTGTTCGTCCATTTAGTTGGTAGATCAAGTTGAGTTAAATCTACTTTATTTGGCGTGAAAATATCTGTTTTTTCAGCTTGTTCTAAAACAAAGTTATCTAAACCTAATACAATATCCGCTTTTGTTTTCTTCCCTTCTAAACGAACACGGTTAAGCAACACACCACCACTTTCAAAAGGCGTAAAATTAATAGCGCATTGTGGGTGCGCTTTTTCAAAATCTTGTTTTACTTTTGGACCAGCTCCCCACTCAGAAGTGAAAGAATCATAGCTATATATATTCACACTTTGTTGTGATTGGGCTAATGCTGCGGTGGAAAAAAGTGCGGTAGAAATTAAGGTTAATTTAAGAAGTTTCATTATTACATCCTTATTTATATCAAAAAGGCAGCAACAATGACGGGAAGGAGATAAGGTTGTATTCCTAGTTTCCTACGTCAGTATTAACTGTTTCAGGTTCACGGGTATGATCTCAGCATATTGCACCCCGACTAGGCTTTTTAGTGTATTAAAATTTACTAAGATTGCCAACGGATTTTTAAAAAGAAATAAACTTTCTACATTTTCTTTCTGAAAAAATAAAAAAGCCCTGTAAAACAGGGCATCCATAAGAGGTTTTAAAATTAAAAAGTGATTCGATTGGGCTTTCAATGCCTAAATCTGTCTGAGCAATGACTTCAAAACCAAAATCAGCTAATACATCTGCCATTTCTTTTACTTTTTCTTTATTGCCCGTGGTAAGTACAAATTTTTGCTTCGTAATTCTGTCCTTCATATCAAACATTGTCTTATTTTAATATCTCACCAAAAATTTTCGGAATAAATATTGACTTTAACCTTAGGTCAAGGTTTATGATTCGTGCTCATTCAGTTATCACATAGGAGAAAAACATGAAAAAACTTATGACTTTTATCACACTTAGCGCTGCTGCAGTTTCAATTTGTGCCCAAGCTAATGAACAACCGCATAAAGCACACATGAATATGCCAATGTCGGCAAGTTCTGCAATGCAACAAGAATTAATGCAAGGTATGACTCAAATGCATCAGAACATGATGGCTGCTATGCAATATCAAGATCCTGATGTTGCTTTTGCAGCAGGTATGTTGCCACACCATATTGGCGCAGTAAAAATGGCGGAAGTTGAATTAAAATACGGAAAAGATCCAGAGATGCGTAAGCTTGCTGAGAATATTATTAACGCACAACAAGCGGAAATTGAACAAATGCAAAAATGGCTTAAAGTGCACAATAAAAAAGCCCTGTAAAACAGGGCATCCATAAGAGGTTTTAAAATTAAAAAGTGATTCGATCACGGTTTCTTTCAAGTGTTGCTTTACCAATTCCTTGCACTTCTAATAACTGTTCAGCACTCGTAAAATTACCGTGTTTTTCACGATATTGCACTATCGCTTCTGCTTTTTTAGCACCGATTCCTGTTAAGGCTTTTTGAATTTCACTAACGGTTGCCGTATTGATATTCAATTTATCACTCACAGTAGCCGGTGCAACTTGAGCCTCAGTTTGAGTAGCCACAACAGGTTGAACAGCCTGCTCTGCAGTTTTTTCCTCAGCAAAAGCCGAAGAGGCAACCAGCGCGCCACACAATACAACTGAAGTAAATAATGTTTTCATTAATTTCATATAGGTTTCCTTTTAATATGAACATGTTGATGAGCATATCAACAGAGCCATTTTTTATGCTTTCAAGAAAACGCTCAAGATTCTTACCGCACTTCTGCGATTCAGATCGCAAAAATTCTTAATTTGAATGAAAAAACAAAGGGCTTATCATTTACAACAAGCCCTTAAGATTAGTTAACTTCTTTTATTCTCAGCTCTTTTGGAACCTCAAAGAACATATTTTCTTCTAAACCTTGTAGTTCTTCTATGGTATTCGCACCAAACTCTTTTAAGCGAGAAATAATCGATTGGACTAATTCTTCTGGCGCAGACGCGCCAGCTGTAATCCCAATGGTTTTCACATCATTAAACCAATCAGCTTGAATATCGGAAGGATCATCAAGAAGCTGTGATTTAACCCCCATACGAGAAGCCAATTCAGCTAAACGATTTGAATTTGATGAGTTTTTAGACCCCACAACCAACACTAAATCTGATAATTTTGCCAATTCTCGCACCGCTTCTTGACGATTGGTTGTCGCATAACAAATATCGTTTTTATGTGGCCCTTGAATAGCGGGATATTTTTCCTTTAATGCAGCAATGGTTTCAGCCGTATCATCTAGCGACAACGTCGTTTGCGTCATAAAGGTTAAATCATCATTTTCTTGCATTGGCAAGCGCGCAATATCTTCTACTTTTTCAATCAGGAAAATCCCGCCATCTTCGTTGCTATACTGCCCCATTGTGCCTTCAACTTCAGGATGCCCTTTATGCCCAATCAGAATCGCTTTTGTTCCTTTTCGACTTGCGCGCGCAACTTGCATATGCACTTTAGTCACCAAAGGACAGGTTGCGTCAAATACTTTGAGATTGCGATCTTTCGCTTCTTGTCGAACCGCTTGAGATACACCATGCGCAGAAAAAATAACGATAGCACCATCAGGCACCTCGCTTAATTCTTCCACAAAAATCGCGCCACGATCACGCAATCCGTTTACAACAAATCGGTTATGTACCACTTCGTGACGAACATAAATCGGTGCGCCATGAATTTCTAAGGCTAGTTCAACAATACTAATGGCACGATCTACACCGGCACAAAATCCTCGTGGATTAGCTAAAATTATCTTCATTTCTGACCGCACTTTTCTGCTTGTTTATCTTGTACTTTTTTCTTTTCGCTCTTAAAAGCATCCAATGCTAATAACCCTGCGCCAATACAAATGGCGATATCGGCGATATTAAACACTGGATAATGGTAAATATCCCAATAGAAATCAAAGAAATCCACGACGAAACCATTGTAAGCACGATCCACCATATTAGCTAACGCCCCACCAATAATGAATGCATAAGCAGAATTTTGGATTTTTTGTTGAGCATTATTTTTTGCTAAAAAATAAACCAACATGCCAGAAATAGCTAATGCTAACAAAATAAAGAAATATTGTTGCCAGCCACTATGATCCGCTAAGAAACTAAATGCAGCGCCATAATTGCGAACATAAGTAAGATTGAAAACAGGCAACACATTAACACTTTCATACAAATCAAATTTTTGTACCACAATGTATTTAGTGAGCAAATCAACCACGAAAGCGACCGCACTTAACCATAAAAACGAAAGCCCTGATTTTTTGGACATACTATTTCCCTTTTAAAAAAATTCCGCTAATTCTAGCATAAGCCGATAAATGATAAAGCACGATCTCATTTACTGAACGGCTTCTGGTAATTTTGCTGGATCATCAGCCAACTCTTTAACATTCACCACTTTCTTCCAATCGAATACCTTAATTTCCTGTTTTTCAGGATGGAAGAAATCCTCGCCTTGTAAATGTTTTTCCTTAATTCCCATCCAATCAGCAAAACCATAAACAAAATTAAATGCAGATTGTGGCGTTTTTATTTTTTCTACCTTTTGGCTATCACTCGAAAACATAACGAAAGGAATTTCATAATCTTGTTTATAAAGATTATTTGGATGCAATGATAAGCCTTTAGAATCCTCATAATGAGCAAGCCCGTGATCAGAAAAGTAAATCACCGAATAGGATTCATTTTGCGCCACCAATTGTGAATTTAATTTTTCTAAAAACTGATCCGTATATTTAATTGATTCTAAATAACAAGACATAGATTGATTAATAAAATAATTTTTAACCTCGTATGGAAGACGCTCACAAAAGGCAGGATGTGAGCCCATTAAATGAATCACAATTAATTTTGGATTCGTAATATTTTCTTTTAAAGCTTTGTCTAATACAGGCAACATTTCGTCGTCATAAACTTTTTTAGAGTTATAACCTAACGGCTTCATAAAAATTGTTTCATCCGCACTTTGACCAATACGAGAGGCCATCGTATCAAATTCCCCAATTTTGCCTTGGTTAGAAATCCAATAGGTTTTCACACCCGCTTTTTTGGCTAAAGAAATAATATTATCCGTATAAACCGTTTCCCCTTTATCTGCTCGATATAAGGTGCGTTGTAAAGACGGTTGCGTATTCGGTGCTGCAGAATAATAATTTTCAAAAACTGTGCCTTTCACACGCTCTAAAAATGGTGTGGTTTTCAATGGAAAGCCATATAACGACATATAATCTTTTCGCATGCTTTCACCGATAATCAAAATATAATTTTTATATTTTGGCGTAAAAGATTGAATATCCCATTGAGAAGGCGCATTAACGGATTGATTTAGAAAATCTCGTTGTTCTAAATACAGATCATTCATACGATCAAATTCTGAGTAGAAAAGAACGGGATAAAAACGGAATTTATACGCATAGTTCCAATCAGAAAATTGATTGTAAGAAAAAACTAATAATAGGCTGATAACAACACTATTTAGCCATTTAAATGCTTGTTGTTTAGCATGAAAGCTTAATTTCATTAAAATAACAAACAAAATTATATAACTAGCTTGAAATAAAAATATCCCAAAAGGAATGGTTGTGTAATATTCCAAGGTTTCATTAATATTCGTTTCATAAACAGAAGCGATAATACCCAAAGATGGAATACCATAGAAAAAACCAGCAGAGCAATAAAATAGCGCGCTGAGGAATAATACAGTGATTAATATTCGCCCAACCCAAGGGGTGAAATAAAAAGAAATCGCCGTGATAACAAATAAAATCGCGTAATCTGAAACGGGAATATTCTCACTTAATACATTACCCAACCCCATATTGGTAAAAATGGAGAAAACAAGCAATAAGAGATAAAACCATATTGTTTTAGAACGAATCATTTCTTTCCCTAACATCATTTCTACTTCCTTTTGTACTAAAGTAAAAAAGTGCGGTTAAAATCAACCGCACTTTTCTGTTTTACAACGAATTTAATTATGCAAAATGGCGCACTTCACCATTACCCGCCACATTTTCTACACAACGTGGACAAAGTGTTGGATGTTCAGGATTTACACCAATTTTGTCAGAATAATGCCAGCAACGCGGACATTTTTCACCGTTAGAACGAACTACAGTCACGGCAATACCTTCTAACTCACCCGCAGCCACATCTGCAGGTTTGTCTGCTAATGCTTTCACTTCAGCTTTTGAGGTGATTAACACGAAACGTAATTCATTGCCTAATTGTTCCAACAATGCACGATATTCGTCATTCGCATAAACTGTCACTTCTGCTTCTAAACCACCACCAATCACTTTATCGTTACGCGCGATTTCTAATACACGGTTCACCTCAGAACGAACTTTAATCAGTTGTTGCCAGTAGGCATCGTCTAATTTTTCATTCTCGCCTAAACCAAATAAGCCTTGATAAAATTCTTCAGTAAATACGAATTCTGCACGAGCACTTTCGGTTTGTGGCAAGTGTTGCCAAATTTCATCGGCCGTGAAAGATAAGATCGGCGCCATCCAGCGAACTAATGCTTCAGCAATATGCCATAACGCAGTTTGACAACTACGACGCGCAAGGCTATCCGCTTTAGTTGTATATTGACGGTCTTTGATAATATCAAGGTAGAACGAACCCATTTCTACCGAACAGAAACGCATTAAACGTTGTACCACTGTGTGGAATTGATAGTTATCGTACGCATCTTTGATTTCTTTTTGTGCATCTAACGCACAAGCTACCGCCCAACGATCTAGGCTAATCATGTCTTCTGGTTTGACTAAATCACGTTTTGGATCAAAACCATTCAAGTTTGCGAATAAGAAACGAGCGGTATTACGAATACGACGATAGCTGTCTGCTGCACGTTTCAAGATTTCATCAGATACGGTCATTTCACCTGTGTAATCTGTTGAAGCAACACATAAACGTAAAATGTCGCCGCCGAATTTATCTATGACTTCTTGTGGTGTCACGATGTTACCGATAGATTTTGACATCTTACGGCCTTGACCATCCACGGTGAAACCATGGGTTAATACTTGTTTGTATGGTGCTTTGCTGTCTGTTGCGGTAGAAAGCATTAAAGAAGACATAAACCAACCACGGTGTTGGTCAGAACCTTCTAAATACATATCAATATCTTGACCGTTAAATTCCGGACGATTCGCCACAACAGAAGAATAGGTTGATCCTGAGTCAAACCATACGTCAAGGGTATCAGGCACTTTGCGATAGGTTTCTGCGTCCGCACCTAATAATTCTTTTTCGTCTAAATCCCACCATGCTTGAATACCGGCTTTCTCTACACGTTTCGCCACTTCTTCAAGTAACTCTAAAGTACGCGGATGAAGTTCTTCGGTTTCTTTGTGCACGAATAGGGTCATCGGCACACCCCAAGTACGTTGACGGGAAATACACCAGTCAGGGCGGTTTTCAACCATTTTCTCGATACGTGCTTGACCCCAATCAGGAATCCAGCGAACTTGTTTGATCTCGCCTAATGCTTGTTGGCGTAACCCCTGTGTTTCCATGCCGATAAACCATTGCGGAGTCGCGCGGAAAATAATCGGAGTTTTGTGGCGCCAGCAGTGTGGATAGCTGTGTTTAATTTTCTCAACTTTTAATAAGTTGCCCACTTCTTGCAATTTTTCAACAACCAATGGATTCGCTTCAAATACACCTTTGCCTGCAAAGAATTCAGTCGTTGAAATAAATTTACCGTCATTAGATACAAGACCCGCCATCGGTAAATCATATTGTTTACCCACGACAAAGTCGTCTAAACCATGATCTGGTGCTGTATGTACTAAACCCGTACCGCCATCAGTGGTCACGTGATCACCTAAAATTACTGGTACAGTAAAATCATAGAATGGATGGTTAAAGCGTACTAACTCAAGTGCTTTACCTTTTACTGAACCTAAAATTTCAACTTGTTCTACACCCACGGCTTTCGCTACGGATTCAACTAATTCAGCGGCTAAAATTACACGCTCATCGCCTAGTTGTACTAAGTTATATTCTAATTCTGCATTTACTGCGATTGCGCGGTTTGATGGCATTGTCCAAGGTGTGGTAGTCCAAATCACCGCAGATAATTTGCCATGGCCTTTGCCTACTGCGTTAAATTTCTCTTCAATTTCAACCGCACTTACCGCAGGGAAACGTACGTAGATAGACGGAGAAACTTTGTCTTCGTATTCCACTTCTGCTTCAGCCAAAGAAGAACCGCAGTCTAAACACCAGTGAACTGGTTTTGAGCCTTTATATAAATGGCCGTTTTCAATCACTTTACCTAAAGTGCGGATAATATTCGCCTCGGTATCGAAATTCATCGTGAGATATGGATTATCCCAATCACCCAACACACCTAAACGGATAAAGTCTTTTTTCTGACCTTCTACTTGTTCTGCGGCATATTCACGGCATTTTTGACGAAATTCAGCTGCCGTAATTTTCTCATTTGGTTTGCCCACTAAACCTTCTACTTTTAATTCAATTGGCAAACCATGACAGTCCCAGCCCGGGATATAAGGCGAATCAAAACCTAATGCCGTTTTGGATTTAATAATAATATCTTTCAGAATTTTGTTTACTGCGTGACCAATATGGATGTTACCGTTCGCATACGGAGGACCATCATGCAGAATAAAAGATTTTTTGCCTTTGCTCGCTTCACGAATTTTTTGGTAAAGATTTTTCTCGTACCAATTTTTCAACATATCAGGTTCCCGCTTGGCTAAATCACCGCGCATTGGAAAGCTGGTTTCCGGTAGGTTAAGAGTGTTTTTGTAATCGACTGTCATTTTATTTTCCAATTTTTACATTTTAAAATTAACTGTTAAAAAACGCTTTCGCAGTTTCTACGTCTTTCTCAATTTGCATTTTCAAATCATCAAAAGACGGAAATTTAATCTCGTTTCTAATCTTGTGGCAGAATTCGACTTCCACCATTTGGCCATAAATATTCTGAGAAAAATCAAATAAATGAACCTCTAATAATTGCATTAATCCATTTATAGTTGGGCGTTTTCCCATATTTGCCACGCCGTTAAAAATCTCACCCGATTTTAACCGCACTTTCACCGCATAAACCCCTTTTACTGGGTTCACTTGGCGATGTAAGCGAACATTCGCGGTAGGAAAACCAATGGTTCGCCCTAATTTATTGCCATGTATCACTCGTCCAAAAATACGATAAGGCTTGCCGAGTAAATTTTCTGCAAGTTGTAAATCATCATTCGCTAACGCTTCGCGAATTGCCGTACTACTAATTCGCTGTTCATCTAGACAAAAACTACGGTTATCTTCAACAATAAAACCGAAACACTTACCTGCTGCTTGCAACATTGCAAAATTGCCTTGGCGTTTTGAGCCGAACTTGAAATCATCGCCAATGCTTAAAAATTTCACATGTAGATGATTAACAAGCGTTTGTTCAATAAAAACATCAGCTGGTTGTTCAGCAAAAGTGCGGTCAAATTTCGCTACAATTACGACATCAACCTTAGCCTTTTCTAGATAATAGATTTTGTCACGCAAACGCATTAAGCGCGCTGGTGCATTTTTCCCCATAAAATATTCACGCGGCTGTGATTCAAATAACAATACCGCCATGGGTAAATTTAATTCGTCAGCTTTTTGGCGCAAATGGCGGAGGACTGCTTGATGCCCTAAATGCACACCATCAAAATTGCCGATCGTTAGCGCACAACCTTGTAAAACACGATTTGCATTATGAAGCCCACGAATTAATTGCATGTCCTTATCCATGAAAATAAGAGAATTTCGGCATTATAGCGAGAAGTTAGTTTTTTGTCAGCAAATGGTGCTTTCGAACGCCTAATAAAATCAACGTTGCGCCATAAACTATTGCGGCTAATACAATCAACCAAACAAGCCAATAAACACGCATCAAGAAATCCATTTTCGCCCATTGGTTGATTTCAGGGACGTAATACCAAACTGCTGCACCCATTGCGATTGCTGCCAATAAAACTTTTCCAAAAAAGACCGCACTTTTACGTGAAAAATGATAGACATCCGCTTTGGCTAATCCGCGATAGAGCAAATAGGCATTAAGAGTTGCCGACATAGCTGAAGCAATGGCTAAACCCACATAACTGAAAGGAATTGCCAATAGGTTAAAACCCATATTACTCACCATGGCAATAATGCCGATTTTCACTGGTGTTTTGGTATCTTGGCGGGCGTAATAGCCATTGGCGAGAATTTTAATCAACATAAAGCTAAGCAAACCCGCGTTAAAGGCCCATAAAGAATAAGAGGCGGCATAAACATCATTTAGCATGAAATTTCCACGCATAAAGAGCGTAAGTAACATCGGTTGAGCCAATACAGCAATACCAATGGCTGCGGGAACGCCAAGTAATAAAATCATTCGTACGCCCCAATCCATTGTATTACGAAAATCAACCGCACTTTTATCTGAATCGCCTTCACGATTGACGTGGTGGCGAGCAAGCGTTGGTAAAATTACGGTAGAAATCGCAATGCCAAATAAACCGAGAGGAAATTCCAGTAAACGGTCGGAGTAATACAGCCAGCTAATTGAACCTGTCATTAAGAAGCTTGCAATCACTGTATCCAGCAAAAGATTAATTTGACTTACCGATACACCAAATAACGCAGGGATCATTAATTTGCGAATTTTAGTTACGCCTTCATCCCGCCAAGCCCATTTGGGTTTCACCAGTAAACCGGCTTGTTTCATAAATGGAATTTGGAATAAGAACTGTAATAATCCGCCAAGAAAAATCCCGATAGCCAGAGCAAGATCTGGGTTATCCATTTGTGGTGCAAGGAAAAGTGCGGTCGCAATCATCGCTATATTTAATAACACTGGTGAAAAGGACATTACGCCGAATTTCCCAATCGTGTTAAGCACCGCGCCAGAAAGTGCCACAAAAGTAACAAACCATAAATAAGGAAAAGTTATTTTAAGTAAAAGGGAAGCTTGTTCAAATTTATGTGCGTCAGGGCCATCATTCATCCAATCGGTAAACCAGCCCATCCCAAATAAAGCGGCAACGACAGGTGAACCAACCATCGCGAGGATCGTAACAATACTCACCAATCCCCCAAGAGTACCAGAAACTTTTCCAATAAATTCGCGGATTTTATTCATATCGCCAGATTTCTGATATTCTGCGAGAACAGGGACAAAAGCCTGTGAAAAAGCCCCTTCAGCGAATAAACGACGAAGAAAATTTGGGATACGATTAGCAAATAAAAAAACGTCCGCCGCCGCGCCTGCCCCAATGAGATGAGCGATAACCACATCGCGCACAAGACCTAACACTCTTGATAATAAAGTCATAGAACTAACAACAATGCTAGATTTTAAAAGTCGTTTACTCAAAATATTCTTCTCTACCCTAAAATTTTTGCCTAATTGTATAGAAATTTTGTTTTTACGCTATATTCCGTGAAAAAAAACTGATAAAATCCGCCGCACATCGTTTGTGTGAGCCCATATTGAAAGAGCTTGTAAAAATAACGATACTTACTTTCGGTTGTGTCTCACCGAAATCAACACAAATTTTCCATTGACAAAAGTATAAAAAATCGGCATATTGACGCCCTTTATTTTGTCTATCAATCAACAGAAATTTTAGGAGTTTGACCTTGGCTAATATCAAGTCAGCAAAAAAACGCGCGGTTCAATCTGAAAAACGCCGCCAACACAACGCAAGCCAACGCTCTATGATGCGTACTTACATCAAAAAAGTATATGCTCAAGTAGCAGCAGGTGAAAAAGCAGCAGCTGAAGCAGCATTCGTTGAAATGCAAAAAGTTGTTGACCGTATGGCTTCTAAAGGCTTAATCCACGCTAACAAAGCAGCAAACCACAAATCTAAATTAGCTGCACAAATCAAAAAATTAGCGTAATTTTTAGCTAGAAAGAACAAAAAATAAAACCGCACTTTAAAGTGCGGTTTTTTATTCCATTGAATTTTAGGCTAAAGCAACAACATCGATCCCCATTTGATAATATCAAAGAAGAATTTATTTTCATTCGTCGCGATACCATCAGGATTTTTCGGTGTGCCATCTTCATTTTTCTGCACTTCCACCATGCCATTTTTATATTGACCTTTCACGACAGCCAAATCATCGCGCGCTTCATTACGTAATTTTAAACACGCCTGTTCAGTTAAAGGCTCAACATTACCTACTTCGGTACGGAATTTTTTAAACTGATAGCTTGCGTAATTCATCGATTTTTCATCACCTTGAATAATCTTTACATATTGCTCGCCAATAATTTTTTCCAATGGATAGAAAAAGACATATTGTGAGTGAATATAGCTATCTTCTTTAGAAAAATGCTGTTGTAAAATCCGAGTTAAATTTGGGTAAACGCATTGTTCTGCTTGCTTACTTGCAATCGCCCATTGTTTTGCATCTTGATCGGAAAGTTGGTAATCCGCCCCTGCAAATTCACCTGGGATCGCGGATTGAGAGCTACCAAACATTGAGCAGCCAGACAGCAATGCTGCCACACCTAAGGTTGCAATTAATTTCACATTTGATCCTTATAAAAGTGAGAATGCGCAAAATTCTAGCAATATCTTCACAACAGATAAAGCAGCAAATGAATTTAGTTTTCCTGATCCGAAAAACTTCCGCTATAATGACCGCACTTTTTTACGTTAATTAAAAGGAATTCTCATGCAAAATCCAAAAGATGATGTGTTATATGCGCCTATTGAATGGGTCGATCACAGTGAAGGCTATAGCGACATTCGCTATCATAAATCCACTGATGGTATTGCTAAAATCACGATTAACCGCCCTGAAGTTCGTAATGCGTTCCGTCCACAAACAGTGAAAGAAATGATCACTGCATTTTCTGATGCACGTTTCGATGAAAACATTGGTGTCATCGTATTAACCGGCGAAGGCGAAAAAGCATTCTGTTCTGGTGGTGACCAAAAAGTGCGAGGCAATTACGGCGGTTACAAAGATGACAGCGGCGTACATCACTTAAATGTATTGGATTTCCAACGCGATATTCGTTCTTGTCCAAAACCAGTTGTGGCAATGGTGGCAGGCTATGCAATTGGTGGTGGCCATGTATTACATATGCTTTGTGACTTAACGATTGCTGCTGAAAATGCTATTTTCGGTCAAACTGGGCCAAAAGTTGGTTCATTCGATGGTGGTTGGGGCGCAAGCTATATGGCTCGTTTAGTGGGTCAGAAAAAAGCGCGTGAAATTTGGTTCTTATGCCGTCAATATAATGCACAAGAAGCATTAGACATGGGCTTAGTCAATACCGTTGTGTCTTACGCTGATCTTGAAAAAGAAACCGTACGCTGGTGTCGTGAAATGTTACGCAATAGCCCTATCGCAATTCGTTGTTTGAAAGCGGCATTAAATGCTGACTGTGATGGCCAAGCTGGTCTTCAAGAATTAGCGGGTAACGCGACAATGTTGTTTTACATGACTGAAGAAGGTCAAGAAGGTCGCAATGCGTTTAATGAAAAACGCGCTCCAGACTTCAGTAAATTCAGACGTAACCCTTAATTTATCGTTCTAAAGTGCGGTTAAAAATCTTCGTGAATTTTGACCGCACTTTTGTATTGGGAGCAAGCATGGCTGAAAAATCATTTAATCTTTACCGTTATTCCATCCCCGTTGATAGCCAACTTATTCTGCGTGATCGTTTTCTAAAACGCCGTGAAGGCTTAATCGTAAGAGTAAGTTGCAGCCGAGACGGTTGGGGAGAAATCGCCCCGCTACCTGGTTTTAGCGAAGAAACCTTAGACCAAGCTCAAGAACAAGCAATGGAATGGCTAACGACATGGTGCAATGCAAGCTGTGATGCACATCGCGTACCATTAGATGGCACCTATCCCTCCGTTGCTTTTGGTATCAGTTGCGCAATGGATGAAATGAAAGGTTATTTACAAACTGAAGGTAATTACCATACAGCACCACTTTGTTATGGCGATCCAGATGAGTTGTACGCCAAACTTGCGAGCATGAAAGGCGAAAAAGTGGCAAAGATGAAAGTGGGCATATACGAAGCCAATCGCGATGGATTAATTGCCGATATGTTTTTAGAAGCGATTCCCGATTTACAATTACGACTAGATGCAAACCGCCATTGGTCGTTAGAAAAAGCGTTACAATTTGCCGCTAAAGTCAAACCGCAACATAGAAAACGTATTCAATTTTTAGAAGAACCTTGTAAAACACAAGAACTCAGCCATGAATTTGCTGCTCAAACCGACATTGCGATTGCATGGGATGAATCCGTGCGAGAGCCTAATTTTTGCTTGGAAAAAGAACCGCACTTATCGGCTGTCGTCATCAAACCCACTTTAATTGGTTCAATTCAACGTTGTACTGAACTCATTAACCAAGCACATTCGTTAGGTTTAAAAGCAGTTATTAGTTCAAGTATCGAAAGCAGTTTAGGGCTCTCTCAGCTCGCGCGAATCGCACAACAATACACCCCGAATGTGACTCCAGGCTTAGACACGTTAGATTTGATGGAATATCAAGTGCTACGCGCTTGGCCTGGTTCTGATTTACCTATTGTGGATTTAGAATCTGAATTTATCACTAAAATTATCTGATTCGACCACCAAAAATCGAAAAACCAGTATAATGCGTCACACAAAAAGGATTAAAAATGTCGCAAACACACAGAATTTTGCTGTTAAATGGCCCGAACTTAAATATGTTAGGGGCTCGTGAGCCAAAACATTATGGCAGTATTTCTCTTGCATCCATTGAAGAGAAAATACAAACTTTAGCCACTCAGCACAATGTAAAAGTGGAATGTTTTCAAGCCAATAGTGAAGAAAAATTAATTAATAAGATCCACGAAAGTTTTCAACAAGTCGATTTTATTTTAATTAATCCTGCAGCTTACACCCATACCAGTGTAGCATTGCGCGATGCACTTTTAGCTGTTTCAATTCCTTTTGTGGAGATCCATTTATCCAACGTACATAAACGTGAACCATTTCGTCATCATTCTTATTTTAGCGATGTGGCTGAAGGCGTTATTTGCGGTTTGGGCGCAAAAGGTTACGAATTTGCCTTTTTATTTGCCATCGATTACCTTGCTAAAAAATAAGAAAATCGAGCATTTTTGGCGAAATTCACAGAATTTTATCGCAAATTTGCAAAATTTAAGGTAATCTTTGCAACACAAAAATAAGTTTATTCATAACCGCACTTTTTCGTTTATTTAAAAGTGCGGTTAAAATTTCAATCTTTTTAGGAAGAACGTATGGACATTCGTAAAATCAAAAAATTAATCGAATTAGTAGAAGAATCTGGCATTACTGAATTAGAAGTGCAGGAAGAAGAAGGTACAGTACGTATTAGCCGTGCAGCGCCAGCAATTGCTCCTGCAGCCGTTCAATATGCTGCAGCACCAGTAGTAGCACCAATTCCAGCTGCTGCGCCAGCTCAAGCTCAAGCGGCAGCGACACCAGCACCAGCTGCATCTGATGAATTATCAGGCCATCTTGTACGTTCACCAATGGTAGGAACGTTCTATCGCAGTCCAAGCCCAGAAGCAAAAGCATTCGTTGAAGTGGGTCAATCTGTGAAAGTTGGCGACGCGCTTTGTATCGTTGAAGCAATGAAAATGATGAACCGTATTGAAGCGGACAAAGCTGGCGTAGTAAAAGCAATTCTTATCAACGACGGTGACGCTGTTGAATTCGACGAACCATTAATCGTTGTTGAATAATTTCCAATATTTTCGTCGGGCGGACTTTAGTCCGCCTATTTCATATACAAACAATTAGAGAGAATTTATCGTAGGCAATATAAATTGAAATCTGTTTACACCAAATTTTATAGGGAGAACAATATTTCAAGAACCTACATAAAAATTCACGTCTATCTGACTAAACGGACTCTTTTATGTTAGAAAAAGTTGTGATTGCTAACCGCGGTGAAATTGCACTACGCATTTTACGTGCTTGTAAAGAATTAGGTATTAAAACAGTGGCGGTTCACTCCACCGCCGATCGTGATTTAAAACACGTTTTACTCGCAGATGAAACCGTTTGTATCGGTCCAGCACCTTCCGCAAAAAGTTATTTAAATATTCCAGCTATCATTGCTGCCGCCGAAGTAACAGGCGCAGATGCAATTCATCCAGGATACGGTTTTTTATCTGAAAATGCTGATTTTGCTGAACAAGTTGAACGTTCAGGTTTCACTTTCATCGGCCCAACAGCAGATGTCATCCGTTTAATGGGCGATAAAGTTTCAGCTATTAAAGCGATGAAAAAAGCAGGCGTGCCTTGTGTACCGGGTTCTGATGGGCCTGTAGGTAACGATATTAGTAAAAATAAAGAAATCGCCAAACGTATTGGCTATCCAATCATCATCAAAGCATCTGGCGGTGGTGGCGGTCGAGGAATGCGTGTTGTACGTAGCGAAGACACATTAGAAGAATCTATCGCGATGACCAAAGCAGAAGCGAAAGCTGCATTCAATAATGATATGGTCTATATGGAAAAATACTTAGAAAATCCACGTCACGTGGAAATTCAAGTATTAGCAGACACGCATGGCAATGCAGTTTATTTGGCTGAACGTGACTGCTCAATGCAACGTCGTCACCAAAAAGTTGTGGAAGAAGCACCTGCGCCAGGTATCACTGAAGAAGTTCGTCGCGATATCAGCTCACGCTGTGCAAAAGCTTGTGTAGAAATCGGCTATCGTGGAGCAGGTACATTTGAATTCTTATATGAAAACGGCGAATTCTATTTCATTGAAATGAATACGCGTATTCAAGTAGAACACCCAGTAACTGAAATGATTACAGGTGTAGATTTAGTGAAAGAGCAATTACGCATCGCAGCAGGCTTGCCGATTTCCTTTAAACAAGAAGACATCAAAGTTAAAGGTCATGCAATGGAATGCCGTATTAACGCAGAAGATCCAAAAACATTCTTACCGTCTCCAGGTAAAGTAAATCACTTACATTCACCGGGCGGTTTGGGCGTTCGTTGGGATTCTCATGTTTATGGCGGCTATACTGTGCCTCCACATTACGACTCTATGATCGCAAAACTTATCACTTATGGCGATACGCGTGAAGTTGCAATCCGTCGTATGCAAAATGCATTATCTGAAACAATTATTGATGGTATCAAGACCAACATCCCACTTCATGAATTAATTCTTGAAGATGAAAATTTCCAAAAAGGCGGAACAAACATCCACTATTTGGAGAAAAAATTAGGGATGCATGAATAATTTATAAGTTATTAAGGTAAAGGCAGACATTGTTTTTACCTTATTTTTTATAGGTTTATACATAATGATATTAATTTTATGGTAAGATGAAAGTCTACATAAATTTATTTTATGTATTTATATTAAATGTGTTTAATAAAGAACTTAGAGGTAAACGATGAAGAATGCGATTTTAAAGTTTAGTTTAACAGCTTTAGCTACATTAACTTTAGCTGCTTGTGGAAGTAGTGGCGGCAGTGATAATTCGGCTCCTGATAATGGGCAAAATCAAATTAATTCGACAGCAGTAGGTAACAATAATCCAGTCCAAGTCTCTTCCAATGAAACTGGAGCAGCATTAGTAGCTACAGGTGAAGATGACAATGCTAATATTAAACGTGCAAATTTGACGGATTATAATTTAGAAACATTATCTATTGATGGTAAAACTGTTCGTATTGCACCTCCATCTAATGGTGGTAATATTTTTTCTGGTAGTTGGGCGGAATATGGTGCAGGTTCAACATTTAATAGCTATAAATTCCCTAATAACGTTTCCGTGTGCTGTGGAAAATATACAAATGTTCGTATTGGCACTATTGGCAATGTTGAAGCAGGTCAAGAAGATATTTTCTTTTATAATGGAAACCCTACAAAATCAATGCCATCATCAGGTGTAGTGACCTATAGAGGGGATAGCGTTATTTCAGCAGATACAGATAAATTACCAGATGAAGATTATATAAAAGGTTCTTCAACTTTCACTGCTGATTTTGGTAATAAAAAATTAACAGGGACGATTAGCGCTGGTAATGTTGATGTTGTGACAGTTGATACAAAGATTTCAGGAAATAGTTTTGCAGGAACAGCTAAGTCTGATCTTTTAAATTCTCAAGGTACAGCTGAAGGGAAATTCTATGGCGAAAATGCAAAAGAATTAGGCGGCTTAGTGAAAGCAAATGATAATTCTTGGGCTGGTGCATTCGCGGCAAAAAAATAGCCTTTTATTCTATTAAATTAAAGCAAGCTTAGGCTTGCTTTATTCTTTCCCAATAAGGATAAAAATGAATATACAAACTAAATTTAGTTTATCTCTCACCGTAGCATTATTTTTAGCATCAAATTCTATTGCTGTAGAAAAATCGCCTCAGCCACATGATGGGCGTTTAGATGAACAGCTACATTTGGCTAAACCAAATTTACCACAAAAACCAACCGCACTTTTAGCCAATAACAAGCCATCGAAGTTATCAATTACAAAAGAAGAATTATCGAAACATCCTGACTTGATTATTCGCGGTCTTATTCCTGCCGTATTGCAAAATAATGGTGAGGCAGTACAACTTTTATTACCGCTATATCAGCCTTTACCTAAAAAAGATCCATTTTTGTTAGAATGGGCTGAAGCGATTGACTTACGAGAAAAAGGATATTTTTCTGATTCCGTTAAAGCCTACCGACACTTATTTTCACAGAAAACTGATCTTTTACCTTTACGCTATCAATTAGCTCAAGCCTTGTTTCTGAATAATGATAACGAGGCGGCAAAAGATCAATTTCAAAAGTTAAGAGCAGAGCAAGTTTCCCCCGATTCTGTAAAAATAATTGAACAATATCTTTCAGCCTTAAATCAACGAGAACAATGGAAAATCCAAGGTGGATTTAGTTTTTTAAATGAAAGTAATATCAATAATGCGCCAAAAGCAGGCACCAAAATTGGCAACTGGACAGCTTGGGAAAAAGAAAGTGCCAGAGGATTTTCGTATTTTGGGAATGCTGAAAAGAAATGGTCATTACCTCACAACTACTTTACAAAATTATCCTTGGAAGGTAGTGGGAAATATTATTGGGATAACAAGAAATATAATGAATTTAACGTGAGAACTGGTGTGGGTCTTGGATACCAAACTGCACGATTTGAACTATCATTAATGCCATTTACAGAGAAGCGCTGGTATGCAGGCGGCTCATCTGGTGGAAATGCGATGAAACAATACTCTAAAAATTCAGGTGCTAGATTGGATTTATCCAATTGGCTAAATGAAAAATGGCAAATTTCAACCGCACTTGAATATGGTGAACAACGCTATGAAACTCGTAAACATCTAAATGGAAATAACTATCTAGCTTCCTCTACGCTACTTTACCTAGCGAAAAATGGACAGTATTGGTTTGGTGGCGTTGATTATAATCGCGAAAATACTCGAGATTTAGATAACGCTTATCAACGAAAAAATGTCCGATTAGGATGGGGGAAAGAATGGAAAGCTGGAATATCAACTCGTTTAATCCTGAATTATGCACAACGTGCCTATAAAGAAAAAGATCTTATTGGTATTCGCCAGAAAAATAAGGAATATGCATCAGTATTTACTATCTGGCATAGAAACTTTCATATCTGGGGAATCACACCGAAATTATCTTGGTCGTATCAAAAGGTAACCAGTAATCATCCTTTTTATGAATATGATAAAAATCGAATTTACTTAGAAATCAGCAAAACATTTTGAATTATTCAAAAAAGTTGTAAGATTAGCAAACACAAGGGGCGTATGAAATATACGCCCCTTATACCATTCAAAAATATACTTTCACTTATAAAAATTTTAAGGAAGAAACATGACATTAAAACAACGTTATCAACAAGCGGCCAAGGAAGCTAGTTGGGCATTAGGTCTATCTATTTTATATGTGATAGGTTGGTGCTTATGTGCTTATTTGCCTAAAGAAACTCAAGGGCCGATTGGTTTCCCCCTCTGGTTCGAACTCTCTTGTATTTATTTGCCTATTCTGTTTATTGTAATTGGCCATTGGATTATCAAAATTATTTATCAAGATATCTCTCTTGAAATCAAGGATGAGGAGAATCAAAAATGAATTTAGGTATTATTCTCCCTTTAATTATTTATCTTGCATTTATATTTGGTGCTGCGATTTTCGCTTATGTAAAACGAACCAAAGGCGATTTCCTAACGGAATATTATGTAGGTAATCGTTCGATGACGGGTTTTGTTCTTGCAATGACAACCGCGTCAACTTATGCCAGTGCAAGTTCTTTTGTAGGCGGCCCTGGAGCAGCTTATAAATACGGATTAGGCTGGGTATTACTTGCGATGATTCAAGTCCCTGCTGTGTGGCTTGCATTAGGCGCATTAGGTAAAAAATTCGCACTATTATCAAGAGAAACCAATGCGTTAACGATTAACGATCTTTTCCTTTATCGTTATAAAAACAAATATTTAGTCTGGCTATCAAGCCTTGCCCTTCTTCTCGCATTTTTTGCGGCCATGACCGTGCAATTTATTGGCGGTGCGCGTTTACTAGAAACAACCATTGGCATTTCTTATACTCAAGCATTGCTCTTATTTGCTTTAACGGTAGGTATCTATACATTTATCGGGGGATTCCGTGCTGTCGTACTCACGGATACTATTCAAGGTACCGTCATGATTTTAGGTACTATTATTCTCCTTGTAGGAACCATTTATGCGCTCGGTGGTGTAGAAAGTGCGGTTAATAAATTAACAGAAATCGATCCTGCGTTAGTCACACCTTACGGGCCAAATGGAATGTTAGATTTTCAATTTATGGCTTCCTTCTGGGTGCTCGTCTGTTTCGGGGTCGTCGGTCTTCCACATACAGCTGTTCGATGTATGGCATTTAAAGATAGCAAAGCCTTACATAGAGGCATGCTGATAGGAACAATTGTACTTTCCATCATTATGTTCGGGATGCACTTAGCTGGTGCACTTGGTCGTGCAGTTATTCCAAATTTAACGGTATCAGATCAAGTGATTCCAACTTTAATGCTAAAAGTATTACCACCTATTATTGCCGGTATTTTCTTAGCCGCACCGATGTCAGCAATTATGTCCACAATTGATGCGCAACTTATTCAATCTTCTTCTATTTTTGTAAAAGATTTATACCTTTCTACAAAACCAGAAGCTGCCAAAAATGAGAAAAAAGTGAGTTATTTTTCATCAATTATTACGCTGATTTTGACCGCACTTCTAATCGTTGCCGCCCTCAATCCACCAGATATGATTATTTGGTTAAACCTATTTGCCTTTGGTGGACTGGAAGCCGCATTTTTATGGGTGATTGTGCTAGGGATTTACTGGGATAAAGCAAATGCTTATGGTGCGTTAAGCTCAATGATTATCGGCTTGGGGAGTTATATCTTGCTCACTCAACTTGGCATAAAATTATTTAATTTCCATCAAATCGTACCGTCATTAGTATTTGGATTAATTGCCTTTTTAGTGGGTAATAAATTGGGTGAACGTCGTATTGAAAAAACTCAATTAAAAGTTACCGCACTTTAAGCATTAATTAATATGCTGTCACCTTCTTCTAAATGAGAGGAAGGTGATATTTAATTTTCTCACTTTCAGCAATTTCTACGCTAAAACATAGAATTGAAACAATTCACAGGGATACATCAATGCTCTATCAAATTCTTGCGCTACTTATTTGGAGCAGTTCATTAATCGTCGGTAAGCTCACTTATTCGATGATGGATCCTGTGCTTGTTGTGCAAGTGCGGTTAATTATTGCAATGATTATTGTCATGCCACTCTTTTTACGTCGTTGGAAAAAAATTGATAAACCCATGCGTAAACAGCTTTGGTGGTTGGCATTCTTTAACTACACCGCCGTATTTTTATTGCAATTCATCGGGCTAAAATATACCTCTGCGTCCAGTGCAGTCACCATGATTGGGCTAGAACCGCTGCTCGTTGTATTTGTTGGGCATTTCTTCTTTAAAGACAAAGCAAAATGGTTTCACTGGCTATTCGGCGCAATGGCATTTATTGGCGTGGCGATTTTAATCAATGGTGGAAAAAATAATGAAGGCATTGATAACATCAGTTTATTTGGCTGTTTATTAGTACTAAGTGCTGGGATCATTTTTGCTGCTGTGCTGCGTTGGACACAGCGAGTTGTAGCCAAAGTCTCAACGCAAGCCTATACCTCCGTCAGCATTGTACTTGGGACCCTCACAACATTGCCATTTACGCTATTACTCACAGAAAACTGGCAAATATCATTAAATTCTACGGGTATTGCAGGTTTATTATATCTTGCCATTGGCTGTAGCTGGCTTGCCTATTGGTTATGGAATAAAGGCCTTAATAGTGTGGATGCCAATATCTCCGGTATTTTAGTCGCACTTGAGCCGTTATTCGGCATCTTATTTGCCGTATCATTACTTGGTGAAACACTGTCATTTTCAGCTGCACTTGGTATAACAATCATCATGCTTGCCACTCTTGGCTCGACTTTACTGCCGAAACTTTTGAAAAAATCGGTATAATACGTCCCATTTTATGAAATAAAGGAAAAAACAAATGGCTTGGATTCAAATTCGCCTAAATAGCACCAATGAAAAAGCAGAACAAATAAGTGATTTTTTAGAAGAAATCGGCTCCGTTTCTGTGACTTTTATGGATAGTCAAGACACCCCGATTTTTGAGCCTTTGCCTGGTGAAACTCGTTTATGGGGTAACACCGATGTTATTGCGTTATTTGATGCAGAAACAGATATGGCAGAAATAGTCCGCTTATTAAAAGAAGCGAAACACTTAGATAGCAATACGGCATACAAAATTGAACAAATAGAAGATAAAGACTGGGAGCGCGAGTGGATGGATAACTTCCACCCAATGCAATTTGGTAAACGTTTATGGATTTGTCCAAGTTGGCGTGATGTGCCTGATGAAAATGCCGTCAATGTGATGCTCGACCCAGGTTTAGCGTTTGGTACAGGCACGCATCCTACAACCGCACTATGTTTAGAATGGCTAGATGGCCTAGATTTAAAAGATAAAACTGTCATTGATTTTGGTTGTGGTTCAGGCATTTTAGCTATTGCCGCATTAAAACTTGGTGCGAAAAGTGCGGTGGGAATTGATATCGATCCACAAGCGATTCTAGCCAGTCGCAATAATGCCGAACAAAATGGCGTTGCAGATCGCCTACAGCTGTTCTTATCTGATGAAAAACCCTCTGATTTAAAAGCTGATGTCGTGGTGGCAAATATTCTTGCTGGCCCTCTCAAAGAACTTTACCCAATCATTAGCCAACTTGTTAAACCGAATGGCGATCTCGGTTTATCGGGCATTTTAGAAACTCAAGCTCAATCGGTATCCGATGCCTATACGCAAACATTTGCGTTAGAGCCAGTTGCGGTGAGAGAAGAATGGTGCCGAATTACGGGTAAGCTAAAAACGCTTTAATTTCTTTTTGTCAATCAAAAAAAGTGTATTTTTTAAACAAATTTCACTTTGCAAAGTAAGGCAAAATGCGTATTATAGCCAGCCTTGTCGGTCGTCGACCAGTTCGACACTAATTAGATTTAGACTTACTAGGAAGGTAACGTAAAATGCGAATCGGTTCATACCAATTAAAAAATCGTGTTTTACTTGCACCAATGGCGGGTATTACCGACCAGCCTTTCCGTCGTCTTTGTGCATATTATGGTGCTGGACTCACATTTTCAGAAATGATGTCCACAAATCCGCAAGTTTGGCATACCGAAAAATCCAAATTGCGTTTGGCACATAGTGAAGATTTAGGTCTCAATACCGTGCAAATTGCAGGCAGTGATCCACTCGAGATGGCACAAGCTGCGGCTATCAACGTGGAATATGGCGCACAAATCATTGACATTAATATGGGGTGTCCCGCCAAAAAAGTAAATCGCAAACTCGCAGGCTCTGCGTTGTTGCAATTTCCAGATTTGGTGGAAAAAATCTTACGAGAAGTAGTGGCAGCCGTCAATGTGCCAGTGACCTTAAAAATTCGTACAGGCTGGGATAAATCTAATCGAAACTGCGTTCAAATCGGCAAAATTGCAGAACAATGTGGCATACAAGCATTAACAGTGCATGGTCGTACACGAGCTTGTCTTTTTGAAGGCGAAGCGGAATATGACAACATCAAAGCTGTTAAACAAGCAATTGCCATACCGGTTATAGCCAATGGTGATATTGATTCTGCTCGGAAAGCAAAATTCGTTCTCGATTATACTGGAGCGGATGCCATTATGATCGGTCGTGCTGCGCTAGGTAACCCTTGGCTATTTCAAGCTGTGGAAAATCTAATTGAGCATGACTCGATAAGCCAAATGCCAAGTTTAAACGAAAAGTGCGGTCAAATTTTGCGTCATATTCAAGAATTACATCAATTCTATGGCGAACAAAAAGGCTATCGCATTGCGCGTAAACATGTGGCTTGGTATTTACAGGGAATTCAACCTGATTCCGTTTTTAAACAGACTTTTAATACAATTAGTGATCCGAAAGAGCAACTCATTGTATTGGAAGATTTTTTCAATTTAATTTTGGATAAAGAAAAATGTTAGAACAACAACGTAATCCTGCTGAAGCCTTAACGGTATCAGTATTAAATGCGCAATCACAAGTGACCAACAAACCATTACGCGATTCAGTAAAACAAGCATTGCGTAATTATTTAACACAATTAGATGGTCAAGATGTGAATGATCTTTACGAATTAGTATTAGCGGAAGTTGAACACCCGATGTTAGATATGATTATGCAATATACTCGTGGTAATCAAACCCGTGCAGCAAATATGCTTGGTATCAACCGTGGTACATTACGTAAAAAACTAAAAAAATACGGTATGGGCTAAGTTATACGTTTTTTTAGATAGCAAAGGGCGAACATTTTAATGTTCGCCCTTTTCATTCAATCATGATAAAGCACAAGCTATAACCTGTGCTTTAAATTTATCTTAAAATCAACCGCACTTTATTCTACGGTAACAGACTTCGCTAAGTTACGAGGTTGATCTACGTCAGTACCTTTAATTAAGGCCACATGATAAGAAAGCAACTGCATTGGGATGGTATAAAAAATCGGTGCAACGATATCATTGACTTTTGGCATCGTGATAATTTTCATTCCTTCACTTGGTGTAAAGCCCGCTTCTTTATCGGCAAATACGTATAATTGACCGCCACGAGCACGAACTTCTTCAATATTCGATTTTACTTTCTCTAATAATTCATTATTTGGCGCCACAACAATTACTGGCATATCGGCATCAATCAACGCTAATGGACCATGCTTCAATTCTCCAGCCGCATATGCTTCAGCGTGAATATAAGAAATCTCTTTCAATTTCAAAGAGGCCTCTACGGCAATTGGGTAAAATGCACCACGACCTAAGAAAAGCGCATGATGTTTTTCAGCAAAATCCTCAGCCAATGCCTCAATTTCTGTATCAAAAGCTAACGCTTTTTCAATTTCAGCAGGTAAAGATTGCATTGCTTTGATAATCTCTTGCTCTTTTTCTGCAGAAATATGACCTTTAACTTTACCAAGTGCCGTCACCAACATTAATAACGCAGCGAGCTGTGTCGTAAATGCTTTTGTTGATGCCACCCCAACTTCAACACCAGCACGCGTCATAAATGCAAGATCTGATTCGCGTACTAGCGAAGAGCCTGGCACATTACAAATTGTTAATGCCGCCATGTAGCCCTTTTCTTTCGCTAAACGAAGTGCAGCTAAAGTATCGGCTGTTTCGCCAGATTGAGAAAGTGTAATCAATAAGCTATTTGGACGTGTAACAAACTTGCGATAACGAAACTCTGAGGCAATTTCAACATCACAGCTCACTCCAGCCAAAGATTCAAACCAATAACGCGCCACCATACCTGCATTATAGGATGTACCACAAGCAACAATTTGAATATGCTCAACTTTTTCTAAAATGCCTTTTGCACCATTACCGATTGAATCGACGATCACATTTTCATGATTGATACGTCCTTCCATTGTATTGATAAGTGCGGTTGGCTGTTCGTAAATTTCTTTCTGCATAAAATGGCGGAATTTACCTTTCTCTGCCGCGTCATTTTCAAGATTAGATTCGTGAATTTCGCGCTCAACTTTATTGCCGTAAGTATCATAAATATCAACTGTACGACGTGTAATTTCTGCAATATCCCCTTCTTCTAAAAAGATAAAACGGCGGGTAACACTTAAAAGTGCAAGTTGATCTGAAGCTAAGAAATTTTCACCGATACCTAAACCAATCACTAGCGGACTGCCAGAACGAGCTGCGACTAAATGCTCAGGATGACGACTATCCATTACCACCATACCATATGCGCCCGTGAGTTGTTTTACTGCTTTTTTCACAGCGTCTAAAAGTGAATCCGTGCTACGCATTTCCCACTCAACGAGGTGAGCAATCACTTCAGTATCTGTTTGCGATAAAAATACATAACCACGAGATCTTAATAATTCTCGAAGTTCTTCATGATTTTCAATGATACCGTTATGTACTACGGCAAAAGTGCCTGACGCATGTGGATGAGCATTGGTTTCTGATGGTTCACCATGCGTTGCCCAACGCGTATGCGCAATGCCTGTACCACCAATCAATGGTTTCTCCGATACCGCCTCATCTAATGCTTTAACTTTACCTAAACAGCGCACTCGTTGTAATTCATGATGTTCATTTACCACTGCAACGCCTGCAGAATCATAACCACGATATTCCAAACGATGTAAACCATTAATTAAAATTTCCGCTACATCACGTTGCGCTACCGCGCCGACAATACCACACATAAGCTTTCCTTATTGTTAATTAAATAAAAAATACGTCTACTTTTTTAACCGCACTTTATACGCAAATTACTTCTACGCCACGAGCCAAAATGACTTGTTTGTCTTGTTCTGATAATCCTGTATCAGTAATAAGCACATCAATTTGTTGCCAAGTTAATTCTAAATTTGGCATTTTTCGACCAATTTTCTGAGATTCCACCATGACAACAACTTCACGAGAAACTTCTGCCATCACCTGGCTTAATCCTACAAGTTCATTAAAAGTCGTAGAACCTCGCGTTAGATCAATGCCATCGGCACCAATAAAAAGTTGATCAAAATCGTAAGAACGTAGCACCTGTTCAGCTACTTTTCCTTGAAACGATTCCGAACGAGTATCCCAAGTTCCCCCTGTCATCAGTAACGTTGGCTCATTTTCCAATGCTCTCAATTCTGTTGCTACCGAAAGCGAGTTCGTCATGACCACTAAGCCTTGTTTTAAATTAAGTTGTTTAATCAAAGCCGCCGTAGTACTACCGCTATCTACGATAATACGATTATGATCACGAATACGTTCGGCGGCAGCTCTCGCTATGACAAACTTTCGTTTCGTAAGTTCATCATTTTCGTTTTCATCAATAATTTCTTTTGGCATTAAAATTGCGCCGCCATATTTACGCAATAAAAAACCATTTGTTTCTAGCGCACTTAAGTCTTTACGAATAGTCACTTCAGATATATCAAAAAGCTGTACTAGCTGCTCTACACTCACCTCACCTTGTTCTTGCAAAAGTTGCATAATTGTATGGCGACGTTGTTTAGTATTACGAGGCTGGCTACTTTTTTTCATAAAGCTATCCTTAAATGCAATAAATTTCGGTTCGAAAGTTTATGTAAACAATATTGTTTTGTAAAGTAAATTTTAGGCAACAAAAAACCCTGCTCATTGGCAGGGTTTAAAATCATTCAAATATTAATTATTTGATTGCATCTTTTAATGCTTTACCAGATACAAACGCTGGCACTTTAGATGCTGCGATTTTAATTTCAGCACCAGTTTGTGGGTTACGACCAGTACGTGCAGCACGTGCATTTACTTTGAATGTACCGAAACCAATTAATTGTACAGGTTCACCTTTTTTGAGGCTTGCAGTAATAGCTTCTAAAGTAGCTTCTAACGCCGCTTTAGCTTGTTTTTTGTTTAATTCTGCAGCACTTGCAATTGCGTCAATTAAATCTGTTTTGTTCATAAATTTGTACCTTCTGTTAAATAAAAATTTGACTCTTCAAAATATGCCTGCGGGCTAACCACAAAAGCTGTGCAAAGGATAATCTAACTTACGATGAATTAAAAGCAAGATTTTTAAAAATTGTGACAAATCTCACGTTATTGATGAAATTCTATACCAATATTAGAGATTCCCTCGGCTCGGATCTCATTTTTTAAATCTAAAATTAATTCAATATCACGTTTTTCACATTCTTTAAGCAAACGATAAACTTGCCATTGCACATCAAGTTCTGCTTGAATATCTTTACTTTCTTTTAGCTCACTTTCCGACCAATCTCGCCCCGTTTCAGTTTCCAATAAACTCGTTACCGTACCTAAAGAAATTAAACTCATTTCCACCGCTCTTTCTAATGTTTCACCAGCGATAATAGCATGTAAAATTTCAGCTAAAGCCTGACAGGCATCTAATGCAGGTACAACACCAAAACTCTCATAATCATTCACATCAGGAATAATCGTTTCCAATTTCTCCAACTGATTTTCAAAGTTGATCTTGGCATCTTTAACCGTTAAATATTCCCACACCAAATTGAGAATATTTTGATACGTTTTGGCTTCAGCGCTAAGCTCGTTCATTTGACAGAACAATTTAAAATTTGGTGCCATACGTTCACATAAAGCAGCCATAAAAGTAAGATGTTGCCAACTTTCTAAGTTTTCTAAACGTTTATGAATCGGGTTTCGCATCTTATTTCCTTAATTCGTAAGAGTTGGAATATTTATGAATCGCATTTATGTTCCGCTTTACAGAGTTCAAGCGTCACATGAATTAATTTGCGAGCGATAGTACCTGTTGGCGGTAATTCTGGCAAGGGTTGATCATAAGAAAACCACTGCGCATCATGAATTTCACTTTCCTGCAACGTAATTTCACCACTCTCATAATCAGCAAGAAAACCGACCATTTGAGAATTTGGAAATGCCCAAGGTTGGCTACCAAAATAACGAATATTTTTTATCAAAATCCCTGTTTCCTCAAAAACCTCTCTCCGTACCGCTTGTTCAAATGTTTCACCGACCTCTACAAAACCAGCAAGAGTGGTATACATTCCTCCGTTCGGGTGATAATGACGCTTGTGATTAGCAAGCAATATTTCTTTGCCACGTCGAACCGCAACAATAATCGATGGACAAATTACAGGATAAGTGCGATACCCGCAGTGAGTGCATTGAACAGCGAGTTCTTCTTGGGTTTGTTGTGTTTTATGACCGCACTTTCCACAGAATTTATGGGTTTTCAGAAAATGATTAATTTCCACACCACGACTTAATATATGGAATTCATCCTCTGGCAGAGAAAGTAATCCACGCAAACTTACATATTCTCGTTCATCACTTTGTTGCTCAGCCACAAGCCACAACGGATGATTTTTCCATTCACCGATTTGCATTGCCTGCAATCCTTCCATTCCAAGGGTTTTAGCCGTACCACAAGGCAACTCATTATTCAGCAAATAAAGGTTCGCCCCCTGAGTAAGCAACCAATAACCAAAATCATCTGGATGAAGTGTTTTCATTTTTTACTCCATAAAAATAACCGCACTTTGAAAGTGCGGTTATTATAAATCTTCTTTTTACAACTCACTAATAATAAGAGTGTTCTCCACGCTGATGTTCGGTTACATCTTTTGCACCTTTTAATTCATTCGGGAATAAGCTAATAAGTTGTTTTTCTACGCCATCTTTTAATGTAACGTCCACCATTGAACAACCGTTACAGCCACCACCAAATTGTAAAATTGCGTAACCATCTTCAGTAATTTCAATTAAAGTGATACGTCCACCATGACTTGCAAGCTGTGGATTAATTTGAGTTTGAATCACATATTCAACACGTTCAATTAATGGCGCATCATCAGCCACCTTACGCATTTTGGCATTTGGCGCTTTTAAGGTAAGCTGCGCACCAAGTTCTTCGGTAACATAATCAATTTCTGCTTCTTCTAAGAAAGGCAAACTCACTTCATCAATAAATGCAGAAAAAGTGTCGTATTTCATTTCAAAATCACTTTCTTCCACGGCATTCGGTGGACAATACGATACGCCACATTCCGCGTTAGGGGTGCCAGGATTAACTACGAAAATACGAATATTCGTTCCTTCTTCTTGTGTGTCTAAAAGTTTTCGAAAATGCGCTTGTGCGGCATCAGAAATAGCGATTTGCTGGGTTGCTTGTTCCATAATTATGTTCCTAAATACTTGAGAGAAAGTATCAGGAATAATACGCTCATCGCGCTTTTTTTTCCAGTGCTTTATATTAAGCTCGCGCCAGTCCCCACACTTGGATCTCCTCCACGCCCAATTTTCGCAACAATTTTGAGATTTCATTGAGCGTAGAACCAGTAGTAATCACATCATCCACCAACGCGACACGACGATAAGGAAATTCATTTTTCGAAACAGCAAGAGAAAAGGCATTTTTTAAATTCTGACGACGATCTTTTGCACTCAAACCACGTTGAGTATGAGTGTGTCTCACGCGTTTTACGATATTGTTCAAATTAGGAATCTCCAGCCAACGACTTAATTGCCGAGATAATAAATCAGCCTGATTATAACCCCGTCGCCACTGACGAAAATGATATAACGGCACGGGAATAATTGCTTCTGGCAATTTAAGTTGATGCGTTCGTTTAGCATCACGCACCGCAAGATATAAAAGCCGAGCCAAAGTGCGGTCAATCCAAAATTGATTTTGAAATTTAAAACGGTGAATCAATACAGAAAGTGGTTCAATATAATGCCCGATAATGACTATCTTATCCCAACTAGGTTCTTGTTTAAGACAATTACCACAATGCTGCGCATAATATTGCAATTCCGCACCACAATGACCGCAATAAGGAAAAGATTTAATTTGTTTTTGGCAACATGAACATAGCCCATTTTTTTCGATATGAAGATTGCTACGACAGTGGATACAGCGAAAATTAAAAAAACTCATCATCTAAGTTATTTTTTACCCACACTTTTTTGTTTCAACGCCTCTAACGTTTCCCCAGCTTTTAAAATATGCGGCGTCACAAAAATCACTAACTCACGTTTTTGATGTCTTTCACTTTCTTTACTAAACAATCGTTTAATGCCAGGTATATCGCCAAGTACTGGCACTTTATCTTCGCTTTTTGTGATCGTATCGTGGAACACGCCGCCAAGCACAATGGTTTCCCCATCTTTGGCAAAAACCTGAGTATTAATTTCTTGCTTATCAATAGAAACCACCTCGTTTTGTCCATAAGCGACACGAGAACCTGGTGAGTTTTGACTCACCAATAAATCAAGCAAAATATTGTTATCTTTAGAAATATGTGGCGTCACTTCCAAACCAAGTACTGCCTCACGAAATTCCACAGATTGTGTATCGTTACGAGTATTGCTCACAACATAAGGAATTTCTGTCCCCTGTTTAATGCTCGCACTTTTCTTATTGGTAGTGAGTAAGCGAGGACTTGCGATAATTTCTACATTATTTTCACGCTCCAAAGCGCTTAATTCTAAATCAAGCAATCGACCATTAATTTTCGCGACTTGTAATGCTATCGAACCAGCAGGTGTCGTCGTTGTTGCAAAATTCACATTAAGATTATCCGTAATATTTTCAAAGCCATTTCCGGCTAAGCTGCCCGCTACACGCGTCGCATTTTCCGTTGGATTAAAAATCCCCCACCGAACACCAAGTTCTTTCAAACTCTCATCCGTAATTGTCACAATACGCGCTTCAATAGCGATCTGCTCAATAGGTTTATCCATTTCAGAAATTAGTTTTTTGATATTTTGCACAGAACGAGGTTCATCCTGAATAACCAGTAAATTACTGCGATCATCAAAGGTAATGCTCCCAGCAGGAGAAAGCAAAGAGCCACTTCCTGTCGTTAAGGATTTCATTAATTCAGAAGCTTTAGCAAAATGGAGTTTAACAGTGTGACTCACTAAATGCGGTTCATTTGTAGTAAGATTTCCTGCAACTTGACCTTTACCTAATTGCCCTCCATTCAGATAATAAATGCCCTCATCTTTGTTCAAAGTAAGCTTCTTACTTTTAGCGATTATTTGTAGCAAACGTGGCATATCAATATTATCTAATTTCAAAGAAATATTGCCTTCTAGCGTCTCATCTATCACTAAATTGACATCATGTTGAAAAGCTAATTGCTCCAGTGTTTGGGCTAAAGGCGCTTGTGATAAACGAATAAAAAAACGTTCGTTATCTGTTTTAGGATTAGCAAAAACGATTAATGGCAAACAAAAACACACTAAAAAACAACCGAACTTTAAAAGATATTTCTTCATAATCTTCCTTTAAAAACTTAATTTTTTCCATTCACTACTATCACATTGCTCCCCTAGCTTGCGCATAAATTGAACATTGTTTTGGTTGATTTTTTCTACAATATAGCCCTCTTGAGCCACATCAACGCCCTCTAAAACGCTGTAAACTTGCAAAGCCTGATCTTGCAATAAGGCAAAGGCTTTATCTTTAGAAATCACTACGCCCACTAATTTTAAAGCGTTCAAAGGAATTTCAGCCGCTTGGCGATTTTCATCTGCTCCACATAGATTATTAGGTACATCTGAGGAAATTATTTCTGTCTGCTCCATCGCTGTTTGTGCGTTATCAAACTGAGAATGGATACGCTGTGTTTTATCGAAAGGATCTTGTCCCCAACTGCAATTCATAAAAAATAATGCAACTAGGAAAAACCAATACTTCATTTTGCCTCCTTATCTAGCTGAAAAATGATCTCGGTTTGCAATGGGCCGTCTTCGGGTTTCATAAATTGCAGCCGACTTACAGAAAGCTGTGACGTATTAGCTAAAAGTGCGGTTAAAAATGTCTTCGTTTTTTCAAAATGCCCAGTAAGCTGTAAATGCAAAATAGGCTGTTGCCCCATTTCCCAACGTAAATGCTGAGATAAACCGTTACGTGCAGCTAAACGTTGAATTTGTTTATTCAACGGCATAATTTGCGCAGCCAGTTCTGGAGAAACTTTTCGACTTTCCGATTGCTGCTGTAAAGAGGTTAAAATTTTTTGTTGATGCAACAATTCTGATCGTTTCTCTGCCAACTCATTTTCGATTTCATGGAAACGTGAGCTCCCCTTGATATAATCTAAAATGGGGCGAAAAATCACCGCACTTAATAACAATAAAAAAGTTAAACCGTGCACATAAAAAGACTGACTTAGCCATTTGCCAAAAGGATTAAAAGGATCGTTAAAAAAGGCTTTCACTTTTTTTCTCCTTGTTCTACATCAAAGCGAAAATACAATGACTGTTGTTCAGGCTGAAACTGGCCCAATTTCACATTGGGAAAATGTTTCTTTAAAAATTGATGAATTAGTTCAAATTCCCTTTGATCTTGCGCATTACCTTCTAAGCTCAAGTTATTCGCATCTTGTTTAAATTTATTCAGTTCTCCTTGTTGAAAAGGTAATTCACTTAGCTGTTGTAAACTCTTTTTTACTTGCTCGTTGGGAATAGATGTCAAAATTTCGCCAACCTGCACTGCACTACGCAACTGTTCAATTTGCTTGGTTGTTTTATGAAGTTGCTGATTAAGTTTTTCAAAAGATGTTTGCTGCGCTTGCAGATCTTGTTTTTGTTGTTCAATTAGATTACTAAAAGCCAAG
Source organism: Haemophilus haemolyticus (assembly GCF_003352385.1). Taxonomy (NCBI): domain Bacteria; kingdom Pseudomonadati; phylum Pseudomonadota; class Gammaproteobacteria; order Pasteurellales; family Pasteurellaceae; genus Haemophilus; species Haemophilus haemolyticus. The sequence goes on along the minus strand of NZ_CP031243.1, from coordinate 530,393 downwards.
GTTAAATTAATAGCAAGCAAGATAAATAAAGCGATATAAAAAGCTAAACGACGTAAACGCTTTTGATGTTGATAAGTACGCCAAGGCAATAAATTCATCGACATTTAGCTACTCACTTTTTGTTGATATAAATCTTTTTGCCATAGTGCGTTGCCGAGCGCGATAAAGGGTAAATCCGTTTCTACTCGCTGCCAGTTTTCTGGTAATGGTGTATGACTTGAGGGAATTTGATACACAAAAACTTGTTCAAGTTGCCCTTCAAAACGTTCGGTAAATTGTTCATAAAGTGCGGTCAAATTTTCGTGAGATTGTAAAATTTGCGATTGCTGCGATCTTTCACAAATCGCCAAACAATAGTCATCTTCTTGAAATAAAAATAAGGTATTTTCTGACCGCACTTGTTCATTCAACAAATACTGAAATGCACGCAAAATAGCATTTGACGCAACATCCAATACATTAATTTTAAATGGCTGAAAATCTTGCAAATAAGTTTGAGCAGTATTTTTACGAATTGCAGTAACGTCTAATTGAAAACCTTGCTTTAACGGGGTAGAACGATAATCAAACCATAATTCATCTAAAGAAATAGGCAGCTCTTTTTCAATCACAAATTTACATTGTTGATGACATTCTTGCGCATTTAACACTTGTGGCAACATTAATACTTTCGACCAAGTTAAGTGAGCGGGAATGCTTGCCACAAACTGTAAAGGAAAGGTTTTCCCTTGATATTGTGTTTTTAGCTGTTGTAAAAAACGATTTTTAAAATCACGATCATTAACAAAGATTTGATAACTTTGTGGCTGTTCAAGATCATCAAACCACACGAAATCAAAATAACCCTGCTTACGATGAATGCCGATTTGTAAAGTGCGGTGATTTTTCAGGGGGAATTGCATATTCTTTCCTATTCTTTAAAGGCTGAATCTTTTATACTTAACAACCAAATCATAGGTCTCTTGACAAGAATATTCATTAACGAAGCGAGAATTTTACGATGCGGATCGCAAAATTAATATTAAGCACCCTATTAACTTTATGTATTTTAGGTTTAGTGGCTGGCGGAATGCTGTATTTTCACCTAAAATCTGAATTGCCCTCAGTAGAAACATTAAGAACCGTTGAATTACAACAACCAATGCAGATTTATACGTCTGACGGTAAATTAATTGGCGAAGTGGGCGAGCAACGCCGTATTCCAGTGAAATTAGCAGATGTGCCACAACGCTTAATTGATGCATTTTTAGCGACAGAAGATAGCCGCTTTTACGATCATCACGGATTAGACCCTATCGGCATTGCTCGTGCATTATTTGTCGCAGTGAGTAATGGCGGTGCATCACAAGGTGCAAGTACGATTACTCAACAATTAGCGCGTAACTTTTTTTTAACCCCAGAAAAAACTATTATTCGTAAAGCTCGCGAAGCGGTGCTTGCAGTAGAAATCGAAAATACCCTCAGCAAACAAGAAATCTTAGAGCTTTATTTAAACAAAATCTTTTTAGGCTATCGTTCTTATGGAGTTGCGGCTGCTGCACAAACCTATTTCGGTAAATCATTAAATGAATTGACCTTATCTGAAATGGCGATTATTGCAGGTTTACCTAAAGCACCTTCAACAATGAATCCGCTTTATTCGCTAAAACGTTCAGAAGAACGCCGTAATGTGGTGCTAAGCCGTATGTTAGATGAAAAATACATCAGCAAAGAAGAATATGATGCTGCATTGAAAGAGCCGATTGTGGCGAGCTATCACGGCGCAAAATTTGAATTTCGTGCTGATTATGTCACTGAAATGGTGCGTCAAGAAATGGTGCGTCGTTTTGGCGAAGAAAATGCTTACACCAGTGGTTATAAAGTATTTACCACTGTACTTTCAAAAGACCAAGATGAAGCACAAAAAGCTGTGCGTAATAACTTGATTGATTATGATATGCGTCACGGTTATCGCGGTGGCGCGCCATTATGGCAAAAAAATGAAACCGCTTGGGACAATGATCACATTGTCGGTTTTCTACGCAAACTACCTGATTCAGAGCCATTTATTCCTGCGGCAGTGATTGGAATAGTGAAAGGCGGTGCTGATATATTGCTTGCCTCTGGAGAAAAAATGACCTTATCAACCAATGCAATGCGTTGGACAGGCAGAAGTAATCCTGTGAAAGTCGGCGAGCAAATTTGGATTCGTCAGCGTGCTAATGGGGAATGGCAGTTAGGACAAATTCCCGCAGCAAATTCAGCATTAGTTTCTCTTAATTCAGATAATGGCGCGATTGAAGCAGTGGTGGGTGGCTTTAGTTATGAACAAAGCAAATTCAATCGAGCCACACAGTCTTTAGTTCAAGTGGGTTCCTCTATCAAACCATTTATTTACGCGGCGGCATTAGAAAAAGGCTTAACGCTTTCTAGTGTATTACAAGACAGCCCAATTTCTATTCAAAAGCCGGGACAAAAACTGTGGCAACCGAAAAACACTCCAGATCGTTATGATGGCCCGATGCGTTTGCGCGTAGGATTAGGTCAATCCAAAAATATGATTGCTATTCGTGCGATCCAAACGGCAGGTATTGATTTCACTGCAGAGTTTTTACAACGTTTTGGCTTTAAACGTGATCAATATTTTGCTAGCGAAGCCTTAGCACTTGGTGCAGCCTCTTTCACGCCATTAGAAATGGCGCGAGCTTATGCGGTGTTTGATAATGGCGGTTTCCTCATTGAACCTTATATTATTGAAAAAATTCAAGATAACACAGGAAAAGAATTATTTGTCGCAAACCCTAAAATTGCTTGTATTGAGTGTAATGATATCCCTGTGGTTTATGGTGAAACGAAAGATAAAATCAACGGATTTGCAAATATTCCTTTAGGCGAAAATGCCTTAAAACCAACAGATGACAGCACCAATGGCGAAGAATTAGATCAACAACCTGAAACTGTGCCTGAACTGCCAGAATTACAGTCAAATATGACCGCACTTAAAGAAGATGCGATTGATTTAATGGCAGCAGCAAAAAATGCCTCGTCGAAAATTGAATATGCGCCACGTGTCATTAGTGGCGAACTTGCCTTTCTCATTCGTAGTGCCTTAAATACGGCAATTTATGGCGAACAAGGTTTAGACTGGAAAGGCACAAGTTGGCGCATTGCACAAAGCATTAAACGTAGCGATATAGGCGGTAAAACAGGTACCACCAACAGTTCAAAAGTAGCTTGGTATGCGGGATTTGGTGCAAACTTAGTAACCACAACTTATGTCGGGTTTGATGATAACAAACGTGTACTTGGGCGCGGAGAAGCGGGTACGAAAACAGCCATGCCAGCTTGGATCACTTATATGAAAACGGCTTTGAGTGATAAGCCAGAACGTAAATTGCCACTGCCGCCAAAAATTATGGAAAAAAGTATTGATACGATGACTGGATTGCTTTCTCCAAACGGTGGGCGCAAAGAATATTTTATTGTAGGTACTGAACCAACTAGAACCTATCTTTCGGAAATGCAAGAGCGTGGTTATTACGTTCCTACAGAGTTACAGCAACGCTTAAATAATGAAGGCAATACGCCAGCGACGCAACCACAAGAACTCTTCTAAAAATGACCGCACTTTAGTGTGTAATCGGGCGAGTCAATTGGCTCGCTTTCGTTATAAAACAAAGGATATATTATGCTGAGTTATCGTCACTCATTCCATGCAGGCAATCATGCTGATGTCTTAAAACATATCGTCTTAATGCTTATTTTGGAAAACCTTAAACTCAAAGAAAAAGGCTTTTTTTATTTGGATACGCACTCTGGTGTAGGTCGTTATCGTTTATCCTCAAACGAATCAGAAAAAACGGGGGAATATAAAGAAGGTATTGGACGCTTGTGGGATCAAACAGACTTACCCGAAGATGTTGCTCGTTATGTAAAAATGATCAAAAAACTCAATTATGGTGGCAAAGAACTACGTTATTACGCTGGCTCACCGTTAATTGCCGCGGAATTGTTGCGCCCACAAGATCGTGCACTATTGACCGAGCTTCATCCTAGCGATTATCCAATCCTTCGCAATAATTTTAGCGACTACAAAAATGTCACCGTAAAATGTGACAATGGCTTTCAACAAGTCAAAGCAACGCTACCTCCCAAAGAACGTCGTGGCTTAGTGCTAATCGATCCGCCTTATGAATTAAAAGAAGATTATGATCTTGTCGTCAAAGCTATTGAAGAAGGTTATAAGCGTTTTGCCACTGGTACCTACGCGATTTGGTATCCCGTTGTATTACGCCAACAAACCAAACGTATTTTTAAGGGCTTAGAAGCAACAGGGATTAGAAAAATTCTAAAAATTGAACTCGCTGTTCGCCCTGATAGCGATCAACGAGGTATGACGGCAAGCGGTATGGTGGTAATTAATCCACCTTGGACATTAGAAACCCAAATGAAAGAAATTTTGTCTTATCTCACAAAAACATTAGTTCCAGAAGGTACAGGAAGCTGGACTGTCGAATGGATTACACCTGAATAACCGTCTCTTCCCATTCTAAACCGCACTAAATTTCACCGCACTTTACTTCAAAAGTGCGGTGAAATTTTCTGAGATTTTAAATACCCCAAATCATTAACCCCACTGTTCCCAAAAGCCCATTTTTTCGCTAGAATGCACGCAATTTTTGACTTAATAAAGGATAACATTATGTTTGGAAAAGGCGGTTTAGGCGGCTTAATCAAACAAGCCCAACAAATGCAAGAAAAAATGCAAAAAATGCAGGAAGAAATCGCGCAACTAGAAGTAACGGGTGAATCTGGTGCAGGTTTAGTGAAAATCACAATTAATGGTGCACATAACTGCCGTCGCATTAACATTGATCCGTCTTTAATGGAAGACGATAAAGAAATGTTAGAAGATTTAATCGCAGCTGCTTTTAACGATGCGGTGCGTCGTGCAGAAGAATTACAAAAAGAAAAAATGGCATCGGTTACTGCTGGAATGCCATTACCACCAGGAATGAAGTTTCCGTTTTAATTATTAGGCGCGTGAAGATAAGATTCACGCGTCATCTCTCAGTTTCCTCTCATTAATCACTATGCAAAGCAGTCCACTTTTAGAACACCTTATTGAAAACTTACGTTGTCTTCCAGGCGTGGGGCCTAAATCTGCGCAACGTATGGCTTATCATCTTTTACAGCGTAATCGTAGCGGTGGGATGAATTTGGCTCGAGCACTCACAGAAGCCATGTCTAGAATTGGTCATTGTTCACAGTGTCGGGATTTTACTGAGGAGGAAATTTGCAATATTTGCAATAATCCTCGCCGTCAAAATTCAGGTTTGCTTTGTGTCGTTGAAATGCCTGCAGATATTCAAGCTATTGAGCAAACAGGGCAATTTTCAGGACGTTATTTTGTCTTAATGGGACACTTATCACCACTTGATGGTATTGGACCTCGTGAAATTGGTTTAGATTTACTGCAAAAACGTTTAGTTGAAGAATCTTTCCACGAAGTGATTCTTGCAACAAACCCAACTGTGGAAGGCGATGCAACAGCAAATTACATCGCTGAAATGTGCCGCCAACATAATATCAAAGTGAGTCGTATCGCTCATGGCATTCCTGTCGGTGGTGAACTGGAAACTGTGGACGGCACTACGCTTACTCACTCTTTTCTTGGTCGTCGTCAAATCGACTAATCTTCTCATACCATTATGCGTTTATTTATCGCCGAAAAACCAAGCTTAGCTCGTGCTATTGCAGATGTGCTACCCAAACCCCATCAACGTGGGGATGGTTTTATTAAATGTGGCGATAATGATGTGGTAACTTGGTGTGTAGGGCATTTGCTCGAGCAAGCAGAACCCGATGCCTATGATCCTAAATTCAAACAATGGCGTTTAGAACATCTCCCAATCATTCCCGAAAAATGGCAACTTTTACCGAGAAAAGAAGTGAAAAAACAACTTTCTGTGGTGGAAAAACTGATCCATCAAGCGGATACACTTGTTAATGCAGGAGACCCGGATAGAGAAGGACAATTACTGGTAGATGAAGTGTTCAGTTATGCTAATTTATCTGCCGAAAAACGCGATAAAATTTTACGCTGCTTAATTAGCGACCTGAATCCAAGTGCGGTAGAAAAAGCGGTTAAAAAATTACAACCCAACCGTAACTTTATTCCTCTTGCCACCTCTGCACTCGCACGAGCCCGCGCCGATTGGCTTTATGGTATTAATATGACCAGAGCTTATACCATTCGAGGTAGACAAACTGGCTATGATGGCGTGCTTTCTGTGGGGCGAGTACAAACCCCAGTGTTAGGCTTAATTGTACGCCGAGATTTAGAAATTGAGCATTTCCAACCCAAAGACTTTTTTGAAGTGCTCGCTTGGGTTAATCCAGAGAACAAAGAAGAAAAAACTCCAGAAAAATCAACCGCACTTTTCAGTGCCTTGTGGCAACCAAGCAAAGCTTGTGAAGATTACCAAGATGATGACGGTAGGGTGCTCTCTAAAGGATTAGCAGAAAACGTTGTAAAACGTATTACAAATCAACCAGCAGAAGTAACTGAATATAAAGACGTACGCGAGAAAGAAACGGCGCCTTTGCCTTATTCCCTTTCTGCGTTACAAATTGATGCGGCAAAGCGATTCGGTATGTCCGCTCAAGCCGTATTAGATACGTGCCAACGCCTATATGAAACTCATCGTTTAATTACTTATCCGCGTTCTGATTGTCGCTATTTACCCGAAGAACATTTTGCTGAACGACACAATGTATTAAATGCAATTTCAACCCATTGTGAAGCTTATCAACGCTTACCAAATGTCATTTCAACTGAACAGAGAAATCGCTGTTGGAATGATAAAAAAGTAGAAGCTCACCATGCAATCATTCCGACTGCCAAAAATCGCCCAGTAAATCTAACACAAGAAGAACGTAATATTTACAGCCTTATCGCTCGCCAATATTTAATGCAATTTTGTCCTGACGCAGAATATCGTAAAAGCAAAATCACATTAAATATCGCCGGAGGTACTTTTATAGCTCAAGCGCGAAATTTACAAACGGCGGGGTGGAAAGAATTGTTAGGCAAAGAAGACGACACAGAAAATCAAGAACCCTTATTACCAATAGTAAAGAAAGGACAAATTTTGCATTGTGAACGCGGAGAAGTGATCAGTAAAAAAACTCAACCGCCAAAACCTTTCACGGATGCAACCTTGCTTTCTGCAATGACTGGGATTGCTCGATTTGTACAGAATAAAGAACTCAAAAAAATCCTGCGAGAAACCGATGGATTGGGTACAGAGGCTACTCGCGCAGGCATCATTGAATTACTTTTTAAACGCGGTTTTTTAACGAAAAAAGGGCGAAATATTCACAGTACAGAAACAGGAAGAATTTTAATTCAGGCATTACCAGATATTGCCACCCAACCAGATATGACGGCCCATTGGGAATCGCAACTCACAGACATTAGTCAAAAACAAGCAACCTATCAACAATTTATGCATAACTTAAATCAAATGTTGCCTGATTTAGTCCGTTTTGTAGATCTTAATGCATTAAGACAATTAAGTCGCATTAAAATGATTAAATCCGATAGAGCGAAACTTAAAAGTACGGTAAAAAAATTGAGTAAATCAAACGGTGAAACTGATTAAAGTTAAACCAATTAATATTTTTTTTATGCAAAGCACTTGCGAGAAAATTGAATTTTCTATAACATTCACGACCAGTTTTCTTGCAAAATTGCAAATTAGAGAGAAAAAATGTATCAAGTTCTTTTATTTATTTATGTTGTTGTCGCGATTGCCTTGATCGGGTTTATTCTCGTTCAACAAGGTAAAGGAGCGAACGCTGGCGCATCTTTTGGTGGTGGCGCATCAGGTACAATGTTTGGCTCTGCCGGTGCAGGTAACTTTTTAACACGTACTAGCGCGATTTTAGCAACCGCATTTTTTGTTATTGCTCTTGTTTTAGGTAACATGAATTCACATAAAGGCAATATTCAAAAAGGTGCTTTTGACGATTTATCTCAAGCTGCAGAGCAAGTTCAACAACAAGCAGCTCCAGCGAAAGACAATAAAAATAGCGACATCCCACAATAAAATAGGATTAGCATAAAAATTAACGCTCTGGTGGTGGAATTGGTAGACACGCTATCTTGAGGGGGTAGTGACCGCAGGTCGTGCGAGTTCAAGTCTCGCCCAGAGCACCATTTGACTAAACAAAGCCTCGCGAAACTAATCGCGGGGTTTTGTTTTATCTACTATTATTGAATTCATCTTATTTCCAGTCTCATATTCCATCACAATACGATCCCAGTATTCAATATCAAAAACAGCAAACAATAGAAGATAAGACCTGATTATTAGATATGGTAAAGAGTTTTCCTTGAATGCCCTATAAAGGCTTTATTTCATTATTACAAGCTGTACAACATATCAAAGAAATTATCCCTGCTATAACAAGATCTAATCCTTATAAATGTACACAAGGTCCATATGAACGTTTTTCTTTATTAATTTAAATCATCAATGTAAATACAAAAGAAAGAAGATAAAAAAACAAAGGGATGGGAAGAAAGAGAATTAATTCTAATGCTTAATAACTTCTGTTTTAAAAGGGAAATGATTTATGTGCAGGAATAAGAGATGGCAAAAAGCCGCTAAATTTATTTAGCGGCTTTTCTAAATTTGGCTCCTCCTGCGGGACTCGAACCTGCGACATATGGATTAACAGTCCACCGTTCTACCGACTGAACTAAGGAGGAAATGGTGCCTCGAGGCGGAATCGAACCACCGACACGGGGATTTTCAATCCCCTGCTCTACCGACTGAGCTATCGAGGCGTTATCGTTATTGGCTACTGCCTGACAACGGAGCGTATTAAACTATTTTTTCGGGATTCGGTCAACACCTAAATTTAAAAAAACACAAAAAAACATTGCGTTTGAATAGTTAATCATCAATATGTTTATTAAAACAACGAAATAATAAAATTATTTTAAAACAAACCGCACTTATTATAAAAAAATGCTCGATGGCATTTCCCAACGAGCATTTTTAATTATCTGAAAAATTCAATTATCGTCTGACACGGAATTTTTTCTGTGCCTTATCAACTTTCAACAAATAATTGCGAGCTTGTGATGATGGGTGAGCCGTCGTTAGAATGCGATAAACTTGCTCTGGATACATTTGGTTAATTTTGTAAATCGCCATATCCTTATCATTATCAAAAACACGCAATACAGCGCCAGCACCGCTATTATAAGCAGAAATCATTGCAAAACGTTTTGAGGTTGGATTCGTAATTCCATCTAAATATTGATTTTGTAAAATCCACAAATAAGATACGCCAGCATCAATATTATTCGCAGGATCATATAAATAACGCGTTGATGGTTGACCGCCCTTTCCTTTCATTGCAAACACATCTCGACCTGCTGTATGAGGCACAACTTGCATTAATCCAATTGCATTTGCATAGCTAATCGCATATGGGTTAAAACTAGATTCTGTTTGCATAATACCCAAGATCAAACTTTCATCAATGCCATAACGTTCAGCCGCTTTACGAACCAATGGTAGATATTTCTGTGCGCGCACTTCTACGTGATTTGCAATCATTGGAATCGCAACAAATTGCACAGTATGCCCGTTTTGTAATCGACGAGTTTGTAATTTATTTTGAATCAAGTAAGTGGCGAAATTACTTGCAATAACTTGATTAGCAATTTGTTGCCCTTGATGATCCACAACCTGTCCTAAAAGGAATGGGCGAGAGCTAATCGGCACATCTCCAGATGCAAATAAATCAATACCTTTTGCATCAGCCCCCATTAACAAGGTATGGACAATAGCATTATGTAAACGATTTAGATCTTGCTGGGTTTCAATAACGATATTACCTTCATCAAAACTCACGTGGCTACGCGTATAAAAAGAATCTGTATATTTCACGTAATCTTTTCGACTAGCCACTAACAATTCATTGACGCCCCAAATGCGGTCAATATTATGCGAGAATTGCCCTGTGAGGATATCTAAGCCTTGCGTGTCTTTTGCAAAGGACTCATCATAATTAATGCCCCCACGATTCAACGAATCGCTACAAGCATACAAAAGCGGTAATAACGCTAATACTAAATACTTTTTCATTGTATAACAGCCAATTAATTTGATGGAGGAACATAACCTTCAATATGAACATCTTTACCCTCAAACAAAAAATTTACCATTTCTTGTTCTAACAATTTACGGTGTTCCGCATTCATCATATTGAGTTTTTTCTCATTCACTAGCATTGTCTGTTTCTTAATCCATTCGCCCCAAGCTTGCTTACTCACCGAATCAAAAATTCGTTTACCTAGTTCACCAGGATAAAGTTGGAAATCTAAACCTTCCGCTTCTTGTTTGAGATACTCACAAAATACCATTCTTGCCATAATAGTTCCTTTCAAATTGTATTAAAAGATTCTTCACAGGCTGAGCCAGCCCGATCTGTTCAGGATTTTTCGGATCATACCAATATTTGACCGCACTTGATAGATTTGATTGATATTCTTTTGGACTTTCCACAACTTTGCGCCAATCTAAATTAGCTTGCTCAATATTAATTCCACCGTCCATTTCTGCATAAATAGGATAGATATCTAAATAGAAATGGCTAAAGGTATGACGAAAAGCTGGCCATTCTTGATAATAGCTGACTTTTTCTTGCACTAAAAAATGAAGCAACGAAGCTTTATCTTCAAATTGAGGAAAACAAAACAATCCGCCCCATAATCCCGAGTTTTCTCGCTGCTCCAAGCACACTTTGCCATTTTTAGATAAAATCAAAAAATAAGTCTCTTTTTCTGGCATATTTCTTTTAGGCTTTTTGGTAGGAAACTTTTCCCAACTATGATTTTGATAAACTAAACACTCCAAATTTAATGGGCAAAGCTCACATTTTGGTTTAGTTCGCGTACATACCATCGCGCCAATATCCATCATAGCTTGATTAAAATCCGCCACACGATCTATGGGTGTAACCTGTTCCGTCAACGTCCACAACTGATTTTCTATTTTTTTCTCACCAGGCCACCCCTCAACGGCAAAATAGCGAGCTAACACTCGTTTTATATTACCGTCTAAAATCGGATAAGGCTGATTTAATACAGAAGATAAAATAGCGCCAGCTGTCGATCGCCCCACGCCTGGTAACGCCCAAACATGCATAAAATCTGCCGGAAAATTGCCATTAAATTCATCCCGCACTTTTTGGGCCGCTTTATGCAAATTACGCGCCCGAGCGTAATAGCCTAAACCAGACCATAAATGCAAAACTTCGTCTTGCGAAGCATTGGCAAGTGCGGTGATATTTGGAAATGTTTTAATAAATCGCTCAAAATAAGGAATCACTGTCGCAACTTGTGTTTGTTGTAACATCACCTCAGAAAGCCACACACCATAAAGCGTTTTATCTTGTTGCCACGGCAAATGTTTGCGGCCAAATTTGTCATACCATTTCAGCACAGATTGTGCAAAAGGTGCGTTACTTGAAGATTTTGCTAACATAAAAGAAAAGTGTGGTTAAAAATCCTAACGATTTTACACGAAAATAAGGCTTGTTTATCTGTATTTTTTCAGTATAATCCGCGATCTATTTGGTGCCAATTATGGCGTATTATTAACTCACGCGGTGTGGGGAGAAAGTTCCTATAGCGGCGTGGCTTCATTTTGAGGTTTTCTATGAAACAAGGTATTCATCCTGAATATAAAGAAATCACAGCAACCTGTTCTTGTGGTAATGTGATCAAAACTCGTTCAACTTTAGGTAAAGACATCAATCTTGATGTGTGTGGTAACTGCCACCCATTCTATACTGGTAAACAACGTGTTGTTGATACTGGTGGTCGTGTTGAGCGTTTCAACAGCCGTTTCAAAATTCCAAGCACAAAATAATTTTGACTTGTTTAAAAAACCCCGCCAATTTGCGGGGTTTTGTTTTATCAATAAGATAAAATTGTTGCTCATTTCAACAAACTAGTTTACAAACTCATCGCATTCTCAACCTGAACGAAAAATCCTTTATCATTCAAAATAATGCTGTAATCTGTTTGATAACTTTTTCCATCCGTCACTACTAAAGCATGGCAGCTTCGAATGCCTTTTTGTGGATAAAATTGCGTTTCTCTTGCTTGAAGAATTTGTTTCACCATCATGCTGGTTTTGGTTGAATCTCCTTGCTGCTTAAATGCATCAGATAGCACTTTTGACACAGAAAAATCATTACACTGTGGTACGATCACGGGCTTATAAACTGATTTCTCCTTTATAGTTTTTTTATGTTTTGCTGAAACAACTGTTGTCGGTTTTTTCTCAATAGATGTCTTACGTTTCGAACTAATTTCCTTTACCAAAGCTTTAGGCTTTTTGTCTGTCAATTTCACAGCTTGTTTTTTATTTTTAGTACTCATTTTCTTGGTTAGAACTAATTTAGTTTCTTTCGTTTTTTTAGTTTGTTGTTTTTTATCTAAAGATTTGATTACTACAATTTTTTTATTTATTTGATTTTTATGTACTGGTGCTGCAGTAACTGATGTTGTAAAAAATGGCAACAACACCAAAATGAATGTTATCAATTTTCTCATTCATGTCTCCTTAAACATAAAGTGCGGTTAAAATTAACCGCACTTTGAATGTTAAATTAAAAAAGTAAAGCGATAAATTAAAGGTAATAGTGTTCTACGTAATTTAATTTATCATCAAGTTTTAATACTAAAGGTTGGCCTGTTGGAATTTCAAAATCCATAATTTCAGCATCAGAAATACCAATAATATGTTTTGCCAATGCACGGAGTGAGTTACCGTGAGCAACAACTAAAACGCGTTTACCAGAAAGCATTGCTGGTGCAATTTGGTCTTCCCAGAATGGAAGTGCACGCTCTAAAGTAATTTTTAAATTTTCTGCATTCGGCACTACGTCAGATGGAATATTTGCGTAACGACGGTCATTGTGTGCAGAGTTTGGATCTTGTGGATCTAGATCTGGTGGAGAAATGTCATAAGAACGACGCCAAATATGAACTTGTTCGTCACCGTATTGTTCCGCTGTCGCTTTTTTATCTAAACCTTGTAAAGCACCATAATGACGTTCATTTAAACGCCAGTTTTTCACTTGAGGAATCCATAATTGATGGGATTCTTCTAACACGATGTTACAAGTTTTGATTGCACGAGTTAGCACAGATGTAAATGCGATATCAAACTCATAGCCAGCATCTAATAATTTTTTGCCCGCTGCTTTTGCTTCTTCTACGCCGCGCTCTGTTAAATTTACATCACGCCAGCCAGTGAACAAGTTTTTCGCATTCCATTCACTAAAACCGTGACGGATAAATACTAATTCCATAAGAATCTCCTAAAATTTAAGTAAAAGATAACTCGCACTTTATAGCAAAAATTGAGTATGTTTAAAAGCAAAAAGGCGAGTTTTCCTGATCTTTAGCAAAAAATAGAGGCTAAACTTTTTCGCCTTTTAACAAATATGATAAGATTTGTGCGATTTTAAGAATTTGGGAAAAATTATGCTGTATTCAGGATTAAACAAAAAAATATCACCATTTTTCACCGCACTTTTTAGCTGCGGTTTGTTGATTTTTTCCCCAATAAGCCATGCTTCCGATCTTAACCAGATTCAAAAGCAAATTAAGCAACAAGAATCTAAAATTGCTGAACAAAAACGCGAGCAAGCTAAGCTACAAGCTAATTTGAAAAACCATGAAAGTAAAATTAATGCTGTCGTGGGTGAGTTACATGAAACAGAAATGAGCTTGAAAGAAATTCGTAAGCAAATTTCTGATTCAGATAAACAACTCAAACAATTAGAAAAACAAGAGTCTGAACAAAAATCACGCTTAGCAAAACAAATGGATATGATTTATCGCTCCGGTTTAAATCCTTCTGTCATTGAAAGAATGTTTTCTAAAAATGCGGAAAAAGCAGAACGCATGAAAGTGTACTATCAACACTTAAACCAAGTTCGAATAGAAATAATTGATAGTTTAAAAGCAACACAAGCTCAAATTGTATCTCAAAAAGAATCAATTTTAGGTCAGCAAAAAAATCATCGAGATCAACTTTTAACGCAAAAAAAACAGCAACAAGAATTACAAAAATCACAACAAGAACGTCAATCTACGCTAAATGAACTTAATAAAAATTTGGCGAGAGATCAAAATAAATTGGATAACCTAAAGGCTAATGAACAAGCGCTCCGTCAAGAAATTCAACGTGCCGAAAAAGCGGCCTTAGAACAAGAAAAAAGAGAGCGAGAAGCACTTTCACAACGACAACAAGCTGAAGAAAAACGGACTTCAAAACCTTATCAACCTACAGCACAAGAACGTCAATTGCTTAACAGTACAAGTGGTTTAGGGATTGCCAAAAAACAATATTCAGCACCAGTTTCAGGGCCAACTTTACATAATTTTGGAACGATTCAGGCAGGTGAAGTTCGTTGGAAAGGTATGGTTATTGGTGCCTCAGCTGGAACTGCAGTCAAAGCCATTGCGGCTGGACGTGTCATTTTAGCGGGGTATTTGAATGGCTACGGTTATATGGTCATCGTCAAACATGGTGAAACCGACTTAAGTTTGTATGGTTTCAATCAAGCCGTATTGGTAAAAGTTGGTCAACTTGTTTCTGCTGGACAAACTATTGCTCAAGTGGGCAATACTGGTGAAATTTCGCGTTCCGCACTCTATTTTGGAATTAGCCGAAAAGGCACACCTGTGAATCCAACTGGATGGATTCGTTAATGAAACTTCTCATAAAAAGTGCGGTGAAAAATTTCATCATTTTTTCTACCGCACTTTATACTTCCATCTCCCTTGCGCAAAATAAACTTGCTATTGTTATTGATGATGTCGGCTATCATCTCAAAGAAGATGCGGCTATTTTTGCAATGCCGCGTGAAATTTCCGTCGCAATTATTCCTGCTGCACCTCATGCTCGAGCACGTAATCAAGAAGCAAAATCTCAAGGCCGAGACATTTTAATTCATATGCCGATGCAACCGGTGAGTGCGCTGAAAATAGAAGATGGAGGGCTGCATTTAGGAATGTCTTCAGCACAAGTCAATAATCGGGTAAATACAGCCAAAAATATCGTGAATGATGCAATTGGTATGAATAATCACATGGGCAGCGCGGCTACGGCCGATCCCCAATTAATGGCTTATTTAATGACGGCACTTCAAGAAAAACATTTGTTCTTTTTAGATAGTCGAACAATAGGAAAATCTGTAGCAGGAAAAATAGCAAAAGAACAAGGAGTTCGTTCATTAGATCGCCACATATTTTTAGATGACAGTAACGAACTAGCTGACATTCAACATCAATTTCAAGCTGCAATTCAATATGCAAGGAAACATGGTACAGCGATTGCGATAGGACATCCTCGTCCAAATACCATTGCGGTGTTACAAGCAGGAATTAACAATTTACCTGAAGATATCCAACTTGTCGGAATGGGTAACTTATGGCGCAATGAAAAAGTAATTCCACCTAAACCATTTATTCTATTATTTACAGAAATGCCTGCGCCAACCTCAATGGAACCTTTTGAACCCGTAGGATTACTACGCGGAATTCCAAAATGAAAACCTGATTTTACAATCAGGTTTTTGTCTTATTTAGAAAGTGCATTTCTTAATTTACCTTGATGTGTTTCTAATAATGCCTTCGCCTCTAATTTCGATAAATTACTCAAAATCATCATAATTGCAAGTTTGGCATTTTGATCTGCTTCAATCAATGTCTGCTCAGCGAGCACTTTATCACAATCCGTTGCTTGCATCACAATACGCACAGCGCGTGCTTTAAGTTTTTCATTACTGGCTTGTACATCGACCATCAAATTTTCGTAACATTTACCCAATAAAATCATACTTGCCGTAGTCAGCATATTCAGTACCATTTTTTGTGCTGTGCCAGATTTTAAGCGGCTAGACCCCGTCAATATTTCAGGACCAACAATCGTCTCTATCGCAATATCGGCTATCTCAGCCATCGCAGATTTTGGATTACTTGCAATAGAAATTGTCAATGCCCCAAGAGATTTAGCGTATTTAAGACCTGCAATAACATAAGGTGTGCGACCACTTGCAGCGATTCCTACTAATACATCATTTTTTGAAAAATTTATGCTTTGTAGATCTTCAAGTACAGCTTTCGTATTGTCTTCAGCCCCTTCTACGGGATGACGGATAGCATGTCCGCCTCCCGCAATAATACCTTTGACCATTTCCGAAGACACACCAAATGTTGGGGGGCATTCTGACGCATCCAATACGCCGATACGACCGCTCGTCCCAGCCCCAATATATACTAGACGCCCACCCTGTTGAAAAGCATGAACGATTTTATCTACCGCTAACGAAATCTCAGGCAAACACGCTTCAATAGCTAAAGGAACTTGTTTATCTTCCTTATTCATTAATCGAACAATATCTAAAGCACTTTGATGATCAATATCAAGTGAATTCGGATTTCGTTGTTCAGTAATTAACGTAGATAAACTTTTTAATATAATATCATTCATATTTTGACCTTAGTTTTTAGGGAAAATAGCCCCCAAACTAACCGCTCTTTTTGCGCCAGTTACGCTAGGCAGGTTTGCTGGTAAATTGTTGATTCGACAATAAGCCAACCAAGCAAAAGCAGCGGCTTCTACATAATCAATATCAAAACCTTGCTCTGTCGTTGTACCAACCTGCCAATCGAGTAAATCATCATGCAATCCACGCATAATTAAGCTATTCTTTGCACCGCCGCCACATACTAGTAAACGTTTTGGTAAATCTATTTGGAGCTGATTTAGTGCATTGACAATGCTTGTTACCGTCAATTCAACAAGCGTCGCTTGCACATCTTCTGGGGATAATGTGATTTTGGAGCAAAGCGCGGTAAGTTTTTCAGATGCTTTTTCTACTTTGCCAATTAACCAATCAAGATTAAATAACTCTCTCCCTGTACTTTTTGGAGCGGGTAAAGAGAAAAAAGGTTCATTTAATAATTCCTCAAGCAGAACTTGATTCACGTTGCCTTTTGAAGCCCACTCACCATTTTTGTCATAGCGAAGGCCTTGGTGTTTTTCTATCCATTGATCTAATAATGTATTACCTGGCCCTGTATCAAACCCAATTACAGGTTGATTAGGAAACAATATAGAAACATTACTAATCCCACCAATATTTAAAACAACTGTAGCAAAATTAGCATTTGAGAATACAGCTTTATGGAAAGCGGGTACAAGAGGAGCGCCTTGTCCGCCTAATGCCATATCTTTACGACGAAAATCACCAATAACAGATATTCCCGTTTTCGCTACCAATAAATTCATATCGCCTAGTTGCATCGTGAAAGGAAATGCTGAAGCAGGAGAGTGCCATACAGTCTGCCCATGACAACCAATAGCTTCAATTTGGCTTGGAAGAAGATTATATTTTTGTAGAAAAGTATTTACACAATCGCAATACAATAAAGCAAGCTCATGATCGAGTTCGCCTAAATTTTGTAGAGTTGTTTCACCTGATTGAATGAGTTTGGTTAATTCCTGACGTAAATTTTCTGGCATAGGAAAAAAATCAGATAAGATAAGTCGAGGCTCTAGAGAAAAATCAACGAGAGCGACATCCACTCCATCTAGACTAGTGCCTGACATCATGCCAAGATAATATTGAGGTTTCATACTAATTATTTTTATATTTTGAACTCAATAATTATATATCTAATTCAAAAAGAAAAATAAAAAGAATTATTAAATAATATGAAAAAGGTATGAATATAAAGATATTTTATGATCACTTGAAAAGAATATTTTAATGGCAGGGGCGGAGAGGCTCGAACTCCCAACACCCGGTTTTGGAGTTATGTAAACTGTGAATAGTTGGTAGCCATTAAGAAAATAAATAACAAATAATTCAATCAGTTATCCAATCAATCAAAACTGCAACACTTTTAATATACCATAAAAAAAATCGCACTCCACGCCACACTGACGACACATCTAGACACATAACTTTTTTGCTTACCAAAAGATCTGATTTTTCACTTTTCTGCGTTTGTTTGCGTTAAAAGATCTGAAATGCAGGATCTGAAAGGCGCTATTACTGAAAAGGCTTTGCAAAGGATCTAAAATTGCGTTGAAATCGACATCTTTAGTGTGCGGGCGTGGCGAGGGTTTGACTGCGATTTTTCATGCGTACAATTGGGCGAAAAATCGGGCTGAAATAAGGATTTAAGGTTTGTCATATTGATTGATTTGATATAATATACCGGGGCAGTGCTAATACTATACAGGACAAAAACAGCTCTTTTAGCAATAAAAAACCCGCATTTCTGCGGGCTGTGTATTTTTGAAAAGATCTAATTTAGCAATTTGTAATCGGAGAATGTGATCACTTCTTCCCCTACCCAACTATTAATCTCTTTCAATCGTTCTTGCAATGGGATTATCTCATTAATAAAAAACACTCGCGTTGCCTTTTCAACGTCACCAAAACCACCTGTATTATTAGGCACAATTCCCATTAGTTGCGGTGGCACGCGGTGCGCAGCTAACACATCATCACGACTTGCGTTCTTAATGTTTAGGAAATCATCTTTGGCGATAGCATCAGACAATGGAATAACTTGCATCCCATCTTTCTTTCCGTTTGGAATATACACAAACAAATTCTTAAAGTTGCCAGTGCCCTTGGTTTGTCTGATTTGCGTTTTGATTGCTTCAATATCGTCTTGGTTCTGTGTTGGATCGGTCATGTAAATAATCGAACCCGCATGCGCGCCATTCAGATAATATTTACGACGGAACAATGTGGCACTTTCATTTAAAAAAGCAGATTGAAGTGCGGCCAAATATTCCGGCACGCCGTAAATCTCTTGGTTAATGTCAGGATTGATAAGTTGCAGCACGGAACCTTTTTTAAATTCATATTCTTCATAGCCAGTCACGATTTGGAAGAATTGACCTTCATCAACACCAACACGCATATATTTTGCTAAAGGCGATCTAAGTGCAATCACATCACCGAATGCATTTTTCACGACTTCAATGAACGCATTGCCAAATACCAAATAATCCTGAACCAGTTTTTCAAGTTGTGTTCTGGGTAAAAGAGCGGTCGTTTTACAGGTAGAAAGTAAGATATTTTTCTTCACTGTGATTGCACTTTGATGGTGTGGGGATGCGCCGAGGGCTCTGGCTAAATAGCCTAAATTAATCGGCGGATTGTAATATTTTTCATACATCAACACGCTTTCAAAATAATTCAGTACTTCTGCACGGTCAAGCACTGGAATAGGTTCACCAAAGCTAAATGCCTGTGCTTGATTTCCAGTAGAAAGTGCGGTGGATTTTTTTGTGTTTTTGCTCATTGGGTTATCCTATTCAAAGGTAAATATTGTTGATTTGTTGCTTGATACATCGCCGCCTAAACCATAAGGCACATTTAAAATGCAGTTCATAATCGCCCATGATAAATCGCCGTGGCTTGCATCTTCCGAACGATCCGATACATAAGTAATTTTCCCTGTGCCAGTAATGCGTTTTTTCACCGTCATAAAACTACTCACGATGTCATTGTCCCCACTATCAAATTTCAGGCGACGTTTCTGAATTAAGTTTTGTGTTTTTAACACCATTTCATTTTTAAGATCGGCGTTATACTCTAGGCCCTGTGCCATTGGATAAAATTTTCTCACTTCCTGATAAACGCCCGATCCCATCCCCGTTTTATCAATCACGATACGAGTGACATTGTAATCATCACAAAACTGCTTAATGCGGCTTGCTTGTGTTTCGTAATCCATACCGTGAAAAGTTTGTTTATGTAAAACGCGATAATCGCCCCCCTCCACTTTCGGCGGTGCAACAATCACTAAGGCTGCACGGTCGCCAGTAAAAGCAGGGTCATAACCTAACCACACTTCACGATTGCCGAATGGGCGTTGATAAAATGGCTTGTAATCGTGCCATTCTTCCAAACTATCCACCTGGCAAAGTTGCAAGTCGGAAAACTTGAAAGCAGAACTGTTATCATCAGCAAATTGACACAAAAACAACTGTTCAAATTCTTCTTTGCTGTTTTCTGCGATTAGGTCATCAATGTTAAATAGATTGCACCCACCTTCCATTGCATCATAAATACTCACAATCTGCTTCCATTGGCGGTCGGCACAAAGTTTTCCGCTTTTTAAATTCTCGTGCGAAATGTCAATTTCAACTTTGTCCGCCTTGGCCCGATTTTTATTAAACGCCTTGCCCGAAAAGAACGCATAAGCAGGGTGTGCAATTGTGGTCGGCGTTGAAAAATAAGTTTGGCGATACATTTTTTGCGCAGCCATACCTGATGCTACTTTTCGCATCACATCAAATTTAGGCACCCAAAACACTTCATCAAAATATAAATTGCCGTGGTAGGATTGAGCCGTAGCGGAGTTCGTGCCAAGGAAAATCAATTCAGCCCCATTTGGCAGTTTGATGGTTTCGCCTTTTAAATCTACATCTGCCGTTTGCTTGG
Source organism: Haemophilus haemolyticus (assembly GCF_003352385.1). Taxonomy (NCBI): domain Bacteria; kingdom Pseudomonadati; phylum Pseudomonadota; class Gammaproteobacteria; order Pasteurellales; family Pasteurellaceae; genus Haemophilus; species Haemophilus haemolyticus. The sequence goes on along the minus strand of NZ_CP031243.1, from coordinate 509,834 downwards.
CGTAGTTCACAATGTACGAGCGAAACTGCAAAGCTTGTTTTTTACTGGCAGATAAGAAAATTTGATTGTGCCCCGTCGTCAAGGCATCAATAAAGGCTTCGTGGGCAAAATAGTAAGTCGCCCCGATTTGTCGACTTTTTAAGATATTTCTGATTCGATGTTCTTTCGCCTTGTGCCAAATGCGTTGATAATTAAACATCCCATCAAGAAAGCCATTAATCAGTAATTCCTCTTGTTCCTGATCAATGGCATTGGGTTCGGCTTTCTTCCGTTCGCCCTTGTTGCGGTTCGCCAGTTTCGGATTTAAATCTACTTCATTGCCGTCACCAAAAGTATACTTTTTCACTCTCGCCATTCTTTCCATTTGGCGACCGAGCAAATCAATTTCTTTGTAATCTGAACCGCTCTTTTCTTCTTTTGCAATCAGCAAATTCAATCTTGTCTCAAGTGCCAATTCAACCCGACCAACAGGCGCAATATCGTCCCACTTTTCTCTGTCTTTCCAACTAGCAATCGTTGATGCAGGAATATCAAGCTGGCGAGATATTTCAGCGATTTTATAACCACTGAAATACATCTGCTGTGCTTTACGTTTGATTTCCGCCGTCACTTCGGGGGAAGGTTGATTAATAACTTGTTCGTCCATTCCTAATCCTTTCTATTTACAACCGCATAATAGAAAGGGGGCGAATGTTAGTCTTTCCGCTTGCTCTGTGAATCGGCATACAACAAAAGCAACTCATAGACCACCAAAATTAAACCTTTCAGAATAATGGCAATCTTTGAATCAAACCAAACAAAGGATAAGCAATGGCAAAAACTTCAAAATGGTTTGTAGTCGCAACGGAAGGGGCAACTACAGACGGTCGCACAATCAATCGCACTTGGATTGAACAAATGGCGGCAAATTATGACCCGAAAAAATACGGTGCTCGCGTTAATCTTGAACACATTAAATGGCGTTATATGTGGAATGATGATCCGCACTCAAAATGCTATGGTGATGTGGTTGGTTTAAAAACGGAAGAAAATGCTGAAGGTAAATTGCAGTTACTGGCTCAAATCGACCCAACGGACGATTTAATCAAACTCAATAAAGACCGTCAAAAAATCTACACCTCTATTGAGTGCGATCCGAATTTTGCCGACACAGGTGAAGCCTATTTAGTCGGTTTGGCTGTAACGGACAATCCTGCAAGTCTTGGCACAGAAATGTTGGTATTTTCTGCCGGTGCAAGCGCAAATCCTCTCAACAACCGCAAAGAAAAAGCCGAAAACCTTTTCACTGCCGCAATTGAAACCAAATTAGAGTTTGAAGAAGTGAAAGAAAAAGGGCTGTCTGTTTTTGCCAAAATCCGCGCATTATTTGCCGACAAAGAAAAAACCGACGATGAACGCTTTGCCGACCAAACGCAAGCTATTGAGCTTTTAGCGGAACAAACCAAAGATACATTGGAAAAATTGACCGCACTTTCTGCCGATTTAGCAAAACAGCAAACCGAATTAACGGAAGTGAAAGCCACCAATGAAAGCATTCAAGCCAAATTCACCACGCTTGAAAAAGCACCGTCCGCCGACTTCGGCAAACGTCCAATCGTTGCCGGTGAAGGTAAATCCGAATTTTTAACCGATTGCTAAAGGAACAACCATGCGCAACGAAACTAAACAGAAATTTAATGCCTATGTGGCACGTGTCGCCGAATTAAACGGTGTAACAAGTAATGATGTAGCAGAAACATTTACCGTAACCCCAAGCGTAGAACAAAAACTGATTGAAAAAGTGATGTTAAGTTCGAACTTCTTACAATGGATTAATGTTGTTCGTGATCCGTTAATGGAAGCGGAATTGGTCGGTCTTGAAGTGGCTTCCGCGATTGCAAGCACAACAGACACCAACACCAAAGAGCGCGAAACCAAAGACGTTTCTAAAATGACTGGTCGCAAATATAAATGTGAACAAGTCAATTTCGACACGCATATTCCATGGGCAAAACTCGACCAATGGGCGAAACACCCTGACTTCCAGAAAAAATTGGCAAATTTAACGCAAAAAACCATCGCCTTAAACCTCATTATGATGGGGCTAAACGGCACAAGTCGCAGTGAAACCTCCGATTTGTCTTCAAATCCGAAACTGCAAGACGTGAAAAAAGGTTGGCTACAACAATTACGTGACGATATGCCAACACATGTAATGAACGGTGCAAATACTGAGAACAAAATCAAAGTGGGTAAAGGTCAAGCCAAAAACCACGGCTATGAAAACATTGATGCCTTAGTGCTTGATGCCGTCAACACCTTAATTGATGAAGTTTACGCCGATGACACCGAATTGGTGGTTATCTGCGGTCGTGAAATCTTAAACGATAAATACTTCAACATCGTTAACACGGATTTAAAACCGACGGATGACCTTGCAAGCCAAGTGATCATCTCACAAAAACAAATTGGTGGTTTAAAAGCGATTCGCGTCCCGTTCTTCCCGAAAAACTCAATCCTGATCACCCGATTGGATAATTTATCCATCTACATTCAGGAAGGGTCAATGCGCCGTTTCATTAAGAACAATCCAAAACGCAACCGCGTAGAAGATTACTTGTCGCAAAACATCGACTACAAAGTCGAAGAATACGGTTGCGCGGCATTAATCGAAAACATCACATTCGAAGATAAAGAATAATGACTGAACGTCTATCACCCGCACAAATCCATCTTCGCACCGTCTCCGCTGCAGTGGCTCATGCAGCGGAAACCGAAGACCTAAGCGATTTCACTGAATATGAAAAAATGTGCCGCTTGCTTGCGCGTCACCGCAAGGATTTAAAACAAATCCAATCGACGGAACGCAAAGCTGCATATAAAAAACAAATTTTGGTGGATTACTTGCCATGGATTGAAGGGGCGTTATCGGTCGGAAGTGGTAAACAAGATAACGTCTTGATGACATGGTGCGTGTGGGCGATTGACTGTGGCGAATATCACCTTGCGTTACAAATTGCCGATTATGCCGTATTTCATGATTTACGCTTGCCAGAGCCATTTACCCGAACACTTGGCACTTTGTTGGCAGAAGAATTTGCCGACCAAGCCAAAGCCGCACAAGCCGCCAATAAACCGTTTGAAGTGGCTTACTTAGAGCAAGTCCAACGCATCACCGCTGATTGCGATATGCCTGATGAAAGCCGTGCGCGATTATTGCGTGAATTGGGCTTGTTATTGGTTGAAAAGCACCCTGAACAAGCACTGGCATATTTAGAACGTGCTTTGGGTTTAGATCAGAAAATTGGCGTGAAAGGCGATATTAAAAAATTACGTAAGCAATTAAACAAAGCCGATGAATAATCGGTTTTGGTAAAGAGCAAACCACGCAGCCGTCGGGCGGATTAAAAGTGCGGTCAAATTCTGACGGATTTATTGGCCGTACTTAATTTAATCCTCACCCGACTTTTTTTATAAGGGTAAATCAATGAGCGACGGCGCAATATCAGTCAAACTTGCCCCCGATTATGAAATGGGCAAAGTACAGCAACAGTTAAATGATTACGATACCTTAGATGACATTATCAGTAATGATGGTTTCTTCCCCGATATGTCACTTGCTCAATTTCGTAATCAATACCGTGCAGACGGCACCATTACCACACAACGTTTACAAGATGCCTTGATTGAGGGCATGGCAAGCGTCAATGCGGAACTCTCCACGTTTAAAACGCAAAGCAAACGCGACAGTTTAGAACAGATCTCTGCCCCCTATATCAATGGCGAAAGCGTGCTGATTTATCGCTATAAACGTGCGGTAAGTTGCTTGGCACTGGCAAACCTTTATGAACGCTATGCAAGCTACGACAGCACTAACGATGGCGAAAAGAAAATGGCGCAACTCAAAGACAGCATTGATGAATTACGCCGTGATGCTCGCTTTGCGATTAGCGACATATTGGGCAGAAAACGCGTCGATGCGGAGTTAATCTAATGCAAGTTTACGCACAACAAAATGACAATTTAGACGCCATTCTTTATCGACATTTTGGACGAAGTGAAGGCTTGCTCGAAATAACATGCGAACTCAATCCGCATTTAATGGATAAGCCCATTATTCCCATTGGTACCCCAGTCATATTGCCAGATGCCGATACAGAAAAAATCAGTGTAGCAAATGACACAATTCAACTTTGGAGCTGATATGCACGACACACCATCAAAAGCATCTTACATATCAGGAATATTCGCCTTTTTGATTGGACGCATTGCCGATATGTTCTCAAATGTAAATTGGGCTGATGTCGCATCGGTTACAGGTATTGTGATTGGTGTCGCCACCTTTCTTGTGAATTGGTATTACAAGAAAAAAGATTTTGAATTAAAAGAAAAAGAACTCGAACAACGGATCCATCATCATGATTAAACGTTCCGCCAAATACATCTGCGCCATATCTGCCGTTGTTGGACTGGTGATTGCCACTCATGGGAATGAAATTCGAACATCCGAAAAAGGCTTGTTACTGATTGGCAATGCAGAAGGTTGCATGAAAAAGCCCTATCAATGCCCTGCCGATGTTTTAACTGTCGGCATAGGCATAACCGATGCTGTTGAAAAAATCGACCGCAATAAAATTTACACCTTGCAAGAAATTGCCGAATTATACGTAAAAGGCATTAAACAATCAGAAAAATGCGTGAATCAATATGCCAACGGTCAAACCATGCCACAAGGTGCATTTGATGCCTTAGTGTCTATCACCTTTAACGTAGGATGTGGCAAATTAAAAAATAGCTCACTTTTTAAAATGGCACGCCAAGGCTACAGCAAGGCCATGTGCAGTCAATTTGAGCGTTGGATTTACGCTGCAGGAAAACCGCTAAAAGGATTAATTGAACGCCGTCAAAAGGAGAAAAACCTATGTTTAATTTCTTAACCGAAAAAGAACGAGGCATTTTACTTATCGGGCCAATTCTGCTTGTACTCCTCATTATTTTTCTGGGATTTGAGGCGAATTATTGGCGAAAAGAAATGCTTAAAGAAGAACAGCTAAAACTGAAATGGCAAAACTCTTACATTGAGTTAAATCATAGCGTTCAAAATTTTGCCGAACAGCAAGCACAGCTTATTCAAGCCGTAAACAACCTCAAAGCAAATCAAAATCAACAAACACAGGATTTAAAAAATGTACTTAAATCAAACCAAGATTGGGCTGACCGCCCTTTGCCTGATGATGTTAAACGCGTGCTCAACTCAACAGGAAGTCATTAAATCACCGATTCTTTGTCCGCAAACAACGGAGTGCAGTGCCTATTCGCCACAAATTCGCACCAACGGCGAATTAGCCGAAGCCTATTTACAGACACAGCACCACCTTGATTTATGCATCATTGAAAACTCAAGTTTAAAAAAATGCATGGATGAATTTAATAAAAAGGAACAGCCATGACAGATCAATTCGACCGAGCACAACAGCTCGAAGAAATGCAACGTGAAATTGCCCTCAAAAAACACCGCACTTTTAAAGCAGTAAGTCGCCTTTATTGTGAAGATTGTGATGCCCCCATCCCCGAAAAGCGCAGACAAATGATTCAGGGCGTAACACGTTGCGTGACTTGCCAACAAAGATTTGAAATGCAACAACGGAATTTTCGAAAATGAAAAAGCCCAACCAACTGCGCAAAATCCTTGAACAAAGTCACCCCGATTTTGTAAAAAATCCCGACCATCTACAACTTTATGTGGACGGTGGGCAAATCGTCGCAACGGGTGCCGCATCATTTAGTTTTGAATATCGTTATACACTCAATGTTGTAGTGACTGATTATGCAGGCGATATTGCCACCTTGATTGTGCCAATGATGGCTTATCTCCGCACAAATCAACCTGAAATATTAGAAAATCCACAAATTCGAGAGAACGCATTTAAATTCCAGGTGGATTACAACAATAACAACACCGCAGATATTAGTTTCGAAATCCAACTTACTGAACGTGTTGTGTCGAAAAAAGATGGGAATAACGTGCAGATCCATTACGCAAAAGAACCAGTATGGGATGAACCAACCCGAGTAAAAGTCTATTTGGAAAACTGGGAATCCTTAATTTTTGAGGGTGATATACAGAAAATATGAGTGATGATGTTCAGCAAATTAAAGTCGCTTTGGCTGCCTTATTAAATAATATCAGTAAACCTCGCAGACGATTACTTTATCAACAAATAGGTCGAGAACTTGCAAGAAATCAACGCCGAAGAATCAAAGCCCAACAAAATCCTGACGGTTCACCTTATGAACCTCGTAAACCAAGAAAACAATTTGGCAAAAAGAAAGGGCGAATTAAACGCCAATTAATGTTTAGAAAATTGGTCACGCCAGCTCACATGAAATTACGTTACCAAGAAGAAGGAATTTCACTCGGTTTTTATGGTGGAGATGCTGCCATTGCTGCAGTGCATCAATACGGCTTACATTCTAGCCCATCTAAATATAAAGATTTCAAGGTGCTATATGCCCAGCGTGAATTACTGGGCTTTACAGAAGAAGATATTGAAATGATTGAAAGATTTGTGCTTAGAGCTATAGCGGGTAAAGAATTTTAATTGGGTTAATTTACAATTTATGCTCTTTAGCAATACGTTTACGTTCAATTTCTGCTTTGATTTGTTCGGTATCGCCACCAAAAAACCAAGCAACAGTAAAGAAAATAACGATTGCAGCCAAAATCCAAAATAACCAACTATTTAAATAAATAAGAGGTGCAAGCAAAACAAGCATTACTGCTAACGTGATATACCAGAAATTAATCGCTAAAGATAATGCGCCAACAAAAATATAACTAAATGCGGCTAATACTGCAGTACCAAATGCAATAAGTAAACCAACAATAATTGGCAAACCAATGAGCAAAACAAAAATTTCCATCGCTCTCTCCCTGTTAAGTTTGTTCATTATTTGTTCCTCATTCCTAAAATGTCAAGAAAAAGTGGGTAAAAATGAAAAATTTAGAGCTTAAAGTAATTCTAGGTGCAGTTGATAAACTCACAGCCCCTTTAAAAGGTGTGCAAAAACAAATGGATAATTTGCAATCTAAAGTAAAAGGTGCGACCAATGAACTCAATAAACTAAAACAACAAAATAAAACCGCTGATTCATTTAAAAATTTGCAAAACTCACTGCAGCAAAATAATCAGAAATTAGTTGAAGCACGAGAAAAAGCAAAAAAATTAGCCGAACAACTACGCAATACTGCCGCACCGACAGCCGCATTTAAACGCCAAGTCACAGAAGCACATAAAGCAGCGCATAAAATGGCACAAGTGCAAGAAAATCAGCGTAAACAATTAAATAAACTCCGCCAAGAATTAAAACTAGGCGGTTTCAACACATCAAAATTTAAGGAAAGTCAGGAAAAACTTAAACAACAGCTTAGTCAATCCACAGCCGCCATTGAAAAACAAAATGCAGCCATGAAAAAATTGCAACAGCGACAAGCAAGAAACCTAGCTTATCGAAATAGCGTAGATAATTTAAAAACGAAAAGTGAGCAATTAAAGGGATTTGGACAATCTGCCATGATCGCAGGAACAGCAGGCAATGCGCTCACTGGTATAATGCTTAAACCTGCATTAGATTTTGAACAAGATTTTTCTAAGGTGCAAGCTTTAACTGGGTTAAATAAAACTGATCCAAAACAAGCGGAACAACTTGCACGGCTGCGCCAACAAGGGATTCATCTCGGTGCAACAACATCCTTTACATCAGGAGAAGTCGCACAAGGTCAAGGCTATTTAGCAATGGCAGGATTCAATGCAGACCAAATCGAAAAATCAATGCCTGCTATTTTAGCAATGACAAAAGCCGCAGGTATTGAAATGGGGCGAGTTTCGGATATTTCATCAGATATTTCTTCTGGCTTTAAAATCCCTGCTGACGAAATGGGGCGTGTAGCAGATGTGCTTACTGCAACATTTAGTGGATCCAACACAACTTTAGAAGGTTTGGGCGACACAATGAAATATTTAGGTCCAATTGCCACGGCAACAGGTCAAGATTTCGAAACGATGTCAGCGATGGTTGGATTATTAGGTAATGTTGGGATAAAAGGCACGCAAGCCGGTACATCGTTGCGTTCTGCTATGCTCAGACTTTCCGCTCCACCTAAAGCGGCAGCAAAAGCATTGAAAAAATTAGGCGTATCCGCAAAAGATAGTCGTGGCAATATGCGTGCGCTTACCGACATTTTAGTTGATGTAGAAAAGAAAACTGCCAAAATGGGATCTGGCGACAAAATGGCTTATTACAAGGACATTTTCGGTACAGAAGCTGCGACAGCTATGGTCGAATTAGTTGGACAGGCGGGCATCCATGGCATTCAAGAAATGACGGAAAAATTAAAAAATTCCGCAGGTCGTGCAGAGCAAGTAGCGCAAGTTATGGCGGATAACTTAATGGGGGATATAAAAAATCTAGAGTCTGCGCGTGAAGCCGTAGGCATTGCGATCTATGATACTATTTCAGATGATATTCGAAGCGCAATACAGTCGGTAACCGAAATAGTGCGAAAAGTGAATGAATGGATAAAAGCGAATCCTGAACTTACTCGACAAATTGTTAAATGGAGTGCATCAATTGCAGGAGGTATTACAGCATTAGGTGCATTAAGTATGGCATTTAGTTTTCTGTTTTATCCTGTTGCACGCATTTTATTAGGTGTAGGGCGTTTTACAGGCATTAATCATTTATTAAGTCAATCATTAAAAAAAGTCTCTGTTGAAAGTTTAAAGGCAAATAAACATTTATTTTCTTATAAAACCACCCTCAATTCAGCTAAAACAGGAACTGTCATGTTTTATGGCGGATTGAAAAAAATGCCGAGTGTCTTTGTTAAACTCATTAAAAATATGAAACACCTCTCATTTTGGCTAAATGGACTAAAAACAATACTTCGTATTGCTTTTGCACCTATTAGAATGATCTTTATGGGATTAACGTCAATCATCGGTTTTCTCCTTTCTCCAATAGGTTTACTCGCTGCTACATTTGTCGCGGCAGGCGTGATGATTTATCGATATTGGGATAAAGTACGGGCGTTTTTCGGTGGATTTTGGGAAGGATTAAAATCAGGTCTCGCCCCCGTCCTTGAAAAATTCCAACCGCTTGGCACCGCATTTAGTATTGTCGTTGGCTGGATTGAAAAAGCGGTGAAATGGTTTACTGATTTCTTGTTTCCAGTACAAAGCACCAAAGAAGATTTAGATGCAGCAGCCAGTGCAGGTAAAAAATTTGGCGAATGGATAGCAGCAGGTATTGATTTTGCGCTCAAACCATTACAGCTACTCATGGATGGCATTAAATGGGTAATCGATAATATGCCAGGTATTCAAGCGGGGGCAAAAATTGTTGAAAATGCCAAACAATCAAGAAATGAAGAAACAAATAAGGTTATCAAATCAGGAAGTATAACTGAAAGAACACTCGATGCACTTTCTGATTCAAATATGTATTCTTCAGGCGGCTACACCGGTAATGGCGGAAAATATGAACCCATGGGCATTGTCCACGGTGGCGAATATGTGATGACCAAAGAAGCCACATCTCGACTTGGCATAAATACACTCAACGCCCTTAATTACGGCAAACAAGCACTTATTGCGGGCGGATTGGGGATCAGCGTTGCAACTGCCGCCCCTGTGCAAGTTGATACTCGTGCGCCCATTTCTGCTCGTCCAGTGATGACTCAATCCAGCCAACCAATGAGCGTAAATATCACCATCAATGCCGCACAAGGCATGGACGAACGAGCCATTGCACAACAAGTGGCAAAAGAAATACAACGCATCGAAAACCAACGCCAAGCAAGAGCAAGAAGTTCAATGTGGGATAGATCATAATAAAAGGGCGCAAGCCCTTTTTTGTTACCTACTATTCCACACGCCCCCACACTCGCCACATCACACAATATTGCCAACAATAAGGCATATTCTTTAACTGTGAATGCCTATGTCTGCCGAATTACAACGAAAACTAGACAACATTATCCGCTTTGGGGTGATCGCTGAAGTGAATCACGCCACCGCACGCGCTCGCGTAAAGAGCGGTGACATTCTCACAGAGTTTTTACCATTTATTACATTTCGAGCGGGTACAACCAAAACCTGGTCGCCACCTACGGAGGGCGAACAATGTGTGATGTTATCCGTTAGTGGCGAATTTACCACTGCCTGCATATTAGTTGGGCTTTATACACAAAACAGCCCTAGCCATTCAGCCGACGAACACGTTATTGAATTTGCTGACGGAGCCAAAATCACTTACAACCAATCAAGTGGCGCATTGGTTGTCACAGGCATCAAAACCGCCAGTATTACTGCTGCTAATCAAATTGATATTGACTGCCCTACTATCAATATCAAAGGCAATGTGAATATTGACGGCTCTTTATCAACCACAGGCACAAGCACCACAAAAGGCAATATCAGCACACAAGGCAGTGTGACCGCAAGCGGTGATATTAAAGGTGGCTCAATTAGTTTACAAAACCACGTTCACGTTGAACAAGGCGATGGCCAACGAACCTCTAACGCAAAGGCATAGTATGAATCGATACACTGGCGAAACATTAAAAAACGAAAGCGACCACATTAAACAATCCATTGCCGATATTTTGCTAACCCCTGTTGGTTCACGTATTCAGCGGCGTGAATATGGCAGTTTAATTCCTCTGCTAATAGACCGCCCAATTAGCCACACATTGTTATTACAACTGGCGGCTTGCGCTGTTACAGCGATTAATCGTTGGGAACCACGAGTACAAATCACACAATTTAAACCTGAATTGGTTGAAGGTGGCATTGTGGCAAGTTATGTCGCACGCGGGCAATATCAGCAACATATCAAAGAAAACCATCTTTTATTAGGTCATAAATCATGAACAATATTATTGACTTGAACAATTTGCCTGTACCAAAAGTTGTGCAAGAACTCAGTTATGAAACTTTACTTGCTCAACGAAAAGCTAAATTCCTGTCATTACAAGAAAATGACGATATGCGCCAATATTGGCAGGCTCGATTACAATTAGAAAGCGAACCTGTGGTTAAATTGCTAGAAGAAAATGCTTATTTAGAATTATTACTTAGAACGCATATTAATGAATCTGCTAAAGCCGTGATGCTTGCTTATGCCACAGGATCAGATTTAGACCAATTAGGGGCATTATTCGGCATTAAGAGATTAATCATTCAGGCGGGAGATTTAAACGCTCACCCGACTATCCCCACCCAATATGAAGATGATGAACGTTTTCGCACACGTATTCAAATGTCATTAGAAGGTTTAACTACGGCTGGTAGCCGCGCAAGCTATGAATTTCATGCGCTCTCTACCTCTGCAAAAATAAAAGACGTTGATGTAACAAGCCCAACTGCAGGCACGGTGAAAGTGGCCATATTATCCACGGAGGGACAAGGAACAGCCGACAGTGATTTAATTAATGCGGTAAAAGAAAAGCTGAATGCCGAGCATATTCGCCCCCTGACTGATACAGTATTGGTCGAAAGTGCGGTGATTTTACCTTATGAAATTCGAGCGACCCTCACACTTTATCCCTCAGTACTAGAAAGTGTTGTCATGGCAAATGTTAATCAAGCCATCACCCATTATACAAATAAGCAACACTTGCTTGGCATTGATATTACGCTTTCAGGTATTTATTCAGCCTTGCACCAAGAAGGCGTGCAGAACGTGAAACTGACACAACCGCTTGCAGATTTAATCGTACAACCTCACCAAGCAGCATATTGCACACAAATTCAAATCAACGTAGGTGGCCGAGATGAATAGCTATCTCTTGCCCATAGGGTCGAGCAAGCTAGAGAAACAATTATCGAATACGTTTTCTACAATTGCGGAAATTCCTGTGCCCATTCGCCTCTTATGGAGTGCTGAAAATTGCCCTATAAACCTCTTGCCATGGCTTGCTTGGTCGCTTTCCGTGGACGAATGGGATGACGAATGGAGCGAGGAAAGCAAACGACAAGCCATTTTAAATAGCACCCACATCCACAAGCACAAAGGGACAATTTCGGCGATTCGCCGTGTCATGAAATCGGTAGGTTATGGCGAAGTCGATATTATTGAAAACCAATCACTTAAAACATGGAATGGCGAACTAAATTTTGATGGTTCGGAAACCTTTGAGCATGAAGAAATGCACTGGGCAGAATACAAAATTGTGCTACATCAGCCCATTACTATTGATGAATCAAAACAAGTGCGGCGAATTTTAAATGAAAATGCCCCCGCACGTTGTCATTTGGTTGCATTCAATTTTACACGGGCAGGCCATCGATGGAATGGCGAGATCAATTTCGACGGAAACTTTACTTTTGGAGAAGTATAAATGGGAAAAATTACTGAGCAACAACAATGGGAAGAAGATATTTATCTCATTGAAAAACAAGATAAGGTGCTAGGCGGAGAGCTTGGCGTAATTAACATCCAAGCAAAACAGCTAGCCAATCGAACGAAATATTTAAAAGACCAAGTGGACGGTATCAACCGAGACCGCACTGGCTACGCCCCCAAAGCAAGCCCGGCGTTCACTGGCGTTCCCACCGCTCCTACTGCCAACCAAAACTCCAACAACACCCAAATTGCGACGACAGCATTTGTGAAAACAGCGGTAGCAAATTTGGTCGGGTCAGCCCCAGCAGCATTGGACACACTGGAAGAATTAGCCCGTGCGTTGGCAGGCGATGCAAACTTAAAAGCGACATTGCTTGCTGAAATCGGGAAAAAAGCCAACGCCACTGATTTTAATGCCTTACATGATTTATTTGTTGGTATCCCAATCCCTTATCCGCTCTCTATTATCCCAACAGGTTGCTTAGCGATGAACGGACAGCGGTTTGATACTCGTCGTTATCCAAAATTGGCACAGAAATATCCGTCAGGGCAACTACCAGACATGCGCAGTGAATTTATCCGTGGTTGGGATAATGGGCGTGGGGTTGATGTGGGACGTGAGATGTTATCGTCGCAGGGAGATGCGATGAGAAACTTTAGGGCTCAATTCACCACAGTAGATATGGCAGATGACCAAGCTAATATCGTCAGCGGAGTAGCTATATCCAAGACCAGATGGGAAAGCGGTTGGTTCGCAAAAAATGATGTGGGACGTGGGATATATAATTACAAAATTGCTGAACATTTGATTGGTATAGATGCTGCGCGTTCAGTCCCCACAGCCGACGAAAACCGCCCACGCAACATCGCCTATCACTACATCTGCCTAGCCGAATAAGGAGTACAACATGACCGTAACATTTAATCAAGACGGCTTTGCCGAAACTAGTGGTGAAATCATCGTGTATTGCACAGACAACCAAGGTATTTACAGCCACAGCACCACTGAATATGTGAGCGAAGGTGGCAGCCTTGCGGCAGGAAGTTATTTAGATGAGCCGCCACAACCGAAACAAGGCTTTGTCGTTGTGCGAGCAGATAACAGTTGGCAATACCAAGCTGACCATCGGGGAACCTATTACAGCAAGGAAACAGGCGAAAAAGTAGAACATACCGCACTGGGGGAATTGCCAGAAAATTTAACCGCACTTGCCCCACTTGCTGAACCGTGCAAATGGAACGGTACAGCATGGGTAAAAGATGAAGCGAAAATTGCTGATAATTTTACAAAAACCCAAACTCGCCTTATCGCCAATATCGATGAGCAAGCGGCAAAAATCTACAGCACATGGACACGTTTTGAAAGCGAGTATCGTGAGCGACAAGCGGCGGCAGAAGCCTTTAAAGCCGCAAATTATGAAGGCGAGTGCAGTCGATATATCTCAGACTTTGCACAACGAGCAAGACTGGATAACAAGACCGCCACAAACCTGATTTTGACGCAGGCGGCAGGCTTGGAAAAACTACAAATGGAGCTTGCCAACCAACGTATGCGCAAGTATGAGCTCAAGGCGCCTAATCTCACGCTTGAGCAACTACAATCAATCCATGATGACATTATCAAGCAAATGGATAACTTGATGGAGGCATATCAAAATGGCTAATGTTTATTTGGCGATGTACAAACACAAACGCGACTGGCGCAAAGAGCCAGTTAAAGCAATCGCCGACCGCATTACTCGATTTTTTACCAAGGGCCAATACTCGCACTGCGAGATTGCTATTGAGCACATTGAGTTTGGCAATGGGCATCATTATGAGCATGCGACAGTATATGACTGCTACTCATCATCGGTACAAGACGGTGGGGTGCGTTGCAAACAGATTGATGTATCCGATAACACCAAATGGGATTTAATCCCACTCAACGATGTCACCGAAGCACAAATCAAAGCTTATTTTGACCGCACTTCTGGCAAAAAATATGACTGGTGGGGTGCGGTCGGGATTGTTCTTGGGATTAAACAAAAACGCAGTAAGTTTTTCTGCAGTGAGTGGTGCTTTAATGCAATTCACGGTGGCGAGAGTGGCTGGCGATTTAGCCCAAATCAGTTGGCCACTATATTTGGAGCACAGCATGCAAGATATTATCTTTAACTGGGTTCGCGGTGATGACGAAGCAGAAACCTTCGTGTTTACCGAAGATAACGGCGAACCTTTAGATTTTACAGGCAGTCGGTTTGATTGCGATATCGTGCCTTTAGGCAGTGCAAGGAGAATTTAATGTTTGAAAGAGTAAATAAAATGCAGACAATCTCGGTAAGCAAGCAAAGTGTAGTACAATTTAAACAAGCCCCGCTACCTTTTGTGGGGCAAAAACGGATATTTTTGAAACATTTTGAGACTATTCTCAATGAAAACATCGAAGACGATGGTGAAGGATGGACGATTATTGATACCTTTGGTGGTTCAGGTTTATTAAGCCACGCAGCCAAAGCGATTAAGCCAAAAGCTCGTGTCATCTACAATGATTTCGACGGCTATGCGGAACGATTAGCACATCTTGATGACATCAACGCCTTGCGTTTACAATTATTTGCGGCAGTTGGCAACGCTACGCCCCCAAAAAAACGAATGCCAAAGGAATTAAAGGCAGAATGCGTCAAAATCATCCAGGCGTTTGACGGTTACAAAGATTTGAATTGCTTGGCGAGTTGGTTGCTGTTTAGCGGGCAGCAAGTAACGACCATTGATGAGCTATTCCAAAATGATTTCTGGCATTGTATTCGCCAGTCAGATTATCCAAAGGCGGATGGTTATTTGGATGGTGTAGAAATTGTGCGGGAGTCATTCCATACGTTGCTACCGAAATTTGCGGATAATCCCAAAGCGTTGTTTGTGTTAGATCCGCCTTATCTCTTCACCAAACAAGAAAGTTACAAGCAAGCTACGTATTTTGACTTGATTGGATTTTTTCGACTGGTCAATATCACCCGACCACCTTATATTTTCTTTAGCTCAACAAAATCCGAGTTTGTGCGGTTTATTGAGTACATGCAGGAGGATAAGGTCGATAACTGGCAAACCTTTGATAATGCGAAACGAATTGTAGTCAATGCCTCAGCAAGCCATTCAGGTAAGTATGAGGATAATATGGTTTACAAGTTCTAAACTGTAAAATTTAAACGCCCTTTAATGATGATTTAAAGGGAGTTTTTGTTTGGTTTAAATTTGAGGTTTATTTTGCATAATAGTTTAATTGTTTATGCAAAATAAATTTCGATTTTATGCAAAAAGATTCGCGAACTTATATTATCATGTAGATCCAAAAGTAAAAGGTAATGATGCAATACCTGACATTGGCCCAAAAAACTTAAGACCGCCAGCGATGATGTGACAACATCCGACCCTTGGACTTGGCCAGATAGGGTTTAAGACAAACGGCGGGTAATTCCGCCGTTTTCATCCGTCCTACTCTTACCTAAGCCATTTGTTAGTTTAAATACCACAACGCCAACCGCTCGCACTACGCCATCCTCTCGATCACAATAAAGACATTATTTAACCAATAGAAACCATAGGGCTTAAATTATGTCTGATGAATATCTCCATGGGGTCAAGGTAACGGAAATTTCCGAAGCCTTGCGAACACTCACCACATCATCCACTGCAGTTATCGGTTTAGTGGCAACCGCACCAGATGCAGATGCATCGGTTTTCCCACTCAACAAACCCACCCTTTTAACTGGCATTACTGCTGAAATGCAAGCCAAAGCAGGTAAACAAGGCACGCTATCTCGTACGCTAGATGGCATTGCGGACATTGTGAATTGTAAAGTTGTCGTCATTCGCGTGGAAGAAAACGAAGATGAAAGTACCATGAAAGCCAACGTAATCGGCTCAGTCGATAATGAAGGCAATTACACTGGCTTAAAAGCGTTCCTCGTGTCTGCTGCAGTTTGTGGCGTTAAACCTCGTATTTTCTGTATCCCGAAATATGACAGCCAAGATGTGACCACTGAATTGTTAAGCGTAGCGAAAAAGCTCAATGGCTTTGTGTATGCCTCTTGTGGCGCAGCAAAAACCAAAGAAGAAGCGGTGACATATGGTCGCAATTTCTCACAACGTGAATTAATGCTGATTTTCGGTGATTTCTTATCATTTAACCCAAACACCAAACAAACCGAAGTGGATTATGCCGTTGTTCGAGCTGCCGCAATGCGTGCATATCAAGATAAAGAATACGGCTGGCACACATCCATTTCAAACAAAGGTTTAACTGGCGTGACGGGTGTCACTAAACCGCTTTCTTTCGATATTAACGACAGTGCAACCGACGTGAACTATCTCAACGAACAAGGCATTACTTGTTGTGTAAACCACAATGGCTTTAAGTTCTGGGGATTACGCACGCGTTCGGCAGATAAATTATTTATCTACGAAAACTACACTCGCACGGCACAAGTGTTGAAAGACACCATTGCACAATCCTTTGACTGGGCAATGGATAAAGACATTTCCGTGAATCTTGTGAAAGAAATCGTAGAAGCGATCAATGCAAAATGGCGTGAATATGTGGCGCAAGGTTATTTAATCGGTGGGAAAGCATTTATCAATGCCAACCTCAATACTGCCGCAACCTTAAAAGATGCAAAATTACTTGTGTCTTATGATTACTGCCCTGTTCCACCGTTAGAACAACTTGGTTTCAACCAATACATCAGCGATGAATACCTTGTGGAATTTGCCGCAAACATTGCAAAAGTAGGAGCGTAAAAAATGGCATTACCTCGTAAACTCAAATTAATGAATTTTTTGGCTGACGGTAATTCTTACCGTGGCCAAGTCACCGAAATCACCCAACCTAAATTAGCCATGAAACTGGAAGAATACCGCGCAGGCGGCATGTTTGGTCCAGTAAAAGTGAATTTAGGCGTGGAAGGCTTGGAAGCGCAATTCAAGATGGGCGGTTATATGACCGAACTTATCAAAGAATTTGGCGGAAAAATTGACGGCACAGCATTACGTTTTGCGGGCGCCTATCAACAAGATGACACCGAAGAAGTGGTTTCAATCGAACTGGTAATGCGCGGTCGTTTTGGAGAGATTGACAACGGCACAAGTAAATCAGGCGATGACACCGAACAAAGCTACACCGTGCCATTAACCTACTACAAAATCATCGAAAACGGCAAAGACCTCGTGGAAATTGACTTAATCAATTCCGTTTTCATTGTCGGTGGCGTTGATCGTCTCGCAGAGCATCGCGCAGCAATCGGCATTTAATTCACACACCTTGCCCCGAAAGGGGCTTTTATTAAATCCCCCTCCCCTCTTTACAAAAAAGAGGGATTTTAAAGGAAACATAAAATGAAAACAGAAAACACCAAAATCATCACCTTAACCAACCCTATTACTCGTGGCGAAAACCAAATCACGGAAATCACTGTCAATAAACCAACGGTGCCCGCATTAAAAGGCTTAAAAATGTTTGATGTGTTGCAAATGGATGTAGACGCATTACAAGTGTTATTGCCACGCGTGACATCGCCAGTACTGCACAAAGCAGACTTTGCCACAATGGAAGTCGCAGATTTCACCGAGCTTGCTGCGGCGGCTGTCGGTTTTTTAGGGAAGAACTCGGAAGTGGAAACCGAAGCGACCGAGTAATGATTGCCGCAACAGTGGAAGATGCTATGGCAGATATTGCCATCATCTTCCACTGGCAACCACAAGCCTTTGAGCAAATGACATTTTCCGAATTAATGCAATGGCGAGAAAAAGCAAGGGAACGAAATGAAACAGAAACTGATTGATTATTTATTAAATATACCACGGCATATTGTATGGCGTGGAATCTTTATTCTTTCCATCACCTTTTGGTTGCTTGTGATTTTCGGCATTGCATTTCTCTTTCGCTAATTCATCAAGTGCGGTCAGAAATCACGGGATTTTTTGACCGCACTTTTCACAGGATTTTATTATGCTTAAATCATTACATTTTTTAGATTTTATTCGCGAATTTATTCTTTTTTCTGTTGTTCTTGCCGTGTTTATTATCGGCAGTTCAAGCGCTCAAATCACCTTAATTTGGATAATTACCATTTTATCCATTCTGGCTTGGATTGGTACGGCGGTAAACTATCAAAAGAAGAAGATCAGATATACAAAAGCAAAAACTACATTTGAGATGTATACGTTAATTTTATTAAGCACGATTTTTGTTTATTTTGATCATTGGATTATTGGTACTTTTATATTGTTTTCAAACTTTATTTTTATTATCAGTTGCACGGAAGACAATGCCAAAAAGGAAGAATAAATGTTCCAAAACTTCGCACTTGCCACATTGGGCATGTTTGTGTTCACTCGGCAAACCGTGCCTTTTCAAAGTTTAGACCGCACATCAAATTGGCGACATCCAACCAATGCCATTGTCGGGGCAATGCCAAAATCACAGTTCACTGGCAAAGAAAGCGAAACCGTCACGATAAGTGGCAGATTAATTCCAGAAATCACAGGCGGTAGATTTTCCATTAAAGCCCTGGAATTAATGGCAGACAGTGGCGGTGCATTTCCACTTATTGACGGCGCAACCTTTGAAATTATTGGTTTTTTTGTGATCGAAAGCGTACAAGAAACCCGAACAGAGTTTTTTGGCGATGGTGCACCTCGTGCGATTGATTTCAGCATGAGCTTAAAACGCACTGATGACCCAATGTTAATCGCCATTGCAGAGAGTTTAATGAGTAGCCTTTAATGTTTGATTTCAATCTTAACGACAATCACCGCACGCCCGCTTTTAAAGTGCAGATCACCACGAAAGACAAAAAACAGCAAGACATCACACAAGTGATTTCGAGCCGTTTAATTAGTTTATCTTTAACAGATAATCGAGGCTTAGAAGCGGACACACTCGACTTAGAATTATCCGACCATGATGGCAAACTCGCCTTACCGCCACGCAATGCCACAATCCAAGTTGCGCTAGGTTGGAAAGGCAAACCGCTCATCGACAAAGGGCAATATTCAGTGGATGAAGTGCAATTTTCAGGCGGCGCAGGATCGGCAGACCGATTAACTATCAGAGCAAGAGCGGCTGATTTAAAAGGCTCATTTTCCGAACAAAAAGAGCGGTCATTTGATAAAAAAACGTTGGGCGATATTATTGATACTATCGCCAAAGAAAACCAACTCAAAAGCCAGTGCGAGAAAAAACTGGCTAACACCTTTATTGCGCACATCGACCAAACCAACGAAAGCGACATTAATCTATTAAGCCGACTGGCAGAAGAGCACGGGGCAATGTGCACTGTTAAAAATGGCACGCTATTATTTATGCCATTAGGACAAGGCAAAACCGCCACAGGCAAGCCGATTCCACTGCGAAAAATCACCCGCAAAAATGGCGACAACTACAATTTCTCTATTGCAGAAAGCGAAAACTACAAAGCCGTTCGGGCATATTGGCACGATACGGACACAGGCAAACGTGGCGAAATTATCGTAGATAAAAATACTAGAATTGTGAAAAAACAGCGCATGACGAAAGGTAGAACGCTAGCAGATGGTACAGTAAAGGGCAGACGATTAACTAAAACAAAATATAACACCATTGAACAAAAAGCCCCTGTGGAAAGCGACAACGATAAAATTAAAAACCTTCGTGTTACTTATCCTTCAGAAGCGAGAGCTATCACTGCCGCCAAATCCGCCTTTGACAAACTCAAACGAGGTGTAGCAACATTTAGCCTAAATCTTGCCTTTGGCGATCCCGATTTAATCCCCGAAACGCCCATTGAGCTTTCAGGCTTTAAAGCCGAAATTGACGCAACCAACTGGCTAATCACCAAAGTGACACACAATCTTTCAGATGGTGGTTTTACCAGTCAAATTGAGTGCGAATTGAAAGTGGAAGAAGATGAAGTGGAAGTGAAAAAAGAGAAAAAATAGGGTTAATTCATGCGCATACATTAAAATGTATAATTAATTAAGAATATGTAAAGATTTAAATTTCTTAGCTTTTATTAAATTTTCCTTACAAAAAAGCCCACGAGTTCACGCAGGCAGTTTTATTTTTTTACACATTATACAATCAACCATTTCAAAATTGCTGACATTGCTCCAATACCTAACACCAATGCACCTATAATCGTACCTGCAATCCATTTTGTTTGTAGGGAGATTGCATCTGATACATCTGATTTTGTCGCATAATTAGATTTGATAATTTCAAGATCGGTGTAAATTTTCAAATATTGCTCTTCTAACTTCTCAACGCGTTTTTCTAAATGAGACATAGGCGGCTCTCCTCCGTTAAACCCTGTAGGGGTAACTTGTGCTGTATCATCATCAACGATATAAAGATGACTTTTATTTGCCATATTCTACTCCTTTTGGCTCGCTTCTTCACGTTTTAATAGGCTATATTCCATTTTGACAAACGCCGCATCAAATGCACGCACAAAGCCACAATTTTCACAACGAAACAAAAAGACCCCATATGCACCATCACGAATACCCGTAAGCAAACCGTTTGCATCAATCACGGTATAAGGAAGACCTAACCCAACATTGTCATTTTCATCAGAAGACGGCACTATTTTGCCATTCTCAATCACATTTGCTCGAAATTCCATTCCCCTTGCCACATAATTTTCCAGGTTCTGATTACAACAAGGACAAATATTGCTGATTTTCTTAATGTTTAGATAATCACTGAACATTTCTGTTGTAAATAAGTTATCTGTCATTTTTTCTCCTTGTGAGCTACTTGAGCTTTCTTATACATATTCCAAAACAATCCAAGTACAGGTAAAGAAGGTAAGATGGTATACCCGAACAATATTAAATAGGATATATATTCAGGCGTTTTATCTACAAAGAAGTTCAATATATAAGAACTCATATAATCATTTTGTATTTCATTTACAGTTTTAATTGCGATCATATGTGTATAACTAAAAATATAAAAACAAGCCGAAAAACATAGAATACACGTTAATACTTTTCCACCTTTTAAAATAAATATACATTTAGCCAATACATAGGCTATAAGCAAAGGAATTAAAGGTATTAATGCTGAAAATGCCTCACAAAAGGTCTTCCCTTTTAAAAAATCAGGTAAAAACGAATAGATTATTGACACAAGGTAAAACTCTGGGTGCTCATTTAAAAATCTTAAATACCCTTTAAAACGATTAAAGATAGATTGCTTATAATTAGAACTAATCATATTTTTCATTTTTTATCTCCTCTACAAATCCCTCGGGTTAATCGCTACCACTTCTTCATCTTCATCGGCACACATTCTCACAAGGCACACCATCCCCATCCCGATCTAAACGGCTTTCGCCGCATTCGTTCAAGTGATATTTAGCTTCAGCGCAAGAACGCATTTCTTTGCAATATTTAGTGTCCTCACAACTAAACTGCGCTGCATCTGCTTTTTTACTTTTGGCAAGGGTTGGGGAAGAAATCAAACAAAGTGCGGTTAAAATTAAGATGATTTTTTTCATTTTCTTAGGTTGTCCAAATTTTATAGTGATACTGAAAAACGAACAGTGGATACACGTTAAGGGTAATCATCACCACCATTCGGATATTTGCACCGCTTCAGCCGATTGAAAGCCATCTTCCAACCACGAAGAAAACCATATTTCCGCAAGGCTAAAATCGCATAGTTTGAACAGCTCGGTTCAAACCGACAGGCATCACGAATTTTTTGCGGTGCAAGATATTGATAAAGCAAGATAAGTTGAATACTAAGCCAAGCCATCAATCATTTTTTTCACGTCTAAAAGTGATAACTTTATGAACTTTAGATGTTGTTTTCCCACCTGAAAAGCACCCTGCTGCTTCTTCAGTAGAAAAATCATCTATTCTGAAAAACTCCCAGCCTAATCTAGCCTGTTCATTCACCAGTTCTTGTAAATAGTCTGCTGCGGCAGTTTGAATGTTCTTTCTTTGCGCAATAATATGTGGCGCAGCTTGAATCATTTTATATTCGTATAACATAATAAATTTTCCTTAGGTTTGTTTAAAATAAATCACCACTTCTTCATCTTCACTGACAAATACTCTCACAAGGCACGCCATCGTGGTCGCGATCAAGCTTTTTCATACCACATTGTTTAAGATGAAACATTGCATCATCGCAACTTTCCATATCTCCACATACTCGCTTTCCATCATTACAACTGAATTGCTGTTCTGATTCAGAATTCGATTTTTTATGCGCCTTAGCAAATACTGCAGGTGATACAGCAAGGGAAAGTGCGGTTAAAATTAAGATAATTTTTTTCATAAAAACTCCTTATTAAGTTCATTATTTTGTTATTTCATCTACTTTGAATGGCGTTGTTAGAACTGTTGTGTAATTCAACTTTTGATTTTCATTTTTCCATAACATATCCGCAGCCACATTAGATAAGCGAATATTGAATTTATCTCCTGGTTTGTAAGAAATACTAGGAAAATAAGAAAGAGGGAGACCATCAAGATAAGATGACAACACAGCAAAAGATTGCTCTTGTTCGGTATCATTTACTATATTTAACGAAACAATCATTTCTAAATCAGAAATATGTTCAGACTTCACAAAATCACGAATTCTTTTTGCTAAATTTTGATCGGTTCTTACATTTAGTTTTCTATTACCAACGCTATAAATATTAATTTCATTTTCAAAATTTGGTTTTTCAAGGACAGCACCTACACCAATAGGAATTTCAAAACTAGCGAAAGAATCAAATTTTTTCTTAAAACATTCTTTATATTTAGCTTTAGTAAATACTGAAGGGATTGTTTGTTGGATTCTGATTAGACTATCAGAGGGATTTCGGCTATCTTCGTGGGAGCTACAGGCAGGAATCTCAATATTCAATAATGCAGTTTCTGTTTTTATTGGCTCATTAAGTAAATTTTTTAATGACACATCTTTTTCAATTTCGGTTTTACACCCCACCACAGCCATTGCACATAATGTTAAAGCGAATAGTTTTTTCATTGCGGTATCTCCCCTATAAATCCCTCGGATTAATCGGTAGCACTTTAATAAATTTACCGATAATTACAGCGGTATCAAATAACTCATCTGATATATCAAAATCAGGATAAACACTGTTATCGGATATGGCTCGGTAAACCCCAGTGGGTAATTTCATCAAACGTTTAATGTAAGCACCGCCGTTGAGCAAAAAGAAATACACGCCCTCGCCAGTGTAATAATTGACTTTGGTATCAACAAAAACAATGTCGCCTTTGTTGATGGTTGGCACCATACTATCAGTCGGCACATTAATAAGGCTGATACCATCATTGGTACTTTTACCCACGATTTCTAATAATCCTTCCTTGGAAAAATAAATGGACTGAATCACTTCAGGATAGTCTGCATTTTCAATCCCAGAATGACCCGCTGCCGCTTGCACATCAAGATAATCAACACGAAAACGATGATGTTCGTCGCTATCTGTACTTACTAAAGAAGAAATAATCGAACCTTGAGCGATTGGCTCCCCTTCTCCAGTTTTTAACCAATTCACATCCACACCAAGTGCGGTCGCAATCTCAACGATATTTTTTGGGTTTAAAGTTTGCCCACTAACAATTTTAAAAACAGAAGGTTGTTTAAGCCCAGTCATTCTAGCTAATTCAGCTTGAGACAAGCCTTTTTCGGACATGATTGAGGTAAGGCGTTCAGCTAAAGTTGTCATAATATTTCTCCTTGTTATTAAGTATATAACTTAAGTTATAAAAATAAACAAACTATTAGCTATTGACAACTATAACTTTAGCTATTATTATTTTTATAGTTTCAATAACAAAAGGTATGGATGTGAATAAAGGGATAAAAACTGCAGTAAAGATTTGTGGTAGCCAAGCAGTTGTTGCGAAAGCTTGCAATGTAAGCCAACCGACAGTTTTTAAATGGCTAAATGGCACAAATATGGACGTTACGCATATTTCTCACATCATCCACGCCACAAATTTTGAAGTAAACCCAACCGAACTAAGACCCGATGTAGATTGGCCAACCATTTACGAAAGTCTGAAACAGGTGTTTGAAGGGAATTAAAGATTTTTAAACCAACGAACGAAACGAATGATTTCTTGTTTTATGCAGTGGCGTTCTTTGTAAGTGAATAAACCCATTAACAACGCATTTAAAAAACACAGTTGGCGTGGGTTAAAGGTGTAATCAAGCAGGGTAAGAGTGGGATTGTTACTTAATAAGATGACATTAAGCCAAACAATTCCAGCAACAATAGACCAGTTAAGGATAAATATGAGAAATCGTAAAAATCGAGTCAGCATGGCATACCTCGTGGCGTTATTTTCAATGGTGTCGTGCTTTATGGTGTTGATTATCTTTTAATTTTAATAACCGTGCAATCCATATTGGGGAATGTGGAGAGTATAGGACAGAAGAAGGTGTGTGATATGGCAGCAAAAGTCGATGCATTATGTCCAGGATGTGGTAGCGATCAGATTGGGACGAGAACCTCTAGAAAGGCAGAAAATACCATTGTTTCTGAATGCTATTGCAAAAGCTGTGGTCGAGTTCATTTCGAACTCTGGACAGAAATTCGCAATATTAGTATCGGTACATTTACACCGGCATTAATTCAGAATTTCAAAACAGCCGAACAGTGGGCAAAAGAACGTCAAATGCGTAAGCAAGGCAAGTTACCAGCAATAGACGAACGGCAAATCGAAATCCCTACGGATTAATTCTTAATTTTCCAACCGTAATTTAAACATGGTCGTTTGAAGAAATTCATGCGACAGGATTTTTGCAACCAAAATTTAGGAGTTTGAGCAAATGGCAAGCAGTAATTATGTGTATGACAACGGTAAAAAACGCCATAACCGTGTGAATGTGTGGCAGTTAAACAAAACCGTGCAAGAACAGGCTCGCAACATTCAACTGTTGCAACGAGCAATTTCTCACCAAGCAAACGTGAATGCCCAGCAAGTATTGCTGAATGAATCGCTAAGTGATCGCATTGCGTTACTTGAAGAAGATCAGTGGGCACGTGAACAAAGCATTTTCCAACGCGTTGCACGGTGGTTCCGTAAATAAATGAATGGGGGTGAGTGATGGTCTTAATGCCTTATTGCTTTGACGATGAAACGGAATCTGCCGCTGAAAAATGGTGCCGTGTAAATCAAGTAAAGGTGCCTGAAATCCGAAGTTTTGATGATGTGCTGCACTCGTTAAGTAAAAGCCAATTCCGTGTAGAACGAGAGTTTGACAGTTTACAACAAGGCTTTCGAGAAATGCTGTTGGAATTAGCCGATTTAGATTTTTCAGATTTACGTGCAGGGCATTTAACAGGCACTAAGCTCCATCACTACACAGAACAAGGACAACGCAAAATAGCCCGTGCACTACGTAAAGTGCGGCTACTTTCGGGAATGTTTTCACAAGGCGTAACAGAGCGGGAATTTACTCAAATTGATACTCAGGAGGATAAAAATGGAAACCCAAATGAATAAATCCGCACAGAAATGGTATCGCAAATATCGTCGTTTTTTAGCTTTGTGGGGACATTTAAAACAACAAGGGAAAGATGACATCGCCGCGCTTGTTTATTCAAAAATCATCGAATCCGCCAATATGACGGTTTACTTAGCGAGAAATGCAAAATGAAAAAATTAGCGATTAAAACTTATTTAGACCATGCGCAACACGCAAAAGAAAGTGAGCAACAAGGCAATTATGGGTTAGCCGCAAAACAATGGCGTTCAGCGTGGATAGCTGCACCAACCGAAACTCAAACAAACTGGAGCTTTGCACGCGCTGAATATTGTTTCAAAAAAGCGATTGAGGAAGGGCAAATCAGACTAGAAAAGACCCGCCAATATGACTTTAAACAATTTATGGGGAAACGTGATGAGTGAGCTTTTTATGATGTTTTTCGTGGCGGTATTTGCTGTGCTTGGTGCAACTATCACCGTAATGGGATTAATTGAGTTTATTGTCGATTCGTTAGATAGACGCTGGTAAGGAGGAATGATGGAAAACAATATTTGTATCGCTCTAGATTGTGGCGCAACGCTAGAAATTTTACCCATAGGCACCCGCTTTCAAGTGGTTGAAGTGATTGGTGATCAAGATAGTTGGTATGGCAAACAAAAAACAAGAACCGTGGGCAATTTACACAACACAATTTGGGGCGCAATCGAAGAAGTACGCCGTTATGACTTAGCCCAATATGAAATGTTGAGTTTGGAAGAATTACTCAGTGCAGTGAGTTCGACCAACAACAAAATCAAAGAATATTTTGAATATCACAGTGAATATTTAGCCAATACGGCAATGTAAGGATGCTTGATGATGAACTGGGAACTTGAGTGCAATGCCAACCTTGCCAAACGTGAGCAAGCGATGGCAGATGCACGTGCAGTGATGATGCAAAGTGCGGTGAATGTTGACCGCACTTTAGATGCTGCTCAAGCGACATCGGCGCAAATGGAATTGTTTTCTGTTGCGCCGCACCAGTTCGATTATGTTGAAAAACTGCTTTCTGCGCTCCCTCGCAAACGCCAACGTGAGCATTTTCGCCATGTGTGGTTGCGTGCGTTCAACGGTGTGAAAGATGATGGTTCTATCGGGTTTAAATTTGGTAATAAACAGGCAGCGTATGCCAATACCTATTTGCGTGAAATCCTCACTAATCGCTTGAAAGCCGTTTTTCAACATTATCAGGTTAGCCTTGATTGGTTGATTGACCGTGATACGCATTCACAAACGGTCGCACTTTCCAAAGGCAAAAAGGCGGCTAACTTTCCGTTTTATTTATTAGGTGAACATCAGCTAAAAGAAATGGCAGACAAATTAGCCATGTTGTTTACGAAATTACAGTCTGATTTTGTCACCGAACAAGCCGAGCGGAAAGAACGTGGGGAAATATCTCTTGATGATTTCACCGCACTTTCTCGTGACCTTTATCGCTTAGTGGGCGAAGTGTGTGCAGATATTGGTTTTCCGTTAAAACACTGGTTCGCTTATCAAGATAACCGTTTCTTAGATGTAAATGACATTGAGGTTGATCTGAATAAATCAGTTTGCCCAAAACATTGGAAACGTCAACTTACTACGGCACAAAAACGATTGAAAGAACATGTGGAGATTGGCTGTGGTGCAGTTTCTGCCAAAGTGAGTCCTTATGTGTCGCAAACCGCATTTAATGATTACCGTGCGCAACGTGCAGATAACCTCGAATATCTGCAACAAATGGTGTTGGAAAATCTAGACGATAGCACCGAACAAATGCCGTTGATTGAAATGTGGAAAAAATCTGTGGCAAATCCTGCTATCCGTTTTCAGGAAACCATGAACCGCTTGCGTGGTATTGATGAATGGGCGATAGAAAATTCATTTGTGTCACTCTTTCTTACGCTGACTGCCCCATCCTCTTTTCACGCGACGCATGAAACAGGCAAAAACAATAAAAAATGGCAAGGCGCAAGCCCTCGTGACACGCAACGTTACTTAAATAAAGTGTGGGCACAGTTACGTGCACAGTTTGCCAAACGTAGGATCGGTTTTTTTGGCTTTCGTGGCGTTGAACCGCATCACGATGGCACACCGCATTGGCACTTGCTGATGTATGTAAAACCTGAACATAAAGATGATGTTATTCATCTATTCCGCAAGAAAGCATTGGAATTAGATGGCGATGAATTTGGGGCGAAAAAATACCGTTTCAAAGTAGAAGAAATTGACCCAACCAAAGGTTCTGCCATTGGCTATGTGGCGAAATACATCGCCAAGAATATCTATGCAGGTAAGCAAGGCAAAGAAATGTCCGATGAAGTAGAAAATCTGACATTACTTGAAAACGTACAACGTGTCAGTGCGTGGGCAAATCTTTGGGGCATTCGTCAATTCCAGTTTTACGGCACACCGTCAATTTCGACTTGGCGTGAACTTCGCAAAATTGATGATGCCATGGCAGCCGTTGCGGACGATGAAGTATTGGATATTGGTCGCACGGTGGCTGATGTGAGTTGTTTTGGTAGTTATTTAAAAGTGCAAGGTGGCGCAATGACAAAACGTTGTGATCAACCAATTTGTATTGAGTATGAAGAATGCGAGCCGAATAAATACGGGGAGATTCGTAAGAAAATTGTGGGAGTAAAAAACAGATTCACAGAAAAGAAAATCATCACCAAGTTAAAAAACTGGGTGATTAAATCAGCGAAAAGTGCGTTGGGTTCCACCGCACTTCATTCGGAGTCCACCGAAACAAACAAGGCGCATCGCGCCGCTTGGACTTGTGTCAATAACTGTAACCGTTCAAAAATTGAACAACAAGCAAGTATATTGATGTTGCCTATTGGTTCGCCATTAAAACCGTCACAAATTGACCTTTTAATGCGCCATGGACGGTTACGGCTTAATGACTATCGGTGGATTTGTTGTGAAAACGATGAAGTTTTCATAAAAGAAGAAAAAATTCCGTTGGCTCAAGCCTTTGGTTGGGGCGAGAGCTTGGGGGATTTTAGGTTAAATTAATTAAAAGTGAGGTTAAAAATGAGAAAAATTGTTCAAATTGCTGTGTCTGAATCTATGGGTTATGACAAAGAATGCGATGATTTACAACTATCAGAAACAATTTTTGCTCTGTGCAATGACGGAACATTATGGCGTAGATGGTTAAATGCTGTTGGTTCTCGTAGAAATGAACCTAAATGGGTAAAGATTGAAAATGTTCCGCAGGATTAAGGAAAATACCATGATCAATATTCAGTTAATTGATGGTAAGCGATATGTGGTGCTGGAGTGTGAATTTGCTAGAGAATGGCGAGTTGGGAGGGGAAGCCGAACAACCGTGACTTATAGTGAAGCCGAAGAAATCGCAGACCATTACAGAAAATATTTAAAAATTCCACCGGAGCGAATCCTAATTGTGGAAGTACCTAATGTGATTAAAGATAGAGATTGAAAGGAAAGAAAAATGGCAGAATTACAACATCTTATAAAAAACATTGAACAATGGGCGGAAGATCGCAATTTGATTGGGGGTTCTACCCCACAAAAACAATTCATTAAATTAATGGAAGAATTTGGCGAGCTTTGTGCAGGTATCGCACGAAACGATAAAGAGAAAATCAAAGATAGCATTGGTGATTGTTTTGTGGTGATGGTGATTTTGGCTAAGCAAAATCATATTGATAGCGTCTTAGAAACAATTAGTAATCTAGATTCATTTCAACCTGTTTTTGAATTAGACGTTGAAGAAATTATCGCAGAAACAGTCGTTAGCCTTGGTATGCTCGCAAGTGAATTAATGGGTCAAAACCTAGAAATGCCGACAAAAATTGATGCTATATTCGGGTGTCCTTGCTTATCACTTAAATTAATTAGCAGAAAATATAATTTAATGCTAACAGATTGTGTGCAAGCCGCTTGGGATGAAATCAAAGACCGCAAAGGACGTATGATTGATGGTGTGTTTGTGAAAGAGGGGGATTTGTGATTACGGAGGAAAACACAACAAAATCCGAGCGCACGTTAACGATAAAGGAGGTGGCCAACCTCCTTAATTTGAGTTACAGCACTGTTTTCGCTCACCGTTTTAAATGGGGCTTTTTTCAAATGGAAGGTTCGAAAGCGTGGCGAGTTTTTAGGGAAGATCTTGACCGTTGTAGAAAAAGAAAAAATAATGTCATCCGATTGGTTGGATTGACTGATATAAAAAATGGAGGAAAAAATAAATGTCAATCTACAAGAGAGGAAGTACATATTGGCTCGATATTACAACACCGAGTGGCGAACGAATTAGACGAAGCACTGGGACTGAAGTAAAGAAAAAGGCACAAGAATTACACGATAAGATCAAAGCAGAATTATGGGATATGGCGCACCTTAATCAGAAACCACCTAAACTCTTTGAAGAAGCATTGTTATTATTTGTGGAAGATGCCAAGTTGAAAAAGGATTTTGATACTAACCGCAGACACGCCATTTATTGGCGTTCTGTTTTTGGCGGTTGGAAATTGAGTGATATTACAGGCGAAGATATTATGACTAATTTGCCGACATACTCAACCACTCATAAAAAACCATTGTCGCCTTCGACAAAAAACCGCTATCGCACGTCTATTTTGCGGGTGCTTTCACTGGCTTATAAAAATGGTTGGATTGATAGAATCCCTTATGTGAAAAAATTCGTTGAGCCAAAAGTCCGCGTGCGTTGGATTACAAAAGAGCAAGCCACAACACTGATTTCAAATTTAAATTTAGCGTGGATGAAAAATGTTTGTTCTTTTGCTTTATTCACTGGAGCACGTATGACAGAGATTTTATCAATGACATGGGATAAAGTGGATTTTGAACGTAGCATCGCAATTGTTTCAAATGATGTAGCGAAATCAGGTAAAGCAAGAGCATTACCGTTGAATAACACTGCTTTGGATTTATTGCAAAAATTATACCAAACTCGCCGCAGTGAATTTGTTTTTCATCGTGGTACTAATAAACAAATTGGGCGTATTGATTGGCATGATTTCCATCAAGCATTAGAAAAAAGCAATATTCATAATTTTCGCTTTCATGATTTACGCCATACTTGGGCAAGTTGGCATGTTCAAGCAGGTACACCGCTTTATACGTTAAAAGAAATGGGTGGTTGGGAAACATTAGAAATGGTAAAGAAATATGCACATTTAAATGCAGATCACATGATAGAGTTTGCGAACAATGTCACATTTACGCCACACGAATACGATGATTTCTCACAAGAAAATTTTTACAATGTAGTAAATTATTGAAAATGAAAGGTTTTTTAATGGCAGGGGCGGAGAGGCTCGAACTCCCAACACCCGGTTTTGGAGACCGGTGCTCTACCAATTGAACTACGCCCCTATTGGTATGAATAAATTGGCGGAATGGACGGGACTCGAACCCGCGACCCCCTGCGTGACAGGCAGGTATTCTAACCAGCTGAACTACCACTCCGCTAAACGTGGTAATTGGCAGTGCCTTACTCTCACATGAGGATACCCCACACTACCATCAGCGTTATAACATTTCACTTCTGAGTTCGGTATGGTATCAGGTGGATCTATTGCACTATCTCTGCCAAAAATTTTTTATTTTTTTAATTTACTCAATGAATAAACTAAAAAAATAAACCTGGCGGTGCCCTACTCTCACATGGGGATGCCCCACACTACCATCGGCATTACAGCGTTTCACTTCTGAGTTCGGTATGGTGTCAGGTGGTTCCACCGCACTATCGCCGCCAGGATAATTCTTTGATAACTTGTCTTTTCTCTTCTATCTCTCGCTACTCAGTCAGCTCTTACTCGACCTTTCACTCGTTCTTATTGGCTACAAGCTAAGCTCGATTTTCGTTCTATTGAGTCTTCTTATTTGATTTGTTTGTCTAGTCTTCTCTTACGCTCTTTTCCAAAAACACTTGAGCGTTGTATAGTTAAGCCTCTCGGGCAATTAGTACAGGTTAGCTCAATGACTCACATCACTTACACACCCTGCCTATCTACGTCTTAGTCTTAAACAACCCTTACACACTTGATGTGTGGGAGAACTCATCTCTTGGCAAGTTTCGTGCTTAGATGCTTTCAGCACTTATCTCTTCCGCACTTAGCTACCCGGCAATGCGTCTGGCGACACAACCGGAACACCAGTGGTGCGTCCACTCCGGTCCTCTCGTACTAGGAGCAGCCCCAACCAATTCTCCAACGCCCACGGCAGATAGGGACCGAACTGTCTCACGACGTTCTAAACCCAGCTCGCGTACCACTTTAAATGGCGAACAGCCATACCCTTGGGACCTACTTCAGCCCCAGGATGTGATGAGCCGACATCGAGGTGCCAAACACCGCCGTCGATATGAACTCTTGGGCGGTATCAGCCTGTTATCCCCGGAGTACCTTTTATCCGTTGAGCGATGGCCCTTCCATTCAGAACCACCGGATCACTATGACCTACTTTCGTACCTGCTCGACTTGTCTGTCTCGCAGTTAAGCTTGCTTATACCATTGCACTAACCTCACGATGTCCGACCGTGATTAGCAAACCTTCGTGCTCCTCCGTTACGCTTTGGGAGGAGACCGCCCCAGTCAAACTACCCACCAGACACTGTCCGAGACCGCGTTCCGCAATCTTCGTTAGAACATCAAACGTTAAAGGGTGGTATTTCAAGGACGACTCCATAATCACTGGCGTGACTACTTCTAAGTCTCCCACCTATCCTACACATCAAAATTCAATGTTCAGTGTCAAGCTATAGTAAAGGTTCACGGGGTCTTTCCGTCTAGCCGCGGGTACACCGCATCTTCACGGCGATTTCAATTTCACTGAGTCTCGGGTGGAGACAGCCTGGCCATCATTATGCCATTCGTGCAGGTCGGAACTTACCCGACAAGGAATTTCGCTACCTTAGGACCGTTATAGTTACGGCCGCCGTTTACTGGGGCTTCGATCAGGAGCTTCTCTTTCGATTACACCATCAATTAACCTTCCAGCACCGGGCAGGCATCACACCCTATACGTCCACTTTCGTGTTTGCAGAGTGCTGTGTTTTTAATAAACAGTTGCAGCCAGCTGGTATCTTCGACCGGTTCAACCTTCAGGGGCTAGCCCTTACAATCTACGCCGGCGCACCTTCTCCCGAAGTTACGGTGCTATTTTGCCTAGTTCCTTCACCCGAGTTCTCTCAAGCGCCTGAGTATTCTCTACCTGACCACCTGTGTCGGTTTTCAGTACGGTTTAGTAAAGCCTTTCGCTTAGTGGCTTTTCCTGGAAGTGTGGTATCAGTTACTTCAGCTCCGTAGAGCCTCGTCATCATCTCTCAGTGTTAAGGAAGTCCGGATTTGCCTAAACTTCCCACCTACCAACTTAAACGCACATATCCAACAGTGCGATAACCTAACCTACTCCGTCCCCACATCGCAGCTTTACCAAGTACAGGAATATTAACCTGTTTCCCATCGACTACGCTCTTCAGCCTCGCCTTAGGGGCCGACTCACCCTGCCCCGATTAACGTTGGACAGGAACCCTTGGTCTTCCGGCGAACGGGTTTTTCACCCGTTTTATCGTTACTTATGTCAGCATTCGCACTTGTGATACGTCCAGCCAACCTCTCGATTAACCTTCATCCGCTTACACAACGCTCCCCTACCCAACAGACGTATCACTAATAATCCTCACTCAAAGATGCCCGACTCAACGTTCGGGTTGCTTGAACAACATTTCATGTCGCTTCGCGTCATTCCATGTTGTTAATCGTAAGGCGTATTAGTGATACGCCTGATGCCGCAGCTTCGGTGCTATATTTCAGCCCCGTTACATCTTCCGCGCAGGCCGACTCGACTAGTGAGCTATTACGCTTTCTTTAAATGATGGCTGCTTCTAAGCCAACATCCTAGCTGTCTAAGCCTTCCCACTTCGTTTCCCACTTAATATAGACTTGGGGACCTTAGCTGGCGGTCTGGGTTGTTTCCCTCTCCACGACGGACGTTAGCACCCGCCGTGTGTCTCCTGAGTATCACTCTTTGGTATTCGTAGTTTGCATCGGGTTGGTAATCCGGGATGGACCCCTAGCCGAAACAGTGCTCTACCCCCAAAGGTGTCCGCTCAAGGCTCTACCTAAATAGATTTCGGGGAGAACCAGCTATCTCCCGGTTTGATTGGCCTTTCACCCCCAGCCACAAGTCATCCGCTAATTTTTCAACATTAGTCGGTTCGGTCCTCCAGTTAGTGTTACCCAACCTTCAACCTGCCCATGGCTAGATCACCGGGTTTCGGGTCTATACCTTGCAACTATTCGCCCAGTTAAGACTCGGTTTCCCTTCGGCTCCCCTATTCGGTTAACCTCGCTACAAAATATAAGTCGCTGACCCATTATACAAAAGGTACGCAGTCACCCTTTCAGGCTCCCACTGCTTGTACGTACAAGGTTTCAGGTTCTATTTCACTCCCCTCACCGGGGTTCTTTTCGCCTTTCCTTCACAGTACTGGTTCACTATCGGTCAATCAGGAGTATTTAGCCTTGGAGGATGGTCCCCCCATCTTCAAACAGGATATCACGTGTCCCGCCCTACTTATCGTTAGCTTAGTACCATGACCTGGACTTCGAGTACGGGGCTATCACCCTGTGTCGCTAAGCTTCCCAGCTTGTTCCTCTGTCTCTGTCATTATCACTAACAGGCTCCTTCGCGTTCGCTCGCCGCTACTAACGAAATCTCGGTTGATTTCTTTTCCTCGGGGTACTTAGATGTTTCAGTTCTCCCGGTTTGCCTCAACAAACTATGTATTCACTTGTTGATAGTAGATTCTTCATCTACTGGGTTTCCCCATTCGGATATCTTGGATTAAACGCCTCTTATCGACTCATCCAAGCTTTTCGCAGATTAGCACGTCCTTCTTCGCCTCTGATTGCCAAGGCATCCACCTTGTACGCTTAGTCACTTAACTATACAACCTCAAATGTTTTCAATCACTTTACGTTTTCACTTCAAAGTACGGTCAATTTGATGCGTATGTTCATTCAACTAAACACTTGATTGCTTTTGTTCAATCAAGATTTTATGCAAAACAGGTTTGCTTTCAGAGTTTCCTTCTCAGTTCCCTCTTTCACTTTCCTGCCTTGCCTACTCAGACTTTCTCTCGAAAATCTCTTGTTTTCAGCTTGTTTCCAATTTTTTAAAGAACAGTTGATAAAACTTTTCAGTTATCATCGTTAAATAAACTAAATGAATAAATTTACTTAACGATGATAAGTGGTGGAGATAAGCGGGATCGAACCGCTGACCTCCTGCGTGCAAGGCAGGCGCTCTCCCAGCTGAGCTATATCCCCATTTCATCATAATTTAATAACTAATCATTTATGTTTTAGTTATTATTTATTTACACTACACCTTTCGCTTCACTCACTCTCAGAGTGGTGGGTCTGAGTGGACTTGAACCACCGACCTCACCCTTATCAGGGGTGCGCTCTAACCACCTGAGCTACAGACCCAAGGGTAATGCTTTCTTCTGCTCATTTGTCTACAACTATCAGGCAATCTGTGTGAGCACTCGCTGTCTCTCGTCTTTGGTAAGGAGGTGATCCAACCGCAGGTTCCCCTACGGTTACCTTGTTACGACTTCACCCCAGTCATGAATCATACCGTGGTAAACGCCCTCCAAAAGGTTAAGCTATCTACTTCTGGTACAACCCACTCCCATGGTGTGACGGGCGGTGTGTACAAGGCCCGGGAACGTATTCACCGCGACATTCTGATTCGCGATTACTAGCGATTCCGACTTCATGGAGTCGAGTTGCAGACTCCAATCCGGACTTAGACGTACTTTCTGAGATTCGCTCCACCTCGCAGTTTCGCCACCCTCTGTATACGCCATTGTAGCACGTGTGTAGCCCTACTCGTAAGGGCCATGATGACTTGACGTCATCCCCACCTTCCTCCAGTTTATCACTGGCAGTCTCCTTTGAGTTCCCGACCGTATCGCTGGCAACAAAGGATAAGGGTTGCGCTCGTTGCGGGACTTAACCCAACATTTCACAACACGAGCTGACGACAGCCATGCAGCACCTGTCTCATGGTTCCCGAAGGCACTCCCGTATCTCTACAGGATTCCATGGATGTCAAGAGTAGGTAAGGTTCTTCGCGTTGCATCGAATTAAACCACATGCTCCACCGCTTGTGCGGGCCCCCGTCAATTCATTTGAGTTTTAACCTTGCGGCCGTACTCCCCAGGCGGTCGATTTATCACGTTAGCTACGGGCACCAAGCTCAAAGCCCAATCCCCAAATCGACAGCGTTTACAGCGTGGACTACCAGGGTATCTAATCCTGTTTGCTCCCCACGCTTTCGCACATGAGCGTCAGTACATTCCCAAGGGGCTGCCTTCGCCTTCGGTATTCCTCCACATCTCTACGCATTTCACCGCTACACGTGGAATTCTACCCCTCCCTAAAGTACTCTAGTTACCCAGTCTGAAATGCAATTCCCAGGTTAAGCCCGGGGCTTTCACACCTCACTTAAATAACCGCCTGCGTGCCCTTTACGCCCAGTTATTCCGATTAACGCTCGCACCCTCCGTATTACCGCGGCTGCTGGCACGGAGTTAGCCGGTGCTTCTTCTGTATTTAACGTCAATGATGTGTACTATTAGCACACATCCCTTCCTCAATACCGAAAGAACTTTACAACCCGAAGGCCTTCTTCATTCACGCGGCATGGCTGCGTCAGGGTTCCCCCCATTGCGCAATATTCCCCACTGCTGCCTCCCGTAGGAGTCTGGACCGTGTCTCAGTTCCAGTGTGGCTGGCCATCCTCTCAGACCAGCTAGAGATCGCAGGCTTGGTAGGCCTTTACCCCACCAACTACCTAATCCCACTTGGGCTCATCTCATGGCATGCGGCCTTGCGGTCCCGCACTTTCATCTTCCGATACTACGCGGTATTAGCTACAGTTTCCCGTAGTTATCCCCCTCCATAAGCCAGATTCCCAAGCATTACTCACCCGTCCGCCACTCGTCAGCAAGAAAGCAAGCTTTCTCCTGCTACCGTTCGACTTGCATGTGTTAAGCCTGCCGCCAGCGTTCAATCTGAGCCATGATCAAACTCTTCAATTCAAGTTCAATCGCTCAATAAACTGCTTAGCTATAAATAAAACACTACTTAAAAAGTAATTATGAATTTTCAGTTAAGCACCTATTAAGACTTCAAAATTAAAAATAGTTTAAAACAAGTCAATCAACAAGTGCCCACACAGATTGTCTGATATATTGTTAAAGAGCAAAAAACAACGACGCACGTGGAAACTTAAATATTTCACAACAGTGCGTCGTTGTGTGCGGTGCATTATAGGGATTTTTAAAACCCTTGCAAGTACTTTTTGTAAAAATATTTAAAAAAATGATCTTTTGATGGAAATATAAACATTTCATTAAAAAGTGCGGTCAAAAATACAATAATTTTCCAATTATTATTTTTTCCAATAGCTTGGAATAAACAGCACGATTAATGAAAACATTTCTAAACGTCCACAGATCATAGCAAAACTAAAGACTAATTTAGCACTTTCTGGAACATCAATAAAACTTTCGTGAATAAAACCAAGTCCCGGTCCTGCATTCGTTAATGTGGCGAATACGGCTCCCATCGCATCAAAAGCATTCATTCCACAAAGAATAACAGCAAAAACACACCCCCAATAAACCAGTATAAAAATAATGAAAAATGCCCAAATACTTTCTATCATTCTTGGTGCTAGACGATTTTTACCTATTCGAATTGGTTGTACTAAATTTGGATGAATTAAACTATGCAGTTCTCGATCGATTTGTTTCCACAATATAAGTGTCCGTATCGCTTTTAATCCCCCAGTTGTTGAACCACCACAACCACCAATTACCGCAGAAATTACCAGTAAAAGCCCAATAAAAGGCGGAAGATTATCAATATCAAAAATCGTATAACCAGCAGTCATTGACATTGATGTTAATTGTAATGCACCTTTTGTTACTGCCTCGTTCATATCTGAAACTAAACCATAACCATATAAAGATAGAGATACAATACCAATAAAAATAATTTGCATCGTTAGAAAAAAACGAAATTCGGGATCTTTCCAATAATTTCGCCAAATATTTCTTTTACCTAGTGCAAGAAAAGCGGAAATATGTAAACTAAAATTAACACCCCCAATCAGCATAAAAATTGTTGTAACCCAATAAATGGAAGCTTGATTAAAATAGCCAATACTTGCATCATGTGTTGAAAACCCCCCATTAGAAATCGTCGAAAAACTATGCCCAATGGCATCAAAAAGATTCATTCCTGATAGCCAATATGCAATGGCACAAAGAACAGTTAATGAAGCATAAATAATCCATAGAGCTTTCGCCACTTCTGAAATTTTAGGCAAAGATTTTTGATCTTTAAGAGGGCCTGAAGATTCTGCTCGATATAATTGTGTCCCACCAATTCCCAACAGCGGAATTATCGCCACAGCCAATACGATAATCCCCATACCACCTAACCATTGTAAAAACTGACGATAAAACAAAATAGATTTAGGTAAATTATCCAGCCCCGTCATTACCGTTGCACCAGTAGTAGTTAAGCCAGAAAATGCTTCAAATACGGCTGAAGCAATAGTTAAATGTGGTGAATCGAATAATAAAAGAGGCAATGTTGCCAAGCTTCCTAAAACTAACCAAAAAGCCACAACGATCAAAAAACCATCACGGGATCGTAATTCTTGTTTATAGTGATGGCATGGCCACCAAAGCAATGTGCCCGCCGTCAAACTCAACATAAAAGCCTGCATAAATGCCTTACCGCCACCATCGCCATAAATAAGTGCGACAAATGCTGGAATCAGCATCGTGCCAGAAAAACACATCACAAGAATACCAATAATTCGGATAATCGATAAAATATGCACTATTATTCGCCTGTTTCTAAAAGTTGGATAAGTAATCTGCCCGCAGACTTTTCCGTTAATTCTGAAGAAAAAACATCGACTGTTTTTTCACTAATACCTAAAATCAAATGAATATTTACCTGAAAATCTTGAGATAAAATCTCAACCTGATATTTTTCACAAAGTTGTAGCACCAAACTTAGCTGACCATAGTCACAATCAAGTTTGAAAGGGGTTCGTTCAACTTTAATTTCGCTTTCAATCAACTTTAACGCTTGTTGAACGCCATTGCCATAAGCACGAACTAATCCACCTGTTCCGAGCAAAATACCGCCATAATAGCGAACCACCACCGCACTGATTTCACCGAATTGACTACCTTGCAATGCACTCAACATTGGCTTTCCTGCCGTTCCAGCAGGTTCGCCATCATCAGAAAAACCAAGTTGTAGAGAATCTGTTGGCTTGCCTGCTACGGCAGCCCAACAATGATGCCGAGCATTTGGATGTTCTTGTTTAATCTTTGCCCAAAAAGCTCTTGCGTCTTCTAAACCTTCGGTGTGCTGCAAATAAGTAATAAAACGGCTTTTCTTAATTTCTTCTTCAAAAATAACCGCACTTTTAGGAACGAGGTATTCCGCCATTTATTTTTTCAAGGTAATTTCAATGGCACTAGTCTATCACTGATGACTGGGATTTGTCGAAATTTTGCCGTAAGTGCGGTATGATATGGCTCTGTTTTTCAAAAGAAAAAAGAATATGTCTGAAATTTCCATCACACAAACCCTAGATACTTTAGGATTACGTTGTCCAGAACCTGTCATGCTTGTTCGTAAAAATATTCGTCATCTTAACGATGGCGAAATACTTTTGATTATTGCTGACGATCCTGCAACAACAAGAGATATTCCAAGTTTCTGTCAATTTATGGATCACACATTACTGCAAAGTGAAGTGGAAAAACCACCGTTCAAATATTGGGTGAAAAAAGGAAAATAAAAAATCGGCCTCATTAAAGTGCGGCCGATTTTTTTGTAATTATTAAAGATTGCGTAAGGCTTCAATACGCTTTTCGAGTGGCGGATGACTCATAAAAAGTTCACTTCGTTTTCCATTAATCATAAAGGCATTTAAAGAACCTTCAAGATTTTGGGGTTCGTGAAGTTGTTGCAAACGTTGCAATGCCATGATCATTTTTTCTTTGCCTACTAAACTTGCGGAACCAGCATCTGCACGGAATTCGCGGTAACGAGAGAACCACATTGCGATAATACTCGCAAGCACACCAAAGAGCATTTCCAATACCATCGAAACCAAGAAATAAATGCCTGAACTGCGCGTTTCTTCTCCATTATTGTTACGCGAACTTGCCACTGCCGTTGCAATAACGCGCGATAAGAAAATCACGAAAGTATTCAATACGCCTTGTAATAACGCCATAGTCACCATATCCCCATTGGAAATATGGGAAATTTCGTGCGCTAAAACAGCTTCAGCTTCAGCCTCAGTCATGTTGTTTAATAATCCCGTACTAACCGCAACTAAAGAATTGCTCTTCGTCGCACCTGTAGCAAAAGCATTCACATCAGGTGAATGATAAATCGCCACGTCTGGCATCGGAATCCCCGC
The DNA here is from genome assembly GCF_003352385.1 of Haemophilus haemolyticus. NCBI lineage: Bacteria > Pseudomonadati > Pseudomonadota > Gammaproteobacteria > Pasteurellales > Pasteurellaceae > Haemophilus > Haemophilus haemolyticus. Next base: position 469,402 of record NZ_CP031243.1, on the reverse strand, counting down.
TTTCTGCGCTTGGCGACTAACGGTATCAATTAACCAACGTTCAGTTTGATTACGAGGTTGAGTAATCACCTCTCCATCTACAGAACGTAATGCCATCGTTTTAGACAGGAATAAGGAAATTAATGAGCCAGCAAAACCAAATAGCAAAGCCATAATTAAAATGCCGCCGGTGCTATTTCCTGCAATACCAGTCACACTTAAAATAATACCTAATACCAGCATTACAGCCATATTGGTTGCCAAGAAAAGAAGAATACGCATCATAATGTGTTCTCTCAAAGTTAGGGTTAAGTATTTCCTTAGTTGGGAAAATTCACAAAAAATTCAAGGTGTAATATAAAATTTTTGTTATCAGCATACAAACAAAAAGTGCGGTCAAAAACATGCGAGTTTATGACCGCACTTTTAAGCAGAAATTACCAAACAGAAAATTATTTTCTTACAGCAATCGCTTCAATTTCTAATCCCACATCTTTTGGTAAACGTGCAACTTCCACGCAAGAACGAGCAGGGAAGTTAGGATGATTATTTTCTTTAAAGAAACGTTCGTATTCTGCATTAACCGCTGCAAAATCATTAAGATCTTTCACAAAAACCGTTGTTTTTACAATATCTGCGGCGGTTAAACCCGCTTTCTCGATAATCGCTTTCACATTTTCTAAAGATTGGCGTGCTTGTGCAACGATGTCTGCAGGCACTTCGCCTGTTGCAGGATTCACGGGAATTTGCCCTGAGGTTAAAACTAAATTGCCAAGATCAACCGCTTGAACATAAGGGCCAATAGCTGCCGGTGCTTTTTCAGTATGAATAATTTGAGTCATCATTTTCTCCTTGGTTGATAAAAGTGCGGTTATTTTTTACAGCACTTTTTCGTTTATTAATCAATTTCTTTTAGCACGTCATCAGAAAGCGATTCTTTATTTTCTGTTGATTTGCCATCACTCACTTTAAATTGTAAATTTTGGTAATACGCTTCTCTAAAGGTTACATATGGATCTTGGGCTTGGCGTAACAACTCCGCGTTATCGATATTTTTCGCACGAACATCCACTGCTTGCACACCATATTTCACTAACGACCACGGCCCCCCCACCCATTCCCAGAATGGATACATATAAGCCGCATCAACCACCGCGCCCGTTAATTGGCGTGGCGTTGTTGCATTATAAATCGGTAGCACAATATAAGTCCCAGCATCTACGCCGTAGCTACCTAAAGTTTCCCCAAATCCACGTTGATTATCTACGCGTAGTTCTTTGCTTGCGCTCGCAAAATCAATAAAGCCACCTAGACCAAATACAGTGTTAATCCAAAAGCGATTAAAGTGAACAAATGCTTTTTTCGGTTCACCTTCAATTAATCGGTTTATAAAACTTACTGGCTCATCAAGATTATTTGCTATGCCAGCAAGACCAGAGGAAATCGGCTTAGGCACATAGTTATTCCAACCTTTTGCAGCGGGTTCCAACACATAGCGATCCATAACGTTATAGTTAAATTTCCACATGGTTCGATTGAACCCCTCAAGGGTATCATTACGCTCACTTACTTGTTTCGTATCGTTCTTATTTGCACAACCAGTCAGCACAATAACGCCGAAAAGTGCGGTCAAAATCGTCTTTATTTTCATTTTGAATCCTTATATAAATGTGGGCTTATTCTACCTAATTTGCCATGTAACAACAAAATAAATATTTCCCATAAAACATATAAAAAGTGCGGTAAAAACACCTTATTTTTACCGCACTTTCTCATTCCTAACATAAAACTAATTTCGTTTTCTGACCTTTCAGATAATTAACAATTCCTTCAGGAACATCATCCGTAAACAAATATTCCACATCACTTAATTCGCCCAATCGAACAATCGCTTGGCGAGTAAATTTAGAGTGATCGGTCACTAATAAGGTCTGACGTGAACTTTCAATAATCGCTCGCTTTACTTGTACTTCATGGTAATCATAATCCAATAATGAACCATCAGCATCGATCGCGCTAATCCCTAAAATCCCGAAATCTAGGCGAAATTGAGAAATAAAATTCACTGTAGCTTCGCCAATAATTCCACCATCCATTCGCAATGATCCGCCAGCCATGACAATATCAAAACTTTCATTTTGGCGTAAAAGATGAGCGGCATTCAGATTATTCGTCACAATTCGGAGTTTTTCGTGGCCAAGCAATGCATTGGCGACGGACTCAGGCGTCGTACCAATATCAATAAACAACGATGCACCGTTAGGAATCAACTTCGCAACTTCCTGTGCAATATTATTTTTTTGTAATGAAAAGAATTGTTTACGATCCACGTAATCAGAATTTTCTGCAGAAGATGGCGATGCCGCCCCACCGTGATGACGACGGATTAAATCTAACTCCGCCAAAATATTCAAATCACGGCGAATCGTTTGGGGGCTAACATCTAAGGCAGCGACCAGTTCTTCCGTGCTTAAATAGCCAGCTTGCTCCACTAGTTTAATAATTTTTTGATGGCGTAACGATTGTTTCATAGCGAATCCTTTATCCAAATAAAACAGGCTTACTCTAGCGAATTTTTGCGCAATTTGCTATCAATAAATCCCCAAATCAAGCCGACAATCAAGCCTGAAATATGCGCTGCATTTCCCATTTCAACACCAAATAAGGGGCTAACAAAACCTAATGCGATCCCCACTAATAACATTGTGAAAAAACCTTCTGGCAGATCAAATAAATGATGATTCAATTTATCGCATATAAATACATACCCCAACACAGCATATACAACACCAGAAAGCCCAAAGAAAGCGGGGCCAGACACATAATTTTGCACATAGCCTGTTATGGCGGAGGCCACAACGTACAACATCAATAATTTGACCGAACCAAAAGCGCGCTCAATCATTCCACCGAAAATAAAAAACCAAGACAGATTAAACAAAATATGCAAATTAGATAAATGTACCAATGTATGTGAGATATAGCGCCACGCTTCGCTATCTTGCTCTTCGTAAGCGGGGTAGTGCATCAAATACATAATATCGTCTTCAAAACCAAGCTGTTGAGCAATATAAATAAGCGCACAAAGTGCGGTGAGAATTAGCGTAATTTTTCCTTGTTGAGCTAAAAAGTTTTTCATTCATGATCTCAAGTTTCTGCGCAAATTTAAAAATCTGACTTCGCATTAAAGGTCATTATTTCCCCTGTAATAGGGTGGGTAATGGTCAATTCTTCTGCGTGCAAACATAATCTTGGCGACATAGCTTTAGCCTGGGGATGAGAGTAAAATTTATCGCCTAAAATTGGATGTCCCAATGCTAACATATGCAAGCGTAATTGATGAGATCTGCCTGTCACGGGCGTCAGTTTCACGCGAGTACTATTATTGGACAAACGTGCTAAAACTTCGAATTTTGTGACCGCTCTTTTTCCTAAAACGAAATCCAAACGTTGGCGAGGTCGATTTTCCCAATCACAAATCATCGGCAAATTTACCTCGCCATAATCTTTCTCCAAATGCCCCCAAACAATCGCTTGATAATGTTTTTTCGGTTCACGTTCGCGAAATTGACGTTTTAATTCACGATCCGCGGCCTTACTTAAAGCAAACACAATAATACCGCTCGTTGCCATATCCAAACGATGAGCCGGTTCACAAAAGCCGAATTTTTCTTTCACTCGACTCATTGCGCTATCGTAATATTGTGGTTGATTGCCTGGCACAGAAAGCAAACCGCTAGGTTTGTTCACCACGCACAAATGATTATCTTGATAAATAATATCCAAATAAGGTTCAAGAGGCGGATTGTATTCAATCAATGCCATTTTTATTCCTTGTTCGTCACAATGACACGCAAGCAATCCAAACGCCAATTTGCTTTAGAAAGCTCATCCAGTGATTGTGTTCGTTGTTGTTCTAAAATATCAATTTCGCTCTGGCGAATATTTTTATTCACTGCTCGCAAAGCCTGCAAGCGGTTAATTTCTGCGCTTAATTGTTGATCTGCTTGATTTTTAGCTTCGGTAATAATCGGTTCAGCTAAAGATTTTACGAGCCGATCGCCGCGCGTAATCAAGGCTTCAATATTGGCACGTGCCATTTTCACCATTTGATTGGCAATATTTTTACCAAGCGGTTTCAATTTGCTATGCAATGCTTCAAAGGCAACTTGCTCACCAATGTTATTCCCTTTGTTATCAAGCAGCAGACGAATAGGCGTTGGTGGCAAGAAACGACTGAGCTGTAATCCTTTTGGCGATTGGCTTTCCACCACGTAAATCAATTCAATTAATAAGGTTCCAGCTGGCAGTTGTTTATTTACAAGCAATGCCATTGCGGCTTTGCCAATATCCCCCGACGCAACAAGATCAATACCTTGACGAATCATAGGATGATCCCAAGTCAAGAATTCCATTTCTTCGCGAGCAAGGGCAAGTTCGCGATCAAAGGTAACCGTCACACCTTCTTCTTTTAAACCTGGAAAATCGGGCACAAGCATTGTCCCGGTCGGGCTAATCACAATACTATTTGCCCCAAGATCCTCTTGTTCTACGCCAATAATATCAAACAATTTTAAGGCAAAATTTACAAGCTCAGGCGAATTATCTTCATCAGCAATTTGATCCGCTAACGCTTGTGCTTGCTCACCGCCATGAGAATTTAGCTCTAATAAACGATCGCGACCTTTTTCTAACTCAATCTTGAGTTTTTCCCCTGCAGTTTTAGTTTGTTTTAATAATTCAGAAAATTCATTCTCTGAAAGTGCGGTAGAATTTGACCGCACTTTTTCCAACTCATCGGCAAACTGAGAAAATAATGCCATTCCCATTGGACAAGTTTGTTCAAAAGCATTCAGCCCCTCATTGTACCAACGCGCTAAACGACTTTGAGGTGAATCTTTCGCACAAGGCACATAAATTTGTACATCACGTTTTTGTCCAATACGATCTAATCGGCCAATACATTGTTCCAATAAATCTGGATTTGTCGGTAAATCAAATAACACTAAATTTGCTGCAAATTGGAAGTTACGCCCTTCCGAGCCAATACTCGAGCTCAGTAAAACCTGTGCGCCAGTTTCTAAATCCGCAAAATAAGCGGCTGCTCTATCTCGTTCAATAATCGACATTTTTTCGTGGAACACCGCTGCACGAATCCCCTCACGTTCACGCAAAATTTGTTCTAACTGAATCGCTGTTGCCGCTGTCTGACAAATCACAAAAATTTTTTCATCGCGATGGAGTTTGAGGAAATCAATCAGCCAATCAATTTTATCATTCTCTTCAGAGAGTGTAATTTGATGGTAAACACGGTGCGGAAAACCTTTCACGCCTTGACGTGTATTGCGGAATAACATTCTCCCCGTGCCGTGACGATCAATTAATGCTTGAATCAGTTCCTGGCGGGCTCGATGCTGTTCTTCATCATTATTTGATGCAATTGCTTTAAAAAGTGGCTCGACATCTTGTTCAAGTAACAAATCAGAAATATGATTTTTTTCTACCGCACTTAATGTCTTATTTGCCAGCAAAGATTCAACAGCATTAACCACAGGTTGGTAGCGCTCCTGCTCTTTCACAAAGGTTTGATAATCAAAGAAACGTTCTGGATCCAGTAAGCGCAAACGAGCAAAATGACTTTCTTGCCCAAGTTGTTCTGGGGTTGCAGTGAGTAACAAGACGGATGGAATGATACGAGCAAGCTGTTCAACTAATAAATAAGCCGCACTTGGTGAAGATTCGGACCACACGAGATGATGCGCCTCATCCACAATTAAACAGTCAAATTGAGCATTGAGCGCCTGCTCTACTCGGTTTGGATGAGTTTCTAACCAATTCAGCGAACAGATAATTAAACTTTCAGTCGTGAATGGATTAACCGCATCAAGATCAAAATCGTTGCAACGCTCTTCATCAAAAAGTGAAAAATGCAAATTAAAACGACGAAGCATTTCCACTAGCCACTGATGTTGCAACGTTTCTGGCACAATAATAAGAACACGTTGCACTTTCTCAGCAAAAAGTTGATTCTGCAAAATCATTCCTGCTTCAATGGTTTTCCCTAAACCAACCTCATCCGCCAATAACACGCGAGGATTAACTCGATTACCGACTTCAGCTGCAATATGAAGCTGATGAGGAATTAAACCCGCACGCGTTCCGCGTAAACCACGCAATGGCGATTTAAATTGTGCTTGCTGATGACAAAGCGTGCGATAACGCAATGCAAAATGACTGCTGCGATCAATTTGCGCTGAAAAGAGGCGATCTTTCGCTTGGCTAAAAGAAATAATCGATGAAATATCACGTTCTTGCACAATGACATCTTCACCTTGTGGATTTTTAACTAAATAAAATAGCAAACCGTTCATATTTTGAACGTCTAAAATCTCACCTTGCCAGCCTGCTTGATGGGATAATGTTTCACCTTTGCTAAATACAATTCGGCTTAAAGGCGCTTGTGCAGCAGCATATATACGCGTTTCATCCGCAGCAGGGAAATAAATCGTGACGGTTCGTGGATCTAATGCGGTAATGATACCTAATCCTAAAGCGTTTTCACTTTCACTCAACCAGCGCTGACCAATAGCAAAGGGCATAATAATTCTCTTTCTGATTTATATTGATAAAATTTGGGGGCGTATTGTAGCTTGCTTAAATAGCAAAAGAAATTAATAAAAGAGAATAAAAAATAGATTGAAGAAATAAATGGCACGCCCTAAAGGATTCGAACCTTTGACCCACGCCTTAGAAGGGCGTTGCTCTATCCAGCTGAGCTAAGGGCGCATTCAAAGGATTTCTTTTGTACGGAATTTCAAGACAATATAAAAGAAGTGGTCGGCGAGATAGGATTTGAACCTACGACCCACTGGTCCCAAACCAGTTGCGCTACCAAGCTGCGCTACTCGCCGACGAGTGCGGTCAATTATAGGTTTGTTTTTATCTCAGTCAATTAATTTTTTGATTTTTTAATTTAATTGTTCAAAATTATTCCAGTTTAGGAAAAACATCCCCTTTTTCGTTGTAAAAAAATCATTGTCCGCTAAAATAGCAAACGCTTTCTTTCCCATCATTCAAAAGGACAGCCCAATGACCGCACAAATCATCTCTGGTACCGTACTTTCAAAAAAAATTAAAGCCGATGTGGCAGATAAAATCACCCATTACGTTAAGCAAGGAAAACGCGCACCTGGGCTTGCAGTCATTCTCGTGGGTGCCGATCCTGCTTCGCAAATCTATGTCGGTAATAAACGTAAAAGTTGTGAAGAAATTGGTATTCTCTCTAAATCTTATGATCTGCCAGATACCACCACACAAGAGGAATTATTAGCGGTTATTGACCAGCTTAATGCTGATAAAAATATTGATGGTATTTTGGTGCAGCTACCATTACCCAAACAAATTAATACCGAAGCAATAATTGAAAGAATCGACCCAAAAAAAGATGTAGATGGTTTCCATCCTTACAATGTTGGGCTTTTATGCCAACGCATTCCAACTTTACGTGCCTGCACCCCTTATGGCGTAATGAAGCTATTAGAAACAACGGGGATTGACCTACATGGCAAACACGCAGTAATTGTAGGCGCATCCAATATTGTCGGCCGCCCAATGTCTTTAGAATTACTATTAGCAGGTGCAACTGTCACAGTAACTCATCGATTCACTAAAGATTTAGAAAGCCATATTCGCCAAGCAGATATACTTGTCGTCGCGGTAGGTAAGCCGAATTTGATCCCCGGAGATTGGATCAAAGAAAGTGCGGTAGTCATTGATGTCGGAATTAACCGTGTAGATGGAAAATTAGTAGGCGATGTAGAGTTTGATAAAGCAGCAGAAAAAGCCGCATATATTACCCCCGTTCCTGGCGGTGTTGGGCCAATGACCGTTGCAATGTTAATGAGCAATACGCTTTACGCTTATGAACACAACAAATAGCTTTGTATAAAAGAATCTTATCACAAGAAAAATGGGTTAAAGCCTTATTTGCTTTAACCCATTTATTTTAATCACTAAAGAATTTTGTAAATAATCAAATCTAAATTAGTTCAACCAGAACATATAGCCGACAGTTGCAATCACGACGATACACACTAAATTCAATACGAAACCAGCTTTTATCATTTCACTTTGTTTTACTTGACCTGAGCCAAATACAATCGCATTTGGTGGTGTCGCTACTGGTAGCATAAAGGCACAGGATGCACCAATACCAATAATTAATGCTAAACCAATTTCAGGCATACCCAATGATTGGGCGATAGAAATAAAGATTGGGACGAGTAGTGCCGCACTTGCTGTGTTAGAAGTAAATTCAGTTAAGAAAATAATGAACGCCGCAACTAATAAACCAATAAGATAGAAATGTTGTCCATCAATCATAAAAACAATACTATCCGCTAAAATTTTACTTGCACCAGAATCCTTCAAGACCGCACTTAATGTTAATCCACCACCGAAAAGCATTAATACGCCCCAGTCAGTACTTTCTTGAATTTGTTTCCAGCTTGCAATGCCCGTAGAGCAAATCACAATAGCTGCTAATAAAGCGACGACACTATCGAAGCTCGCAATATTTTTCTGCAAACCAAGTAAGCCTGAAATCAGCGGATTAATTTGCCCACTAAATACCCAAGTTAAAGCAATTACAACAAAAATAACAAGTGTTAATACACGCACTGAATTCATTTCAATGCTTTCAAAAGATTGCTCAAAATTAATATGAAGTTTTGGCTTAAAAATAATGTAAAGTGTACCAATCATCAGTGGTAGCAAAATGATCATTATTGGTAAACCGTACCATAACCAATCTGCAAAAGTTAAATGCAGGTTACTTGCTACAATCGCATTCGGTGGACTGCCCACAAGGGTTCCCATACCACCAATTGATGCACTATAAGCAATCCCTAACAAGACAAACACATAAGTATTATGTTCTTTCTCACGATCAAGTTGGCTTAAAATTCCCATTGCGAGGGGTAACATCATGGCTGCAGTTGCCGTGTTACTCATCCACATAGAAAGGAAGGCTGTAATCAAAAAGAGATAAATAATGGCAATAAATAAATTACCGCGTGCTAACGCCATAATCTTATTAGCAATCATTTTATCAAGTTTTTGAATATGTAAGGCTGTAGCCAAAGAAAAGCCACCAAAGAATAAAAAGATTGTAGGATCAGCAAAAGCCACTAAAGCTTGCTTAGTACTCACTAAATCCAGCGCAATCGCCAATAATGGCACCAATAATGCGGTAACCGTAACATGTAATGCCTCAGTTAACCAAAGCACTGCGACAAAAGCCAATAAAGCTAAACCAGCACTAGCCTTTGGCTCATAAGGTAGCACGTTTAATAACACAAAAAACAGCACTATATCTAAAATAAAAATAATGCCATTTTTGTGATTTTTGAAAGATTTCATCTCAGTCATAAAGCTCCTCCGTTAGTGTTCTAACTCGAACGGACTACAATGTTAAATGAATGTTAATAAGTTGCAATGCTCAATTTTCAGAAATGTGATCTAGTGCAATAAATTTTGATAAAAAAAGTGCGGTTATTTTTCACCGCACTTTTGCTCTTTCGTATTATTCGTCCGAATCATCTAAATCTAAGGGCTCTTGCGAAAGTATAATTCCTGTCAGATCTGCGTAAATATAATCTTCTGGGAAAAAGGTTACGCCACCAAAGTTTACCGGAACATCACTCTCACCAGCTGTGCTTTCATCTGCACTGACTGGAATTGGCGCAAGGGCATGAATACCAATATCGAGGTTTTCTAATTGCTGAATTTGGCGTACTGCACCATATACAATAATGCCTTCCCAACCATTATCAACAGCAAGTTGAGCCAATTCTGCATCAATCAAACCACGGCGTACCGCACCACCGCCATCAATGACAAGCACTCGACCTTCGCCATTTTCTTCTAATACTTCAGCAATTAATCCATTACTTTCAAAGCATTTTACCGTAGTGACCTTACCGTAAAAATTACTTACGCCACCAAAACTTGAAAAAATTGGCTCCACTACATCCACTTGTTCTGCATAAAGATCGCAAAGTTCTGAAGTATCAATAAACATAACTTTCCCCTATCGATTGTTGAAATTTTGTTTGCTTTAGTATATGCCGATTTAGCCGATAAGCAAGCCTAAACTAAACAAGATATTGATTAATAACGAAATCATAGACATTTGAGCCAACATTGGACGCAATTCACTTGGCTGCTGACTGCGATAAACAAAGATCGCATGTTTAGCTAACAGCGGCATTGCTAATACAAATAAATAATTTGTCCAAGAAGTGGCCGTTGCCACCGCAAATGCTAAATAACATAAGGCCGCCACACTTAATAAAATACAATGATAAACACGCCCTTTATATGCACCTAAACGAACGGCTAGGGTATTTTTGCCAGCTTTCGCATCCTGTTCAATATCGCGTAAATTATTGATATTTAATACCGCACTTGCCAATAAGCCAGAACCAATAGCAGGCAAAATAATGTGGCTATCAATACTGTGAGTTTGCAAATAATAAGTGCCGCCAACGCCAAGCAAACCAAAAAATACCAATACAGAAATATCGCCAAATCCCATATAGCCATAAGGTTTTGCCCCAACCGTGTAAGTAATGGCAGCAACAATAGCTAAAATGCCAAGCCCAGCGAAAGCGAATAAATCGGAGAGATTTTCATAAGCGATTCCAATCAAGAAACTTCCTGAAAGAAAACTGGCCACCACCATTAGAATTAATCCCCATTTCAGTTCTTTTGCTGAAATGGCGCCTTTTTGAATGCCACGTAATGGTCCAATACGTTCTTCAGTATCTGAACCTTTTTGATGATCCCCATAATCATTGGCAAAATTAGAAAGCACCTGCAATAAAATTGTCGTAAGTAAACAAAGCGCCATTACAAGCCCATAAAAACCTTGTGGATTCGCCCAATAACCTAATGCCGAGCCCGTGAAAATCGATGCCAACGCTAAGGGCAAAGTTTTCGGTCGAGCCGTTTCCCACCACATTTTCAATTTTTCATTTGTCATTTTTTTTGACCGCACTTTTGATTACAATAAGTCGCGTATTCTACACTAAGACACCCAATTTATGAATGATTTAACCTTATCGCCTATCGCCATTATCCACACGCCTTATAAAGAAAAATTCTCCGTACCACGCCAACCTAATTTAGTTGAAGATGGAGTAGGCATTGTAGAACTCTTACCGCCGTATAATTCGCCTGAAGCTGTGAGAGGACTGGAACAATTCAGTCACCTTTGGTTAATTTTTCAGTTCGACCAAATCCAACAAGGAAAATGGCAACCCACCGTACGCCCTCCGCGGTTAGGCGGTAATCAACGAATTGGCGTGTTTGCTTCACGCGCAACGCACCGCCCAAATCCTCTTGGTTTATCCAAAGTCGAATTACGTCAAGTAGAATGTATCAACGGTAACGTTTTTCTCCATTTAGGTGCGGTGGATTTAGTGGATGGCACGCCGATTTTCGATATCAAACCCTATATTGCCTATGCGGATAGTGAGCCAAATGCGCAATCGAGCTTTGCCCAAGAAAAACCACCAGCAAAATTGACGGTTGAATTTACCGAGCAAGCCCAAAGTGCGGTAAAAAAACGAGAAGAAAAACGACCGCACTTAAGTCGTTTTATTCGCCAAGTGCTAGAGCAAGATCCGCGCCCCGCCTACCAACAAGGTAAACCGAGTGATCGTATTTATGGAATGAGTTTGTACGAATTTAATGTGAAATGGCGAATTAAAGCGGGTACGGTAAATTGTGTAGAAGTGATTGAAATAGAAAAAGACAAATAAATGACACATATAAATAAGGCAGGGAATCCCTGCCTTAGTCGATTTAAATACCTTATTTTAGGAAAAACTGCCCTTTAGCTAATTTAATAACTGTCATTAGAACTAATAAGCCAATCATGAAATTCGAGAAAATAAAGGCAAAAATAGACACGCCTTGTAAAACATTGCCATGATAGAAAGCGATAGCACTGTTTGCCATAGACGCTAATCCGAATGAGAATCCCCATAAGCCAATGTTAAGTCCTTTTTCCACAATCCAAGGGAATAATCGCAATAAGAAAAATAATTGCAAGAATCCATATCCCCAAAGGATTTTAACTAAAGTATCCACTTCACCATGATTTAGTGACAAATAAGCGGATGCGCCCACAAATGCAGGCGCCAGAATAATGCCCATTGTGGCTCTAAATGGCGGCTCAAGAGATGAAATTCGCAAATGTTGTAATAATACTGGCTCAAAAATAATCCATGCAACCATTCCTGCGCCGAAGAACAAATAACCTAAATCATGGTAACCCAGTAATGCCAATGAACTTGCACTTGTGAAATTTGCAGCAACCGCAGGCAAATAAAACGGAGGACGAGTAGATTTTTGTTCAAATACACCACCTTGCCATAGTTCACTGATACGCAATGATGAGAAAAGTAACTGTCCTACAGTACCAATCCAAATCATCACTTCAGCAATTAAAGGATTCCAACGATAAATAATATCGCCCACCAACATGGTTGTAATAGGAATCAACGCAATAAAGGAAAAACGAACTGGGCAATGATACTCTGCTCGAACGTCCTCAAAGTAATAACGAAGTTTATACGCATACATTAAAATAAATAAAATCCAGACCGCACTTGCTACTATGCCAAGAATATCACTTACTGTTCGCACAGCTGGAAATAAGTTTTCTAGATGAAACCAAGCCAAAGATAAAGCGGCCAAACCAAGAGGAATACCGAAATATCCTGTTGGAAGAGGAAAAGGTTTTGTTGTACTCATAATGTTATCCTTATTTTGAAAAATTTGAGCGAAGTGTAGCACAGCCATCAGCAACGGACTTTTCTAAAAATCTCAAATTCTTGTGAAATTTCTATAAAGAAACAAACTTATTGTTATGAATAAAACGTCTACTAATTTTCATACAAATAAAAAACCCGAACTTTCATTCGGGTTTTCTCATATAGGAAATTAATTATTCCGCATCATCTGCCATATTAAGCATTTCAGCTAAGTTTGCACTTGCATCATCTGCAGTCATGACAAACTCATCAGCGATAGCAGCTTCATCTTCTTCAGATAGTTTAGCTACTACATCATCAACTAAACGATGTTTGTGACGATTTTGATGATACGCAAAACCTGTACCCGCAGGAATTAATCGACCTACAATTACGTTCTCTTTCAAGCCACGTAATTCATCACGTTTACCTGCCACTGCTGCTTCGGTAAGAACACGAGTAGTTTCTTGGAACGATGCGGCAGAGATGAAGGATTCAGTCGCAAGAGACGCTTTGGTGATACCCAATAATTCGCGCTCAAACTCAACTGGTGGTTTGCCTTCTGCTTCACGTTGACGGTTAACGATTTTCACGCGAGCGACTTCGACTTGTTCCCCTTCTAGGAATTCTGAGTCGTAAGCTTTAGTAATTACCGCTTTACGTAACATTTGACGAACGATAACTTCGATATGTTTATCGTTGATTTTTACCCCTTGTAAGCGGTAAACATCTTGTACTTCGTTCACAATGTATTCAGTTACTGCACGCACGCCACGTAAACGTAAAATATCATGTGGTGTTTCAGCACCATCAGAAATTACGTCACCACGTTGTACCATTTCACCTTCAAATACGTTGAGCTGACGCCATTTTGGAATCATTTCTTCATAAGTTTCGCCTTCCGCAGGAGTAATTAATAAACGGCGTTTACCTTTGGTTTCTTTACCGAAAGACACGATACCAGAAATTTCAGCCAAGATAGCTGGTTCTTTTGGTTTACGTGCTTCAAATAAATCTGCAACGCGCGGTAGACCACCGGTAATATCTTTCGTACCCACAGATTCTTGCGGAATACGTGCTAATGGTTCACCCACTTTCACTGCTGCGCCATCGTCTAAACTTACGATTGCTTTACCCGGTAAGAAGTACTGTGCAAGAACATCAGTTTCAGGTAAGAAAATGTCGTTACCATTTGCATCAACTAATTTAATGGTTGGACGTAAATCTTTACCAGCAGTAGCACGTTCACCCACATCTTGAACCACGATTGATGATAAACCTGTTAATTCATCAGTTTGACGCGTTACAGTTAAGCCATCAATAATATCAACGAATTTCACAAAACCAGATACTTCAGAGACAACTGGCATGGTATGTGGATCCCAATTTGCGATAGTTTCGCCTGCTGTTACATCTTGACCGTCACCTTTGCTTAACACCGCACCGTAAGGCACTTTATAGTGTTCTTTAGTACGACCAAATGCATCGGTAATAGTTAATTCAGTATTACGAGACGTTAATACTAATTTACCTTCATCGTTAGTAACGAATTTTGCATTCATTAAGTGTAATGTACCAGTGTTTTTAACTTGAACACTAGATTCTTTCGCTGCCGCAGATGCCGCACCACCGATATGGAACGTACGCATGGTTAACTGTGTACCAGGCTCACCGATAGATTGAGCAGCAATAACACCCACTGCTTCACCTTGGTTAATTAAATGACCACGCGCAAGATCACGACCATAACATTTCGCACATACGCCAAAGTCAGTATCACAAGTTACAACAGAACGTACTTTTACGCTATCTACAGAGTTTGCATCCAACACATCACAGAGTTTTTCATCTAATAACGTGTTACGAGGAATTAATACTTCTTCTGTACCTGGTTTTAAAATATCTTCTGCAGCTACACGACCTAACACTAATTCACGAAGTGGAACTTTTTCATCTCCACCTTCGATTAATGGGGTCATAACTAAGCCTTCGTGCGTACCACAGTCATCTTCTACGATCACTAAGTCTTGTGCTACATCAACTAAACGACGAGTTAAGTAACCTGAGTTTGCTGTTTTTAATGCGGTATCCGCCAAACCTTTACGCGCACCGTGGGTTGAAATAAAGTACTGTAATACGTTCAAACCTTCACGGAAGTTTGCTGTAATTGGGGTTTCAATGATCGAACCATCTGGACGAGCCATCAAACCACGCATACCTGCTAACTGACGAATCTGTGCTGCAGAACCACGCGCGCCAGAGTCAGCCATCATAAAGATACTGTTAAAGGACGCTTGTTTTTCAGGATTACCTTCGCGGTTGATGACTTCTTCTTGAGATAAGTTTTCCATCATCGCTTTCGCTACGCGCTCATTCGCTGCGGCCCAAATATCGATAACTTTATTATAGCGTTCGCCTGCAGTCACAAGACCTGATTGGAATTGTTCTTGGATCTCTGCTACTTCTTCTTCCGCTGCAGAAATAATTTCGTATTTCTTCGCTGGAATTTCCATATCATCAATACCAACTGATGAACCAGAACGTGCCGCATAAGCAAAACCGGTATACATAATTTGGTCAGCAAACATTACCGCTTCTTTTAAACCTAAACGACGATAAGCTTCGTTAATCAGTTTAGAAATGGCTTTTTTACCTAATGTTTGGTTGAACAATGAATAAGGCATGCCTTTCGGCGCGATCATCCATAAGATTGCACGACCGATAGTGGTATCGGTTAATGTAGTTTTCGCATCAAATTCGCCAGCTTCATTCTTCACATATTCAGTAATACGTACTTTCACACGAGAATGTAATTCTGCTTCACCAGTACGATATGCTTTTTCAGCTTCGCGAGGATCTTGCAATAACATGCCTTCGCCTTTACCGTTCACTTTTTCACGGGTCATATAGTAAAGACCTAATACCACGTCTTGTGATGGAACGATAATAGGATCACCGTTTGCTGGTGAAAGCACGTTGTTGGTTGACATCATTAACGCACGAGCTTCTAATTGAGCTTCAAGCGTTAATGGAACGTGTACCGCCATTTGGTCACCATCGAAGTCCGCGTTGAACGCCGCACAAACGAGTGGGTGTAATTGAATCGCTTTACCTTCGATTAAGATCGGTTCAAACGCTTGGATACCCAAACGGTGAAGTGTTGGCGCACGGTTCAATAGAATTGGGTGTTCACGAATAACTTCTGCAAGAATATCCCAAACGATCGCATCTTCACGCTCAACCATTTTCTTAGCTGCTTTGATTGTCGTAGCATAACCACGGCTTTCTAATTTAGCGTAGATAAACGGACGGAATAATTCCAATGCCATTTTCTTAGGTAAACCACATTGGTGTAAGTGCAAGTATGGACCTACAGTGATTACTGAACGACCTGAATAGTCAACACGTTTACCTAATAAGTTTTGACGGAAACGACCTTGTTTACCTTTGATCATATCCGCTAATGATTTTAATGGACGACGGTTAGAACCCGTAATTGCACGACCGCGACGACCATTATCTAATAATGCATCAACAGATTCTTGTAACATACGTTTTTCGTTGCGCACAATAATATCTGGCGCAATTAAATCTAATAAACGTTTTAAACGGTTGTTACGGTTGATCACACGACGATATAAATCGTTCAGATCTGAAGTCGCAAAACGACCACCATCAAGCGGCACTAATGGACGTAAATCTGGTGGAAGAACTGGTAATACAGTCATTACCATCCATTCTGGTTTATTACCAGATTGAACAAATGCTTCTAATAATTTTAAACGTTTAGTGATTTTTTTACGTTTAGTTTCAGAGTTAGTTTCTTGTAATTCTTCACGTAATTTTTCACATTCAACTTCAAGATCCATACCTTTTAAAAGATCTTGAATTGCTTCAGCACCCATTTTCGCTTCGAATTCATCTTGCCAACGATCTTCAGCATCAAGGTATTGTTCTTCAGTTAATAATTGACCGCGCTCTAAGTCCGTCATACCTGGTTCGGTCACGATGTACATTTCAAAATAAAGTACACGTTCGATATCGCGCAATGGCATATCTAAAAGTAAACCGATACGAGACGGTAATGATTTTAAGAACCAAATATGCGCAACTGGCGATGCAAGTTCAATGTGGCCCATACGTTCACGACGAACTTTAGTTTGAGTGACTTCAACACCACATTTTTCACAAATCACACCACGGTGTTTTAAACGTTTATATTTACCACATAAACATTCGTAATCTTTTACAGGCCCGAAGATACGCGCACAGAAAAGACCATCACGTTCAGGTTTGAACGTACGGTAGTTAATGGTTTCAGGTTTCTTCACTTCACCAAATGACCAAGAACGGATCATATCTGGGGAAGCTAACCCAATTTTAATCACATCAAAATCTTCACTGGTTTTTGACTGTGCTTTTAAAAACTTAACTAAGTCTTTCACAAATGTTCTCCTGTCGGAGTTAAAGGTTTAAAGTGCGGTTAAAAATTTCGATATTTTTCCAACGCACTTCGGCGATTTTTCTTTCGTAAGGCGAGTGAATCATAAATTCTTCACTCCCCTACTGATTACTCTTCGTCTAACTCGATATTTAAACCAAGTGAGCGGATTTCTTTCATAATTACATTGAAAGATTCCGGTGTGCCTGGGTCCATGTGCTGGTTACCACTTACGATGTTTTTATACATCTTCGTACGACCATTCACATCATCCGATTTCACCGTTAACATTTCTTGTAAGGTGTAAGCTGCACCGTATGCTTCAAGTGCCCATACCTCCATCTCACCGAAACGTTGGCCACCGAATTGAGCTTTACCACCCAATGGTTGTTGTGTAACAAGGCTATAAGAACCAGTTGAACGAGCATGCATTTTGTCATCAACTAAGTGGTTCAATTTGAGCATGTACATATAACCTACTGTTACTGGACGCTCGAATTTCTCACCTGTACGGCCATCATATAAAGTGATTTGACCTGAAGTTGGTAATCCACCAAGTTTTAATAACTCTTTGATTTCCGCTTCGTCTGCACCATCGAACACTGGCGTTGCAACTGGTAAGCCCTTACGTAAATTTCCCGCTAAACGCAATACTTCTTCATCTGTGAAGGTACTTAAATCCACTTTTTGTGAGCCATTACCTAAGTCATACGCTTTTTGGATATAACCACGTAATTTTTCCACTTCTCGTTTTTGTTTAAGCATTGCATTGATTTGATCACCAATACCTTTAGCAGCTAAACCTAAGTGGGTTTCAAGGATCTGACCGATGTTCATACGAGATGGTACGCCCAATGGGTTTAATACGATCTCAACCGGTTGGCCATTCTCATCGTATGGCATATCTTCAACTGGGTTAATTTTCGAGATAACACCTTTGTTACCATGACGACCCGCCATTTTATCACCCGGTTGGATTTGACGTTTCACCGCGAGGTAAACTTTAACCACTTTTAACACGCCCGGTGCAAGATCATCACCTTTGATGATTTTCTTACGTTTCACTTCAAGTTTATGTTCGAACTCTTTACGAAGTTCTTCGTATTGCTCTGCAAGCTGTTCTAATTGATTTTGTTTTTCTTCATCTGCAATGGTTTGTTCTAACCATTTAGTGCGATCTAATTTATCTAATTGTGCTGCATCAGCACCACTAGAAATAAGAAGATTACGAACACGAGCAAATAAGCCAGCTTCTAAAATCTCTAACTCTTCAGTTAAATCTTTTTTCGCTTCACGAAGTTGCATTTCTTCGATTTCTAATGCACGTTTATCTTTTTCTACGCCATCACGAGTGAAGACTTGAACATCAATAACCGTACCTGATGTACCGTTTGGCACACGTAATGAAGAATCTTTAACATCAGAAGCTTTTTCACCAAAGATTGCGCGTAAAAGTTTTTCTTCTGGGGTTAATTGAGTTTCACCTTTAGGCGTTACTTTACCTACTAAGATGTCACCACCTTTAACCTCTGCACCAACATAAACAATACCAGATTCATCAAGTTTGCTTAACGCTGACTCACCTACGTTTGGAATATCTGCAGTAATTTCTTCTGCACCTAACTTGGTATCACGCGCAACACAAGATAATTCTTGAATATGGATGGTCGTGAAACGGTCTTGTTGAACGACACGTTCAGAAACTAACATTGAGTCTTCGAAGTTATAGCCGTTCCAAGGCATGAACGCCACGCGAATATTTTGACCTAATGCAAGCTCACCTAAGTCAGTAGAAGGACCGTCTGCTAATACTTCACCACGATTGATTGGATCGCCTAAATTCACACAAGGAATTTGGTTAATACAAGTATTTTGGTTAGAACGGGTATATTTGATTAAATTATAAATATCAATACCAGCTTCACCTGCAATGGTTTCATCTTCATTTACTTTAATAACGATACGAGAAGCATCGACGTACTGAACGGTACCACCACGTTTTGCAACAACCGCAACACCTGAGTCAAGTGCGATTGGTTTTTCCATACCTGTACCAACTAATGGTTTGTCAGCACGTAATGTTGGAACTGCTTGACGTTGCATGTTCGCACCCATCAACGCACGGTTCGCATCGTCATGCTCAAGGAATGGAATTAATGCAGCCGCAACAGATACCACTTGTTGTGTCGAAACGTCCATATAGTGAATATCTTCAGGTTTATATAAACCAGATTCACCACGTTCACCACGAGCAGTAACAAAAGCATCAGTAAAACGGTTATTTTCGTCTAAGTTTGAGTTTGCCTGTGCAATGATATAGTTTGCTTCATCAATTGCAGATAAGTATTCGATTTCTTCGGTTACTTGACCATCAACCACTTTACGATATGGGGTTTCTAAG
Organism: Haemophilus haemolyticus; assembly: GCF_003352385.1. Classification (NCBI taxonomy): domain Bacteria; kingdom Pseudomonadati; phylum Pseudomonadota; class Gammaproteobacteria; order Pasteurellales; family Pasteurellaceae; genus Haemophilus; species Haemophilus haemolyticus. The sequence goes on along the minus strand of NZ_CP031243.1, from coordinate 449,760 downwards.
AAACCGTAATCATTCGTACGCGCGAACGCAGAAAGGGAGTTAATCAAACCGATGTTTGGACCTTCAGGGGTTTCAATCGGACATAAACGACCATAGTGGGTATTATGTACGTCACGCACTTCAAAGCCTGCGCGCTCACGCGTTAAACCGCCTGGACCTAATGCAGAAATACGACGTTTGTGCGTGACTTCTGATAATGGGTTGTTTTGGTCCATAAATTGCGAAAGTTGTGAAGAACCAAAGAATTCTTTCACCGCTGCAGAAATTGGTTTTGGATTAATTAAGTCTTGCGGGGTGATTGCATCTAAATCACCTAAAGATAAGCGTTCTTTCACCGCTCTTTCTACACGCACTAAACCAATACGGAATTGGTTTTCCGCCATCTCACCTACACTACGGATACGACGGTTACCCAAGTGGTCAATATCATCCACTTCGCCGCGACCATTACGGATGTCGATCAATTTACGCATTACCGCAATAATATCTTCATTGCTTAAAGTGCCAGCGCCTTCACCTTCTGTGATCGCTAAAGAACGATTGAATTTCATACGACCGACAGCAGATAAATCATAACGCTCTGCAGAGAAGAATAAATTATTGAATAACGCTTCTGAAGATTCTGGTGTTGGTGGCTCACCCGGACGCATCATACGATAAATTTCGTAAAGCGCACTGGTTTTGTCATAAGTTGGATCTACACGTAGCGTTTCAGAAATATATGGACCGTAATCTAAATCATTAGTAAATAAAGTTTCGATCGTGGTGTAACCTGCTTGTGCTAATCTTGCAAGAGTCTCTAAAGAAATCTCACCATTTGCAGGGCAAATAATTTCGCCAGACTCTAAATCAACATAATCTTTCGATGCAACTTTACCTAAAATATATTCAGAAGGTACAACGACTTGTGAAATTTTATCTTTTTCTAATGCTTTGATATGACGTGCGGTAATACGACGACCACGTTCAACATACACTTTGCCATTTGCTTCAATATCAAAAGAAGCTGTTTCACCGCGTAAACGCTCTGGCACTAAGGTCATGAGCAATTTATCGCCATCGATTTCAAAGGTAATTTTATCAAAGAATAGATTTAAGATTTCTTCAGTGGTGTAGCCTAATGCACGAAGAATGATTGTTGCCGGTAATTTACGACGACGGTCAATACGCGCAAATAAGTTATCTTTTGGATCGAATTCAAAATCTAACCAAGAACCACGGTAAGGAATAATACGTGCGTTATAAAGCACTTTACCTGAAGAATGGGTTTTACCTTTGTCAGAATCAAAGAATACGCCTGGACTACGGTGTAATTGTGAAACGATAACACGCTCGGTACCATTGATTACGAAAGTACCGTTATCTGTCATTAATGGGATTTCACCCATATAAACTTCATTTTCTTTAATATCTTTGACTGCGCGTGAAGAAGATTCTTTATCGTAGCTCACTAAACGTAATTTTACACGTAAGCCTGCTGCATAAGTTGATCCACGAATTTGGCACTCACGTACATCAAATTCAGGTTCTTCTAAACGATAATCTACATATTGTAATTCTGTATAGCCATTATTGCTTACAATAGGGAATACAGAACGGAATGCCGCTTCTAAGCCTTGTTGACCTTCAGGATCTTTTTGAATGAATTTATCAAAAGAATCTAATTGAATGGTTAATAAATAAGGAACATTTAAAACTTGCGGGCGTTTACCGAAGTCTTTACGAATTCGTTTTTTCTCAGAATAGGAGTAACCCATTGGTTTTCCTCTGCTAACTGTTCAGTGACCTAGCCACAAACTAACTGTGACGTGAATGACCGTTAAAATGACCGCACTCTGAACCTTACTTCTGTAGTGGGGTGACAACTCAAATTACATAGGACGACAACTTGAGCAAAACAACGACAAATAACGGTGAATTTGCCATTGTATGGATGTGCTTTCTATCAAAAACACGGTTAAATTAAACAATAAAAGGTCAAAATTGATTAAAAATCAATCTAAATCTTTGCTAATTTTAAGGCGGTAAATTTTAAATGAATGCAGCTTTCTCGTCAAGTTTAAAACTTATATAGAAATTTTATAAAACAAAAAACCGCACTTTAAAAAAGTGCGGTTTAAAATCTATCAATTCTTTAAATTATAAAGAAGTTTGATCAACAGCAACACCTGCACCCATAGTGGTAGAGATGCTTACTTTCTTGATGAAGATACCTTTAGCAGTAGTTGGTTTTGCTTTGTTTAAAGCAGCCAATAATGCTTGAAGGTTTTCTTTCAATTGTACTTCAGAGAAGTTTGCTTTACCGATAGTGGTGTGGATGATACCGTTTTTATCGTTACGATAACGGATCTGACCAGATTTAGCATTTTTTACTGCTTCAGCAACGTTTGGTGTTACAGTACCCACTTTCGGGTTTGGCATTAAACCACGTGGGCCTAATACTTGACCTAATTGACCAACAACACGCATTGCATCAGGAGAAGCGATAACAACATCAAAGTTCATTTCGCCTTTTTTGATTTGCTCTGCTAAATCTTCCATACCCACTAAATCAGCGCCAGCTTCTTTAGCTGCATCTGCGTTAGCACCTTGAGTGAACACAGCTACGCGTACTTCACGACCAGTACCGTGTGGTAATACAGTTGCACCACGAACGTTTTGATCAGATTTACGAGGATCGATACCTAAGTTTACTGCAACGTCAACACTTTCAACGAATTTAGCCGTTGCGAATTGTTTTAATACCGCGATCGCTTCGTTGATTTCGTATGCTTTAGTAGAATCTACGCCAGCTTTGATTGCTTTCATTTTTTTAGTCAATTTAGCCATCGTATTATTCCTCCACCACTAAGCCCATAGAGCGAGCAGTACCAGCAATTGATTTCATTTTGGTTTCGATAGACGCGCCAGTCATATCTGCTGCTTTAGTTTCAGCGATTTGACGAACTTGATCTAAAGTTACTTTACCCACTTTCTCTTTGTTCGGTTTACCAGAACCTGATTTGATACCCGCAGCTTTTTTCAATAATACTGCTGCCGGTGGAGTTTTAGTTACGAAAGTAAATGAACGGTCTGCATATACAGTGATAACAACCGGAATTGGTAAACCTTTTTCTAAACTCTCAGTACGAGCGTTGAATGCTTTACAGAATTCCATGATGTTCACACCTTGTTGACCTAATGCAGGACCAACTGGTGGTGATGGGTTTGCCATACCAGCTGCAACTTGCAACTTAACGTAGGCTTGGACTTTTTTTGCCATTTTAGTTTTCCTCTAATTGGGTAATAACGCTATTAAATAGCTCCCCGATAATTTTCAGTGCAACATTCATTGCACCACACAAAAATATGAGCCGCGAACGGCTCATAATGGGCGCGGATTATATAAAAAGTGCGGTTGTTTTTCAAGCACTTATTAAATCCACTATAAGAAATTATTGTGCTTCACCAATTAATACTGAATCCAATGCAATTTCAATCATATCATTGAATGTTAATTGGCGTTCTTCTGCCGTGGTTTGTTCGTGAGTACGAATATGGTCAGACACAGTACAAATTGTTAATGCTTTCGCACCATATTCTGCAGCCACACCATAAATTCCAGCCGCTTCCATTTCCACGCCTAAGATTCCGTATTTTTCCATTACATCGAACATTTCTACATCAGGTGTATAGAATAAATCCGCAGAGAATAAATTACCTACACGAACTGCTTTGCCTTTTGCTTTTGCAGCTTGAACAGCGGCCTGTGCCATATCGAAGTCAGCAATAGCTGCAAAGTCGTTATCTTTGAAACGAATACGGTTTACCTTTGAATCAGTACATGCACCTAAACCGATAATTACATCGCGCACTTTTACGTCCATACGAACAGCACCACAAGAACCTACACGGATAATTTTTTTCACACCATATTCAGTGATTAATTCTTTCGCGTAAATAGAGCAAGATGGAATCCCCATACCATGGCCCATAATAGAAATCTTACGACCTTTATAAGTCCCAGTAAAACCAAGCATATTACGAACATTTGTTACTTCTACTGCATCTTGTAAAAACGTTTCTGCAATGTATTTTGCACGAAGTGGATCGCCAGGCATTAAAACAACATCAGCAAATACGCCTTCAGGAGCGTTAATATGTGGAGTCATAATTTTCCTTCCTTTTTTCAAATGTAAAAATAAAAAGTGCGGTCATTTTTCACCGCACTTATCCGAGAATTAAAGCGCTGCAGCACCAAGTCCGATGAACAAGCCAGCAATCGTTGCACTCATTAAGTTTGCTAAAGTACCCGCGATTACTGCTTTTAAGCCTAAACGAGCAACATCACTACGACGGTTTGGTGCCATTCCACCTAGACCACCGATTAAGATTGCAATTGAGCTAAAGTTAGCAAAACCACAAAGTGCAAAGGTAATAATCGCTTTAGTTTTTTCAGTTAATACAATCGCAGAATCCGGTTGTAAGTATTTTGCAAATTCAAGATAACCCACAAATTCATTTACAGCAAGTTTCATCCCGATCATTTGACCTGCAATACCCGCTTCAGTGCCATCAGTTACACCGATTAAGTATGCTAATGGTTTGAAAATTAAACCAAAGATAGACTGTAAAGTTAAGTCGCCATAGCCGAACCAGCCACCAACACCACTTAAAATACCGTTAATTAATGCAATTAAACCAACGAATGCGATTAACATTGCACCTACGTTTAACGCAAGTTGCATACCTGCACTCGCACCGCCTGCCATTGCTTCAAGTACGTTAGTTGGTTTTTCTGAATCATTGTCTTCTGGTTGTTTATCAGAGAATTGTTCTGTTTGTGGGAACATTAATTTCGCAAATAATAAACCTGCTGGTGCCGCCATAAATGATGCCGCGATCAAGTATGTCAATGGCACGCCCATTCCAGCATAACCTGCCATTACTGAACCCGCGATAGACGCTGTCCCCCCCACCATAATGGCAAATAATTCAGATTGGGTCATATTTTTAATGTAAGGGCGAACAACTAATGGTGCTTCAGTTTGACCGACGAAGATATTCGCAGCCGCTGACATTGATTCAGCTTTTGACGTACCCAATGCTTTTTGTAATGCGCCGCCTAATACTTTAATCACGACTTGCATAATGCCGAGATAGTAAAGCACAGAAATTAAGCCAGAGAAGAACACGATAATCGGTAATACTTTCACTGCAAAAATGAAACCTGATGGTTTACTTGGATCTGCTAATCCGCCGAAAACGAAATTAATCCCGTCGTTACCATAGGCAATAACGTTAGATACCATATCCGCAGCGGCACCCAATGCTTGTTTACCTGCAGGCACATATAAAATAAGGGCGGCAAATCCTACTTGGATTGCTAACGCCCCCACGACAGTTCGAATACTAATCGCTTTACGATTATTGGAAAGTAACACGGCAATAGCGATTAATACGACCATTCCCAAAATGCTGCTTAACACACTCATTTGATTCCCCTTAGTTGGTGAAGTTGATAAAAATAAAACGGCACTATTTTACTTGTTTTTGATGAAAAAGTCGGTGAAATTTCACCGCACTTAACACAAACGATTACAAAATAGTCAGGACTTTTTCAATCCCATATTGATAAGCCAGCTTCGCCAGCTCATTTGTTTCCTCCGCACTTGGGATATGTGCGGATAACCCTGCTTCATCACGTGCACCTTTGCTATGCACACGGATAATTTTTAATGCCACGTCAGGATAATTTCGTAATAGTTGCGCAACCTTGCTCACTAAATGTTCCGCATCAAAAAAATGCTTTAAAAAAACTAACCGCACTTCTTCCACTTTATTTAACGGCAACAAGGCAGATAGATTTTGTAAATTTCGCTCAAGCTTATCGTTTTTTATATGTAAACGTTCTGGTATCACTTTCTGTGGCACGATTCCTGTTTGATTTTGTCGGTCAAAACAGAGCGTTTGTAAACCAGCGCCCTCTCCTTTCAGATCGAATAAAAATTTATCAGTGACATCGATTAACGAACGAATACGATCAAATTCAAAAAAACCACTACTATCCAAATAACAGGTTAATCCTTGCGAACGTAAAGCCTCAAATAGCGGGACGAGTTTTTTATGATGGATAGTCGGTTCACCGCCTGAAATTGTTACGCCGCGAATAAATGGAACCGCCTCCATAACCTGTTCATACAAATACTGCAAACTAACCAATTTCGCATTTTCCGTATAACGAGGAATAGTTTCTGGATTATGGCAATACAAGCAATTTAACTTACAACCTTGCAGAAAAATACTCGAACGATTGCCTTGCCCCTCTACATTTGAAAAAGGAATAATCCGATGCAACGGCACAAAAATCTCAGAAAGTGCGGTCATTTTTCCAATTATTTTTCAGCAGTGACATCTTTTTCATCGCGTAACTGGCGATCAAACACGTTGGCACATTCATCCGTACCCGAGCCATACCAGGTTGTATCGCGTAATGCGACTTCGCCTTTACGGTATTTTTCAACTTCGCTTTTCTTCACTAGATAACCTGTAACACGAATTAAATCTGTATTTTTCAAATAGGTAGTAATGTAGCGATAGCCTAAAGAGAATGCACCATCAATAATATCCACCACCGCATCGCAGTGATCTACATAAGTTTGATCAAAGGCGAATAAATCCCCTGTACCAGATGGGAAATATTTATGGAACGGTGCAGACTGTTTCAAATGTGTAAGTAACGTTGGTTCTTCGCCTACACGAATACGGTGAGCCGGTGCGTTACGTTTGTCTTCTTCGTGGTTACTTGCACCGACTTGCGCATGTAATAAATAACGATTGCCTGTGCGTTCTGCATAAACCCCTTCATGTGCATCGGTGATTTCTTTAAGTTTATCCATAATTGCTGTCGCAATTTCATCACCACGAGCACTCTTACCAAAGGTTTCATTTAAGCCTTCACATTGCAATAAGTGGTTTGCTGCATCTGCCAAGCCCACAATTGCGAACATCCCCGTAAAATTAGTGCGTTTGATAAAGCCTTCTTTTTCAAGGAATGAACTGTTAAAGAAATTACTTTCTTCCACTACAAACTTATGGCGTTTATCCATGGTTGAAAGAGCACATTTCGCCACACGTGGTAATAATTCGTTCACCATTTCATCCGCACTTTTACACGCGCGCGCAATCGTCCCTAGACGTAAACGTGTTAATGTGTAAGCGCCGCCACATTCGGGAAGTGCGTTATAGCAACTTGCTACGCCATATTCTTCACCTAGATCAGAAATATAGTAAGCATCGTTCGCAAAAGATGGTTTAGAAACTAATAAACAGGCTTTTGCTGCAAGTTCAGCAAACTCACGGCTCGTTTTGGATTTATCATAACGAATGGTCATATTCGGTGTTGGCGCTTCAAGCTCAATCACCGCGCGTAAAATCAAGCGACCCGCTTTCGTATCATAAGGCCCAATATTGGCATGACAGAATGAATCAGGCACAGTTTTGTCGATATGATTTAAGAAACGTTTAATTTTGATGTAGTCTTTTTCTTCATCAGTAATGAAAGGTTCGAGCAACACATCAAGACGGCCAACATAAACAGGATAAGTTGTAATAGATGGCACGTGAGAGTAAAGAATCAATAATCCGTCAAGTGCTTCATCTAGATCTTTTGGTGGCGGCAATTCTAAAAATTCGCAGCCTTTTTGGATATACACATTGTAATCAGGCAGGATATAACGAGGGCGATAAATCGCGTAACCTTCACATAAATCACAGATCATCTGATTCTGTAAAAAGCCCCATTCTTCATCGGTATAGCCAAGCAAATCACGAGGATCAAATAAACGCTCGGCAATATTGCCTAATGTCATTAATTTTTGATGATAAGTCAGATTATTGGCTTTAACCGTATCGAGAATATCTTGAAGTGAAGCTAACATAATGTCCCCCTTTTAAAATGGTTTTGTATTGTACGCAATGGTAACAAAATAGACAATTTTGAAAATGTGAGCGAGATCACATTTTCAGAAATAAAAACTGAAGCAAACGATTAACCATTAAAATAAGAAATATAGAATTTAGATGGTAGAGAGAAAAGGATTTTGACTGGCGGAGTAATGAAGATCCGCCAGTTTTAATTTGATTGGTAAATTTTAAATGTTATCACTTGAATAACACATTTTCTTAACAAAAGGGATTATCTCTTGTAATGCTTGTTGAATAGAAATTAGCCCTAGATTCATTTGAGTCTCTTTTCCCGAGGGTGGGCAAAATGCAAGATGCTTATCTGCATCATTAATCGGTTTCCAGCGTCTCGGCTGAGAAGAACGGCTATTTGGATAAAACCCGATAGTCGGAATATTAAACGCACTGCTCAAATGCAATGGCCCTGTAGATCCCGCAATAAATAAATCCGCACAAGCTAAAGAATGAGCAAAATCCACTAAACCTTTATTCTTATCGTAAATGGCTACACGTGAATCATTCACCATATTTGCCAATTCATGAGCTTTTTCACTTTCGCCAGGTCCTGCTGTCAGCACAACATTGCAATCAAACTCATCCAATAATCCTTTAATTAAATCTGCATATTGCGCTAAAGAAAGATTCGTAGCTGAACCACCAGAACCGCTATGCACAAAGATCCATTTTTTATTTGCGGAAAGTCCTAAACTCTCTTGCAAGAAAATTCGTTGATTTTCCACCGCACTTTTCTCAAAGGTTAAATAAGGCGGTTTAGGTTCAACAACTGGCATATTATGCTTGTGCAAAAAAGCGCGGACTAAATCTTGATTATATTCCGCTTCTGATTTTTCAGAACGAGAACGGCGTTGTATTAGACGGTGATTATAGAGAATTTGAACCCATTTAGTCGCAGGTGCAAGACGATATTTAATCCCGCTTTTCCAAGCGAGTTTTCCATTATGGGTATTGGAAAAGAAACTAATCATTCCATCAAACTGCTGCGTTTTGATTTCCTGCACAAGACGATTGAAATCCGTTTTATCATTTTTTTTGCTATCAATAATAACATGATCAATAAACGGACAAACTTCCGCTAAAGGCGCCGTGTAACTCGGAACAAGTGCGGTTAATTTTAAAGAAGGATTTGATAACTTCAACATAGCAAAAGCGGGCCATGCTTGCATAAAATCGCCTAATTTATCGTTACGAATAACTAAGATCTTTTCCATAATTTCTCCGCTAAAATAAAAAAACCGCACTCGAAAGTGCGGTCGTATTTTATGTTATTTTTGTGGATTATAAAACATCAACACAATTTAAGTCTTCAAAAGATTGCTCTAAGCGTTTAGACATAGATTCTTCCATTTTACGTAACCAAACACGTGGATCGTAGTATTTTTTATTTGGCGCATCTGGACCTTCAGGGTTACCTAATTGACCTTGAAGATAAGCTTCATTTGCTTTATAAAAGTTCAAAATACCATTCCAAGATGCCCATTGAGTATCGGTATCAATGTTCATTTTAATTGCACCGTAGCTAATTGCTTCGCGGATTTCTTCGCGACTAGAACCAGAACCACCATGGAAGACGAAGTTAATTGGTTTCTCTGGAAGATTACGTTCTTTCGCAACGAACTCTTGTGATGTACCTAAAATAGATGGTTTTAATTTTACGTTACCTGGTTTGTAAACACCATGTACGTTACCGAATGCCGCTGCAACAGTAAAGTTAGGACTTACTGGGTTTAATTGGTCGTAAACATAAAGCACGTCAGATGGTTGAGTATATAAACGAGATTCATCAACACCAGAATTATCTACGCCATCTTCTTCACCACCAGTAATACCGATTTCGATTTCAAGGGTCATCCCCATTTTATCCATACGAGCAAGGTATTCACGGCAGATTGCCATATTTTCTTCCATTGGCTCTTCAGAAAGGTCAAGCATGTGAGAAGAGAATAATGGATGGCCAGTTTCTGCGAAGTGTTTTTCACCCGCTTCAAGTAAGCCATCGATCCATGGAAGTAATTTTTTCGCTGCGTGGTCAGTGTGAAGAATAACAGGAACGCCATATTCTTTAGCTAAAGTATGAACGTGTTTCGCTCCAGCAATCGCACCAAGTACATCAGGGCGAGCACCACTTGCAGGTTTAATACCTTTACCCGCATAGAACGCCGCACCACCGTTAGAAAATTGAATAATAACTGGCGCTTTTACGCGTGCAGCAGTTTCTAACACGGCATTAACTGAGTCAGAACCTACGCAGTTTACCGCAGGGATAGCAAAGTTATGCTCTTTTGCATAAGCAAAGATTTTTTGCACATCTTCACCTGTTACGACACCAGGTTTCACGATATCTAATAATTTAGCCATACTTGTGTTTCCTTTTTATGTTTAGCGGGACAAACCCACAATTGGAGAATTTTTTTGACCTTTTATTGATGGCGACATTTTTAATGATCGCCATCGATATGTCACATAGGAAAAGTGCGGTTAGTTTTTCGCACGTTTTTCAAGAATTTCTACTGCTGGTAATACTTTGCCTTCTACGAATTCTAAGAACGCGCCGCCACCCGTTGAAATGTAAGAGATCTTGTCTGCAATACCAAATAAATCGATAGCCGCTAATGTATCACCGCCCCCTGCGATAGAGAATGCATCGCTATTTGCAATTGCGTGAGAAATAATTTCAGTCCCTTTACGGAAATTAGGGAATTCGAACACGCCAACTGGGCCATTCCATAAAACGGTTTTTGCATTTTTGATGATTTCAGCCAATTGTTCCGCAGATTTATCACCAATATCGAAGATAGATTCGTCATCTTTCACTTCAGTCACTGATTTTTCTGTTGCTGCTGCAGTTTCAGTGAACTCCAAACCAACACGTACATCAACTGGCACAGGAATATCTGTGCTTGCTGCTAATTCTTTCGCGACTGGGATTAAATCAGCTTCATGTAAAGATTTACCTACATTGTGGCCAGCTGCCGCAATGAAAGTATTTGCAATACCACCGCCCACAATAATTTGGTCAGCGATTTTTGAAAGAGAATTTAACACTTCTAATTTAGTTGAAACTTTAGAACCACCAACAATGGCCACCATTGGACGAGCTGGCTCTTTTAAGGCTTTACCTAATGCATCTAACTCAGCGGCTAATAATGGACCTGCACAAGCGATTGGTGCAAATTCTGCAACACCGTAAGTTGATGCTTGCGCACGGTGAGCTGTACCGAATGCATCCATCACGAATACATCACAAAGTGCGGCATATTTTTTACCTAATTCAGGATCGTTTTTCTTCTCACCTTTGTTCACGCGTACGTTTTCTAAAACAACAATTTCGCCTTCTTTAACATCTACGCCGTTTAAATAGTCTTGTTCTAAACGAACATTAAAGCCTACGTCTTTTAAGTAATCAACAACTGGTTGTAAAGAATCTTCTGGTTTGAATTCACCTTCAGTTGGACGACCTAAGTGAGAAGTCACCATCACTTTTGCGCCTTTTTCTAAGGCTAATTTTAAAGTAGGAATGGTCGCACGAATACGCGCATCTGAGGTCACTTTGCCATCTTTTACTGGCACATTAAGATCTGCACGGATAAATACACGTTTACCGGCTAAATCTAAATCGGTCATTTTGATTACTGACATAATCTATCCTCTTGTTAAGTTAAAATTAAAATTGAAAATTTTTCGTATTATACCTACTTCGCGCTAGGTTGTAACGATTTAGATCAAAGAAATTCTTATTTGCTTTGGCAATTCATTACCTGCCATTTTTTATCATAACAAATGAATAATTCGTTTCGACTTGCACCTAAATAAGCATTTTTTAATTGTGGATTATGTTGTTTCATCCAACGAAAAAGTTCATTACGGCTTAAATTTTGATTCGGTAATTTTAATGAGCTAAATAATTCCTGCTCCTTAGCAAAATATTGCTGGGCAGAATCAAACGCACAGCTGCCGTGTTTTTCCCATTCTCCTTGCAATAATTGTTCACCTGGTGAAATAGCCAAATATCGTGCTAATAAATCTTTTGGCAATGCGGGTAAATCGCCCTTGCAAAAACGTGGATGATCCGTCACTGAAAGTGCATTCGCATTTTGAGGCCATAGTCCATGAACGACCCAACCTAAAGTGCGGTTACTTCCACATTGATATTGAGAGGAGGAAGGCAACTGATTACCATATTTTTCACGCTGAATATCACAAAATCCAGGCGACCAAGATAATGCCAACATATAATAATCGACAGGCGCCTTTGCATTTTGCCCAATAGGGTCATCGCGCATAATCACATCATAATTGGCAAAAACATTCGGATTTTTCACCGCTCTTTTTTCAATATCCGTCCGCTTTGTCTCAAATTGAGGCTGTAATTTAGGTTCAGGTGCTTTTATTTGCTTAGCCTGTTCGATTACGGGAGAAGATGATTGATGTTTAATTTTGGTTGGATCGGTAAAATACTGCCAAATTGCTAATACAACGAGGACAATAAGAGAAAGGGAGGAAGTGAATTTTTTCATAAATTTTGTTTAGTTTTTGTCAATCAAGTTTTTGTCGGCTATAATTCGCGCCTTTCAACTTTCTATTAAGGATCACAATGGCATTACTCATCACTAGCAAATGTACCAACTGCGATATGTGCTTACCAGAATGTCCGAACGAAGCTATTTCCATTGGCGATGAGATTTATGTGATCGATCCTGTACTTTGCACAGAATGTGTCGGCCATTACGACACGCCAACCTGCCAAAAAGTTTGCCCAATCACTAACTGTATTAAGCCCGATCCTGAACATCAAGAAACCGAAGAACAGCTTTGGGAGCGCTTTGTGATGATTCATCATTCAGATAAATTGTAATTTTTAAAGCAACTGAAAATATGACTTATTATTTTCTAAAATAGTGCGGTTAATTTTGAGCTTATTTTTATTATCAAAAAAACTGAAATTTTTCACCGCACTTTTTATCTATAAAAAGAACTACATTGAGTTACTTTTCTTCACATTATCCCGCGACGGCCGGTAAATATCCCCATTGAATTAAAAATGGAATGACCATAATCACGACGCCAATTAATAACGCAAACACCAAAGCAAAATTACCGCCAGCAACACGATATGGCAATGTTGGATTTTCAATACGTGTACGCCATGCCAAACCAATTGGTAAAATTAAGCAATAGAACGCACACAACAAACCTGCGTAACTTAATGCAGTAATAAATCCTTCAGGATAAAACAATGCAAACACAAGTGGTGGTAAAAATGCGGCAATGGTTAATACAACGCGATTATTTGGCAAATGATAGCGTTTGAATAAATCACCTAAGCCTTCAAATACACCAAGCATTACGCCTAAGAATGAAGTAATTAAAGCAAGTGATGAGAACACGCGTACCACTTCTCCCATAAAATGAGAACCTGTGATTTCACGCGTTGCATTCACTAAGCCATTTAGCGTTGGGTCGGCTTGTAAAATACGCACAAATTCACTTTGACTTAATACGCCGTGGGTCGCTAACTGCCATACAAGATAAGCAGCTAATGGAATCGCGGTACCAATCAAAATGGCACTACGGAATTTTTCTACACTTCCACCTAAGTAGCTATTTACACTCGCCATAATAACGTGGAAACCGAAAGAGGTGAAAAATATCGGGGCAGCAGAAACCACAAAAGCATAATCCAAAGGCAATGCCATTAAATTATCTGTTGCCACTTTTGGAAGCATCATAAATAGCACAAAAGCAAAAGCGAATAACTTACCAATAAATAACACGCGAGTTAAACCATCCACACCTTTCGTTCCTACAACCACGAAAGAACCCAGTACAACAGTGAAGATAACAATCGCAGTTTTAAGCGACATCGCTTCCATTCCAAAAGCAGTTGGCAAGCCTGAAAGTAAAGATCCCCCACCAGTAATATAAGCGGCTGAAAGTGCATAAAGTAAAATTAATAAACTCAACGTTGCTAAAATTCGTCCAGGAACCCCAAAATATTTTTCAGCGAGCGTGGCGACACCATCATCCAACTGAGCCGCTGTTTGATACACTTCTACAAACAACAATCCACTGTAAACCAACAAAGCCCACAAGCCAACGAGCAATAACACGGTATAACCAAAGCCCATGCCCGCTGATGTAAGCGGCATAGCAAGCATACCTGCTCCAATGGTTGTGCCTGCAATAATCAGCGCACTCCCAAATGTTTTATTCTGTAACATAAAATTATCCTTATAGTGTTGTGTTTGAAAACTAATTTAAAGTTGACCGCACTTTTCTTTATAGTGTAAACGGCAAACAGAAAGGTAAGAGTCATTACCCCCAATTTGAATTTGAGCGCCTTCTTTAATGACTTCACCTTGAGCATTTAAGCGCAAAACAAAGTTGGCCTTGCGGCCACAATAACAAATTGTTTTTAATTCTTCGAGTTGATCCGCCCAAGCCAGTAAATATTTACTTCCTTCAAAAAGCTCTGCTTGGAAATCTGTACGCAAGCCATAACAAAGCACAGGGATTTTGAGTTTATCGACGACATTGCTCAACTGGTAAACTTGTTGCTTGCTAAGAAATTGAGCTTCATCCACCAACACGCAATGCACTTTTTCTTTTTTTAAGTGCTCATTGATTTCATCAAACAAATTGGTTTCCGAGCGAAATAAAAAGGCTTCTTGCGAAATACCAATACGAGATGTGACTTTTCCCACACCAAAACGATCATCAATCGCAGCCGTATAAACTAATGTGTTCATATCGCGCTCGCGATAGTTATAGGAAGATTGTAGCAACGTCGTTGATTTTCCAGCGTTCATTGTGGAGTAATAGAAGTAGAGTTTCGCCATTTTTTCTCCTAAATTGCCGGTAATTCCGTCATTGCCCAACGAGGCTTAACATCAATAGCCAGATCGCTATGCTGACCTTGTTTTAAACGTAAAAAACCTGTGTAAGCAATCATTGCACCATTATCTGTACAAAATTGAGGTTGAGGGTAAAACACTTCACCACCTAAATTTTTCATTAACTGTGCAAGCATTTCTCGGAGTTTTTTATTTGCACTCACTCCACCCGCAATCACTAAACGTTTATAACCAGTTTCTTTTAATGCGCGCTTACATTTAATGGCAAGTGTATCCACCACCGCATCTTGGAAAGCATAAGCAATATCCGATTTAGTTTGTTCTGTTAGTTCACCCTCGTTTTTAATCGCTTGATTAATCGTATTCGCAGCAAACGTTTTTAAACCTGAAAAGCTAAAATCAAGACCTGCACGATCTGTCATTGGACGTGGAAATGTGAAACGATTTGGTGTGCCTTTTTCCGCTAAACGAGAAAGTGCCGCGCCACCTGGATAATCTAATCCAAGTAATTTTGCTGTTTTATCAAAGGCTTCACCTGCAGCATCATCAATGGATTCGCCAATCACTTCATATTTTCCTACACCATCTACACGTACCAATTGAGTATGTCCACCCGATACCAACAAAGCAACAAAAGGAAAGTGCGGTGAGTTTTCATCAAGCATTGGGGCAAGTAAATGCCCTTCCATATGATGAACACCAATCGCAGGAACATTCCACGCATAAGCCAAAGAACGCGCAATCGTAGCGCCGACAAGCAATGCGCCAACAAGCCCTGGGCCACTCGTATAAGCAATACCATCAATATCGCTCGCCGTTAACTTAGCTTCTTCTAACGCAGCTTTAATGAGAGGAGCTGTTTTACGAATATGATCGCGCGATGCCAATTCAGGAACCACACCACCATAATCTGCATGCAGGGCAATTTGAGTATAAAGTTGATTAGCAATTAACCCTTTTTCTTCATCATAAATCGCCACCCCCGTTTCATCACAGGAGGTTTCAATGCCTAAGATTTTCATTGATTTTCTTAATTTATTACCTAAAATGTTGCGCGATTTTACCCTGTTTAAGCGGTTTTAACCAGTTGAAACCACAAATATTAAGGTGAATTGGCATTCTTTCCTTTACTTTTTCCCTAAAAGTAGATTAGAATTGCGTCCTTTATTAAATTTACCATTCGCACACTGGTGCTTTGGTGAAAATAAAATTTTAAATTGCAATTAAATTAAACTCATTGAGGTGATTGGCTTATGCCTGTAATTAAAGTACGTGAAAACGAATCATTTGACGTAGCTTTACGTCGTTTCAAACGCTCTTGCGAAAAAGCGGGAATCTTAGCTGAAGTACGCGCTCGCGAATTTTACGAAAAACCAACTACAATTCGTAAACGTGAAAATGCAACACTTGCAAAACGTCACGCAAAACGCAACGCTCGCGAAAACGCGCGCAATACCCGTTTATACTAATTTATAGTATTTTCTGACTCGAGTTAAGACAAACCGTGAATCCTTTGGACTCACGGTTTTGTCACTTTAAGCACAACAAAAATCTACGCCAAAAACGACCGCACTTTCACACCACGATCACGGAGGCTCGACGATGAAAGGTTCAATTCCACGCCCCTTTATTGATGATTTGCTGACAAAGTCCGATATTGTCGATGTGATTAACACACGCGTAAAACTAAAAAAAGCTGGCCGCGATTATCAAGCCTGCTGCCCTTTCCATCACGAAAAAACACCATCCTTCACGGTTAGTCAAAAAAAACAGTTTTATCATTGCTTTGGTTGTGGCGCGCATGGTAATGCGATTTCCTTTTTAATGGATTATGACAAGCTTGAATTTGTAGAGGCTATTGAAGAACTTGCAGCGATGGCAGGGCTTGAAGTACCTTACGAAAAACGAGCTAATAACAGCGGGAAACCTCAAGCTAATTATCAAACCAAACGAAATCTCTATGAATTAATGCAAGAGATTGCCAAGTTCTATCAAAGCCAATTACCATTAAATGCGCAGGCGCAAGGATATTTACAACAACGCGGGCTTTCGGCTGAAATTATTGAGCGTTTTCAAATTGGGTTTGTGCCGAATGCAATGGATACTGTACTGCGTAAATTTGGTATCAATCGCGAAGAACAACAAAAACTCATTGAATTAGGCATGCTTTCTCGAAATGATCGTGGCAATATTTACGATAAATTCCGAAATCGCATTATGTTTCCTATTCGCGATAAACGTGGACGTACAGTGGCTTTTGGAGGTCGGGTATTAACAGATGAGAAACCGAAATATCTGAATTCGCCAGAAACCATTACTTATCATAAAGGTAACGAGCTTTATGGTTTGTACGAAGCCTTACAAACCAACGATGAACCAAAACAATTACTTGTTGTTGAAGGTTATATGGATGTGGTGGCATTAGCACAATTTGGCGTGGATTATGCTGTCGCTTCTTTAGGGACATCTACGACATCAGAACAAATTCAACTTATTTTTCGTTCGACCGAGCAAGTTATTTGTTGTTACGATGGTGACCGTGCAGGGCGTGATGCAGCGTGGCGCGCATTAGAAAATGCATTGCCTTATTTAGAAGATGGCAGACAACTCAAATTTATTTTCTTGCCAGAGGGAGAAGATCCTGATACTTACATTCGCCAATATGGCAAAGAAAAATTTGAAGAATATATCGAAAGTGCACAATCTTTAAGTGAGTTTATGTTTACTCACTTAAGCCCACAAGTTGATTTTTCTAGCAAAGAAGGGCGCGGAAAATTAGTTGCTCTGGCTGCACCGTTAATTCGTCAAATTCCTGGAGAAATGCTACGCTTGTCGCTACGTAATATGCTTGCTCAAAAACTTGGGATTTTTGATCAAACTCAGCTGGAAAATCTTATTCCAAAACAATTAGAACAAGCCAATACACAACAAAAAGCCGCTAATAATAAGATCAAGAAGACACCAATGCGAATGGTTATTTCATTACTTCTGCAAAACCCTGAATTAGTGAAAAGAATATCTGAAAGTGGCGTGCAAGCATTACGTGCAGAAGCTGGTTTTGAAATTCTGGAAAAATTGACCGCACTTTGTCGCCAACGAGAAGGTATTACGACAGGGCAGATTTTAGAGCACTTCCGTGATACGCCTTACAGCAATCCCCTTGAAATACTGGCAACTTGGGATCATTTATTGGACGAAGCAGAAATGATCAATGCATTTTCACAAAACTATCGTCGCTTAAATATTCAAGCCATTGAGCGAGACATTGAAATGCTTATTGCTAAAGAACGAGCTGAAGGGCTTACTGACGAGGAAAAAACAGTGCTCGTTCATCTTTTAGCCGGTAAAGAACAGCAAAAAAAACAGTTAGTTAATCCGCAATAACAATGATAAAATTTTGAGTTTGTAACAAGAATCATATTGCTATCCTCACATCAAGCAAAACGGACATAAAAATGGAAAAAAACCAACAATCTACAGCTGAACAATATTCAGAACAAATTGAACAACTGATGGAATTAGGTCGCACTCAAGGTTATTTAACCTATGCAGAAATTAATGACTTATTACCAGAAGATGTCATCGACCCTGAATATTACGATAAGTTGCTACAAACACTGCAAAATGATGCAGGAATTCCGGTCTTGGATGAAGCCCCAGAAAGCGATGAGATGATGTTGAATGACACCATTCCAGATGAAGATGCGGTGGAAGAGGCAACCCAAATTCTTTCAAATGTAGAATCTGAAATTGGTCGAACAACCGATCCTGTCCGTATGTATATGCGTGAAATGGGAACAGTTGATCTTCTTACTCGTGAAGATGAAATCAGTATTGCAAAACGTATTGAAGAAGGAATTGATGAAGTTCAAACATCCATTGCTGCATACCCTGAAGCCTTAAACGGATTACTAAAAAATTATGATGATGTGGAAAAAGGAAACTTCCGTTTAGCTGACTTAATTACCGGTTTTGTCGATCCAAATGCAGAAATAGAAGAACATAATGTCATTGATGAAAACTTTTCTGAAGACGGAGAGGAATCAGAAAGTGCAGATGTTGAAGACAATGAAGATGAAGACGAAAGCGAAGCAGAATCTACATCAGATTCAACCGAATCTGATAATAGTATCGATCCAGAAGTCGCGAGAGAAAAATTCCAACAGTTAAAAGACCAGCACACAAAAACGCTTGCTGTTATTGAAAAACATGGTCGTTCAGGAAAACGCGCTCAAGATCAAATTGCACTACTTGGTGACATTTTTAAACAATTCCGCTTAGTGCCAAAACAATTTGATTTACTCGTTTTATCAATGAAAGAAATGATGAAACGTGTGCGCTATGAAGAACGCCAATTACAAAAAATATTAGTGGATATTGCTGGAATGCCAAAAGATGATTTTGAAAAATTCATCACAACCAATGGTAGCAATACTGAATGGGTACAAAAAGCCTTAAAATCTAGCAAACCATGGGCAAAACGCTTACCAAAATATGAAGAACGTATTCTTGAGGCATTAAACAACTTAGCTAACATTGAAGAAAATACGAAACTTACCATTACCCAAATGCGTGATATTTGTGATGCAGTAGCCAGAGGTGAACAAAAAGCTCGTCGTGCTAAAAAAGAAATGGTAGAAGCTAACTTACGTTTAGTAATTTCCATCGCGAAAAAATATACGAACCGCGGTTTACAATTCCTTGACTTAATTCAAGAAGGGAATATTGGTTTAATGAAAGCAGTAGATAAATTTGAGTATCGCCGTGGTTATAAATTCTCTACATATGCGACTTGGTGGATTCGCCAAGCCATTACACGCTCTATTGCGGATCAAGCTCGTACAATCCGTATTCCGGTACATATGATTGAAACAATCAATAAACTTAACCGCATTTCTCGCCAGTTATTACAAGAAATGGGACGTGAAGCAACGCCAGAAGAATTAGCTGAACGTATGGGAATGCCTGAAGATAAAATCCGTAAAGTATTGAAAATTGCAAAAGAGCCAATTTCTATGGAAACGCCTATCGGTGATGACGATGACTCACATTTAGGTGATTTTATTGAAGATTCAACCTTAGAACTTCCTTTAGATTCTGCAACAGCACAAAGTTTAAGAGTCGCGACCCATGAAGTTCTTGAAGGCCTAACACCACGAGAAGCAAAAGTATTGCGCATGCGTTTTGGTATAGATATGAATACCGACCATACGCTTGAAGAAGTGGGTAAACAATTCGATGTCACACGTGAACGTATTCGTCAAATTGAAGCAAAAGCGCTACGTAAATTACGTCATCCTAGCCGCTCAGAAACATTAAGAAGTTTCCTTGATGACTAAAAGTTACAAATAAAAAGGAGCTATAGCTCCTTTTTTATTACGTTAAACTAATAATAAAAAACCCGATCTAAGACCGGGTTTTATTTTGCCTATCTAACAAATTATTCTGCAACAACGATTACATCTAATGTTGCAAATACTTCACCGTGAAGTTGGAAACGAACATCGTGGTCACCAAGAGTACGGATTGGACCGTTTGGTAAACGAACTTCACTTTTCGCAATTTTAACGCCTGCTGCAGTTACTGCTTCTGCCACATCACGAGTAGTGATTGCGCCGAATAAACGACCTTCATCACCTGCTTTAGATGCGATAGTCACAGAACCTAATGCAGTAACTTCTGCTGCACGAGCTTGAGCCGCTGCAAGATTTGCTGCCGCTGCTGCTTCTAATTCTGCACGACGTGCTTCAAAGTGTTCAATGTTAGCTTTAGTTGCCATAACTGCTTTACCTTGTGGTATTAAGAAGTTACGTGCAAAACCTGATTTAACATTTACTTGATCGCCCACTTGACCTAAGTGAACAATTTTATCTAAAAGAATTACTTGCATTACCGTATCTCCTTAATTACTGATGATTGTCAGTGTATGGAAGTAACGCTAAATAGCGAGCGCGTTTGATTGCACGAGCTAGTTGACGTTGGTACTTCGCACGAGTACCGGTAATACGGCTAGGTACAATTTTGCCGCTTTCTGAAATATAGTTCTTTAATGTAGCGATATCTTTATAATCGATTTCAACAACATTTTCCGCTGTGAAACGGCAGAACTTACGACGACGGAAATAACGTGCCATTTGGCTAGTCTCCTAATCTATAAATTCGATTTGCTCGGCATGTAAAACTAATTGGCATAACCCACTTTGGGTTTTATGTGATGTAATAAATCCCACCACCAAAATTTTACTACCGACCGTAATGCTTTGAGTTTTTTCTATCAATTGATTACCACTAATTTGAACTGGCATCTTTAACCAAGCTTGACGTGTGAAACCACCTTCAATCTGATCAGAACGATGTTCTAACAAAAACTTGCAATGCTCAATTCCACTAGGGCTCTTTAATCGCTTTGGCAACTGAGAAACGACTCCCATAACCGAAAAACGATTATCAATTTTTAAATTACTCTTCAGCATCCTCAAAATCGTTGTTTTCAACTTCAGCTAAAGGTTTACGTTCTTCTTTAGCCGCTTTCATTGGGGACGCTTCTGTTACGGCGTGCTTAGTATGGATAACAAGACTGCGTAATACAGCATCGTTATAACGGAAAGTCGTTTCTAGCTCGTCGATGACTTGTTGAGGCGCTTCTACATTCATAAGCACATAATGTGCTTTGTGTAATTTATTAATTGGGTACGCTAATTGGCGACGACCCCAATCTTCTAGGCGATGAACTTGACCACCAGCTTCTTTTACAGAACCGGTGTAACGTTCGATCATACCTGGTACTTGCTCGCTTTGGTCCGGATGAACCATAAACACGATTTCGTAGTGACGCATTACTGCTCCTTACGGGTTAATCAGCCTTTGACGTAGATCAGCCACCAATCTGCAAAGGCAAGGAACGAAAAATTCAATGTGGCTAAGAGCTGGGGATTATACCGATTTTTTTACGTTCCGCAACCCGTTTGAGTTCTTTTTAAGCAAAAAAGAAGGCCGATATTGTAACAATATCGGCCTATCTCAAGTCTTCTTCGATTAACGACTGCGGAAAATAATACGACCTTTACTTAAATCATAAGGAGTCATTTCTACAGTCACTTTATCCCCAGTCAAAATACGGATATAGTTTTTACGCATTTTTCCAGAAATATGCGCAGTAACCACATGACCGTTTTCCAACTCCACGCGGAACATAGTATTCGGTAAAGTCTCTAAAATTGTGCCTTGCATTTCAATGCAATCTTCTTTCGCCATTGTATCCTCTAAAAATAATCGATTTTTTATCCGCACTTTAGGCGGAAAAGTTAAGAAAAACGGGCAGATTATAGCCGTTTTTAGCTTTCTACGAAAGAAAAAATAATATTGTTCATAAAAAACTCAAATTAGCATAAGTTAACAATGATTTACAAAGCCAAAACAAGCCCTATAATAACCGCACTTTTATAAAAGAAGATAGTATATGAATTCAAAAAAACACTTAGGCCATACGGCGCGTAAACGCTTTGGTCAAAACTTTTTACATGATACTTCTGTAATTCAAGGTATCGTGGCGGCGATTTACCCACAACCCAATCAATTCTTAGTGGAAATTGGTCCGGGACTTGGCGCATTAACAGAGCCAGTTGGTGAACTTGTCGATCATCTGACTGTGGTAGAGCTTGACCGAGACCTTGCAGAACGTTTACGTCACCATCCATTTTTACATCAAAAACTCACCGTTATTGAAACGGATGCGATGCAATTTAATTTTGGTGAGCTTTATACAAAAGAAAATTTGGCAGAAAAAGGTCATAAATTACGTGTGTTTGGTAACTTGCCATACAACATTTCTACGCCATTAATGTTCCATTTATTTAAGTATCATGATGTGATTCAAGATATGCACTTCATGCTGCAAAAAGAAGTGGTAAAACGCTTATGCGCAGGGCCAAATAACAAAGCTTACGGTCGTTTAACCATTATGGCGCAATATTTCTGCCAAGTGATGCCTGTGCTTGAAGTACCACCTTCGGCATTCAAACCTGCACCGAAAGTAGATTCAGCCGTTGTGCGTTTAATTCCGCATAAGGAATTGCCACACCCTGTAAAAGATTTATATTGGTTGAACCGTGTTTGCTCCCAATCGTTCAATCAACGTCGAAAAACATTACGCAATGCACTCTCAACACTATTTTCACCTGAAAATCTGACCGCACTTGGTATTGATTTAAATGCACGTGCAGAAAATTTGGCTATCGCAGATTATGCACGTTTAGCGAACTGGTTGGCGGATAATCCACCAGCCGATATCAATAAAGATGAAATCTTAGATTCAGAAGAGTAAAAAGAGCGGTCAAAAATGGCAACCTATTTCGTCGGTGATTTGCAAGGCTGTTATGATGAATTACAGCTTTTATTAGAACGTGTAGATTTCAATCCTACGCAAGATAAACTTTATCTTGTTGGGGATCTTGTCGCGCGTGGGGATAAATCACTTGAATGTCTTCGTTTCGTAAAATCACTTGGTAATGCAGCACAAACCGTACTAGGGAATCACGATTTACATTTAATTGCGACCGCACTGGGTATTAAAAAAGTAAAATCGCGTGATCGTGTCGATGCCATTTTTAATGCGCCCGATTTTAATGAGCTGATTCATTGGTTACGCCACCAACCATTACTTGTACATAATGAAGAATTAAACTTCCTGATGGCACACGCAGGTATTTCGCCTGATTGGGATTTGGAAACGGCGAAATCTTGTGCGGCTGAAGTTGAACAGATTTTACAGCACGGCGATTTTCATTATCTCATTGAAAATATGTATTCTGAACAGCCTGATCACTGGTCGCCAGATTTACAGGGCTTAGCGCGTCATCGTTACATTATTAATGCTTTCACTCGAATGCGTTTTTGCTATTTCGATCATCGCTTGGATTTTTCCTGTAAATCCCCTTTAAAAGATGCACCAGCGGAGCTCACGCCTTGGTTTAATTTAGATAATCCACTTTATAAACAAATTCCAATTGTCTTTGGGCATTGGGCAAGTTTAGTGGATGAACCGACTCCACAAGGTATTTATGCCCTGGATACTGGTTGTGTGTGGAATAATAGAATGACCATGTTGCGTTGGGAAGACAAACAGTTCTTCACACAAAGTGCGGTCAAAAATTACAGTGATTTTTAAGGAAACACTATGCTCTCGCTTACCGCCGAATCTTGCCAACTGTTCAATATTCCTTTCTACCAATTCGCCCAAATGAAAAAATTCTGCCCAGAAGATATTCCGGCGATTAAAGCCGATTACAAATTACATTGGGATAATTGGAAAGCGATAATTCAATCTGTTTCAGCACAACTCGGTACGCCTTTTGCGAAACCACATATTGAAAGTTGGACCAATGGCTGGCAAGTGCGAGCACATTTCTTCGCTTATTTCAAATATGAATTTAATCAAAATTCTGCCGCTATCTTTTCTGTGCTATTAAATCGTCGTCGATTAAGAGTGTGTTTAGATTGGCATTGCTATCGTGCAGATCGCTCACAAATTAATGTGCAACAATATAATCAGTGGCTTGATCAATTTGATGATAAACAATTTGCTGATTTTGATATTTGGCGAGAAGATGAAAGCGAATATGATGATTTTCGCCAAGTAAAACAAATGACTAAAAACGATCTCATTTTACGCTCAGAAGAAGATTTTTGGTGCATAGGAAAAAGCATTGAAAAATCAGAGATCAGTCAAATAAATCCCGTATCTTTTATCACTCAAACTATTCAAGCATTACAACCAATCTACGAATATTGCCATCAATAAAAGTGCGGTTATTTTCATGAAAGTTTTTCGCCCTGTTTAGTTGTTATGTTATCATTACATTAATTTAACATTTTTAACAATTTAAACTTTTAGGAGAGCTTTATGAAAAACGTCGTGATCGTCGGCGGGGGCGCTGGCGGCATTGAATTAGCGACATTCTTAGGTGATAAATTAGGTCAAAAAAAACAAGCTAAAGTGACACTAGTGGATCGCAATGCCACTCATCTATGGAAACCCTTATTACATGAAATTGCAACGGGTGTAATGGATGATGGCGTAGATTCTCTCAGCTACCGCGCACATGGTAAAAATCACCATTTCAGTTTTGAACAGGGTTCAATCACTCGTATTAATCGTGAACAAAAATATGTTGAACTCGCCCCTGTTTATGGACAAGAAGGCGATATGCTCGTCGTTGCGCGCCGAATTCCTTACGATTATTTAGTGGTTGCAATTGGTAGCAAATCAAATGATTTCAACACAAAAGGTGTAACTGATAACTGTATTTTCTTAGACAGTTCAGATCAAGCGTTGCGCTTTCAGCAAAAAATGTTGGAATTATTCCTTAAATTCTCTGAAAACCGTGCTTTAGATGATATTGGTGAAGAAGAATTTAAACAGAAATTAGTCGATGAAAGCAAAGTAAATATTGCGATTGTTGGCGGTGGCGCCACCGGCGTGGAATTAACAGCTGAGCTTTATCATGCCACGGAAGATTTATCTTCTTACGGCTATGGCAAAATTGATAACTCATGTTTACAAGTCACTCTCGTTGAAGCGGGACCTCGCTTACTGCCAGCACTACCCGAA
The DNA here is from genome assembly GCF_003352385.1 of Haemophilus haemolyticus. NCBI lineage: Bacteria > Pseudomonadati > Pseudomonadota > Gammaproteobacteria > Pasteurellales > Pasteurellaceae > Haemophilus > Haemophilus haemolyticus. The sequence goes on along the minus strand of NZ_CP031243.1, from coordinate 424,335 downwards.
GATTTATCTGCTGCAGTATTAGACGAGTTACAAGAAATGGGCGCGAACGTGAAATTAAATACAATGATCACCGAAGCTCAACCAAATACCCTTATCACCAAAGATGGAGAAGAAATTAAGGCAGATCTCATTGTTTGGGCTGCAGGCGTTCGCACTTCAACAGTGACACAACAATTTGATGGATTAGAACTCAATCTAATCAATCAATTAGTGGTAAAAGACACGCTTCAAACAACCGTTGATGACAGTATTTTTGCCATTGGCGACTGTGCAGCATTAACGCAACCAAACGGTAAATTAGTCCCGCCTAGAGCTCAAGCCGCACATCAAATGGCAAAAGCTTGTGCAAAAAATATCTTTGCACTTTTTGAGAAAAAACCATTAAAAGCATTTAAATATAACGATAAAGGTACCTTGGTTTCTCTTTCGAGCTTCACTGCATTAGGCAGTATTTCGAATAAATTTGGAAAAAATCCACTTACCGTTCAAGGTAAATTTGCACAATTTGCCTATGTATCCTTATATAGGATGCACCAACATGCTTTACATGGTTGCATTAAAATTGGATTGATTATTTTGGTTGATAAACTTAATCGTTATTTAAAACCAAGATTAAAATTACACTAATCGTTAAAGACAAAAGTGCGGTGAAAAATCACCGCACTTCTTATCGAAATTTAACTTCTTGTGCAATACGCTTAGCTGCAGCTATGGGCAATTGCCCGATAAGCGTAATTTCTTTTCCGCTACGCACTTCACTATAAATCGTATAGGCCCCTTGTTTCCAAGTATTTTCAGGTAATACATTAGAACCGACATTAGAAACAAATAGCGTAAAAGTGAACAAACCATCGCTATATAGCGCACTATCTATCACTTCATTTTCTAATGTTTCTTGAGTATATCGAATTAAAGAAAAACTTTGTGGCACCCAACCTGCAGACCAAGTTATATCTGAGTTTTGTTCATTTTTACTTTCTTTCAACAAAGGAGGCATTGAGACTTTGTTAATATACTCCGTCAACCCTCTTAGTCTATCGTCGATATAAAGCGTTACAACTCTAAACTGATCAAGTAATTTACCTTCACTATCAAGCATATCGCCGCGTAATAATAAACCATTTTCTTCATCGACAAACACTAAATACTGATATCGGAAATCATCTTTAGGGACGATACGAATCGTATCAGCAAAACGCCCAGCCACTCGATCTTTGCCTATTTTTATAAAATCATAAACTGTAGAAAGTTTATCAAAATCAGCACGAACAACGGCCGGCATTGCATCGACGATATTGCTACTATTAAGCGTAAATGCTTGAGTATTTGGCTGAAAATAACTGACTAAATTATCACGTTGAATAATTTCTTGTTGACGCCCATCAAGCGTCACTAATTGCGCATAAGTTTTATTATCTTTCTTAATATGACGATAGCGAAAGGAATCCATATTTGATGGCGTTGTTTGAACAAAGGCAATTTCATAATTGAGATTATCCAATGCTTGTGTCATTTTATCTAAAGACTGCTTTGCAGAAAGATCTTCAGCAGAAGCAATGCTACTTAGTAGTAAAGAAAGAGAAAGTGCGGTGAATTTTAACGCGATTTTTTTCATAAAAATAAATTTAAAGGATAAAAATTCACCACGCTAAATAACATATTAGGTGGTGAATTAACATAAACTAACTGAACTAATCGTATTATTTCTGACTATTACTACTTACATTTAATGCATCGGCATGCATACGACGTTGTAATTCATAGTTCTGTAACATCGCACCAATACGGCGACTTTTTTGTTCAAGCTGATCTGATGTCAATGTATCTTTACTCGGCGCATTATAGCTAACCTCTTGAACCGAGTTATTAAATGGCAAGGTTTGCAATACTGGAGTCTCAGGTAAATTAGACGCATCGTTTTTATTATTGAAAGATTGAACACCAAGTACCGCCACTAAACATACACCAGCAGCAACAGCAACTTGCGTCATTGGCGCAAAGAACGCTTTTAATTTTTGCATAAATGCAGAATTATGTGCATCTTCTGGTTCAGGTTGAGACACTGCAATGACATCGACTTTCTTCACTTCTTCAGATTCAATTAAACCAGCCATTTTAGCGGTAAAATCAGCCCCTAGAAACAAAGCACTTTCTTTACGCATCACTGCACGTACAGCATGGAATGCCTGCCAAGATTCTTGTAATTCTTCGTCTTTCAATAAAGCATCTGTCAAGCCAGCCTCGACTTGTTCGCCATCCATATAGGCTGAAAGTTGCTCTTTTTGCATAGTAAACTCCGACTTTTTTATTCGCGTTGCATCAGTGGCTGAATTTTATTCTCAATAATTTCCCTTGCGCGGAAAATACGAGAACGAACAGTACCAACAGGGCAATCCATAATTTCTGCAATCTCTTCATAGCTTAAGCCTTCTAGCTCTCGCAAAGTGATTGCTGTTTTTAAATCTTCTGGCAAACTGTGAATCGTACTAAACACGATTCGTTCAAGTTCACTAGATAACATTTCATTTTCGGGTGTATCTACATCCCGCAAGTGCGTACCCACATCATAATTTTCAGCATCCTCAGATAAAATATCTTCATTAGGTGGGCGACGCCCTTGAGCCGTTAAATAATTTTTTGCCGTATTGACGGCAATTCGATAAAGCCATGTATAGAAAGCACTTTCGCCGCGAAAAGATTCAATTGAGCGATAAGCCTTTATAAAGGATTCTTGCACCACATCAGGAATATCGTTACGTGATACATAGCGAGTCAAAAGCCCCGCCACTTTATTCTGATAACGAGAAACCAACAAATTGAAGGCTTTCTTATCCCCTTGCTGCACTCTTTCTACCAAAGCCTGATCTGTTAGCTGTTCAGCCATATTTCTCCTATGCCAATATCTAACACGCCTTAATATTCAAGACAGCAAGCTCTTGTTGCAATCTCAGACACAAGTGTGTGAAAAAAGTTCATACGTATCTTAATAATTTTAATTAGTTGTGATTTTTTGTACGTTTTGGATATATTCCACCATAGATTGAATTTCTGAATCTGATGATTGACCACGATTAAAAAACCAAGAAAATAGCTGCAGATCTGTACTTGCTAATAAACGAATAAATATATCTTTTTTGTCATCTGTTAATTCATCAAAATGCTTCAAATAAAAAGGCATAATGATTTTATCCAACTCCAACATTCCTCGGCGGCAATCCCATTCAATACGGAGTTTATTATATTTTTCCATTTTTAATTCCTTAAATTTTAGGGGGCGATTATAGCCTAAAAAATAACAATAAAAAAAGGTTGGCATATTTACCAACCTTTATTTTTCAATTTCATTATTTATTCTTTAATAAGTCACGAATTTCTGTGAGCAAATCTTCCGATGTAGGACCTGCTTTTTTCTCTTCTGGTTTTCTCACTTTATTAAGTGCCTTAATCATCATAAAGATTGCAAAAGCAATAATAATGAAATCGATCACATTCTGAATAAACACACCGTAGTTTAAAGTAACAGCTGGAACATCGCCTTGTGCTTGAGCTAATACAAATTTCATATCTTTGAAATCAATGCCACCCGTTAAAATACCAAGCACAGGCATAAAAATATCACTAACAAGTGAACTTACGATCTTACCAAACGCACCGCCGATAATCACACCGACAGCCATATCTACAACATTACCGCGCATTGCAAATTCGCGAAATTCTTTAATGAAACTCATAATAATTTTTCCTTTAGAGATTGAATAAAAAGAGCGACGATTATAATGAGTCGCTCTTAAAAGTAAATAAATCGTTAAATGAAGAATGCACTTGGCTGGAACAATTTTTCAATTTCAGGCACATTCTTCTTATCACTCAAATAAATCACCACATGATCGCCTTCTTCAATCACAACTTGGCGTCGTGCAACAATTACATCATTTCCACGCAATAAAGCACCAATAATGGTCCCCATAGGCAAACGCAGCTCACTAATTTTACGCCCGACCACATTGGAGGTACTTTCATCACCATGCGCGACAATTTCAATAGCCTCAGCAATACCATGTCGTAATGTAGCCACATTTTTCACATCCCCTTTACGAACATGGCCAAGCAAAGCAGAAATTGTCGCTTGCTGTGGTGAAACTACAATATCAATACTTCCACCTTGAATCAGGTTTATATAAGCAATTCGTTGAATCAGCACCATTGCTTTCTTGGCGCCCAAACGTTTTGCCAATAAAGCGGACATAATATTCGCTTCATCATCACTACTCAATGAAAGGAACACATCGACATTTTCAATATGCTCTTCAAACAATAAATTTTGATCAGACGCATCGCCATAAAAAACCAAGGTTTTTGAAAGTTTTTCAGCTAACAAATTAGCGCGCTCTTCATCACGCTCAATTAATTTTACGGTACAAATATTTTCCAAACATTTCGCTACGCCAGCGGCAACATTTCCGCCCCCAACAATCATTACACGTTTATAAGGTTTTTCTAAGCGTTGAAGTTCGCTCATTACTGCTTTTATGTGCTCAGTTGCGCAAATAAAAGTAATTTCATCACCGGCCTCAACAATAGTAGAACCCTGCGGACGAATCGGTTTGCCGTTACGCAAAATAGACATAATACGACAATCAATATGTGGCATATGTTCACGAAATGCGGAAAGCGCATATCCAACCAAAGGACCACCATAATAAGCTCTTACCACAACCATACTAATACGATTATTAGCAAAATGGGCAACTTGTAATGCCCCTGGGTAAGCAATTAAGCGTGTAATTTCATCTGTCACAAGATTTTCAGGCGAAATCAAATGATCAATAGGTACATTCTCATCATTGAATAACTTATCTTTTTCACGCAAATATTCTGAATTACGAATACGGGCAATACGAGTTGGTGTATTAAATAATGTATAGCCCATTTGGCAGGCTACCATATTGATTTCATCAGAGGCTGTTACGGCAACCATTAAATCGGCATCGGCCGCACCTGCATCACGAAGCACTTTTGGTGATGATGGCGAGCCCTGCACCACACGTAAATCATGCTTTTCTTGTAAGGCTTGTAACTGTGGGGACTCGTTATCAACGAGTGTGATATCGTTATCTTCACTAACCAAATTTTCGGCAAGCGTAGTTCCTACCTGACCTGCGCCCAAAATAATAATTTTCATCGCTTACTCCGTTCGTTCTAATATAAGAGGACGAATGCCTATTTCTGATGAATTTAGACCGCACTTTAATGCGTTAATTTGACGACAAATTTCATCTGTCACGCCATTAGCCTGCGCCATTTGTTCTTCAGTAATCTCCTCTGGCGCTTTTTGGAATAAAATCGCATCCAATAGCCGTTCTGCATGCATTCCATCTCTGCAGTAATGAAGTACACCAACATCATTAAATAGCGTTGCAACTTTAGCGATCTTAGTTGTCGCAATACCAAGTGCACCATCTTCACCACCTAATTGACAAAATAATTCATCTTGTGGAAAACCGCCACATGCCAAGAAAAAAGCTCGACGAAAAACCACGCTCCCACCACAGGTCATTCGCATATGCTGCCATGCAAACTCAAAATTAGGATGTTCAGCGTAACGCGCGGGCAAATCAATCGGTTTTAATGCTAAACGTACCACTGAGGTATCTGGTTGAAAATGAAAAGTCGCCGCTGCAACTTCTAATGCCCCCTGTTCATAAGCATCATCAGCGTCTAAAAAAGCAATAAATTCATTACTTGATTGCAAAGCGCCCCAATTTCGCGCTTTAGCCACACCACTATTTTTCGGCATAGATTCGACAACTATCTTTTTTGGATATTGCGCAGCCCATTCTTGCGCCAAAGCTAACGTGTTATCTTTAGAGCCATCATCAATCAACCAAATTTTCCCCAAATAAGTTTGAGACAATGCGGACTGCACTGCGCGTAATAGCGTTTGTTCTGCATTATAGCAAGGAATAATGACATCAATATTGGCAAACATTTTAGTCTCTAAGCACATTTACGTAACTTCGCATAATAGAACCCATCACCACTATTTGGTTGCGGAATGAATTGAAAACCCACCGCACTGTTATCATCGCTAAAGGGTAACGGCAATAACTCCGCATCTGAGTGAGCATTTAAAAATGCTTGGATTTGTTCGCAATTTTCTTCTGGCAATACAGAACAAGTCGCATAAAGCAAAACACCGTTTGGCTTAAGTTTTTCCCAAAGTGCACTCAGAATTTTCTTCTGTAGTTCAACAAGCTGAGCGATATCGGTTTCTTTGCGTAACCATTTTATATCAGGGTGGCGTCGAATCACCCCTGTAGCAGAACAAGGTGCATCAAGTAAAATTCGGTCAAATTTCACCGCACTTTTACCGATTTCAGCTAACCATTCGTCAGGTTGACTCGCATCACCACACACCACTATCGCTTGCTGATTTAAACGTGCAAGATTTTCTTCTACTCGTTTTAAGCGATGAGATTCTACATCTAATGCAATCACATTAGCTTGAGGTGCCAGTTCCAAAATATGAGTTGTCTTACCACCCGGTGCCGCACAAGCATCAAGGATCCACTCTTCATTTTTTGGCTCAAGCAAAGTTGCCGCCCATTGAGCACTCAAATCTTGCACCGTAACCGCCCCTTCTTCAAAGTGCGGTAATTTTTGCACCGCAATCGGTATATCTAAACATATCGCATTAGGATGGTGACTTGTTTTTGCAGAAACACCTTGTTCTTCAAGTAAAGTGCGGTAAGTTTCAAGGGCGTTTTTTTGTGAATTCACACGTAGCCACATTGGTGGTTTATGATTGTTCGCCTCAATGATCTCACGCCAATTCGGATAGGCTTTTTTTAATTTACTCACGAACCATTCAGGGTGAAGCGTTTGCCAATTTTTATCGATAATTGCCAAAATTTCATCTTGCTCACGTAAAAATCTACGCAAAACCGCATTCACTAATCCTCTAAAACTATCAGATTTTAATGATTTTGTTGCGTTCACAACTTCATCAACTGCCGCATGAGCAGGCACTCGCATGTAAAGCAATTGGTATAACCCTATAAGTAACAAGCAATGAACAATGCGAGTTTTACCTTTAAGCGGTTTATCCACAAGACGTTTGATTATTTTCTCTAAACGAGGCAATACGCGACACACGCCAAAACAAATTTCTTGTAACAAGGGAAAATCTTGGGCTTTTACAGAAGGTTGCACTTCAGGGATTAACGCCGACAAGGATTTTCCCTCATCCAATACTTGCAAAATTAAGTTTGCTGCAATAGCTCTGGTCGAAAGTGCGGTCATTTTTACTGAATTTTTTACGTTGATAGTTTTAGAAGAAAATTTTTTCATTATGCAAGCACCTTACCAATAGTAAACCATTCTGCACGGCCATTTAATAAATCTTGTACAGACATAGGCTTTTTACCTGCGGGTTGTAATTGCAATAAGTTTAAGACGCCATTAACAGTCGCAATTTGAACACCATTTTTATCCGCACTTAAAATAGTTCCCGCAGGTTTATCTTGATGAGGCAATACTTCTGCTTGATATACTTTTAACGTTTGAGCTTTGCCATCCTTATCTTCTGTTGAAAAATAAGCAATCGGCCAAGGATTAAAGGCACGGATATTACGCTCAAGTTGTATTGCCGGAAACGACCAATCCAATTGAGCCTCTTCTTTGGAAAGTTTTTCTGCATAATTGCTTTGGTTGTCATCTTGTTTTTCGGCTATAAATTTACCGTTTTCAAGATTATCTAAAACATCGATTAATGCTGATGGAGCAAGCTCAGCCAGTTTGTTATAAAGACTTGTTGAAGTTTCAGTCGGTAAAATATCACAATAGACTTTGTGTAACATATCACCTGTATCTAAACCCTCATCCATTTGCATAATGGTTACACCCGTTTGTACATCACCAGCCCAAATTGAGCGCTGAATTGGTGCCGCTCCTCGCCAACGAGGAAGAATAGAACCATGCACATTCAAACAACCTAAACGAGGGGCATCTAATACAGCTTTCGGTAAAATTAACCCATAAGCGACAACAACCATTACATCCGCATTTAACGCTTTTAGTTCAGATTGCGCCTCTTCTTTGCGTAAGGATTTAGGTTGATAAACGGGAATGTTATTTTGCTCAGCAAGTTGCTTGACAGGACTTGCTTGCAATTTTTTACCGCGACCAGCTGGTTTATCAGGTTGAGTATAAACAGCGATCACGTTATGTTGAGAATTTAGAATGGCTTGTAAATGCTGTACAGCAAAATCTGGCGTACCAGCAAAAATAATATTAAGTGATTTCATAATGTTCTACGTTATGGTGATTGATAGGAAAAAGTGCAGTTAAAATCAACCGCACTTTAATTAAGAATAAGAAACTTATTGTTTCGCAATTTGTTTTTTATATTTCAGCAATTTTTCTTTAATACGTTGTCGTTTAAGTGGAGAAAGATAATCAACAAATAAAATTCCATTTAAATGATCAATTTCGTGTTGAATACATATCGCAAGCAAACCATCAGCATCTAAAGTAAATTCTTTACCATCACGATCTAACGCTCTCACTTTCACTTTTTCTTTACGAGGAACCAACGCACGGAACCCTGGAATGGATAAACACCCCTCTTCAATTCCAGTTTCGCCTTCAGAAGCCAAAATTTCAGGATTAATCAAGACAAGCTGATTTTTTTTATCACCTTCAACATCAATAGTAATAATACGTTGCAAAATGTCTACTTGAGGTGCTGCTAAACCAATACCTTCCTCTTGATACATCGTGTCAAACATATCATCAACAATTTTACGAATTGCATCATTAACTTCAGTAACAGGCTCACAGACAACCTTTAAGTGATCATCAGGATAAATTAATACATTAAGTGCGGTCATAATTTCTCTTGTTTTTAAGGGTTGAATTTCAGCACGATTGTAGCACAGCTAATAAAACATTTACAGGAAGTGGCTTCATATGAGTTGAAAAATTACTTACTTATTGAAAATTAAAATTAGAGTCTTATTTAACATCATGAATAGATTATAAAAAACAAAAACCCCAGTCCTTCAACTGGGGTTCTTATGTTTTTATCTAATCTAGATATGTATTTAGTAACCTGGCGGTGCCCTACTCTCACATGGGGAAGCCCCACACTACCATCGGCATTACAGCGTTTCACTTCTGAGTTCGGTATGGTGTCAGGTGGTTCCACCGCACTATCGCCGCCAGGATAATTCTTTGATAACGTTTATTTTATATTCTATCTATGTTCTTATTGGCTACAAGCTAAGCTCGATTTTCTTTCTATTAAGTCTTCTTATTTAATTTGTTTGTCTAGTCTTCTCTTTCGCTCTTTCCCAAAAACACTTGAGCGTTGTATAGTTAAGCCTCTCGGGCAATTAGTATACGTTAGCTCAATGACTCACATCACTTACACACCGCACCTATCTACGTCTTAGTCTTAAACAACCCTTACACACTTGATGTGTGGGAGAACTCATCTCTTGGCAAGTTTCGTGCTTAGATGCTTTCAGCACTTATCTCTTCCGCACTTAGCTACCCGGCAATGCGTCTGGCGACACAACCGGAACACCAGTGGTGCGTCCACTCCGGTCCTCTCGTACTAGGAGCAGCCCCAACCAATTCTCCAACGCCCACGGCAGATAGGGACCGAACTGTCTCACGACGTTCTAAACCCAGCTCGCGTACCACTTTAAATGGCGAACAGCCATACCCTTGGGACCTACTTCAGCCCCAGGATGTGATGAGCCGACATCGAGGTGCCAAACACCGCCGTCGATATGAACTCTTGGGCGGTATCAGCCTGTTATCCCCGGAGTACCTTTTATCCGTTGAGCGATGGCCCTTCCATTCAGAACCACCGGATCACTATGACCTACTTTCGTACCTGCTCGACTTGTCTGTCTCGCAGTTAAGCTTGCTTATACCATTGCACTAACCTCACGATGTCCGACCGTGATTAGCAAACCTTCGTGCTCCTCCGTTACGCTTTGGGAGGAGACCGCCCCAGTCAAACTACCCACCAGACACTGTCCGAGACCGCGTTCCGCAATCTTCGTTAGAACATCAAACGTTAAAGGGTGGTATTTCAAGGACGACTCCATAATCACTGGCGTGACTACTTCTAAGTCTCCCACCTATCCTACACATCAAAATTCAATGTTCAGTGTCAAGCTATAGTAAAGGTTCACGGGGTCTTTCCGTCTAGCCGCGGGTACACCGCATCTTCACGGCGATTTCAATTTCACTGAGTCTCGGGTGGAGACAGCCTGGCCATCATTATGCCATTCGTGCAGGTCGGAACTTACCCGACAAGGAATTTCGCTACCTTAGGACCGTTATAGTTACGGCCGCCGTTTACTGGGGCTTCGATCAGGAGCTTCTCTTTCGATTACACCATCAATTAACCTTCCAGCACCGGGCAGGCATCACACCCTATACGTCCACTTTCGTGTTTGCAGAGTGCTGTGTTTTTAATAAACAGTTGCAGCCAGCTGGTATCTTCGACCGGTTCAACCTTCAGGGGCTAGCCCTTACAATCTACGCCGGCGCACCTTCTCCCGAAGTTACGGTGCTATTTTGCCTAGTTCCTTCACCCGAGTTCTCTCAAGCGCCTGAGTATTCTCTACCTGACCACCTGTGTCGGTTTTCAGTACGGTTTAGTAAAGCCTTTCGCTTAGTGGCTTTTCCTGGAAGTGTGGTATCAGTTACTTCAGCTCCGTAGAGCCTCGTCATCATCTCTCAGTGTTAAGGAAGTCCGGATTTGCCTAAACTTCCCACCTACCAACTTAAACGCACATATCCAACAGTGCGATAACCTAACCTACTCCGTCCCCACATCGCAGCTTTACCAAGTACAGGAATATTAACCTGTTTCCCATCGACTACGCTCTTCAGCCTCGCCTTAGGGGCCGACTCACCCTGCCCCGATTAACGTTGGACAGGAACCCTTGGTCTTCCGGCGAACGGGTTTTTCACCCGTTTTATCGTTACTTATGTCAGCATTCGCACTTGTGATACGTCCAGCCAACCTCTCGATTAACCTTCATCCGCTTACACAACGCTCCCCTACCCAACAGACGTATCACTAATAATCCTCACTCAAAGATGCCCGACTCAACGTTCGGGTTGCTTGAACAACATTTCATGTCGCTTCGCGTCATTCCATGTTGTTAATCGTAAGGCGTATTAGTGATACGCCTGATGCCGCAGCTTCGGTGCTATATTTCAGCCCCGTTACATCTTCCGCGCAGGCCGACTCGACTAGTGAGCTATTACGCTTTCTTTAAATGATGGCTGCTTCTAAGCCAACATCCTAGCTGTCTAAGCCTTCCCACTTCGTTTCCCACTTAATATAGACTTGGGGACCTTAGCTGGCGGTCTGGGTTGTTTCCCTCTCCACGACGGACGTTAGCACCCGCCGTGTGTCTCCTGAGTATCACTCTTTGGTATTCGTAGTTTGCATCGGGTTGGTAATCCGGGATGGACCCCTAGCCGAAACAGTGCTCTACCCCCAAAGGTGTCCGCTCAAGGCTCTACCTAAATAGATTTCGGGGAGAACCAGCTATCTCCCGGTTTGATTGGCCTTTCACCCCCAGCCACAAGTCATCCGCTAATTTTTCAACATTAGTCGGTTCGGTCCTCCAGTTAGTGTTACCCAACCTTCAACCTGCCCATGGCTAGATCACCGGGTTTCGGGTCTATACCTTGCAACTATTCGCCCAGTTAAGACTCGGTTTCCCTTCGGCTCCCCTATTCGGTTAACCTCGCTACAAAATATAAGTCGCTGACCCATTATACAAAAGGTACGCAGTCACC